>CAZNMY010000003.1:0-136009 GCA_964574325.1 uncultured Devosia sp. | reverse complement strand
CCTTGCGGCGGGTCAGCTCGCGGGCCTTGCGGGCGGCCTCGCGGGCGAGAGCGGCCTCGACGATCTTGGCAAGGATGAGCTTGGCTTCCTTCGGGTGCTCCTCGAACCAGGCGCCGAGGTGCTCGCCGACGACGTTCTCGACGACGGGCTTCACTTCCGATGAGACCAGCTTGTCCTTGGTCTGGCTCGAGAATTTCGGATCGGGCACCTTGACGGAGAGGACGCAGGTGAGGCCTTCGCGGGCGTCGTCGCCCGTGATCGCGACCTTCTCCTTCTTCGAGAGGCCGCTCTCTTCGTAATACTTGTTGATGACGCGCGTCAGCGCCGCGCGGAAGCCGGCCAAGTGCGTGCCGCCATCGCGCTGCGGAATATTGTTGGTGAAGCACAGCATGTTCTCGTGGTAGCTGTCGTTCCACCACAGCGCGACCTCGACTGTGATTCCGTCCTTGTCGCCTGTGACCATCAGCGGCTCGTCGATCGCACCTTTCTTGGAGCGGTCGAGATAGCGGACGAACGCGGCCGTGCCTCCTTCGTACATCAACTCCTCGCGCTTCACGTCGGCATGACGCGCGTCGGTCAGAACGATCCTGGCGCCGGAGTTGAGAAACGCCAGCTCGCGCAGGCGATGCTCCAGCGTCATGTAGTCGAATTCGACTTTCGTAAAAGTGGCGGGGCTCGGCAGGAACGACACCTCGGTGCCGCGGCCCCCATTGCCGTCTCCGACGACCTTCAAGGGCGCCGTCGCGACGCCGTCGCGGAACTCGATGTAGTGCTCCTTGCCTTCGCGCCAGATGCGGCAGCGCAGCCATGTCGACAGCGCGTTCACGACCGAAACGCCGACGCCGTGCAGGCCCCCGGAAACCTTGTAGGAGTTCTGGTCGAACTTGCCGCCGGCATGAAGCTCGGTGAACACGATTTCGGCGGCGGACCGCTTGGGATCGTTGTCGTCGTCGTTCTTGATGCCCGTCGGGATGCCGCGGCCGTCGTCGCGCACGGTGCACGAGCCGTCGGCGTTGAGCGTCACCTCGCACTGGTTGGCATGGCCGGCCAGCACCTCGTCGACCGCGTTGTCGACGACCTCGTAGATCATATGATGGAGGCCAGAGCCATCATCCGTGTCGCCGATGTACATGCCTGGACGCTTTCGGACGGCGTCCAGGCCCTTCAGCATCTTGATGCTGTCAGCACCGTAATCGTCCATAGGAGGCGTCGTTTTGGCGGCCGCAGATTCGGTCATTCGGACCCAGTCCTCGATGATCTTTCCGGATGTCGGGGAACACTAGCACAGCCGCGCTCGAAAAGCCCGTCAGACAGGCATTTTCCAGGCCCAATCCACGACATATTTATTTCTCGATTTCAGACACTTACACTTTACCGGCCGGTGCGGCACCAGACCTCACTGCGAGGGGGTGGAGCGAATAGCGATTCCAGCGCCTTCGACACGCGTGAAAGTGGCTTTTCCGACGAGTGCGGAAAATGCCTGCTCATCGGTCCCGGTCATCCAGGCTTGCGCGCCGAGCGCGAGGATTTCGTCGAACAGCGCGGCCCGGCGGCCCTTGTCGAAATGGGCCGCGATCTCGTCCAGCAGAAGGATAGGCGGGGCACCATCGCGCCGCTCGGCGATCAGACTCGCGTGGGCCAGGACGAGCCCCATCAGCAGCGCCTTCTGCTCGCCGGTCGAGGACAGTCTGGCGGGCATCGATTTCGGTCCGTGACCGACGGCGAGATCGGACCGGTGAGGGCCCTCCAGCGTGCGGCCGGCGCCGGCATCCCGGTCGCGGGCGTTGCGCAGTCGCGCGCGATAGCGGTCCTCGATGTCGACGGCGGCGTGGGTGGTGAGTTCGGATTCCAACGTGCCTTCGAGCACCAGCGTGAACCAGGGAAACGCCGAAGCGGCATCGCGCGCGCGACGGATCGTGCTCTGGGCTTCGAGGGCGACGACCGCTTCGAGGCGTGCTGCGGCCATCGCGACGCCAGCTTCCGCCATCTGCATCTCGAGGCCGTCGAGCAGGACGTTCTTGGTCGAAGCGGGGGCACCATTCTCCTCGAGCAGGCGGTTGCGCTGGCGCATCGCGCGCTCGAAACGTGCCGAGCGCGGGGCATGGCCGGCGTCGAAGCAGAGCACGAGACGGTCGAGAAACGCGCGGCGTTCGGCGGCGGGGCCGGTGAACAGGCCGTCCATCGCCGGTGTCAGCCAGACCATGTCGATATAGTCGGCGAGCGCGCCGGGGCTCGATGCCTCGCCGTCGATGCGGACGATACGGCCCTGACGCGCCGGCTCGGCGTTGGCCGGTTGCGGGCGCTGGCCGGTGCCGATGTCGCAGGCGCCATCACGGGTGGCGACGCGGGCGGCGACCGACCAATCGCCGGAACCGCCGATGCGCGAGAGTTCTCCGTAGCCCGAGCGGCGCAGTCCGCTACCGGGGGCGAGCAGAGAGACCGCCTCGAGAAGATTGGTCTTGCCGGCGCCGTTCTCGCCGAGCAGAACGACGGGGGCGGGACCGACTTCGAGGGTCGCCGAGGCATAGCTGCGGAAGTTGGTCAGCAGGATGCGCTCGACCCAGAGGCGTGCCGTCAAAGATGGTACCGACGATACCGGCGCGGCACCAAGAACGCCGACCTGATTTGCCATCGGGCACTTAAGCCTGCCCCTGGAATCAACTCTTGGCTCTTCGATCACGAACCTGATCCATCGTCGCGTATACCTCTTCCCAGTTCCAACCAAGCTTGCGCTCGCGCACGATAAAGTCAGCGATCGCCGTTGATGCGAAGCCTTGTTGGGAGAACTGGTGCATGATGGGGAAATGCTCGGTAATCAGCATCTTAACCAAGGGCTGATGATGCGACGCATAGACATCTGCATCGAGTTGGCGACGTCGCTGAGCATAGAGGACGACATTGCAATATGAGATGCAGAGCTCGACATAGCCAACGTAAATCGCCCAGTCCTTTTCCACCTCGTCAACTTGTGTATAGATCTTGGTCAAGCACTCGGGCGTCCATCCCCGACTGAGCCTGAACACCTCCGGATGCTTCAACCGGTAGTCCATCAGCCGGTCGTAAAGATCCTCGATCCTAGCTTCCCGGTTCGAAAGATAAGTCAGTCTTGCTTGACGCCATGTGTTTCTGCCCAACCATATCGTCGGCACAGCAATCATCAACGAGACGCTTGCAGCGATCAGGGCACTCAAAAATGCAGGCTGCCTCACCAATTCGTCCAAAGTCATCTGCCTCGTGCCCCGGCGCTGCTGTTACACCCGCATCGGCATGAGCACGTAGAGCGCGCTCTCGTCGGCGCTGTCGCGGACCATGGTCGGTGCACCGGGATCGGCGAGCTTGAATACCGCGGATTCGCCTTCGAGCTGTCCGGCGATATCGAGCAGATAGCGAGCGTTGAAGCCGATTTCGAGGGGCGATGCGCCGTATTCGACATCGAGTTCCTCGGTGGCGCTGCCGCCTTCCGGGTTCGTCACCGACAGAACCAGCTTGTCGCCGGTGATGTTGAGCTTGACGGCACGGCCACGTTCACTCGCGATCGTCGACACGCGATCGACGGCGTTCATGAACAGCGCGTTGGAAACCTTCAGCTCCTTGTCGTTGTTCTGCGGAATGACGCGGCCATAATCCGGGAACGTCCCGTCGATCAGCTTGGAGGTGAGCGTCACGGTGCCCGTCTCGAAGCGGATCTTGGCCGGGGAAACGCCGATAGTGACCGTCGTGCCGCCATCCTCGATCAGGCGATGCAGCTCGTTGACGGTCTTTCTAGGGATGATGACCCCGGGCATGCCGTCCGAGCCGCTCGGCCGGGGCAGCTCGACCTGTGCGAGGCGGTGGCCATCCGTGGCGACGGCGCGCAGGGTCGGCTTGTTGCCGGTGGCGGCGACGTGCAGGAAGATACCGTTGAGATAGTAGCGGGTCTCCTCGGTGGAGATCGCGAACCGCGTCTTGTCGATCAGCCGCTTGAGATCAGACGCGCCAACTTCGAAGGTGTGCGTCATCTCGCCGACGGCGAGGTCTGGAAAATCTTCGGCTGGCTGGGTTTGCAGCGCGAAGCGGGAATGCCCCGACGTCAGCGTCACCCGATCGCGCTCGGCGTCGCGGGTCAACTCGACCTGGGCGCCGTCCGGCAGCTTGCGCACGATGTCGTGCAGCATGTGCGCGGGCACGGTGATGGCGCCAGGGGTCATAATCGTCGCCGGAGCCTGCTCGATCACCTCGCGTTCGAGGTCCGTCGCCTTGAACTCGAGCATGTCGCCGGTGGCGCGGATCAGCACGTTGGAGAGTATAGGTATAGTCGTGCGGCGCTCGACGACACTGGTCACATGACCCAATGCCCGCAACAGGTCTCCGCGTTCAATCACAATCCGCATGAGGCGCCTTTCGTTCAGTCGGCCGCTCGAAGTCCCGCTCGTACCCGTAATTCCTTTCGGCTGCAGCCAGAGACGGCAAGACTGCAGCCAGAGTCGGGGCGGCGTGCTCCGGATAGCCGAAGCCGACACCGACCGACGCTGCCGGGGACGTTGATTCGCGTAAATGCAACTTGAGCCGGGATCGCCGAATTTGCAAGTGCCTGAATGGACTGGACGGCCAACGGTCCACTGTCAGACGACAGTGAGCAGCGGAACATTGCAACGAAACGACAAAACCGGCGGGACGGAACGCCGTCCCACCGTAGTCAGTTCGTTGGACCGGGCCACCTTCGGCAACCCGAGATTGAGCGAATGTTCGGCCTGCAGCACTTCGCTGGCGACCGAACATTCACCAAATCATTGACCAAGCAGCTTCTTCAGCTCGTCCAGCTCGGTCTGCAGCCGCGAATCGGCGGCCAGATGCGCTTCGATCTTGCGGATCGCGTGCAACACGGTGGTGTGATCGCGGCCACCGAAGCGGCGACCGATTTCGGGTAGCGATCTTGAGGTCAATTGCTTGGCCAGATACATTCCGATCTGTCGCGGCCATACGACGGAGCGATGGCGGCGCTCGGACAGCAGATCGGTCTTCGGCACGCCATAGTGGCGCGAGATCACTTTCAGGATCTCGTCGATCTTGATACGGCGCGGCTCCTGACCATGGATCAGGTCGCGGATCGCCTGCTCGGCAACATCGAGGGTGATCGGCTGGCGCATATACTGCCACGTGGCGTGCAGGCGGGTGATGACACCCTCCAGCTCGCGGCCGCTCTCGGTGATCTGATCCGACAACTGCACCAGCACGTCGCGCGCGATCTCGAACGAAGGATCGAGCTGACGCTTCTCCTGCATCCGCTTCTCGAGCACCTTCAGGCGAAGCTCCGGATCGAGAGCCCCGATCTCGGCGACGAGGCCGCGCTGCAGACGCGAGCGCATCCGGTCGTTGAGCTTCTCCATCTGGCTCGGTGGGCGAGCCGAGGCCACGACGACCTGGCGGCCACCGTCGAGAAGCGAGTTGATCACGTGGTCGAACTCCTGCTCGGTCTGGGTTCCGTGCAGGAACTCGAGATCGTCGATCAGCAGGATGTCGATCGAGCGGAACTTATCCTTGAACGCCAGCGGATCGGACGAGCGCAGAGCCTCGACGAACTGATAGCGGAAGCGCTCGGCCGTAAGATACAATAGCTGAGCCGCGGGGGCGCGACGCTGGACCTCCCACGCGATGGCGTGGAGAAGATGGGTCTTGCCCAGCCCAACCTGCGCATGGATGAAGAGCGGATTGATGCTGGACGTGGAGCCCGCGCGAACGGTCTCGGCGACCTGGGTAGCGCCGGCATGGGCCATCCGGTTGGACGAGCCGACGACGAAGCTGTCGAGCGTGTAACGCGGATCGAGCGGCGAGCCCTCGAACCCGCCCACGAAGGTACGGCCGAGTTGCGGCCCCGTGGCACGAGCGGGGCTCTGGGGGCGCGGACCAGGGACCATCGGCGCGATCGCCGGCGATGTCTCGGTGCGCGTCTCGCGTTGAACCTGCTCCATGACCGGGCGGGCCGTGATCATTCCCGCGGGCTGACGCAAGTCGACCTCGATGGACTTGACGCCATCGAACTCGGCCGCACAGCACTTGAGAAGGGTGTCGACGTAATGCGACTGCACCCAGTTGCGCAGGAATTTCGTCGGGAAGGTGAGGCGAATGACCTCGCCATCGAAGCTGTCGAACTCCATCGAGTTGAACCAGCTCGAATAGACCTCCTCGCCGAGCTGCCGCCGCAGCAGAACACGGGCCTTCGCGCCGCGCCCTTCGATGCCGCGATCGTCCGTGGAGACGACGTTGTCGTTCCCCAGCATCGTCGCGGCATCGCTCGTTCCGGGCATCCCCGGCAGCATGCTGTCACCGCCGACACCACCGGCCTCGAAGCGTGAAGACGCCTCGCCGAAGCCGTCATTGTGAGATTGTCGAACTGCTCTGTTTGTATTGTTGGCCATGATGTTCCCCGCATCATTGGTTGAAACACGTCGATCCTGCTCGGCGCCCAGCCGCATCCTGGGCGCCAGCAAAACTCCGGATACGCTCAGTTAGATCGTCAGGTCTGTTGCCAAGGCAGGCCGGCAGATTTCCATCCGCCCGTTCCGCCCCGATGGCGCCGCGGATCGAGAGGCCCCTCGAACCCGTCCGCTACGTTCCGGCAGCGCAAATAGCCTTTGGCTGCCATTGCCTGGGCTGCCGACTTGCTGCGGCCGCCCGATCTGCAAATGAAGAAGATCTCGTCGTCCCTGCCGACCGACGCCGCTTCGAGGGCGCTCGTCAGATTGTCGGCGAACTGCGGATCGACCTGACCCGCAGGGAACGTCTGCCACTCGACCAAGTGCAGCTTCTTGCCGACGGGAGTCAGATCGGGAACACCGACGAAGCTCCACTCGGCCTTGGTGCGGACATCGACCAGCACCGCTTTGGGATCAGATTTCAATCTGACCCAGACTTCTTCAACCGTGACATCGTCGATCTCGACGGCACCACCGGTCCCCGCTGAAGACAACCCCATGCTACCTCCTCACGCATGCGCTATACCGATGAACCGCCATTCACCGCAGGCTTGCAGAAGCAAACGCCATGTATAACGCACACTAAATCTGCCAGAACAAACACACGCTCCAGAAGATTTACAATCCAGCCAAAGTCGAACTCCGCGGAAGCAACTGCCGATACTCGATGCAGACCACCACGAACCGAACCAATGCTCCCAAAGGACTCGCTCAGAGCGATCTCGATCGGGCAGCCACGCTGGCAACACGCAATTCTTAACCACGCGGGGGTGGCGCGGTCAAGGTTGGAAGATGGCAGGCGAAGCCGGCGGCGCGAAGCACCCCTGTGGGCGAAAATAGGTCCAACCACAGGAGATCGATGGAAAACCTGCTGAATCTGTGGATGAATCCGAGGCAGCTGTCCAAGGGCCGGGGGCGACGATGCGGCGGGATGGTGGGCGGCGTTTTTCGTCCGGGAGAAGGAGACGGAAACGGCGCCCAGAACCCATCGCGGATCGGCTGCGCGGACCAGAAAGGGACCGCAGATTCAAGCCCGGAAGGCGGTTGGAGCAGACGTCCGAACGCCATCAGCGAGGGTTCGGGACGAAGCAGTTTTGTTGCTGATCTGTCACAATCCAGAAAAAGCGCTGCCGGGGTCTCCACAGGCAGAATGTGGGTAAGACAAAGCCCCGATCCCAGGGCCGGGATCGGGGCTTCTCATTGAAACGAATCCAAGAATCGGACGAGCGAGGCCGCCGAGCCCGTTCCATTCCGACACGGGCGAAGCTGCCGCAACCAGCCGCGCGTCGCTCATGCGAGCCTCGTACGGGCTCGATAGCGGCGTTCGGTAGCGCGGCCGCGGCTCCGCTTCAGGCCATCGCGTTGACGCGCTTCGTCAGGCGGGAGACCTTGCGGCTCGCCGTGCGCTTATGAACGACGCCTTTCTGGCCCGTGCGGGCGAGCACCGGCTCCGCCACCTTCAGCGCAGCCAGCGCAATCTTCTTGTCGCCGGCGACGATCGCTTCCTCGACCTTGCGGATCTCGGTCTTCATGCGGGTGCCACGCGACTTGTTGACCTCGGTGCGCTTTTCGATCTTACGCGTGGCCTTCTGAGCAGACGATGTATTTGCCATTCTGATCTCACGTTGGGTGATGGTTGCTTCGATATTTCAGGTAGTCGTCCGGCTGCACCAGACTTGCCGGTACGACCCGGCAAGCTGGTGAGCGGTCGGGGCACAAGTCCGGGCACTGGGCGTCACGCTTGCATTGTCCGCCGAGAGCGCCGTATGGCGGAGATCTTGCAGAGCGCGAGCAGGATGCCGAAGCACAAGCAGTTGCGCCGCCCGGGACCAGGGTCTCGGACGGCAGACATGGGCGGTATATATCGCCAGGGCCAATTCGGGTCAACGCGTTGCAACATCGGCGCGATTGGCTGCCAGCCGGGAGATCGAGGAAAATGGCGAAGAACTTCCACGAACACTACGATCGTCCCGAGTTGCCGCTGCCGCCCGACCGGTCGACGGGCCTCGTGTTCACCGCCGTCGCGCTCATCGTCGCTTATTTCTGGCGCGGCAATGGAACGGTGATGGCCGTCGCCTTGGGCATCGCCGCCATCCTCGGCGCCGTCAGCATGTTCGTGCCGATCGCCATCAGACCGCTCAACATCGTCTGGATGAAGTTCGCGCTGCTTCTCAGCAAGGTCATGAACCCCATCGTCATGGGCGTGCTTTTTCTCGTGGCAATCGTGCCGGCCGGCTTGCTGATGCAGTTGGTCCGCGATCCGCTGCGCCGCCGCCGCCCCACCGGCGACACCTATTGGGTCCGCCACGAAAAGCTCGAGAGCAGCAGCATGAAGAACCAGTTCTGACACGATTCCGAGCAGGCGTTGCCCTGATGGCTTGGCGTTTGCCCGCAAGGGGACGGGTCATTCTGCCTTTTTCACCCCGTTCACCCCGGCTGCATTACCGAGAAGCGGCCCGAGACGCTTGTAGAGGTATTCTCCGATCTTTCGAGATCCAGATGCCGTCGTGTGGATCGTATCGTAGAAATCGGCTTTGTTGTCGAATTCGACCTCATCGAACAAGTCGATGCAGATTGCCGTCTCCCGACGGCAGCCCCTGAGCACGGCATCAGCCACCATTCGCTCGATGTTGTGAATGTCGACGCCGTTTATCGGCCCAAGCGACTTGAAAGCCCGCTCGTGGTAGTCCGGCTTGTAGGACGGCTTTCCGAAGATCCTGCGATCACGCCGGTCCCAGCGATTGCTCCTTTGGGTCACGAAAATAGGTTTTGCATTCATTTCCCGGCTCAAGGCGGCCAGCTTTGCGACCCGACCGACCAACGGCTCCGTCTTTTCATTCAGAACCGTCAGCACTTTCTGATCCAACACCTCTTTCTCAACCAACCCATCGCCGATCGCAAAATTGCTCACATCCAGTGCAACCCTGTGATTCTCCTTCGAAAAGCCTCGCTTGACGATCAGATAACTCTGATAGATCACCGATTTGTCGCGGACCCACAGCTGGAGGCGCAGCAAGGGAGACTGCGGCGCAGTCGCGTCGTGGACCTCGTCGACATCGTTGTCGAGTCTGAGGAGATCATTGATCCCGATGTAGAATAAAATATATTTGGCTTTCAGACCGGAAATACTGTTGAACCACGATGAGAAATTGTGAATGTGTCCGATCGTGGTCTGTCCGTCGATCCCGGCATTGGCAATGACCAGACGCTTGCCGTCCTTCATCGCCAGCCGCTTCATTTCGGATTGGTAGGTTTCCTCTTCGTCCAGCAATCGCTGATCCGTAGTGCTGCCGCCGACGGTTATGATATCGATTTCGGATACTTTTGCGTCCAATCCGCGAAAACCGAAACCATCCCGCACATAGCGAATCCTCGGACGACCGACCGGGAGCGCGTTCGGCTGATCCAGGTTCACATTGCGCGGCTTAGTGAATTGATACAGTGCGTGCGTCTGGCTGAACCACGTCCCGAAAAACAACTCGACAACGACAAGACCAACCAACAAGATCGCAATATTGACGCCAACCACCTTCAAATGGCTTGTCGAACTCGACATTACTTCAACTCCCGATCAATATTCGGCAAGATCATGCGGCCGGCTCATCCAAGGCATTCGGTGTTTCGGCGTTCGAGAAGTGCCACTGCGAACAATCGTCATCACGACATCGAATTATTGTCCCAAGCGACAGCTACCCATCGTGCGAATCTGCCCCTATCCGCGTGACGGCTCAACTGCTGCAGATTGATCGCGCACCAGGGAGCTTCGTCTACAGCGGATTGTCATTAACTTTAGTTTCCGTCGCCATGCTGCGGCTTCCGTTTTTTTCTGGACCATGAAGTTCCCGTGTCGCAAATTGCCGGTCTCCAATTGCGAGTTGATGTATTGAGCAGATGCCACTGATGCCTGCGCGCATCCAGATGGTGCATATCGCTGTGTTTGCGCTCGGGGGACTGCCGATGGGGGCGAAGAACTTCCACGAACACTACGATCGTCCCGAGTTGCCGCTGCCGCCCGACCGGTCGACGGGCCTCGTGTTCACCGCCGTCGCGCTCATCGTCGCTTATTTCTGGCGCGGCAATGGAACGGTGATGGCCGTCGCCTTGGGCATCGCCGCCATCCTCGGCGCCGTCAGCATGTTCGTGCCGATCGCCATCAGACCGCTCAACATCGTCTGGATGAAGTTCGCGCTGCTTCTCAGCAAGGTCATGAACCCCATCGTCATGGGCGTGCTTTTTCTCGTGGCAATCGTGCCGGCCGGCTTGCTGATGCAGTTGGTCCGCGATCCGCTGCGCCGCCGCCGCCCCACCGGCGACACCTATTGGGTCCGCCACGACAAGCTCGAGAGCAGCAGCATGAAGAACCAGTTCTGACACGATTGCGAGCAGGCGTTGCTGGCATGACAATTGAATTGCCGCCACAGTGATCGTATCGAATTGCGACCAGACAAACCGGAGCACCGCACGGCACCTGCCGCTGCCGGCCACCCCCGTGCAACTCTCTACCCGCGAGGCCCAGACATGCTGTCGCTAGTTAAAGAACTCGTCGCCTACATGAATGCGCGGCGGAAGTGGTGGCTGCTTCCGGTCATCACGATCCTGCTGATCGTCGGCGGGCTGCTCGTGCTGGCGCAAGGCTCGGCGGTCGCACCGTTCATCTATACAGTTTTCTGATGTCACGACGGCGCATTGCGCCCGAACGGACATCTACCGTCGCGATGCCGCGGGGAGACCTGCGGCACCGTGTTCTGCTTACGTGGTCAGCTCGAGGCACGGAACCGGCATATGCGCATTCTCGGCATCTCCGCCTTCTATCATGACAGCGCTGCGGCACTGCTGGTCGACGGCAAGCCCGTGGCCGCCGCCCAGGAAGAGCGGTTCACACGCAAGAAGCACGATCCGGGCTTTCCGGAGCATGCGATCCGCTATTGCCTCGCGGAAGGCGGCATCGGTCTCGACGATCTCGACCACGTGGTGTTCTTCGAAAAGCCGCTACTGAAGTTCGAGCGACTGCTCGAGACCTATCTCGCCAACGCGCCGGGCGGCTATCGCTCTTTCAAAATGGCGCTGCCGGTCTGGCTCAAGGAAAAGCTGTTCCAGAAGCCCGGCATGCTGAAGGACCTCGCTGCGTTCTCCGCCTCCGGCAAAGGCATCGAGGACAAGCTGCTGTTCGCGGAGCATCACCAGAGCCACGCAGCGTCGGCCTTCTATCCGTCGCCGTTCGAAGAGGCCGTCGTCCTCACCATGGACGGCGTCGGCGAGTGGGCGACCACCTCGGTCGCGATCGGTCGCGGCTCGACGCTCGAGACCGTCAAGGAAATCCAGTGGCCGCACTCGCTCGGCCTGCTCTATTCCGCGTTCACCTACTACACCGGCTTCCGCGTGAACTCGGGCGAGTACAAGGTGATGGGCCTCGCTCCCTACGGTGAGCCGAAATACAAGCAACTCATTCTCGACAACCTCATCGACGTGAAGCCCGACGGCAGCTTCTGGCTCGACCAGAGCTATTTCAACTACGCGACCGGCCTCACCATGACGTCGAAGAAATTCGACAAGCTGTTCGGCGCGCCACCGCGCCAGGCTGAAAGTCCGTTGACGCAGCGTGACATGGATCTCGCCGCGTCCGTACAGGCAATCACGGAAGAAGTCGTGCTGCGGATGACGCGCGATCTCGCGAAGTCGACCGGCATCAAAAACCTCTGCATGGCCGGCGGCGTCGCGCTCAACTGCGTTGCCAACGGCAAGATCCTGCGCGATGGCGCGTTCGAGCGCATCTGGGTGCAGCCGGCCGCCGGCGATGCGGGTGGCGCGCTCGGCGCTGCCTATGCCGCACACTCGATGCACGCGGGCAAGCCCCGCCATCTCAACGGCGCCATGGACGGAATGAAGGGCTCGTACCTCGGCCCGCAGTTCGACCAGGCCGACATCGAGAAGCGGCTCACGGCCGCCGGTGCGCGCTTCACGTCGCACTCCGAAGCCGACATGGTCGAGCGTACCGTCGACGCGCTCGAAGCGGGGCACGCCATCGGCTGGTTCCAGGGCCGCATGGAGTTCGGGCCGCGTGCGCTCGGCGCCCGCTCGATCATCGGCGATCCGCGCAATCCGGAAATGCAGAAGAACCTCAATCTCAAGATCAAGTATCGCGAGAGCTTCCGGCCGTTCGCGCCGTCGGTTCTCGCCGAAGACGTGGGCGACTACTTCGAGCACGAAGTCGAAAGCCCGTACATGCTGATGGTCGCCGACGTGAAGCGGAACCGCCGCCGCACGATGACGGCGGAACAGGAGGCACTGTTCGGAATCGAGAAGCTCAACGTACCGCGTTCCGATCTGCCGGCGATCACGCACGTCGATTACTCCGCGCGCATCCAGACCGTGCACGCCGAGACAAACCCGCGCTATCACCAACTGATCTCGGCATTCAAGAAGCGCACGGGCTGCCCGGTCGTCGTCAACACCAGCTTCAATGTGCGCGGCGAGCCGATCGTGCATACGCCGGAGGATGCGTTCCGCTGCTTCATGGGCTGCGAGATGGAGACGCTCGTCGTCGGCAACTGCGTGCTGTCGAAGCCGGACCAGGATCCCGCACTCAAGATCGACTACAAGGACAAGTTCGATCTGGATTGACGCGGCGCGGGGGCGGAGGTGGGGGCCTCGCGCGCCTGTGCTGTGGATCGGGATTTCGCGCGCCGCGCGAAGCGAGGCTTGCCTCGCGCTCCATCGAGGGATGTATCCCTCGAACTCCCTCTATTTTTGTCTCTTCTCCGGTAGAAGCTTCAGCCGACGTGTCGGGTCTTGCGTTCGACCTGCCGCGCACCAAGATGAAGTGGATTGCGGGGAACCGAACGAGCGTGCAACCCGTTCGATGTCATCGCGCTCGAGCCGATGCCCACATCAATGAAAGTCAGTGTCATGCCCTATGTCATGTCCCGCGCCTTTACGATGGCTTGCGCACTCGCGACAATCGCGGCGACGTTCGGCGATGGCGTCGCGAACAAGGCCACCGCGCAGTCCGCCAATCTGAAGGGATCATGGAGCGGGAGCGGTCGGGTAGTCCTGCCTTCCGGCGACGTCGAGCGTGCGCGATGCCGGGCAAGCTTCAAACAGCAGACGCCACGATCCTTCAGCATGAACGCCATCTGCGCGACGTCTTCGGTACGCATCGTGCAATCCGCAACCCTGCGACAGGTATCCGGAGGCGAATTCGCGGGCCAATTCTACAACCGCGAGTACGACATTTCCGGCTCGATCCGGGTCACGCTGCGCGGCGACCGGCTTTCGGCATTCCTGTCGGGCGGCGGCGGCAGCGGGGCGTTCGACCTGAGGAAATGACGTCTCTGCAGGGTGCAGAAAGGACAGCACAGTGCAAAACGCCCTCGGGTCAAGATCCCGGATGACCTCGAAGTCGCGGTCTCCGGGAGCGCAAGGGAGGGAACGCCGTCATCTCCACTCACGCGCCCCCGGCCGAGGCGGGAGCCGAGAGCCGGGGTCTTGCCGCGGCTTTGTCGAACGCGACCGGTTACCTCCGCCACGGACAGCACAGTGCAAAACGCCCTCGGGGCAAGATCCCGGATGACCGCGAGGTCGCGGTCTCCGGGAGCGCAAGCGGGGAAGGGCAAGCGGGGAAGGTGACCGGGTCAAACCGGGATCACCAGCAACGTGTCCACCTGCTTGCTGTCGAGGATGCAGGTGCGCTCGGCGAGAAGGAGCTGGCCGTCCGTTTCGACGAAGCGGTCTGCGTACCGGCCGGCGGCGAAAACGATCATGGGTCCGGAGATCATGGTGCGGACAACGGTGAAGTTCGATTGCCCGCGCCAGCCGTCGCCGTCGCGGCCGATGAGCTTCGTCGCGCTCACCTGATGGCAATAAACGTGCGGCTCGTAGATATTGGCAGTGCGAAGCGCCGTGATGCGGTCCGACAGCATGCCGCGCCCGGTCGCGTAGATGAGGCTGAGTGGTAGCCCGCGTTCGCGGTTTTCGCGGGTAATGACGCGGTAGACGCCATCTGCGGTGAAGAACTGCGGCCACTCTTCCAGGCGGTCGCTGTCGATGGCGTTGGCGTAGTCGGCGTTGAACGCATCGATCCGGGCGCGCATGGCGAGCGCTTCGGCGGACGTGTCCTGGAAGAGGGGTGGCTTCGTCGTGGAATTCATAAGGTGCCTTCGGCGCTTCTTGTGCTGGGTCCCCGACACTCGCGCGCCTGCGGCGCACCTCGGTCGAGGATGACGTGACGTAAAAATGCTAGACGTGCATGCACTCGCGCCACGCTTTCCAGAACCCGCGAACCGCACTTTCGGTGACGCGGCTGCCCTGGCTCGGCTCGATGGTGCGCCCGCCCATCGGCATGACGGTCTGGGCGTCCGGATCGGATTGGGCGGCGTGCTGCACCCAGCCGCCGACGCAGCCGTCCTCCATCGAGATGAAGCCCGCGGGTCCGACGAGGTTGTTGGTCTTCAGGCGATGCTCGATCATCTCGGCGTCGTCGTCCTCGAAGCCGAGGATGGTCCAGAACAGCTCGGACTTGTCGACGCCGCGCGGCACGAGTTGGCGGACAGCGAGACAGTTCTGGATCTGCTGGACCACCGTGCCGGGGAAGACGCTCTGGATCGAGTTCGTCACGAGATCGCCGAGTTCCAGCTTGTGCGCCATCATCGAGGGATCGGCGAGCTTGTACTGATCCTTGAGTGAGCGCACTTTCTCGCGCGTGGTCGCCTGGTGGTCGAGGGCGACGCGCTCGGTCCAGCTCAAATGATGCCAGCCGTTCGGCGAGAGCTTGATGCCGCCGCCCATCGACGGCCGCACGATGCCGAAGGTGTTGTGGAACACGTGCAACAGGCTCGCGTGATAGCTGTCCTTGGGTTTTCGGAATAGAGCTTCCAATTGTTCGGCAGGATCTGGGAGTGGTAGCCGAGCACCTTGAGCGGCTTGATCATCACGCGATCGATACAGGCTGCCAGCTCGCCGCCGATGTAGTCGACGAAGGGCGGCGTCTCGTCGGAGAACGTGCCGAACACGATGCCTTTGTAGGTTTCGACGCGGAGGCGCCTGAGCCCGTGCTGCGTGATGTCGAAGTCGTCGGTCAAGCCGCCCTTGCCGCCGACACCGCGCTTGAAGGCGACGCCGGTCAGCTTGCCGGTGAGGTCGTAGACCCAGTTGTGATAAACGCAGGTCAGCTCGCGCACATTGCCGTGCGGCTTGTAGCAGACGAGCGAGCCCTTGTGTGCGCAGCGGTTGAGCAGCGCGTTGATCCGGCCGGTCTCGTCGCGCGTGACGATGACGGGGGCGTTGCCGACGTAGCTCGTGCGGTAGTCGCCGGGGTTGGGGATCTCTGCTTCGACGCACAGCAGGTTCCAGGTCGGCCCCTGGAAGATACGCGCCTGCTCGGCGTCGTAGATCGCCTGATCCGTGTAGACTTGGAACGGCACGCGCGAGACGTCCTCGCCGGGCCATTCGAAGCCCAACGCGGCGTTGCCGCCCTGGTTGAATGCCGGTGTGTCCATCGCCGTCTCCTGCGCTCGCGTTCGCGGTGAGCGGCGACATTAGGGCGAACCGGCGGCGAGCGGCAATGGGTGTGATGCAGCCAGCAATGATGTCCTGCCGCATTCGAAATCCAAATCGGTGTCATCCTCGGGCAAGGCTGAAGTCCGTCAGGACTGAAGCCGCGTCCCGAGGACCCATCGTCCCGGCGGCACAGTCGGAACCAGCTCGGCAATCCGGCGCATTTTGCAAAATGGGTCCTCGGGACGAGCCCGAGGATGACACCGTTGATCTGAAATCAATTGCCGATGGCGCGCTTCTGGATGCCTTCGAGGAAGGCGCGGGTGCCCGCGTCGAGGCCAGAGGGCCCCGCCTTCTGCATCACGCGGCCGATGAGGAGGGCGAGTTCCGCATCGGGCTTGATGTCGGCGTTGGCGATGATGTCGGCGAGTGTCGCTTCGCCGGGGGCCGAGCGCGAGAACACGCTGGCGAGGTTCAGGTCCGGCTGGACGGTGGGGCGCTGCCAACTGCCGAACACGCGGAACGGCAGCCCGCTGAAGAACGAGGCGATACGCGCGCGGCCACTGAGATCGAGACGTTGCTCGACGATCCCGATGGTGCCCTCCGCGTTCACGCCGAGCAGCGGGCCGCCCATCGTGACCGTCGATTCCTTCACCACGCCCTTCTCGATCTTGAGATCCGTATTCAGTCCCGACACCGGCGTACGGCGCTCGGGATCGTACTCGCGGTTGCCGGTGAGCCAGCGGATGACGGTGCCGAGCGTGATGTTGCCGAGGTCGTAGCCCAGCACGTGCCCCTGGGCCATGTTGGTGCGCACCGTGCCCGAAAGCTGCTCGACGAGTTGCCTCTGCGAATTCCCGGTCGAGCGGATGTCGGCATCGATGCCGGTGTCACCGTCGAGCAGGGGCGTCACGCCGAAGGCTTCCGACATCGCATAGAGATCGACACCTTCACCCTTCACGTTGGCAGAGATCGACGGCACGGGCTGACGCGCATCGATGCGGGCGCGGCCGCTGAGCTTGCCGTCCTTGGTGCCGAGACCGCTGCCTTCGAGCGTGAGGGTGCCGTCGTCGAGAACCGTCTTGAGCTGCGGGACGGCGAACTGCGCACCGCGCACGGCCACGTTCTTGACCACCCAGTCGACGTCGAGGTCAACCGTGCGAAGGGCGGACAGATCGAACTTCTCCTCGCTCCACGCCGGAGTCGTCGCCTTGGCCTTGGCCCGCGTCGCCGCCGGGATCAGATCCTCGGCGGGAACCGCGGGGATCTCCATCGTGCCGCCACGCTTCACGGGGGCGTCCAGCATCGCGCGCATGTAGGTCTTGAACACATCGCTCAGCGGCGCTTCGGGCTCGATGATCTGAGGCTTACCACCGCCCGCAGAGCCTGCCGTTGCGCCGGGCTGCGGTTTGGGACGCGGCTTGACCGGCGCGACGCCGAGGTAGGCGTCCACGTCGAGCTTGTCGGAGGCGACCTTGCCGGAGATCTTCGGGCGTGCGCCTGCGATATCGACGGCGACGTTGCCGGTGAGCACGTTGGCGCCATGGCCGATGCGGCCGTTGGCGAGCGCCACCCGCGTCGCCGTGGCGTCGACATCGCCGGCGAGATCGGCGGGGCCTTTGACGGTCGCCGGCACGGAGACGCCGAGCCAGCTCGCAAGTGCCTCGACGGATGTCGTCGCGGCGCGTGTGCGGCCTTTGAAGGATGTCGTCGCACCGGTCTCGATGCGCCCGTCGAAATCAACGGAACCGTGGCTCGCCTTCAGCGAGACGTTGGCAGGAACGGCCGGACCTGCCGCCAGGGCCTCGGGCGAGGGCAGCTTCACGGTGCCGCTGACGCGATCCTTGTTGTGGGTGAATGCGACCGTGGCGTCGACCGGGGCGCCGAACGCCAGAACCGGCGCGACGATGCTGACCTCGTCGATGCCGACAGGCGCAGGCGCAGCGCCGGCTGCTCGCGTGGGCTGCGCGACAGACACCGTGGTGCTCGTGAAAGCGAAGCCCTGCAGCCGCGAGGCGGTGGCGTTCTTTGCCGCGGCCGTCATTGCACCGGCGCGGATCGTCCCCGTACCCTCGGCGGCGAATGCGGCCGTCGTGCTCTTGACGGTGATGTCGTCGATGGCGGCCGGCGTCACGGATTTCGCGGTCGCCGCGAAGCCAGATGCGTCGAAGCGGCCCTTTGCTGCGAGGACGTAGGCAACGGTCGCGCCGTTGACCGCAAGGTCGTCGAGCGCATCGATGCGCGCGGACCTGGCGGTGCCGGCCAATCCGCCGACGCTGACCGAACCGGTGGCGGGCTGCGCGAAGGCGAAGCGGCTGCTCTGGAATTTCACGTCGGCGAGGCGACCGCCCTTCATCGAGGCTGCGGCGGTCTCCAGGTTCTCGGCCGACAGCGCGCTGCCGTTGGCCGGATCGCGCCACTCGACCGTACCGCTGTTGAAGGTGATGCGGCCGGCGCCGTCGAGGCCCACTGCATCGGCGGTGGCGGTAAACTTCGTCGCCTCGATGCCGGAGGGCTGGGTGCGATCGCGCCAGCGCACTTTCGCGCCCGAGGCCTGCAGACTGCCGATGCGGGCCGCGGCCACCGAAGTCGCCTTGGCATCGAGATCGCCGACCTCGACGCTGGTGCCGGTCGCCGGCTGGAGAAATACCGTTGCGCCCGATTTGACGATCGCCTCGCCGATGCCGTCCTGTCGCACGTCGCGCAGCTCGGCGTCGGCGCGCTCCAGCCGAACGGCCATGCCGTCGCGCTGGTCGCGGTAGCTCAACGTGCCGCCCTTGATGTCGACGCGAGCGAACGCAAATCCCCGCGTGGCGCGGGCCGGCGCCTCGCGGGTCACAGCGACGTCGGGTTGCCAGACGTAGCGGCCCTGCTTGTCGGTCTCGACCGTGATGACGGGGTCGGTCAGCGCAATCCGCGCGAGCGTATGGGTCGCGCCGAGGGCTGCGGCGTAGCCCGCGTCGAGCTCGACGACCTTCGAGACGACGACCGGCGCGCTTCCGGGCTCCGCTGGATTGGTCAGGACCACGCCTTCCATACGAAGGCTCACACTCGGCACCAGCCGCAGCGCAAACGGCCCGTTGATCTGGAGTTCGAGGCCGGTCTTGGCGCGCGCTCCCGCCACCAGGAGGCGCTTGGCGAGGTTGGCCGGTGGAAACAGGGCCAGGGCCGCGAACACCGCAACCAGAAAGAGGGCGAAGATGCCGAACAGTCCGAGAGTTTTTTTCATGGAGCCTTCGCGAAGGGAGGACGCACGATCAATCGACGACGCTGCCGGCCAAGGCCATTGCCGGACTTCGCCGGCCGCAAGATCGGGCACCAGGGATCGGGCACCAAAGATCGGGCACCGAGGCCCTGCGAACATCGCAGGCGGCACCTTTGCGCTCAAACTAATGTCCGATTGTGGCGAGCACAACCGCACGGATGACTTGGATCAAAGATGAGACACCCGTGCCACACGCATCGGCTACACGAACGGGCGACACGTTCGGGCCACCTGCCGCGGCAGACGCGGATTGCCCCATTTCAGCCGGGAAAAGCGTTACCTTTGCGTGGCTCACCCTGAGGGAGACGGGTTATCCGGTATGTGTGAACGGTGGTGATTCGGTGCGGAGGGATCCGCGCCACATGACATCTCGAAGTCACATCAGATATCGACGAGGTCGACCATGAAGTCTTTTCCAATCGGCGGCATCGGAGCGGCCATTGCCGGCATCGGACTGCTTTTCGGTACATACGGCGTCGCCCCGCCCGCTTTGGGTCAGGCAGGAGCTGGCCAGGCGGGAGTTCGGCAGGCGGTTCCGAGCGTCCCGGGCCTGTGGCTCGACAATCTCGGCAAGGCTGCCGTCGAGGTCAAGGACTGTGGACCAGAACTCTGCGGCACGATCGTGTGGCTGAAGCAGCCGCTCGATCCCAAGGGCAAACCCTGGACCGATATCCTCAATCCCGATACGGGCAAACGTGGCCGCCCCGTCTGCGGGCTGCAAATCATCGGCGGGCTGAAGCACGTCGGCAAGGGCCAGTGGCAGGACGGCTGGATCTACGACCCAGAGGAAGGCAAGAATTTCAACCTCGAACTATCGCTCTCCGATGCGAACACATTGAAAGTGTTCGGCTATGCCGGCATCAAGTTGTTGAGCGAGACGATGCTGTGGAAGCGCCTGCCCGGCGACAGCGCGCGTTGCAAGGCCTGAATCCGTGCGAGTTCACCATGGCCATTTGACGGGCGGCGTCGTGGGTCGTTAGTGTCTCAGGCTCCGCTCGCCTCATCGGGCTTGCCCCCGCCGGGCGGTCATTGACACGATAGAAACCTGTACCCATCTGGGAAGGTCAGTGCCAAGACACACCATGGCGGACATCACGAACGAGCTGACGAACCTCAACGATCGCTCCCGCGACATCTTCCGCAGGATCGTGGAGCAATACCTGACGACAGGCGAGCCGGTCGGATCGCGCAATCTGGCGCGTGTTCTGCCCACAACGCTGTCGCCGGCCTCGATCCGGAACGTGATGTCGGATCTCGAGCATCTCGGTCTCATCTATGCGCCGCACACCTCGGCCGGCCGGATGCCGACGCAGCAGGGCCTGCGCATGTTCGTGGACGGCCTTCTCGAGGTCGGTGAACTCAACGTCGACGAGCGCAAGGAGATCGAAGCACAGATCAAGGTACGCCAGCAGACCTCCGTCGAGCAGGTGCTGAAGGAGGCCAGCGAGATGATCTCCGGCCTGTCGCATTGTGCGGGTGTCGTGCTCGCGGAGAAGATGGTCGGCCGGCTGAAGCACATCGAATTCGTGGGCCTCGATCCCGGGCGCGCGCTGGTCGTTCTGGTCGGTGAAGACAACGGTGTCGAGAACCGCGTCATCAACGTGCCGCCGGGGTTGCCGCCGTCCTCCCTGGCGGAGGCTGCCAACTACCTCAACGCGAACATCCGCGGCCTCAACATCGGCGAAGCGTTGAGGCGCGTCGAGACGGAACTCGCGACCGCCAAAGCCGAGCTCGACGACCTGACGCGCAAAGTGATCCACGCGGGGCTCGCGGAATGGTCCGGCTCCATGGACGACCGGAAGAGCCTCATCGTCAGAGGCCAATCGAACCTGCTGACGGACGTCAGCGCCGTGGACGACCTGGACCGGATCAGGCGATTGTTCGACGATCTCGAGACCAAAAGCGACCTGATCCAGCTCCTCGGGCTCGCCGAGCGTGCGGACGGTGTGCGCATCTTCATCGGCTCGGAGAACAAGCTGTTCTCGCTGTCGGGCTCGTCGCTGATCGTCGCGCCGTTCCAGGACAATGCGCGCAAGATCGTCGGCGTGCTCGGCGTGATCGGTCCGACGCGCCTCAACTATGCGCGGATCATTCCGATGGTCGACTACACTGCACGGCTCGTCGGCCGCCTGCTGACTTGATTTTTGGGCAGCAACGGCTGATATGCAGGCCGAGCTTTTTGCACTGCACATAACACACGACACGGAGCCGTTCCGCGCCCCCGTGGGATCGATGAGACGAGGCAAGATGAACGATCAGGAGAAGCCGCACGACAGCGGGCAGACGGGTCAGCAGGCAGGCTCACCGCAAGATCCGCCGCAGGCAGCGCCCGATATGGTGGCCGTGCTCGAGGCGCGCGTGAAGGAACTCGAAGGGCAGCAAGGCGATCTGACCGACAGGCTGCTGCGTGCTCATGCGGAGATGGACAATCTGCGCAAGCGCATGGAGCGCGAGAAGATCGACGGCGCGAAGTACGCGATCACCAAGTTCGCCGTCGACATCGTCGGCATCTCCGACAATTTTCAGCGCGCCGTCGCCGCCGTTCCTCCTGGAGCGAGCGAGCAGGACGGACCACTGAAGAGCGTGGTCGAAGGCGTCGTGATGACCGAGCGGGCATTCCTGCAGGTGCTCGATCGACACGGCGTGCGGCGCATCGATCCGATGGGCGAGCCGTTCAACCCGAACATGCATCAGGCCGTGATGGAACAGGAAAACCCGGAGGTGCCTGCGGGCACGGTAACGCAGGTCTTCCAGCTCGGCTACATGATCGAAGACCGTGTGCTGCGTCCGGCAATGGTCGTGGTCGCGAAGGGCGGCACCAAGCCGGTGAAGGCTGCCGAAAACGCGACTGCGCCGCCCGCGAGCAACGACAACAGCGGCGTTTGAGCCGCCGCGTGCCGGCCGTGCAAGAGGTCAACAGGGAAACAGGGATCGGGGGCAGGAGATGCGAGCGAACATTCTCGCCGGTCAGCTTGCCGGCCGCCCAACCCGTTCGCTCGTCGGCCCGCTCATTTGCCTCCTCGGCTTCTGCGGCGTGGCTGCGTCCTCCAGCGCGGTATTCGCCGTCGATCTCAACAAGAGCCGGCTCTCGACGATCGAACTCAAGGAGTGCCGCAGGCTGTCGAAGCATCGCGACGGCGGTGCGTGGCTGTGTCCGGGCCTGCGCGGCTATCCGATCTATTTCGCCGAGGGCGACCTGCGCCAGATGATCGGTTTCGGCCCCGCTCCGCAGAAGCGGACATCGTCCAAACAGACGCTGGCGTCATTCAATACGATCTTCGGTGGAAAGCGGCGAGCGACGGTCGAATGGCGCGTCGAGAACGATACGCGCGGCCGGATCGTGCCGTTCGCGACGATCGTGCGGTTTCACACGTCGCACGATACCGCGAAGGGCGAAGTTCTCGTGGTGACGAAGGTCGACCCGAAGGATTCCTGCCGACTTGCGGTGATCGACGCATCGGCCAATCCGGATGCGATGGCGATCGCGCGGACCTGGGCCATCGCCGAGGCGAAGAAGCAGTCGTGTCCCGCCGTTCCGATCGTGCTGGGCGCTCCCGGCAAAGGCCCGATGTGATGTCGTTGTCGTGGGTCGGTTGCGCAGGGCGTATGGCGCCGAGCCGATCGATTGCTCGTCCATCGGGATGATAGTGGGCGGATTACGGCCTGGGGCCAAATCTGCCCTGCAAAGTGGGTTCAATTCCACTCGAACGCGATCTTCTTGAGCTTCGCGCCGCCGATCAATTCCACCGTCTCGGCAACCGGGCGGCCACCGCGGCGCCAATAGAAGTCGAGCGCGCCCTGATTGTCGGCGAGCGACCAGACGATCAGACCCGCGTGGCCGCGCAGCTCGAGCGCGTGACGCGACCCTTCGAACAGATGCTCGCCCAGGCCCTGCCCCTGTTGCAGAGGCGAAAGGTAAATCTCGTAGATTTCGCCTTCGGCCTTGCCGATCCGGCCACGCGTGCGGGACAGCCCGAGGGTCGCGTACCCCACGACCTCGCGGGCGACGCTCAACACCAGCAGGCTCTCGCGCGAACGTACCGCGCTCGTCCACCACTTGGGACCGCGCCTCGAGATCATGCTCTCGAGATGCTGATGCGGAATGATGCCGCCATACGCGTTTCGCCAACTGTCGCGAAAGATTTCGGACAGAACCTTGGCATCACTCGGACGACCGCGACGCACGACGATATGTGAACTCGAACCCAGCATGCCCCCATCCTAGCGCGCAATTCGGGTTTGTGTAGCGAAAAGCAAACGAATGGTGACGAAGAGAGCCAGCATGGGACGTCGATTCCGGGGGAGCACGTCGCCCCGAGATGGCGGAGGCGATCGCGTGTTCACTGGAATATCGTACGTGGATCAATTGGTAGAGCGATCCATTTGAACCCACGCCGCAAGGCGTGCGCGATCGGCAACACCCGCGGCGACGACTTTGCAGATTGGTAAAGATCGAAAGCAAAGGCCGGCCCCGCGATCTACGGAGCCGGCCCATTCTCGAACGGTGCAGTGATCGCTCAGCGCTTCAGCGTCTCGAACGAACGTGCGGCGGCCGCGTTCACGGTCTCCATGGTCTGGCGCGTGAAGCGCTGAGACAGCTCGAACAGCTCCTTTGTCTGTGAGCTGGCCACAGCCATCTGCTGCTGCATGAAGTCGGCCTGCAAGCGGGCGAACTCGGGAAGCGAACGGGCGCGTGCGATCGCCTGAGCTGCGTCGAACGCGGCTTCGGTGTTGGCGGTCGTGTTCTCGATCACCTTCTCACCGATCGCCTTGGCGCCGGCTTGAGCGGCGAGAACGAATTCCTCGACGACCTTGGCGTTGTCCTTCGTGGCGCTCTGGATCTTCTGGTAGGCTTCGCGGGTCTTGGCGACGCCGTCCTCGGCAATGGCCTGGAACTGCTCGGGGATCTTGGCGTCCTGGGCGGCGCGGAACATGTCCTGAGCCTGGCGCGTGAATTGCTCGTTCATGGGTTTGCTCCTTGCTGTAGCCGCATGCGCAGACGCGGCGGGCTTGTGTTTCACGATGGTGGGCTTCACGATCTTCAAGGTCTTACCGGCGGTCTTGCCGGAGATTTTACTTGCGACTTTGCTTGTGGACTTGATTGCGGCCTTCGTGCTGGAACGCGCCGCTGAAACCTTGGTCTTTGCTATGGCCATGCTCTGCCGGCGGCTTGACGCCGTCCCACTTGGTGTTGGGCTTTCCTATATGGTGAAACTCATATAGCCCATTTCATTGTGCAGCGCAATATATATTGTGCGCCGCACGCGCGACGACGCTGAATTCATGGACCGAAAAGTGTGGGAGTGTGCCCGGGCGCGTCTGGCGCTCGTTGGAGCAAACTATTCCAAAAGATCAGACTTTGTCGGTTTTGCGACATCGACACCCAGCCGTTCGAACAGGGTGCGGTAGGCTGTCGCGCTGCGATCGAAGTTGAGATCCGAGGTCCGCAATGGGCGCGCCAAAGCCAATCCCTCGAGGGTCCGGCACCGGGAGAGCGCGACATAGGTCTGGCCGTGGGCGAACGTGCCGCGGCCGAGGTCGATATAGACCTTGTCGAGGGTCAGGCCCTGGCTCTTGTGGATGGTCAGGGCCCAGGCGAGACGAAGCGGGAACTGCTTGAACGAGCCGGCCACGGTCTCGACGATCTTGTTCTCGGCCTGGTCGAACGCGTATCGGCGGCTTTCCCAGGAGGCGGGCTCGATCTCGTATTCGCGGTCGCCGATCTCGATCCAGACACGCTTGTCGGAGAGCCTCGACACACGGGCGATCGAGCCATTGACCCAGCGCCGCTCGGAATCGTTGCGCAACAGGATGACCTTTGCGCCGACCTTCAGCACCAGCGTCTGATCCGTCGGTTGGGCGCTCTGCGAGAACTCACCCGTGACGCTCGCCTCGTAGGCCTGCGGCGAGCCGGCCAGCGCATCGAGATAAGCCAGGTTGATGCGGCTGGCCGCAGCGTTCGTCGGCGTGAGGATGACGTAGGGATCGCCTTCCTGCAGCGTGCGGACAGGGTTCACCCGCTCGTTGAGGAAGGCCAGCTCCTCCTCGCTCGCCTCGCCTTCGCGCACGCTGTTGAGCAGCGACAGAAGCCGCTCGTCGCGCTGACGGAAGACCTGTTCCAGCTCGAGCAACATCGTGCCGGCGCCGTCGCGCAGCGCCGAGTGATTGAAGAAGAACGGGCCGCCATGGACGTCGTCGAGATGCTGGGCCACCTCGGCTTCCTGCACCACGGGGGGGAGCTGATGCATATCGCCGAACAGGATCAGCTTGAGGCCGCCGAACGGTTCGCGGGCGCGACCACGGTTGAGGCGCAGCGACTGGTCGATCGCCCACATCAGGTCGGAGCGCACCATCGAGACCTCGTCGATGATGAGCATGTCGAGCTTGCGCATCACCCGGCCATTGCGGCTGCGGCGGATGTCGTCGGGCCGGATCAGGCGGGGCGGCAGACCGAAAAACGAGTGTATCGTCTGGCCGCCGACGTTGACGGCAGCAAGCCCGGTCGGCGCCAGCACGACGGCGCGATCACCGGCTTCGCGGGCGAGGATGCGCAGCAACGTCGACTTGCCGGTGCCGGCGCGCCCGGTGATGAAGAGGTTGCCTGCGTCGTCGCGGATGTGATTCAGAGCCGCCGCATATTCCGCGGTCGGGGTCACGCCCGCCGGCCAAGGGCCGGACGACGGAGCGGAGGCGGGGACTGTCTCGGGCACACTCACGCGTCGCACAGCTCCTGGGCGAGCTACGGGCAATGCCTGCCGCAGCCTCGGCCAAAGAGCGAATAGCCGACTCGGAGCCGTCAGCCCAGCCCGATCGATGCGCGCAGCGGGCGTAACTGCTCTTCGGAGATGGTTGCCGGCAATCTGATCGGCGGTCTCGTCCTCAGCACAAGCTCGGCGATCGGGGCCGGGCGGCCGTCGTCGTCGTAGTCCTGGCGGACGCGCAACGCCGAAATGTCCTGGAAAGGCACGATCTGGGAGGCCTGCGCCATCAGGTTGCGCCACACGATCTCGATCGTTCGAGCGTCACGATCGATCACGATCTTGCTGATTTTACCGGGGAAATGGTGAGTGTAAAAGAACAGCGCGGTGCACACCACGAACATCGCCATCAGAAAAATCCAGATCGGCCACTTGAGGTGGCTCAGTGCTTCCGGCTCGTAGTAGTTGGCCAGCATGAAAGGGGCCAGAAGCCCCAACAGCAGCGGCGACAGGAGCTGGAAGTCGAACCCGCGGCCGGGCTGCGCACCCTGCTCGCCGATCTGCTCCCCCAAATCGAGCACCAGGCGATCACCGGTCTTGAAAACCTGAGACATTCCACCCCACTCCAACTCCTGAGCGCCCGACGGTGGGGCTGCGCCTGCGCCGATCTTCAGAGCGGCTTGCCCGTGCCGATGCCGGGAACTCTGGCGGACAGGATAGTGACAAATCGTTAAACTCCTGGAAATTCGATGTAACAATTCCGTCTTGAAGCGGAATGGCATCGGCGCTGGCGCGAAGGGCAGCGGGCTGCGGGCTGCTTGTCACTGCCGGCCGGCCCCGCTACGGAAGCGGGTCATCAAAGGCGGAGCAATCGACCTCATCCACACCCCATCGACACCGAACGGGCTTCTATCCCTCGGACCTCATCAGCCCGACGCCGGCTCGTCCGGGGCTGCCACCCTTAATCCTCGCGAGATGCGATGCTGCCCTTCAACCTCGCCCATTCCAACTTCGCCGGTGACGATCGCCACACCCACGACGCACCCCGCAGCGCGCCCACGCCGACCGAGTTCCTGATGCTGCTGGCCTTCGTCAACACGCTCGGATTTGCCGGGTGGCAGGCGCTCATCAACAACTTCGCGCGCGAGCAGGCGGGGTTCGGCTGGTTCGAGACCGGCCTCAACCAATCGATGCGGGAGTTGCCGGGGCTACTCGCCTTCACGGCGATCTTCTGGCTGATGTGGATGCGCGAGCAGTCGCTCGCCTACGTCAGCCTGGTGCTGGCCTCGATCGGTATCGCACTGACCGGCTTCTTTCCCACGCTCGGCGGCATTCTGCTGACCACGCTGGTGATGTCGATCGGCTTCCACTATTTCGAGACGGCCAGCCATTCGCTGCAGTTGCAGCTTCTGCGGCAGGAAACGGCCGCGCGCGAAATGGGGCGCATCCAGAGTGCGTCGTGGGCGGCGCAATTCGTGGCGTACACGATCGTGTTCGCGCTGACGGCCTGGAGCGGGCTCGTCTCCTACACCACCGTTTTCCTTGTGATCGCGCTCGCCGGCATGCTGCTGACGTGGCGGGCCTACCGGAGCTTTCCGCAGTACGAGGGGCCGGTCGTGCAGCGCAAGGCTCTGGTGCTGCGGCGGCGGTACGGGCTCTACTACGCGCTGACGTTCATGAGCGGGGCGCGGCGGCAGATCTTCGTGGCGTTCGGCGCGTTCCTCCTCGTCGACCGGTTCGGGCTCGGGGTCGACCGAATCGCGCTGCTCTATCTCGTCACGGCGTTCGCCTCGACGCTGCTGGCGCCGCGGATCGGGCGGATGATCGGGCGGATCGGCGAGCGGCGCACGATGATCCTGGAAAACCTGATCCTGATCCTGGTATTCACGGGCTATGCCATGACGCAATCGGCGGCGGTGGCGGCGCTGCTATTCGTGATCGACGGCGCTTCCACCTCGCTCACCATCGCGCAACGAACCTACATCCAGAAGATCGGCGACCGCGAGGACATGACGGCGACGACCTCCGTCGCCTTCACGTTCAACCACATCGCCGCCGTCATCATCCCGGTGGTGTTCGGGGCGCTGGGGCACCGCGATCCCTCGATCATCTTCTGGCTCGGCACGGGGATCGCGATGCTTTCGCTGTCGCTGGCGTTCCTGGTGCCGAGAGCGCCTGAACGGGGGAACGAGTCCAACTGGGGCTGGCTGACGACCTCCGCTGGGCCGGCGCCGAGGGCCGCGCCGCAGCCGGCGGAGTAGAGGCAGATCGGTCCTGAACGGCGCGGTGCAATTGCCGGGAGTCGCCACACCAGAAGCCAAGTTGCGAGGCGGGGGCCGACCCGCTATGAGGGGGCGCGCCGTCCGGCCTGGACGAGCTGCAATTCAGACTTCAATTCCCGTGGGGTCCTTCCCCGATACGGGGCCCCTGGAACCGGGGCACGGATGACGGACGGAAAACGGCATGGCGACCGTAGTCATGAAATTCGGCGGCACGTCGGTCGCCAACGTGGAGCGGATCCGCAACGTCGCCAAGCACGTCAAACGTGAGGTGGACGCGGGCAATCGGGTCGCCGTCGTCGTGTCGGCGATGTCGGGGGCGACGAACCAACTCGTCGCGTGGGTGCGTGAGGCGTCGTTGTTGCACGACGCACGGGAATACGACGCGGTCGTCGCCTCGGGCGAGCAGGTGACCGCGGGCTTGACCGCGATCGTTCTGCAGTCGTTGGGCATCCAGGCGCGCTCCTGGCAAGGCTGGCAGATCCCGATCAAGACCAGCAACGCGCACGGATCGGCGCGCATCATCGGCATCGAGGCGGCAGACATAAAAGCGCGGCTGGCGGCGGGCGAAGTCGCCGTCGTGACCGGGTTCCAGGGCATCGAGCCCGAGCGCAACCGGATCGCGACGCTCGGCCGTGGCGGATCGGATACGAGTGCGGTGGCGCTCGCAATCGCGCTCGAGGCGGACGTCTGCGACATCTACACGGACGTCGACGGCGTCTACACCACCGATCCGCGCATCGTTCCCAAGGCCAAGCGGCTGCCCAAGGTCTCCTACGAGGAGATGCTGGAGATGGCGTCGCTCGGCTCGAAGGTGCTGCAGACCCGTTCGGTCGAGCTCGCGATGGTCTACCGCATGCGAACCCGCGTGCTGTCGAGCTTCGTCGCGGCCGAGGCGATCGAGCCCGTGCGCGGCGGCAAGGACTGGCAGGATATCGGCACCATCGTTTGCGACGAGGAAGAGATCGTGGAGAACCAGGTCGTCAGCGGCATCGCCTATGCGAAGGACGAGGCCAAGGTCACCATCCTGAAGGTATCGGACCAGCCCGGCGTGGCGGCCCGCATCTTCGGGCCGCTGGCCGACGCCAACATCAACGTCGACATGATCGTGCAGAACGTCACGCCGGACGGCAAGCACACCGACATGACGTTCACGGTGCAAGCCGCAGAGCTGCCGCGCGCACTCGAGGTGCTGAAAGAAGCCCGCAACGACATCGGTTATTTCGACGTCAAATCGTCGGCCGACGTGGTAAAGGTCTCGGTGATCGGGATCGGAATGCGCAGCCATGCCGGCGTCGCGTCCAAGATGTTCAAGGCGCTCGCCGAAAAGGGCATCAATATTCACGCGATCACCACGTCCGAGATCAAGATCAGCGTCCTGATCGACGCCGCCTATGCCGAGCTGGCGGTCCGAACGCTGCATACGCTCTATGGACTGGACAAGGACTGATCGGGTGAGGGGCCGTCCCCCCTCTTTCCGTTCGCCAGAGGATCGTCGCGGAATGCTCTTGCCGGTCGGTGGACCGGCGCCAGGGCGTTTCATTCGTTGCGGATGCGGGACCAGTGCCAGAAACCCAGTGACAGACCGGGAGTCCAAGAACGAGCGCAGATCGCCCCCGCCGCCACGGCGGGCCGGTGATCCACGTTCGCTCCCGACCGAGCCCGCGCTGCGCGTGTTCATGCGCCGTCTGCGCGAGATTCTGGACGAGCCCGGTGACGGCCAGTCCCGTCTCGACAAGATCGTGCGCCAGATTTCAGGCCTGATGGTCGCGGAAGTCTGCTCGATCTATTTCAAGCGGCAGGACGGATCGCTCGAGCTGTTCGCGACCGAAGGGCTCAATCCGCAGTCGGTGCACAGCACGCTCCTGAAGCGCGGCGAGGGCCTCGTCGGGCGCTGCGCTGAGCTCGCGATCCCCGTCAACGAACCGGATGCACAGAAGCATCCTGCGTTCTCGTACAGGCCCGAGACGGGCGAAGAGATCTATCATTCGCTGCTGGCGGTGCCGATCCTGCGCGGCGGCGTGACGCTCGGCGTGATCGTCGTGCAGAACAAGACGCCGCGCGTCTATTCCGAGGAGGACGTGGACGTCCTGCAGGCGGCGACGATGGTGATCGCCGAGCAGGTCGTCTCGGGCGCGGTCGCGGGCATCGGCAGCGCGGTCGAGATCTCGAAGTCGCTGTCGGCCGTCGTCAAGGGTGAGCCGCTCTCGGACGGGCTGGCGCTCGGTCACATCGTCCTGCACGAGCCGCGCATCGCGGTCACCGTTCTGCTGTCCGACGACCCGGAAGCAGAAATCGCCCGGCTCGAAGCTGCGCAGATCCGGCTGCACGAGCTTCTCGACGAGATGCTGAAGCAGGAAGCGATGTCGGCGGCTGGCGCGCACAGGGAAGTGCTCGAAGCCTACCGGATGTTCGCCAACGACAAGGGCTGGCTTCGCCGGATGCGGGCCGCCGTCGAGGAAGGGCTGACGGCCGAGGCCGCGGTCGAGCGCGTCCACAACGCGACGCGCGCGCAGATGCTGCGGCAGAACGACCCGTTCTGGCGGGAACGCCTGCGTGATCTCGACGATCTGTCGGACCGGCTGCTGCGCATCCTCGCCGGCCGGACGTCGGCCTCGGACCATCTGGCGGAACTGCCGGACGACGCGATCCTGGTCGCGCGCACCATGGGGCCGGCCGAGCTGCTCGACTACGATCGCGCGAAGCTGCGCGGTCTCGTGATCGAGGACGGCAGCGGGCAAAGCCACGTCGCCATCGTGGCGCGTGCGCTGGAGCTTGCGGCGGTCGGCGGTGCGCATCGCATCATCGAGCGGGTTTCGACGGGTGATCCGGCGATCGTCGACGCGGAAACCGGCGAGGTGCATCTGCGCCCGTCGCCGGAGGTGATCCAGGCCTACTCCGATCGCGTGCGCTTCCGCGCGCGGCGGCAGGAGCGGTTCCAGAGCCTGCGCGACAGCCCGGCGGTGACGACGGATGGAGAGCGGATCGAGTTGAACATCAATGCGGGCCTGCTCGTCGACGTGCCGCATCTGCACGAAGCGGGTGCGGACGGCATCGGGCTGTTCCGTACCGAGCTTCAGTTCATGGTGGCGGCGTCGCTGCCGCGGTATGAAACGCAAGTCGCCATGTACCGGCAGGTACTCGACGGCGCGAACGGCAAGCGCGTCGTGTTCCGCGCGCTCGACATCGGCGGCGACAAGGTGCTGCCCTACGTGCGTCACGCGCCTGAAGAAAATCCAGCGCTCGGCTGGCGCGCGATCCGCTTCCTGCTCGACCGGCGCGCATTGCTGCGCCTTCAGATGCGGGCGCTGCTGACCGCTGCCAGCGGGCGCGAGCTCAGCGTGATGCTGCCGATGGTGACGGTGCGCTCCGAGCTCGATCAGGCGCGCGAGCTCATCGCGAAAGAACTGCGATGGCTGCAGGCCCGCGGCGATGCAGGTCCGTCGAGCATCAGAATCGGCGCGATGATCGAGGTGCCGGCCGCCCTGTTCGATCTCGACGGCGTGATGGGCAAGGCCGACTTCGTTTCCGTCGGCAGCAACGACCTGATGCAATTCCTGTTCGCTGCCGACCGGGGCAATCCGAAAGTCGGCGGTCGCTACGACGCGATGTCGGTGTCCGCACTGCGGGCGCTGAAGTCGATCGTCGCGGGCGGCAAACGGACGGGCACGCACGTCACGCTGTGCGGAGAAATGGCCGGTCGGCCGCTCGAATGCATGGCGCTGATCGGGCTGGGCTTCCGCTCGCTGTCGGTATCGCCGGCGTCGGTCGGTCCGGTGAAGGCGATGATCCGGTCGCTCGATGCTTCTCGGATCGCGGCGCGCCTGGACAGTCTGCTGGAGCGTGGCGACGGCGACATTCGCGGCGCGCTGAAGATGTTCGCGGAGAGCGACAGCGTCGAGATCTGAGGGCGGCGGCGTCCGGACCATCGTAGAGGGAACGAGCGCATGAAGATCGCGATGGTGGGCTCGGGCGGCGTCGGGGGGTATTTCGGTGCGGGCCTCGTGCGCGGCGGGGCGGACGTGCATTTCATCGCACGGGGCGCGCATCTGGCGGCGATGCGGGAGCACGGCCTCACCATAGAAGGCGCGGGTGAGCCGCTGGTGCTGCCCAAGGTGCAGGCGACGGACGATGCGGCGAGCATCGGCGCGTGCGATCTCGTCGTCATCGGCGTGAAGCTGTGGGACACAGCCGCTGCGCTGGAGCAGATCCGGCCGCTGGTCGGAGCCAAGACGACGCTTGTTTCGTTCCAGAACGGCGTGACGAAGCGCGATGTGCTTCGCGCGGCCTATTCCGGCGCGCACGTGATGGATGGCGTTGCCTATGTCGCAACGACAATCGACCGGCCGGGCGTGATCCGCCGCACGGGACCGCTGGAGCGTCTGATCTTCGGCGAGATCGAAAACGGGCCATCTGCCGTTGGTGAGCAGTTGCTCGCCATCGCACGCGCGGGCGGCATCAACGCGGAAGTAAGCGCGGACGCCACGCGCGAAGTCTGGCAGAAGTTCGTGTTCCTGATCGGACTGTCCTCGACGACGACCTCGATGCGCAGCCGCATCGGTCCGATCCGCTCGAACCCAAAGACGCGCGCGTTCCTGCTCGATGTGATGCGCGAGGTCGTCGCAGTCGGCCGTGCGCTCGGCGTTCGGTTGGCAGAAGACTATGCCGAACAGCGCCTGCGTTTCGCCGACGGCGTCTCGCCAGACATGACCTCTTCGATGCATCACGATCTGGAACGCGGCAACAGGCTGGAGCTACCGTGGCTGTCGGGTGCAGTGGTAGACCTCGGCGGAATGGCTGGCGTTGCAACGCCGCTCAACCGGGCCGTGCGCGATATTCTGGCATTGCACGCCGATGGTCCGACGGCGGCTCCGACGTAAACGCACGGTCGCGGCGCTTCATTCGCGCATCAACGCGAAAGACGCATTGACCGAACCGGCGACGCGCAACAATGTCGTTCCGCCGGTTCATGGCGCGCGCAAGCCGCGGTGGCGTTCCGGATTCCGCAGCGCCGCAATCACGGCACAGAGGCCAGCTCGAGCTTTCAGCATGGATGCGACACATTTCGACCAACTCGAGACGCGCGAACCCGTGGCACGCGAGCGGGCACAGTTCGCGATGCTGCCGGGTCTTCTGCAGCGGGCGATGACGGAAGCGCCGGGCTGGGCGCAACATCTGGCCGGAATCGAAACCGCCAATGTGACGAGCCGCGCCGAGTTGGCGAAGCTACCTCTGCTGCGAAAGGCTTCGCTGAAGGAACTTCAGGCACGGCGGCCGCCGTTCGGCGGGTTCGCGGCTTCAGAGCGCGGCGCACTCGCCCGCATCTTCATGTCGCCGGGGCCGATCTACGAACCCGAAGGCCGTGGCGAGGACTGGTGGCGTTCGGCACGGGCACTCTATGCCGCCGGGTTCCGCACGGGCGATGTCGTGCTCAACACCTTCTCTTATCATCTGACGCCCGGCGGCTGGATCCTCGATGCCGGGCTGAGAGCGCTCGGATGCGCCGTCATTCCCGCGGGGCCGGCGAACACCGAGCAGCAGATCGAGGCGATCGCGCATCTGAAGCCGACGGCGTATGTGGGCGTACCGGATTTTCTGAAGATCCTGCTCGACAAGGCGCGCGATGCCGGCAAACCGGCCAACTCGATCAACAAGGCGCTGGTATCGGGCGGCGCGCTGTTCCCGTCTCTGCGGCAGGAATACCGGCAGCGCGGCGTCGCCGTGTTCCAGGCCTATGCGATCGCGGACGCGGGCGTCATCGCCTACGAGAGCCCGTCGCTCGAAGGCATGATCGTCGACGAGGGCGTGCTGATCGAGATCGTGCGGCCGGGCACGGGCGACCCGGTGCCGGACGGCGAAGTCGGCGAGGTGGTGGTGACGGCGTTCAATCGCGACTATCCGATGATCCGCCTTGCCACGGGAGACCTCTCGGCGGTGCTGGCGGGCGCCAGTCCGTGCGGGCGCACCAACGTGCGGATCAAGGGATGGCTGGGCCGCGCCGACCAGACCACCAAGATCAAGGGCATGTTCGTGCATCCCGAGCAGATCGCGGAGATCGGCAAGCGGCATCCCGAACTCGGGCGGATGCGGCTCGTCGTCGGGCGAACGGGGGAAGTCGATTCGATGACGCTCAAGGCCGAGGCGGCCACGCACGAAGCGGCGTTCGCGCATGCGGTGGCGGCGACGCTCGCCGACGTCACGAAGCTCAAGGGTGACGTGGTACTGGTCGCGCCGGGATCGCTGCCGAACGACGGCAAGGTGATCGCCGACGACCGCAGCTACGGCTGAGCCTCACGGCTTCTTCTCGGCCTGCTGTTTGTTGAGACGCTCTGCGAGCTGAAGCAGAACCTTGCCGATCGAGCCGCTGTCGAGATCGTCCTTGTTGATCGCATCGGCAACGCCGAGCCGCAGCAGCTCCGTGCGCCGATTGCGGTTCAACTCTCCGCTGACGACGACGATTGGACCGGCGAAACCTGCACGGCGGATCAAGGGAAGCGCGTCATCGGCGCGATCGGTCGGGCCCATGTAATCGTCGAGCAAAACGAGATCCGGCAGCTTGGCCAGCAGCAGATCGACACCGCTCGTCAGAGTGCGGGCACGGCGCACCTCGATCTCGTAGCCATAGATCGTGCGCAGCGTCGCCAGGAGCCGGTCACTGTCGAGGCGCTCGTCCTCGAACACGACGATGTCGCGGAATTTCGGCATTTCCCTGCCGAGACGTGCGAGATCGCTTTTCTCGACGAGGTATTCGGCGCCGGTGCCCTTCGAGTTCATACCCAACTCCTACAAATGTCGAATGCCGAGGCTGCGCCGGCAGCTGGATGACGTCGCACTACACTGCGCGAGCAACCGTTTTCCGGGCATCGGGCCTGGGGTCACCTCAGGCGCTCGCATGACGATCTCGTGTCGCGCACCCGACGTTTGCTACCTGCTCGCGGCAAACTACCGAACCAAACGTCAATTGCAAAAGCTACACCAGCAACATCGATCGGCTCGACTTCCTCATCGTTCCGACGTTTGCCCGGTGCAGCGCCACAGCAAGACGCAAATGTCCGAACCGGGACACTAGTGTTCCGTCTCAGACATTTGCTTCCCGTTGCGGCTAGGTTCGGAGCAAATGTCTGAGACAAGAGGAACACTAGCGACCCAAAGATTCTAGTGTTGCTTTTGTCACTGACGCTTGGTGGGGCACCTTGCAGCAACCGGGGACCAAGCGTCAGTGACGCAACACTAGACCAACAAGCACATGATCCCCGACACTAACAGACAAATGAATTCACACAAAGTGCATGAACGATTCGTTGAAGTGGCGTTCGAATTACAGCGTGACAGGCGGGGAATTTGCGTCTCGACCCAACGCGTTCGTCGCGACGGCCGTCACTTGATGTGGCTTCCGTCCTGGGCCAGCAGGTCGCCGGGCCACTCGAGACGGAAGGTCGTGCCACGGCGTTCGCGGGGCGCGGATTCCAGCGCCAGCCGCGCTCCGTTCGTCTCCACCGTCTTTCTGACGAACGACAGGCCGATGCCGCTGCTGCGCTCGTCGGCGACCGGCTTCAGGTCGAGCTTGCGGAACGGCTGAAAGATCGCCTCGTGATACTTGGGTTCGATGCCCGGCCCGTCGTCGCGCACCAATATTTCGAGACCGTTCTTCAATGGCCGGGCCGACAACACGAGCAGCCCGTCGGCGCGATCGTGATGCTTGATGGCATTGTCGATCAGGTTGCGCAAAACGACATCGAGTGCAGCGGACACCGTGCGCATCAGCGGCCACTCGCCCGATATCTCGATCGTGAATTCGCGCGGACGGGGAAGCGACGCGATGATCGTCTCGACCAGCGCCTGCGTGTCGGTGTCGGCCGTCGTCTCCTCGCTGTCGGGGCCGATGCGTGCGTAGGTCAGGAGATCCGTGAGCATGCGCGACATGCGGCGCGCCTGCTGCTTGAGGTCGACCAGATGCGCGGCCGCAGCCTCTGCATCGCTGCGCGCCAGTGCCTGCTCGATGTCCTCGGCAAGATAGCGAAGCCCGCGCATCGGCGACTTCAGATCGTGCGAGATGATGTTGGCGAACTCGTCCAGCTCGCGATTGACGCGGGTCAGCTCGGCGTTGGCGCGCTCGAGCGCCTTCGCTTGCTCGATCGTCTTGGCTTCGGCCAGCGCACGCCGGCGGCTCTGGTTCTCGAGCTCGGCCTCGATGCCGGACTGAGTGGTGGTGCGAACGACGATGATCAGAAAGCGCCGGCTGGTTTCGAGCCAATGGACGTAGAGACTGAGGCGCGGGCTTTCCTGTTTCGCGCCGATGATCTTGACGTTGGCCAACTCGAAGCGATGCCGGGGATTGCCACGCAGGGCGCGGATATCGTCCTCGCAGCCGAAGAGCGGCAGGAACGCGGAGCCCACCGGCTGATCGAGCGCGACGAAGTCGACGAGGCTTCCCGCGCGTTCACGCACCACGAGTTCCTGATCGAGCCAGACGAGCGCGCAGAACCCACGATCGATGAGGAAGGAAGACGCCTCGACGAGCGTGTGACTATCGTGCGTTACGGTCTTCGACACGACGCGTCATCGCTCCAGCTTGATGATCTCGACAGCGGCAGTGTGAAATGCCTCGGCGACGTTCTCGCCGGACAGCGCACTCGTCCTGAACAGGGGCACCTTCGCCGCCTTCAGGCGATCATAGATCGCGGTGACCGCAGGGTCTTCGTCGAGATCGGTCTTGTTGAGAATGAAAGCGCAGTAGCGGCCGGGCATCACATCCTCGTAGAGGCGGCCCAGCTTCAGCATGCTCTCCACCGTCGATGGTCGCGTGATGTCGGCGACGATCATCGCGGCCTGTGCCTGGCGTGCATAATACTGGCGGAAGATGCTTTCGCCGTGGCTGCCATCGGTATCCCACACGAGGAACTTGAACGGGATGCCTTCGGGATCGGGCTTAACGTCGAAGGAATAGATGTCGACGCCGATGGTGGCCTTGTAGTTGTCGCCGAAGCTGCCGAACGACAGGCGGCGGGATATCGACGTCTTGCCGACGCCGATCTCGCCGAGCATCAACACCTTCTTGGTGATCATGTTGGCGCTCATGCCGTCACCGTCACCGTGGGCGCCGTCGCCGCCGGCAGATGACGGCGAAAGGAACAGCCAGCTGATCGTCGATTTTTTCTCATCGTCATGGGCCAGCGCCCGGCTCGCCTTCGAAGCCGACCTCGAACTCGGCCCGGCGGTTGGCGCTGTCGGGTCCCGTGGAAGGGCTCAGGTCCGGCCCCGCGGCGCGTCCGACAGCAACGATGCGATTGCGGGGAACGCCGCGCGCGATCAGAGCCTGAGCGACCTTGTCGGCGCGGGACTGCGCCAGCGGCACGTTGCGCGTCTGCGCGCCGCGTTCGTCGGTATAACCGACAACCCGCACCAGCACGCGCGCTTCCTTGGCGAGACGGGCGACCTCGTCCAGCACGGCCTCGGCCTTGGCGCTGTCGCGATAGTCTTCGTTGTTGGCGAAGAAGACCGCGTTGCGCTTTGCATACGCTACGAGCCGGTCGAGCGCGGTCGGCGGCGGAATGCGCGGCGGCTCGGGAATCCTGATCGAAGCCGCCTGCAGGGCGGCTGCAGAAACGGTCGCGAAGCGTTCCGCAGACAGCGCAAGCAACTCGGAGATGCCGGACAGCCCGGTCACTTCGCGAAGTGTATTCTCGTTGGCGGAAGGCGCCACGGCGCGTTCTCCGATCAGGCCCGACAGTACCCGAGCACCCTGGCGCAGGCCTGCCGCAGTGGCGGCGGCCGCCTCGACCGACCGTCGTTCGTCCGCTGCCGAAGCGTCCGATCTGCGCAGCCCTTCGAGTTGTGTCGTGATCGCAGAGACCGCCGCCTGGGCCGATCGCTGAACCCCGTCGACGACACCGCGCCTGGGCGCGGGCTGGAGTTGCGCCAAGGCGCCGAGATCCGGCAGCGTTTCGTGCAGCCGGCGTTGCGCGCGCTCGAGGGAACGCACGGCCGCCGCCCGTATCCGCTGCCGTTCGACGGCCGCGACCTCGCTTCGCAGCGCGCTCTCCACACTGCCGAGATCCTTGCGGACGGAGGCGATCGCGGGTGTGAGATCCGGACCGGGTGCCGGCAGGGCCGCCAGCCCCTTGTCCTCGACGATGACACCGGACACCTGCGCCGCGAGGCGCTCGTGCAACTGGTTACGGGCCATCTCGCTGGGCGCAAGGCCTGATATCGCGATGCTGCGGCCACGCGGGCCCACCTCGAGCGTGACGGGGTAGCCGCTCATCGCCGTCGTCTCATCGATGGCGCGGCGCGCCAGGACGCGCGTCTGTTCCACTTCCCAGCTCGTCCAGGCATACCAGCCGCCGCCTCCGAGCAACGCCATGATCGCGATCGCGGCCAGCGCGCGGATCGGGCTGAACGGCAAGCCGGCGGAGGAAAGCTCGTCGTGCTTGTCGGTGATGCCGCTCTCGATGCGCGTTTTGAGATCGGCGAGCAGCCGGGCGGGAATGGTATCGCCTTGCGGGGTCTCCGCCTCATGGAAGTGCGAGACGGCTTCGAGGAACTCCGCGTCGATCAAGCTTTCGACGCCGGGCGCCGCGACGCCCCGGCATTTCGCCGCCAGGAGATACACCGGCGAGACGCGCAGGAACAACGTGAAGTCGTCGAGATCGAAGGAGCGGAGGTGGCCACCTTCGCCTTCGAAGGCGGTCGCGGCAAAATCATTGATAGCGGCGAGCACGCCGCTCATGTGGGCGTCGCTGTTGGAGCGAACGAGGCTCTCGGGGAACCGGCTCAACAGCTCACCGGAGCCGCGCCGGATCAGATACAGCTCTTCCACCTCCAGGCGCTGGCTCTCGGCCAGGCGCAGCTCAGCCATCGAGTAGCCGCTGAAAATGCTGCGCATCCGAAGCATGAAGCCGTTGGATTGCAGCCCGCGGTTCATGCGGTTGGTGAGATCGCGCATCGCGCTTGCCACGTACGACTTCACGAGCTGGCCGGTGATGGGATAGAGCGCTTCCACCATCTCGGCCTGGTTGTTCTTCAATTCGGCCTTGATCGTCTTGACCAGCATCGGCGCGAGCGCGCGCGAGAGGTCTTCCTGCTTGGTCTGACGCGCTTCGAGGATCACGTCGTCGATAACCTCGGCGACGCTCGTGCGCAGGGCCTCGGGCGTGCCGGTGCGCGCATTCAGCTCGGAGAAGCGCTGCTCGAGCCGGGTGTGCAGCGCGCGGCTTTCATCTTCCAGGCGGCGGATCGCATCGAGTTGCTGGAGACCTTCGGCGATCTGGCCGCGGGCCTGCGCCTCGGCTTCGACGACGCGCGCGATCCGGCGTTCCAGCTCGGCGAGGGTCGCCGCCTCCTGCTTGAACAACAGCTCTTTCAGCTTGTCGACGGTATCGGCCATATCGCTTCGTCCACTACCCCGGCCCGCCGCCCGAGTACGGCTGCGATTTTCTTCACCACGTGCAGATCAGCGCAGGCGCCTCACCCGCTCGCCCAGTTCCGAGATGCCGCGCGCGAGGTCGTCGAACGCGGCGCGCTGATCGGCATCCGCCTTGCCGGCGAGTTGTTCGACCCGCTGCTCGATGCCATCGAGACGACGTTGCAGCCCCAACTCCAGCTCGCGGATTCGAGCCTCGAGCAGAGCCAGCCGCGCCTCGCTCTGGCGCTGATAGTCGCCGAACAGCAGGTCACGGACCTGATCCATTTGCTCATCCTGCGCCGCGGCCTGACCGACAGCCGTTCGGAACTCGGAGTACGATGTCGCGTTCATATGCCAGACCCTAAAGTTCAGCTGCCGCCGGCACCGCTGGGAACCCGCCGCGCCGCGCACCGCCGGAACGGAGTACGCAGCGTCGTTCTTACTACAGTCTGACGGTCGCCAAAATGCAAGTCTTGTTAGAGGGTTGAGCCTGAGTAACCAGGGATGCTCGGATTGGCAGAGCTGCGATTTCACTTGAACGTCTGACCATATCTCGTACGCAGCTCGACCTTTTGCACTTTACCCATGGCGTTGCGGGGCAGATCGTCGACGATGAAGACACGCTTGGGGCACTTGAATTTGGCCAGCCGGCTGGCGAGCTGCTCGATGATCCGGGCCTCGGTTTCGATCCGCGCGCCGTCCACGCCGGAAGCCCTGGCCAGCACCGCGATCACGCCTTCGCCGAAGTCTGGATGAGGTATGCCTACCACCGCGGCCTCGGCCACCCCGGGGAAGGCGTTCAGCTCGTCCTCGATCTCCTTGGGGTAGACGTTGAGGCCGCCTGTGATGATGAGGTCCTTGGCGCGGCCGACGATCGACAACCGGCCGTCCGGCTCGATCGTGCCGAGGTCGCCGGTAATGAAGTAGCCGTCAGCGCGGAACTCGGCCTTCGTCTTTTCGGGATTGCGCCAGTAGCCCTTGAAAACATTTGGACCTTTGACCTCGATGACGCCGATCTCGCTGGGACCGAGCACATTGCCTTCGGGCTCTGCGACCCGCACGGTAATGCCCGGGAGCGGGTAGCCGACGGTACCTGCCAAGCGGCCTTCCGGCGCATAGGGATTGGACGTGATCATGCCGGTCTCGGTCATGCCGTAGCGCTCGAGGATGGCGTGTCCGGTACGCTCCTTGAACTCGACGTGAGTCTCGGCCAGCAGCGGGGCAGATCCCGACACGAAAAGGCGCATGTTGCGGCACGTCTCGCGGCCGAAAGCTGCGCTGGACAGGAGGCGGGTGTAGAACGTCGGCACGCCCATCATCAGCGTCGCCTTGGGCAGCAACGCGAGGGCCGTGTCCAGTTCGAACTTCGGCTGCCAAAGGATAAGGGCCCCCTGCGAGAGCGTCGTGTTCAGCGCCACGAAGAGGCCGTGAACGTGAAAAATCGGCAATACATGCAATAGGATATCACTCGATGTGATGCGCCACGTCTCACACAGGGCTTCGGTGTTGGAGGCGAGGTTTCCGTGGGTGATCATCGCGCCTTTCGACCGGCCTGTCGTGCCCGAAGTGTAGATCAGGGCGGCCAGGTCGTCGGCGGCACAGGGGTGAGTGGAGTGCTCGGCTGCCTGCTGCTTCGCAAGGTCGACCAGCGAGCCGGTGCCGTCTGGCTCCAGCAGGAGTGTCGACGCAACCGCGTGGCGCGCAGCGATCGGGGCCAGCACTGCGAGGCTCGAATGCTGGCACACGAGAAGTGTCGGCTGGGCGTCACCGAGGAAGTAGTCGAGCTCAGCCGATGTATAGCCGGAGTTGAGCGGATTGAAGACGGCCCCCGCCTTCAAGCACGTCAAGTATAGAACTGCATTCGGGAACGATTTCTCGACCTGGACCGTCACACGATCCCCGGCCTTCACGCCGGCCGCTGCCAGCGCGTTCGCCATCCGCGCGACCTCGACGCCGAGTTGCTCATACGTCACGGCCGTCCCGTCTGGCATCACGAACGAGGGATGGCCACCCGCCTCAGTTATGCGGTTCTCGATCAGGCTGTACATGTTCTGATTGTGGAGCATGAAAACACACTACGGGTTTGAGCGGTTCGGATGTGGCTTACGGCTTCGTGAGGGGCCATAGCAAGCGCGCGCTCACAGAACCGTGATTTCGTCCGCTGCAGAGGGAGCGGACGGCGGATCGTATCGAAGTCCCGTCAGGCGACACGATGTTTCGCTTTGCGAAGGTCGCAGCAATGATGTAGCCATTTTACCGGAAACGACGGATTGCTCCTACAGTGCACGTTGACGCTATCGGGGAGATCGCCCGATGGAGAGATTTGCCTGCGAGAACGCAGCGCAGGTTCTCGCACTCCTACTGATCCGTCGCGACTACGCTTCGATAGGGCAGGAACTGGATACGTAACGCGGGGCTGCCAATGGCCAGAGGTATATGGTTGCTCGCCGGTATAGCGGCCGCAGGCTCGGCGGCATACGCCTACCGGGACCAGATCGGCCCTTTCGTCCCGGAAGTCATCGCATCGGCCATTCAATCCGCGACAGGTACAGAAAAGGCAGCCGGCCCGGCAAAGACCGGTTCCGGCGATAGCGCCAAGGGCCCGAAGAGCGCACAGACAGCGCCTTCCAAGAAGGGAGCGGCCGGACCCGCGCCGGTCACCTTCGCGAACTCCGCACTGGCCGACATGCCGGTGATCCTGTCGGCTCCGGGTACCGTCGAGCCGCTCGCGACCGTCGCGATCAAGCCGCGCGTCGATGGCCAGGTTGTAGAAGTCGGCTTCAAGGAAGGCGATCAGGTCACGGCCGGCGCCATGCTCTACCGGCTCGACGACCGGCTGGTGCGCGCGCAGATCAGGCAGGCCGAGGCTCAGATCGCCAAAGACGAGGCGCTGCTCAAAGACGCCATGTCGATTGCGGATCGACGCGAGTCACTATTCCTCAAGAAGTACGCCAGCGAGGCTGCCACCGAAACCGCGCGGCAGAACGTCGAGGTGCTCAAGGCCAGCATCACGGCAGGGCAGGCCCTGCTCGAAGCCCAGCGGACGCAGCTCGACTACCTCATCATCCGCGCGCCCATCACCGGACGCACGGGCAGCATCACGGCGCGGCTCGGCTCGTTCGTGCGCAGTGCCGATCCGGCAGCACTGGTGACGATCAACCAGACGAAGCCGATCGCGGTCGCCTTCGCGTTGCCTCAGGTCACGCTGCGGCAACTCAAGGACGCGATGGCGTCCAATGCGGAAGCCGAGATCACAGTCGGCGGCCCCAAGCCGATCAAGACCAAGGGAATTTTGAAGTTCGTCGACAACCAGATCGACAAGACGACCGGCACCGTCACCGGCAAGCTCGTCGTGGAAAATGCCGACGAGGTGCTGTGGCCCGGTCAGGCCGTTACGGTCGATCTCACGGTCGAGACGCGGAAGAACATGGTCACGGTGCCGGCCAGCTCGGTGATGCCGGCACAGCAAGGCATGATCGTGTGGGTGCTCGGCGCGGACAACAGAGTGTCGGTGCGCAAAGTCGTATTGGACCGCGTGATCGGGCAGGTTGCCTACATGACGAGCGGTCTCGCAAAGGACGAGCGCGTCATAACGGACGGCCAGCTGCGGCTGGTGCCCGGCGCGCCGGTTTCCATTCGTGGCGAAGGTCAAGGCGGCGGTGGGCGTCCGGGTGGCGCCTCCCAGCCCGCGAAGGGCGGCGGGGTCGGTCAGGCGCCTGCCAAGAACATTTCCGGCAGTTCGGGGGGCGGCTGAGGCTGCCAGGAGATCTGACACATGGGTATTTCCGAGCTCTGCATCCGCCGGCCGGTGATGACCATCCTGCTGATGGCTTCGATCCTGCTGGCCGGGTTCGCCGGATACCGGCAGCTTCCCATCGCCGCCATTCCACGCATCGAAGTGCCGACCATCCAGGTCACGGCGCGCCTGCCGGGCGGCAGTCCCTACACGATGGCGGTCTCGGTCGCGTCGCCGCTGGAGCGGCAATTCTCGACGATCGCGGGACTTGCCTCCGTCACGTCGACCAGCGTCGAAGGCGTGACGCAGATCACGCTGGAATTCGACCTGCGGCGGAGCATCGATGCTGCCGCCCTCGACGTGCAGTCCGCGATTTCGACGGCGCTGCGCCGGCTGCCCGCCGACCTGCCGGAGCCGCCGAGCTACCGCAAGATCAATCCTGCCGACAGCCCGGTGATTTTTCTCGCCCTGACCTCGGAGACGGTGCCGTCGACCGACATCCAGGACTACGCCGATCGGGTGTTGACACCGGCGATCTCCTCGATCAGCGGCGTCGCTCTCGTGAACGTCAACGGCCAACAGAAGCGGGCCGTGCGCATCCGCTATGACCTCGACGCGCTCGCCACGCGCGGCATCTCGGTCGAAGAGATGTCGGCGGCGCTGCGCCAGCATGCATCCGTGTCACCGATCGGCAGCATCCGCACCCAGCGCCAGCTCTACATCCTCGAGACCAACCGCGCCGCACCAACGGCTGCCTTCTTCAAGCCGATCGTGATCGCGTGGCGCAACGGGGCGCCGGTCCGGCTCGAGGACGTCGCGAGCGTGATCGATTCGGTCGAGAACGTGGAGGCGATCGCGGAGTACAATTCCAAGCGCTCGATCATTCTCAGCATCCAGCGCCAGCCGGACTCGAACACGGTCGCCGTGACCGAGGCGATCCGGGCAATGATCCCAACGTTCAAGTCGGTGCTGCCGCCGACGGTCAACATCGACATCCTGTCCGACAGGTCGGTGTCGATCAAAGAATCCGTTCACGACGTGCAGGAGACGCTGATCATCACGGCGATACTCGTCGTGCTCGTGATCCTGGCGTTCCTGCGCTCCTGGCGGGCCACGATCATTCCGGCCGTCGCGCTGCCGCTGTCGGTCGCGGCGACCTTCGCCGGCATGGCGCTGATGGGATTCTCGCTCGACAACGTGACGCTGCTCGCGCTGACTCTGGCGCTCGGCTTCGTCGTCGACGACGCGATCGTGGTGCTCGAGAACATCGTGCGCTACGTCGAGCAAGGCATGGAGCCGTTCGAGGCCGCGATCAAAGGCGCGCGCGAGATCGGGTTCACGGTGGTCTCGATCACCCTCTCGCTGTGCGCGGTGTTCATCCCGATCCTGTTCATGGGCGGCATCGTCGGCCGATTCTTCTTCTCGTTCGCCGTAACCATGTCGATCGCCATCCTGGCATCGGGCTTCATCGCGCTGACGCTGACGCCGATGCTGTGCGCCCGCATGCTCAAGCACGACGACCTGCACAACGAGAAGCCGAACGTCCTGTCGCGCATCTTCGAGGCCGGCTACAACGCGATGGCACGCGGCTATCGCGTCACGCTCGACTTCTCGCTTCGGCACCGCGGCATGGTGCTGCTGATCACGCTGGCGACGTTCGGGGCGACAGCCTGGGCGTTCGGCGCCATCAAGAAAAACTTCCTGCCGGTCGAAGACACCAGCATCCTCATCGTGCGCACCGAAGCACCGGCGGACATCGCATTTCCGGCCATGGTCGAGCGTCAACGCCAGGTGGCCAACGCCATCCAGCGCGACCCGGACGTTCTGTATCTCAACTCCAGCGTCGCGGTGACGCTGTTCAATCCGCAGCTCAACCGCGGCAACATCTTCGTCCAGTTGAAGCCGCGCAAAGAGCGCGCGAACAACGCCAGCATCAGCGACGTGCAGAACCGCATTCGCCGGGCGACGGCCAACATCACGGGCATCCGGGCGTTCCCCGTGCCGCTGCAGAACATGCGCATCGGCGGCCGCCTCGGACCAGCGGCCTACCAGTACACGTTGAGCGGCGTGGTGCAGGATGAGCTCTACGAGTTCGCGCCGAAGCTGATCGACAAGATGAAGGTCACGGCGGAATTCGCCGACGTGTCGAGCGATCTGTCGATCGGCGCGCGCCAGGTGATCATCAACGTCGACCGCGATGCGCTGGCGCGGCACGGCGTGACGATGGATACGATCCGCAACACGCTTTATTCCGGGTTCGGATCGAGACAGATCGCGACGATCTATACCGCCCTCAACGATTACCAGCTCATCATCGAGGCCAACCGCGAGTTCGCGCTCGACCCGAGCGTGCTCAGCCGGGTGTTCGTGCGCGCGTCGAACGGAACGGCGGCCGGTCAGCAGATCCGACTCGACAGCCTGATGTCGGTATCGATGGGCTCGGGGCCGACCGCGATCTCGCGCCAGTCGCAGTTGCCGTCCGTCACGATCAGCTTCAATCTGGCGCCGGGAATCAGTCTGGGCGAAGCGACCGCCAGCATTCGAGAGATCGCGCGCGAGCTCAACATCCCCGCGACGATATCGGGCAGCTTCTCGGGCACGGCGAAGGTGTTCGAGGAGAGCTTCCGCGACCAGCCGCTGCTGATCCTCGCGGCCGTGATCACGATCTACATCGTGCTTGGCTGCCTCTACGAGAGCTTCATCCATCCGCTGACGATCCTTTCAGGACTGCCGTCCGCCAGTCTCGGCGCTCTCATCACGCTGATGTACTTCAACATGGAGCTGACCGTCATCGCGGTGATCGGCATCATCCTGCTGGTCGGCCTGGTGAAGAAAAACGCGATCATGATGGTCGATTTCGCCATCGAACGAAGATCGCAAGGCGCGACCGCGCACGAGGCCATACGGGAAGCGTGCCTGTTGCGCTTCCGACCGATCATGATGACGACGGCGGCTGCGATGTTCGGCACCTTTCCGATCGCGTTCGGATGGGGTGCTGGCGCAGAGCTTCGTCAACCACTCGGGCTTGCCGTCTGCGGTGGCCTCCTCGTCTCGCAACTGTTGACGCTCTACATCACGCCGGCGGTCTATCTGATGTTCGAGTCGATCGGGGCGAAGCTCGGCGCGGGCAAACGCGATGTCATCCCGGCCAGTGGCGAGCAGACGGCTCCGGTCGCGGCGCACGAGATCGCCGCCAAGCGGCCGACGGCAGCGGAGTGAGGATACGGACGTAGGTCGGGTCACCCCCGGACGCGCGGAGCGCGAGCCGGGGGCGACCCAACATTTGCTCAATTCAGGTCGGATCTGAAACGGTCACGCGGCGCAGATGGCGCTGGTCGCCCGCCGGGAAATCGTTGCGAGCGTGATTGAGGCAGCGGTTGTCCCACAGCAGCAAGTCGCCCAGCTTCCAGGCGTGCGCATAGACGAAGCGCTGCTCCTCGCAGTGGTCGAACAGCCGGGCCAGCAGCGCATCGCTTTCGGCTTTCTCCAGCCCCACGATGCTGCGCGTCATCAGGCGGCTCAGAAACAGCGCGGGCCGGCCGGTTTCGGGATGACGGCGCACGAGCGGGTGGGTCGCGGTCGACAGCGCGTCGTCGGCCTCGTCGGTCTGATGGCGCAGCGTGGCGCGCACGTCGTAGACGAACCGGCCCTCGAGACCTTCAAGCCGCTGCTTCAGCGCGGGATCGAGCGCCTCGTAGGCGGCCGTCAGGTTCGCGAACTTCGTCTCGCCGCCGCGCGAGGGCAGGATCAGCGCGTAGAGCGTCGTGCCGCGGTAGGGGCGTTCGCGATGCGCGCCGTCCGAATGGAAATGCATCTCGCCGTCCGGCAGCACGCCGACCAACTCGCCGTTCTCGCGCAAGTTCGAGACGAACATGATGCCGCGCTTGGGCCGCTTCTCGCCTTCGGAGAACCGGAGCTGGCCGTTCCCTTCTCCGTCGACGCTTCCGAACACGGACGCATAGCGGATCTGGTCTTCGATATCGATGCCGGGCGCGGGCACGCAGAGCACGCCGTAGCGCAAGAAGCCCTGCCGCAGCGCGTCCTGCACCGCCGACGGGATCGGCCGGCCGAGATCGAGCCCGTGCACGCGGGCGCCGAGCACGGGGCTCAAGGGCTCGAAAGAAAGTCCATTCGCGCTCGCCATGGTGGCCTCCCTCGTTCAACGTTGCCGACCGCAACCAAGCTAGCTCGGCAAAGGCGCAGCTGTCACCCTTCCGCGAGGACGAACCAGGCTTCGCAGTCGCCGATGCCCTTGATGGGGACGACGCCCATGCTCTCGAAGCCGAACTTGCCCTCGAGGCGCACGTGGCACGCAGGACACACCAGCACGCGACCCGGCGTGCCGACGCTTTCCAGGCGCGCTGCCAGGTTCACGGTGTCGCCCCAGACGTCGTAGCTGAACTTGTTGCGTCCGATCACGCCGGCCATCAGCGGGCCGCTCGCGATTCCGATGCGCAGCCTGACGTCGAGCCCGGTCTCGGACCTCAGACGGGCGACGGTGCCGAGCATTTCGAGGGCCATCGCCACGAGGCGCTCGGTATGGTCGGATGATCGCTCGGGCAAACCGCCCGCTGCCATGTAGGCGTCGCCGATCGTCTTGATCTTCTCCAGCCGGTGGCGGCGCGCGAGCGCGTCGAACTCGCTGACGAGGCGATTGAGCATATCGACCACGCCGCGCGCGCCGAGCTGGCGGGCCAGCGGCACGAAGCCGGAGATGTCGGCGAACATCACCGAGGCATCCTCGAACGTGTCGGCGATGGCCTCGTCGGGCCGCGACCTCAAGCGCTCCACGATACTGTCCGGCAGGATATTGCGGAGCAGAGCTTCGGTCTCGCCGCGCGCCTGCTCGACGAGGCTGAACGCATACCAGATCGTCGCGGCGATCATCGCCATCGTGACGATGGCGGCCTGCAGGTAGAGGCTGTCGGTCAGGCCGGGCTCGGCGTCGATCAGCGCCAACTCCGGAGGGAAGCGGAACCAGACCACGAGATGCAGGATCACGCCGACCGCGGTCACGGACAGCACCAGTCGCAGCCGCTCGGGACCGAGCACGACGAAGGTCGCGGCGGCGGCGACGAAATATTGGAGATGCAGACCGGCGTTTCGCCCGAGATACGCCGACAGCGCCACCAGCGCCACATACTCGCAGACCACGAGCGTCATGGCAGCGGCGATGGGACCTATCCGATGCAACAGCGGCAGGAATGCCGAGACCACGAGAAGCGCCGTATTGATGAATATGATCGGCTTGTATTTCTCGAAGTCCATGAATGCGTTCTGGACCGCGTAGGAACCCGTCGCTGCGACGACCAGGGCGGCGAACACGTTGAGGATCTTCAGCCGGCGCTGATCCTCGGGCGGATAGGATCGAGTGCCCCAGTCGGCGTACCGCTCGAACAGGCTGGCGATGGCGCGCAGCACGGGACTGCGGCCGAGCGCCGAAGCGATGGCGCGCCACGTCCGGCGAAATGTCCGCCGGATCGCGTTCGGGTCGCGTCCGCGCGCGTCTTCAGACATGCCGGCACTCCCCTCATGTTCTGCGTGTCAGGCCATAGCCAATACATCCGTCCGGCGCTGCAACGGACGGAACAGGTCCATAACGCCATTGGCCAATGGTGGAAAAGTGCTTAATTGTCCGTTGTCGGGCTCAGCGCACCGACAGAAGAACGCCGACCGGAAAAGCGACATGGCACGCATCGACGAGACGAGACCGTTCATTCCCGTCCGCATCGCGGTTCTCACCGTTTCGGACACGCGCGATCTCGCGTCCGACAAGTCGGGCTCGACACTCGCCGAGATGATCGCGGCGGATGGCCATGTCGTAGCCGACCGCGCGATCGTGCGCGACGATGTCGGCATGATCCGGGGACAGGTGCAGGGTTGGATCGACGATCCCGGCATCGATGTCGTGATCACAACGGGCGGCACCGGGTTCACCGGACGCGACGTCACGCCGGAAGCCGTGCGCCCACTGTTCGAGAAGGAGATCGACGGCTTCTCGACCGTGTTCCACATGATCTCGTTCCAGAAGATCGAGACCTCGACGATCCAGAGCCGGGCGTGCGGCGGGCTTTCGCACGGCACCTATATCTTCTGCCTGCCGGGTTCGCCGGGCGCGTGCAAGGATGCGTGGGGCGGCATCCTCAAGTGGCAACTCGACAACCGGCACCGGCCCTGCAACTTCGTCGAGATCATGCCGCGGCTGGAAGAGCATCGGAAGTAGCGTGCCTTTTTTCGGCACTGCATATGCGTGGTCATCATATGCGTGGTCATCCCGGTGCTTGTCACCGGGATCTACCTCGAGGCACGGTTCGCGCTTGCTGCACAATGGGTCACGGCAACAAGTGCCGGGACGACAGACGGGAATGGTCAGTCGGCCTCAGAGCCGCAGATTGAAGAATTTTGTAAGTCACAGCTCCATGATCAGGCACGTCGTGGTGCCGTGCGCGAGAAGCTTGCCCGCCTCGTCCAGCAGGCGGCCTTCGGCGGTACCGATCCGGCGGCCCGCGGTCAGCACGCGCCCTTCCGCCAGGACACGGCCGGTATCCGGGGTGATCGCACGCACCAGGCTCACCTTGAACTCCAGGGTCGTGTAGCCGGTGCCTTTCGGCAGTGTGGACTGCACCGCGCACGCCATACAGCTATCGAGAAGCGTCGCGGCATACCCGCCGTGAACGGTGCCGATCGGGTTCATGTGATCCGACGACGGAAAGCCCTCGAACACGACGCGGCCGCGCTCGACCTCGGCCAAACGGAAGGCGAGGCCGCGGGAGATCGGCGGCGCGGGCAGGCGACCGTCGCGGATTGCCGTCAGGAACTCCAGCCCGGACATCGACTTCAACGTTTCGAGCGGGGCGACGCCCCAGGTCGGCGTGGCATCGTTCGCCATATTGCGCGCTCCCCTCGTCTCGTGTAATTACACGCGTGTATTTGCACGATATGTGATGATGGAAACCATGGCAAGACGTGCGAACAGTCAAAGAGCATCATCGCCATGCCGGCCTCGCTGAAACTGCCCTGCACCGTCTATCGCCTGCGCATGGCAGCGCGGCGCGCGACACGGCTCTACGACCGGCATCTGGCGCCGTGCGGGCTCGGGATCGCTCAATTCGGCCTGATGCAGACGGTCGCGATGACCGGCGGGGGCACGGTGACGAGCGTGGCGGCAGCGCTCGACATGGACCGCACGACGATGACGCGAAATCTCACACCGCTGGTGCGCGCGGGCCTGGTCGAGCTGCGCGCCGGCGCCGACAAGAGGTCCCGCGACGTGGTGCTGACGACCGCCGGCAAACTCAAGCTGAAAGAGGCCATGCCGCTGTGGCGCGCTGCGCAAGCCGCCATGCGGACGAGCCTGGGCGTGGCCGATGTCGAGCGGCTGCACACGCTGCTGGACGCGGCCGTCGAACGGCTGCCCGAGTAGGGCGACGACTTCTCCGATCAACGCAAGAGAGCAAAGGGATATTCACCGTCATGCCGATCACCGCGCTTTATGCAGGGTTGCTTGCATTCGTGTTCGTCGTGCTGTCTTTTCGGACGATCGGTGCGCGACGCGCGGCCAAAGTCGAGATCGGCGACGGCAGCGACCTGGAACTGCTGCGGCGGATGCGGGTGCACGCCAACTTCGCGGAATACGTCCCGATCGCGCTCACACTGATGGCGCTGGCCGAAGCGACGAAGGCAAATCCGCTCCTGTTGCACGCGATCGGGGTCACGCTACTCGGTGGACGGGTCGTGCACGCCTATGCGCTGTCGCAGTCGCCGCACATTCTTTCGCTGCGCGTGGCGGGAATGGTCGCGACGCTGACCGCCATCATGGCGGCGGCCGCGGCCTGCATCTTCCTTGCCACGCGGTCGCTCTACTGACCGACGTCGCCGTTCCTGGACGGACGTGCGAAGTCGAGCGGCAGGGAGGTCGTGTACTTGATCTGCTCCATCGCGAAAGCGGACGACACCTTGGCGATCTCGATGCGCGAGATGAGCCGCTTGTAGAACGCGTCGTAGGCTGCGATGTCGGGGACCACCACGCGCAGGAGGTAGTCGATCTCGCCGGACATCCGGTAGAACTCGACCACCTCGGGGAAATCCACAACGGCAGCATGGAATTTCTCGAGCCAGCCGATCTCGTGGCGGTCGGTCTTGATCGAGACGATGACGGTGACGCCGACGTTGACCCTGGCCGGATCGAGCAGCGCAACGCGTCGGCGGATCACGCCCGCTTCTTCCAGCTTCTGGATGCGGCGCCAGCACGGCGTGGTCGACAGGCCGACCTCCTTGCCGATCTCGGCGACCGGGCGCGTGGCGTCCTCCTGGAGTATCCGAAGTATCTTGATATCCATCTCGTCGAGCATGGGAATGCCTGCCAAGCTAAAATTCTGTTCTCACGAACCCGGCTTTCGCCGCGCAAGATTTTCCTACCATGTCACAGCTTCATAAAAAAGGGAATTTTTTTCTCTTTAAGTGCTGTCGACGCCCTTTCATTAGAAAGGAATTGCCGTATATTGCAGGTGCGTTGCTGCCATCGGCGACGATTGTTCTCCGTGCTGCCATTCCGCCCCGCCAGGAAGACGAACCCCATGAGCCGCTTCACTTTTCTGTCGCCCACCGTCGCCGTGGCCGGCGCCATGACACCAGCCGATTTCGCAGAAGCGGCGCGACTCGGCTTCAAGTCCATCATCAACAATCGCCCGGACGGGGAGGAAGCCGGCCAGCTTACCGCCCGCGGGGAAGCCGACGTGTCGCACGAGGTCGGCCTGGACTACGTCCACGTGCCCGCGGCGAAGCACGAGGTGCTCGACGACCATGTGATTGAGCCGTTCAGCGCTGCATTGGCAACCGCGGCTCTACCGATCCTACTGCACTGCCGCTCCGGCCTGCGGTCGACGATCATGTGGGTGGCCGTGTCGGTGGAGAACGGGATGCCGCTCGACGTGGCGATGGCCGCCGCGAAGGCCGCCGGCCACGATCTCGCGGCGGTGCGCGAGGAAATCGCCGAGCGTGGGAAGAAATCTGCTCGACCCGTAAGGCAGCAACTCGCAGCGGCCTGATCCTGCGGACTTCGCGGAGATCGCCTCTCGCTTACCCGGGGCGGACCTTGCCAAAACCCGGTCTGCGCGGTCTATGTCGCGGATGATATCCGACACGCCATCCTTGATGATCGACCTCGACGCGGTCGTCGCGCGGGCCCGCGCGGGCCTCGAAGTGGGACCGTCGCCGCGGATCTTCGATGCTGCCCTCGGTGAGGCGTTGACCGAGCAAGAAGCCGCGACGCGGCCGGATCTGCACGACGCCTTCATGATTGGAAGGCCCCTGCGCCGGGCGGCCGTGCTGGTGGCGATCGTGGCGCACGACATTCCCACCGTGCTGCTCACCCAGCGTACCGAGCACCTGCCGAGCCACGCCGGGCAGATCGCGTTTCCCGGCGGCAAGCTCGAGCCGGGAGACGCCGATGCCGTGGCTGCCGCGCTGCGCGAAGCGGAAGAGGAAATCGGCCTCGCTGACCATTACGTCCAGCCGATCGGCTATCTCGATGCGCTGCGCACCCACACCGGCTTTCACGTCGATCCCGTGGTCGCGATCGTGCAGCCGGGCTTCGCATTGCGGCTCGATGAACGCGAAGTCGCCGACGCTTTCGAGGTGCCGCTCGGTTTTCTCATGAACGCCGTCAATCACAAGATGCAATCGCGGCTCCGGGACGGACGGGAACGACGCTTCTACACGATGCCATACGGCGAGCGCTTCATCTGGGGTGCGACGGCATCGATGCTGAAGAACATGCAGCTCAGGCTGTTTCCGGAATAGGCGAGGTTGCCGCAAAGAGCCGAGACGCAGAGATGCCCGCGAGTGACGATCTGCCGAGCAACGATTTGCCGAGCCGCGACTTGCCGAGCTTGGCCCCACCCAGTCTGGCCGGAGAACCGTGGCTCTTGTCGCGGGCGACGCAACGCGTGCTCTCGGCAATCGAGGACGGCGGGCATCAGGCGCGAGCCGTGGGCGGCGTGGTGCGCAACGGGCTGATGGGCCTGCCGATCACCGACATCGACATCGCGACGACGGCTCTGCCACAGGACGTGATGCGTCTGGCGCGTGCGGCAGACCTCGGCGTTGCGGAGACGGGACTGCAGCATGGCACGGTGACTGTGATCGCGGACCATCATCCATTCGAGGTGACGACACTGCGGCGCGACGTGGAAAGCCACGGGCGGCATGCGACGGTGGCGTTCACCGACGACTGGGCGGCGGACGCGCGGCGGCGCGACTTCACGATGAACGCGCTCTATTGCGACAGAGCTGGGCAGGTGCACGATCCGCTCGGCGGGTATGAGGATCTGATGGCGCGGCGCGTGCGCTTCATCGGCGAGGCGGCGGACCGCATCCGCGAGGATTACCTGCGTATCCTGCGCTTCTTTCGCTTCACGGCGCAATATGGCGTGGGCGATCCGGACGCTGCCGGCCTCGTCGCGTGCACGCGGCTGCGCGAAGGGCTCGCGCAGCTCTCCAGAGAGCGGATTCATCAGGAGATGACGCGATTGCTGACAGCGCGGCGCGCGGTCGAAGCAATCGACGCGATGCAGGGGCACGGCATTCTCGCGGCGGTTTTGCCGGCAGCGCCGATGCCTACCGTTTTCAGGAGGCTGACCGAAATCGAAGCAGCCTCAAAGTGGAAGGGCGACGCCATGCTGCGTCTGGCGGCACTCGGCGTCGTGACGAGCGAAGACGCTGTCCGGATCGGGCGCGCGCTCAAGGTTTCGCGTGAGGAACGCGGCGTGCTCGATCTCGGCGCAAGCGAGAGCGCTCGGCTGACGACACCGCCCGGCGAGAGAAGTGCGCGTGCGCTGCTGTACGCTCAGGGGGCCGAGAACTATCGGCGGCTGATCGCGCTGTCGCTGGCTCGCGCACTCGGGAGCTCGACGACCGATCCCGCCTGGGCCGATGCGTTGACGCTGCCCGCGCGATGGACGGCGCCGAAGCTGCCCGTCAACGGCGCCGACGTAATGGCCCGAGGTGTCCCGGCGGGCCGCGCGGTGGGCGAGGCGCTGCGCCGCGTCGAGGCGTGGTGGATCGCGCAGGACTTCGAGCCGGGACGTGAAGCGTTGCTCGCCAAACTCGCGGAATCGTGACCGATGAGACTATTGCCGCCGTCCATTGGTGCCAGACCGGGAAAGTCTCACACCTCTACTTGACGAGATTGCCGAAAAGCTCGCGGGCGCGGGCGATAACGGCAGGGGACGCATCGACGATGCCGTCCGCGATCTTCTGCGCGTCCTCGCCGCGCATCGCCTGGATGTCGATCTTGGACTTCGCAGCGTCGGCGAGCAGTTCGGGGTCCTTCATCGCTGCATCGAACGCGCGGCGCAGTGCCTCGACGCGGTCTGCCGGCACGTCGGGCGGGGCGGCGAGTGCGCGCGCGATCGACGTCTCACCTGAAATGAACCTCATTACGCTGCGGTCGAGGTCGTTGCCCGCGAGTTCGAGCAGCAGCGGCACATCGGGCAGCTCCCTGTCCCGCGTGAGGCCGACCTGCACGAGGATGTTGAGCTTTTTCTCCGCGAGCCAAGCGGGTTTCGTCGATTTCCAGGACGACCACGAGTTCGAGCCGCGGCCCTGCACCTCGCCGCGCTCCATGGCGATGTTGACTTCGCCGCCGCCGGGATAGCCGGTCACCAGCTTTATCTTCCCGCCGTAAACCTTGGCCAGCGCCGTCGCATAGAGCGCGCCCGCGGTGCCGACCGGCGCGCCGAGCACCAGCTCCTGCGTCTTGGTCTGCTCGATTTTCGTGATGCCGCTCGTGTGCCAGGAATTGACGACATTCGGCGATGATGTGGTGTTGCCGATCCAGCGGAACTTTCGGGTGTCGAACTGGACGCCCTGCACGCCCATCGCCTGGGCGGTCATCATGTTGGCCATGATCATGTAGAGCGTGGTGCCGTCGCGCGGCGCGATGCTGGCGACGTAGTTGGTCGCGACGATACCGCCGCCGCCGGGCATGTTGCGCGGGACGAGTTGCGGCTCGCCGGGGATATGCTTGCCCAGGTGGCGCGCGATCAGCCGACCGCGGAAGTCGTAGTCGTTGCCGGCGGAGGTGCCGATGAGGATCGTGACCGTCTTGCCCTTGAAGAACTCCGCGGGGGTCTGGGCTGCGAGAGGCGATGCGGTCGCGGACAGGGCGCAGAAGAATGCTGTCGCGTATCGCGCAATATCAATCATGGCGTCCTCCCGAATTTTCTTTTCGAAAGGCAATCTAGTCCGGCTCGGGATCAGGTCAACAACGCAAAAGGCCGACGTGATCGAGATCGCGCCGGCCGTGAAATGTAGCGTGTTCGGTCGTAGGGTCAGACCCGCAGGGTCTGACCCCGAGCAACCTCAATACCGGTAGGCGTCGCCCTTGAAGGGGCCATTCTGGGACAGGCCGAGATAGTCGGCCTGGGACTTCGTCAGCTTGGTCAGCTTGGCGCCGACCTTGGCCAGATGCAGCATCGCGACCTTCTCGTCGAGGTGCTTGGGCAGCACGTAGACCTTCTTCTCGTACTTGCCGGTGTTGGCGAACAGCTCGATCTGCGCCAGCGTCTGGTTGGTGAAGGACGCGGACATCACGAACGAGGGATGCCCCATCGCGTTGCCGAGGTTCACGAGGCGGCCTTGGCTGAGCAGGATGATGCGCCGGCCCGTGGGGAACTCGACCTCGTCGACCTGATCCTTGATGTTCGTCCACTTCATGTTCTTGAGGCCGCCGACGTCGATCTCGTTGTCGAAGTGGCCGATGTTGCAGACGATCGCGCGGTCCTTCATGGCCCGCATGTGATCGACTGTAATGATGTCTTTGTTGCCGGTCGCGGTGACGAAGATGTCGGCGCGGGTGACCGCGTCTTCCATCGTCACGACCTCGTAGCCTTCCATCGCGGCCTGGAGCGCGCAGATCGGATCGATCTCGGAGACGAGAACGCGGCAGCCGGCTTGGCGCAGCGAAGCGGCCGAGCCCTTGCCGACGTCGCCGTAGCCCGCAACCATCGCGACCTTGCCGGACATCATCACGTCGGTGCCGCGGCGGATGCCGTCGACCAGCGATTCACGGCAGCCGTAGAGGTTGTCGAACTTCGACTTGGTGACGCTGTCGTTGACGTTGATGCAGGGGAACAGCAGCGTGCCGTTCTTCTCGCGCTCGTAGAGGCGATGGACGCCCGTGGTGGTTTCTTCGGAGACACCCTTGATGGAGGCGGCGAGCTGGGCGAACCAGCCGGGCTTCTCCTTCAGCGTGCGCTTGACCAGCGCGAACAGGATTTCCTCTTCCTCGACCGTGGGCTTCTCGAGTTGGGCGAGGACAGCCTTGTCGCCCTTCTCGGCGAAGTAGCCGAGGTGAACGAACAGCGTGGCGTCGCCGCCGTCGTCGAGGATCATGTTGGGCACGCCGCCGTCCGACCACTCGAGGATCTTGCGGGTGTATTCCCAGTAGTCCTTCAGGCTCTCGCCCTTGACCGCGAAAACGGGGATGCCGGCCTTGGCGATGGCGGCAGCGGCGTGGTCCTGGGTCGAGTAGATGTTGCACGAGGCCCAGCGGATGTCGGCGCCGAGTTCGGCCAGCGTCTCGATCAGCACCGCGGTCTGGATGGTCATGTGGAGCGAGCCGGCGATGCGGGCGCCCTTCAGCGGCTTCGACTTGCCGTATTCGGCGCGGGTCGACATGAGACCGGGCATCTCGGTCTCGGCGATGTTCAGCTCCTTGCGGCCGAACTCGGCCAGGCCAATGTCCTTGACGACGTAGTCTTGCGACTTCGACATGTCGATCCTCTCGGGGATTTGTCTCGGCTGCGCCCCTGCGGGAAGGGACCTCTGCGAATTGAGGCCGGGTCGGCAGCGTGCTTGCTCGCGCCGCGTCTATAGCGCTGACCGGTTGGTCGCGCAAGAGCACATAAAGAAATGCTTATGTCTTCATTCCTCTCAAGCCTCTCGGCCGTCCTGCCAGAACGAGATGCTGCCGAAACGCCGCCAGACGAAGGCAAGAGCACGGTTCTTGCTTCTGCACTCCGGAACACGCGGGAACCCGGGCCGGCATGTTTCAGCCGGGAGCGTCGCGATCAACCGACGATGTCGATCCGCTTTTCAGCCCGGTCATTCTGAAACAAGGACAATCAAGCTTATATATTTTTGATTCACTTTTACGAACTACATTCATACTCCGGCAAGAGATCAAAATTGCATAAAATTTCTCGTTATTTACTCGCTCTTATCAATTTACACGCATGATCCGTACACAGGGTCAGCGAAGGTCGAAACAATGTATCAGTTCACGCGTCGGATTCCGAATTCAGGAACGTGCAGCCGCTTCGTGAAGGACCGCTCCGGCAACGTCGCTATCGTGTTCGGTTTCTCTGTCCTGACACTCTTTGCCACCATCGGTGGCGCCATCGACTATGCGCGCTGGTTCAGCGCCCGCAACAAGATGCAGAGCGCGATGGACAGCGCTTCGCTCGCCGGCGGACGGGCCCTTCAGCTCACGACCGGAAGCGATTTCAGCGTCGGGATCAATGCGGCCACCACCTACTTCGACAAGATGAAGCCGGCGAATGTGACCGGCGGCACACCTTCATTTGCCGTGACGGAAGGCGGAACGGTTCTGCGCGGAACGGTCGATTTCGCGATGCCGAGCCCGTTCCTCGCGGTGCTGGGCTTCTCTGCGATCCCCGGTCGCATCGTCTCCGAGACGGTGATCGCAGCGGGAGGCAATGCCGGCACCAATCTCGAAGTCTCCCTGATGCTCGATACGACCGGCTCGATGGACGGTCAGAAGATCACCGACCTCAAGGACGCCGCCAAAGATCTCGTCGACATCGTCGTCTGGAGCGACCAGAGCCAGTACACGTCCAAGGTTGCACTCGCTCCCTTCTCTCAGCGCGTCAACGTCGGCCAATACCTCGACCGCGTCACAGACGTGCAGACGACCCGCAGCTTCAGCGGCACGACCATGACAGGCATCACCTGCGTGACCGAGCGCACGGGCACGGAAGAATTCACCGACGCCAAGCCTGTCGGCAACAACACGCTCAACGCCCACAGTGGCGACACGGGCAATGCTGCCAAAACGAACCAGTCCAACTACAGCAGCAACGGCGCCTGCATGACGACCGGCTACAGTTCGGTCGAGATCCCCACCATCAAGCCGCTCTCCAGCGACAAGGAAGCGATCAAGGATCACATCACCGCTTTGCCGGCTGCCGGCGCCACTGCCGGCGCACTCGGAACGGCATGGGCCTGGTATCTGTTGTCGCCGAACTGGACCGGCATCTGGGACAGCGCAAGCACACCGGCTCCCTACAGCGACCTGACCACGCTCAATTCAAAAGGGCAGCCCAAGCTCAGAAAAGTCGCCGTACTGATGACCGACGGCGTCTACAATACTTTCGGCGGCACCAGCGCAGACGAGACCTCGGTGTCGGCAAAGGCCGTCACGCTGTGCACCAACATGAAGGCTGCCGGCATTACGGTCTACACCGTCGGCTTCCAGCTCGAAGGCAACGAGACGGCGACCAACACGCTGAGGCAGTGCGCTTCGCGCGGTGAAGCGGAGACCGCGGAAAACACCAGCTTCTTCTTCAACGCATCGTCGGGCGAAGAACTCCGCGCCTCGTTTCGGCAGATCGCCCTGGCGCTGTCGACGCTTCGCATCCGGAATTGAAACCTCGGCCTGCCGTCATCGAACCAAGGGCGCGGCAACCCCGCGCCCTATTTTTTCGAGAGGCGGGCGCGAGTGCAGCGAGACGGGCCAGCCATTTGTGATTCTGGGTTAGAGGTCGTCGACCATCTCTTCGCCGAAGCCTGCGACGACGAGTGCGATCAGCGCTTCGACGGCGATCAGAGCGTCGGGACCGGTCGCCTGCACTTGAATTTCTGCGCCGGGGCCGGCGGCCAGCATCATCAGCCCCATGATCGACGTCCCGCCTACGGACTGGCCATCGCGCGTGACCGTCACTTCAGCGTCGAAGGTCTCGGCACACTTGACGAACTTCGCCGAAGCTCTCGCGTGGAGCCCCTTCCGGTTGCGGATGATGACTTTGGCGGCAGGGGCTCTGTTGCCTTCCGGATGCGTTTCCTTTTGCATCGGCGACGCCTCCTGCTTCCGATTGCCGAGAGCCCGTGAAGGGTCTCATCGAACGATCGCGCGCACCATGCCCCGCGATCGTCAGCTCTCGCCCGTCAGAACCTGGCTTGCGACGCTGATATACTTCCGTCCGGACTCCTTGGCCAAGTCAACGGCCTTTGCAAGAGGCGCATCCGAGCGGACGCTGGCGAGTTTTATCAGCATCGGCAGGTTCACACCTGCGATGACCTCGACCCTGGCCTCATCCATGACGGAAATCGCGAGATTAGAAGGAGTGCCGCCGAACATATCGGTGAGGATGACGACCCCGCTGCCGCCTTCCGCTCGCTTCACAGCCGCGAGGATGTCACCGCGGCGGAGCTCCATGTCGTCCTCGGGACCGATCGAAATCGTCTCGAGTTGGGACTGGGGGCCGACCACGTGTTCCAGGGCCGCACGGAATTCACCGGCCAGACCGCCGTGCGTCACGATGACGATGCCAATCATGGAACCGACCTTGCTCCCCCAACTGACCTAGGTGTGGCAACTGTTTGCCGCAATCGCAAGATGGTCGAAAGAGATAAACTGAACGCGGAGGACATTTTGGAACCGAGAGCGGGTGGGTGTGATGGAGGGGGCTCACCCTCGGGAGCACGGCCTTACAGGCAATCCCGCAGATTTTCCACCGCCAGAACGAGCTTCAGAGCGGCGGAGGGCTCGAACGGCGCGAGCGCGATGCGAGGGACCCTGACGCCGCGGATCACGGCCGTGTCCTCCTGCTCCGGCAGTCGCTGAACGTCGCCCGGCCGGACGAGATCCACGACCAGGACCAGCCGCGCGCCTGCGACGACCGGAACCGCCACGATGCCGACACCGCGCACTTCGATCAGCCCTCGGATCGGGCCGGGACAGCCGAGCGTCAGATGGCCGTCGCTGGCGGTGACGAGCACGCGATCGTCGGCGACGAGCATCGGTTGGGCTGACACGAGCGGGCCCGGTCGCAGGGCCAGAACGCGCAAGGCGAGGTCCGATTTTCCAGAGCCCGAAGGGCCGCGGATCATAACCCCGCGATCGCCGACCGCCAGTGCCGTGCCGTGTAGGTTCGCGGTTTCGCCGGCATCGTCCGACATAGCGCTCCCCGCGATCAGACGCGCCAGCCCCGCGACGGCTGCGATCGATACTGCTGACCGACACGCTGCGCGGCGGGGATCGTCACCACGAACCGGGCGCCCCGCCGTTGGCCATCGACAACGCCGTTGTCAGACAGCTCGGGCCGGCGGTTCTCGGCCCAGATCCTGCCATCGTGGGCCTTCACGATCTCACGGGTGATCGACAGGCCCAGGCCCGAATTGTTGCCCCGGCTCGTCGTGGCGGTCGGGCGATACGTGTAGAAGCGCTCGAAAACCTTCTCGAGCTTGCCGACATCGATACCCGGCCCTTCGTCCTCCACGCAGAAGCGAACCATGTCGCTATCGCGGCGCAGCGAGATCCTGATGGTACCGTCAGACGGGGAGAACGAGAGCGCGTTGTCGATCAGATTGGTGGCGACCTGACCGAGGCGGCCGTCCTGGCCGAGGACGACGAGATCGTCCGTTCCATGCTGGGCGACGTCGAGCTCGATCGCACGGCCGGAACCGCTCGTGAGGTCGCGGAAGGTCGTCGCGACATTGTGCAGAACCTCGGCCATATCGACGGGCTCGCGCTGCTGCAGGGCAAGCTCAGCGTCCAGTCGGGAGGCGTTCGACACGTCGCTGATCAAGCGATTGAGGCGCTTCAGCTCGCTGCGGATCTGGACGACGAGCTGATCGCGCTCCTCGTCGGTGCGGGCATACGAGAGCGACTGGGCGGTGGCGTTGGCTGCCGTCAGCGGATTCTTCAGCTCGTGGGCGACATCGGCGGCGAACTTCTCGCTCGCCTCGATGCGGCGATACAGCGAGGCCGTCATCGCCTTGAAACTCTGCGCGAGGTGGGCAACCTCGTCCCTGCGGTCGGTGAAATCCGGCAGCCGGTGGCGCGCGTTGATGTCGACGCTGACCGCCTCGGCCGCCTGCGACAGCTTGTAGATCGGGCCCGCCACCGAATATGCGAGCAGCATCGAGACGAGGAAGCTGGCGGTCAGAGCGAGGCCGGCGAGCTTTATGATCGCATTGCGCTCCTTGTTCAGCACCTTCTCGATCTCGCCGGGATCGGTCGAGAGCAGCAGAACGCCATGAATCTTGCGGGCACGAACGATGGGTGCTGCGTAGGAGACGATCTGATGGCCTTCCTCGTTGAGCAGCAGCATCGGTGTGCCGGTGCCTGACATCGCGCTGCGAACGGGGGGATAATAGTTGCCGTTGGCGCGATCCAGCTCGCGCAGCACCGGCAATTCCGAGGCGAAGAGGTACTCCGTCATGCGCGTCCAGAGATTCTTGGTGCGCGGCTTGTCGTCGGTCTTGTGGGGGTCGACCAGCTTCCGCTTCGACAGGAATTCGACGGTGTCGACGATCAAGCGGCCTTCGCGATCATAGACGCGGGCCCGGATATCGGGCTGGATCAGGCGTCGAAGTACCGGGGCAACCTTCTCCGGTCCCAGAGAGAAGGACAGCGCCGCGAAGCCGTCGTCGCGGTATTCGTCGAGAGGGGGGGCCATGTCCGGCTGCGCTTCCGGATCGACGACGAGGCGCTCGCCGTCGAGCGTGGCGTTGGCTGCGATCGCCTGGGCGATGATCTCGCCCTGGGCCGTGAGGCTATCGAGCTTGGCGTCGACCAGCCAGTCCTTGTACTGGTTGAGATACCAATAGCCTCCAAGCAGGATCAGGAGACCGATCGCGTTCGAAAAAATGATGCGGCGGGCAAGGCTGCGCGAAAACCAACGCACGATCGGCAACCGATCGAAGAAGCGGCGCACGTGACCGCCCACAATCTCCAATATGCGCAGGAACTGCGCGAACGTCGCCGACGCCCACTGCGCGGCTGCCCTGCCGCCGGCCAGCGCATCGCCCACGATTTTCGGTTGCTCGCCGTCGAAGGGCATGCCGTGCCGAAGCCTCATAGTTTGCAAACCGAAGGGCTCGGCCTCACGTCAGGCCTCGCCTTCGCGTTTCGAGCCGTATCGCACGTTGCAACAGCCGGGCGCCGCGTCCCCTGGTCGGAGGCTGCGCCGAACGGACCAAGGGCACCAGTCCTTCGACCGGCAAGGCCGTTCGGCGGGAAGCGACCACCAACTGAAGCTGGAGCGACCCTCAGGCTGCTTCCTTGAAGCGATAGCCGACCCCGTAAAGCGTCTCGATCACATCGAAATCGTCGTCGACCTGCTTGAACTTCTTGCGCAGCCGCTTGATGTGGCTGTCGATGGTGCGGTCGTCGACGTAGACCTGATCGTCGTAAGCTGCATCCATCAGCGCGTCGCGCGTCTTGACGACGCCGGGTCGGGTCGCCAGCGCCTGCAATATCAGGAACTCGGTCACGGTCAGCGTGACGGCCTTGTTGTCCCAATGGCAGGTATGACGCTCGGGATCGAGCTTCAACTTACCGCGCTCGATGATCGCGCGGGCTGCCTCCGGCGTCTGCGGCGCGCCGTCCTTGGCACCGATGCGGCGCAGCACGGCCTTCACGCGCTCGACCACGAGGCGAAGGGAGAACGGCTTGGCGATATAATCGTCGGCCCCCATCTTGAGGCCGAAGAGTTCGTCGATCTCCTCGTCCTTCGAGGTGAGGAAGATGACCGGCATATCGGACTGCTGGCGCATGCGGCGCAGCAGCTCCATGCCGTCCATACGCGGCATCTTGATATCGAAGACGCCGAGATCCGCGGGCTCTTCCATCAGAGCCTCGAGGGCCGCCATGCCATCGGAGTAGGTGCGGACCTTGTAGCCTTCCGCTTCCAATGCCGTTCTGAGCGACTTCAGAATGTTCTGCTCGTCGTCGACCAGGACGATCGTGCTTTTTTCCTTCATGGGATCACTCGCCTCACCGCACCGGCTGAGCCGGGCCACACGATTTTGCCGCCTCTAAGGTTTCAACACGAGAGAAATGTGGCAACATTACTCTCTTCCCGGTCGGCTGAATGGCCAGTGAATGTCATCTGCAGGGCAATCAGCCGACTTTATGGGCCGCGACATCCGTCTCGAACCGGGCCGTGTCGAACAGGGCTCGAGACGCACATCTAGCACGCAAAGCGCGAGCACGCACATGGCAAGCGACGATATCTCCGACGCGCGTTCCCGGGACGGTGGAAAAGAGGCCGCGGCCGGCCTCGCCAGAGATCTCGTCCGCGCGGCGTGGAAGGCCAGCCTGGGCACTATCGACCGCGTCGGTGGATACCCTTACGCTTCGCTGGTCGCCGTTGCCACCCAGCCTGACGGATCGCCGCTGCTGGCGTTGTCCGGCCTTGCCGAGCACGCGAAGAATATCGAGGCGGATCAGAGGTGCAGCATTCTGTTCGATGCATCGAGTGCGGATCGCGCGGCGCTGACCGGCGCGCGCGTCACGCTGGTCGGGCGGATGCGAGAGGCCGATGCGGCAACCGCGCGCCGACGCTACCTGGCGCGACATCCGGATGCCGCGGGCTTCATCGACTTCGCCGACTTCAGGCTCTACCAGCTCGACATCGAATGGGCGCATCTGGTGGCCGGGTTCGGGAGGATCGTGCGACTCCAGGCCGGCGACATGACAGTCGAAACGAGCGACGCTGCCGCCGTCATCGAGGCCGAACATGGCATTCTCGAGCACATGAACAACGACCATGCCGACGCGATATCGGCCATGGCGGCGGCGCACCCGGCAGCATCGGGCCATGACGCAAGCACCACCGGATCGGACGGCGGCGCGTGGCGGATGATCGGCTGCGATCCGGAGGGCTGCGACCTGACCGATGGCCGGCGCTCGGTTCGCATTCGCTTCCCCGAGCGCATCGCCACGACCGAGGCCATGCGGGAGGTGCTCGTCGCGGCAACCCGAGCAGCGCGCTCAAGATCAGTTGGTTAATGTTTATTGCTGCACCGCGCCATTTCAGTGTGCAGCGCAGCATAAAATGCGCTGTCCACAGCGACGCTAACCACTGCGGCAATAGTCTCACGCCTGGAACTACCACCAGCAACTGAAGCATGTCTGTCGAAGTTGCTGTCTATTCTTGCAGCAACACTCACGAATGCTGCACATGCGCTTAACCCGAATATCAAACGCGACGATTCGACCGTGAATTTCCGCTTGCTTTGAACAGTGACGACTGATTTTTATGCGGACTTCGTCGGTGGCTCGCTTCGTGCTTGCTCCGACTTAGCTGGGCACCGATCTTCCATCTTCAGTGACGACGGCTTCAGTGACGACGGCGGCGACGTGGCTGCGGTTCTGCCGCACGATCTTCGCGCTCCCATCGTCGACCGTTCTCACTCCGGCGTTTCGATGCCAGCGTTCGCAGCCTTCGATATTGCCATCAAACTGGAACAGCGATGAGCACCGAAACTTTTCCGCTGAGCGCGGCCGGCAAGGTCCACCTCAACAATTCTCCCGTCGAGTTGATAGAGGCCTCGATCCGCCGGGGTGAGGCGCGCTTCGCCTCTACAGGTGCGCTCGTCGCAGTTACCGGAGAGCACACCGGCCGCTCGGTCAAGGACAAGTTCACGGTGCGCGACGAGCTCACCGAGGGCAAGATCTGGTGGGACAACAACTACTCGATGTCGCGCGAGCACTTCGAGAACCTGCTCGCCGACTTCCAAGCACACGCCAAGAAGCTCGATCTCTACGTGCAGGATCTGCATGTCGGCGCCGATCCGACCTATCGCTACAACACCCGCATCATGTGCGAGTACGCGTGGCACGCGGCGTTCATCCGTCACCTGCTGCGCCGCCCGACGGCGGATCAGCTCATCGGCTACCAGCCCCAAGTGACGATCGTGAACCTGCCGAGCTTCCGCGCCGATCCCAAGCGGCACGGCTGCCGGTCGCCCGAGCAGGGCAACCCGAACGGCACGGTCATCGCCATCGACTTCAAGCGCAATCTCGTGCTGATCGGCGGCACCTCCTATGCCGGCGAGACCAAGAAGAGCGCGTTCACATTCATGAACTGGGCCATGCCGGCCCGCGGCGTGCTGCCCATGCACTGCTCTGCAAACTACGGCAAGAACGGCGACAGTGCCTTGTTCTTCGGCCTGTCCGGCACCGGCAAAACCACGCTTTCGGCCGACCCGAAGCGTACGCTGATCGGTGACGACGAGCACGGCTGGTCGCCGAAGGGCATCTTCAACTTCGAGGGCGGCTGCTACGCCAAGACCGTCAACCTGCGCCAGGAGAGCGAGCCGCTGATCTGGGCCGCCACCAATCGGTTCGGCGCGATCCTCGAGAACGTCGTCCTGAAGGGCAAGGACTGCGATCCCGACTACGACGATCAGGCGCTGACCGAGAACACCCGCTCAGCCTATCCGGCCGAGTGGATCCCGGACACCGACGTCTCGGGCGTCGCGGGCCAGCCGAAAAACCTCGTGATGCTGACGGCCGATGCGTTCGGCGTGATGCCCCCGATCGCAAAGCTCAACCCGAGCCAGGCGATGTATCACTTCCTGTCCGGCTACACCGCCAAGGTCGCGGGCACGGAAAAGGGCATGACGAGCGCAGTGGAGTCGACCTTCTCGACCTGCTTCGGCCATCCGTTCCTGCCGCTGCATCCCAGCGTGTACGGCAACATGCTCAAGGACCTGATCGCCAAGCACAACGTCGATTGCTGGCTGGTCAACACCGGCTGGACCAGCGGCGGCTACGGCGTCGGCAGCCGCATGCCGATCAAGGCGACACGCGCATTGCTCGACGCGGCCCTGTCAGGTCAGCTCAAGAACATGCCGATGCGCACGGATCCCTACTTCGGGTTCCAGGTTCCGACCGAAGTGCCCGGCGTCGACACCAAGCTGCTCAATCCGCGTGACGGCTGGGCCGATCAGGCGGCATTCGACGCTACGTCGCGCCGCCTCGTCGCCGACTTCCACAAGAACTTCCAGTCGTTCCTGCCCCACGTCGACAACGACGTCCGCAATGCAGCACCGGTATTGAAGCAAGCTGCCGAGTAACGGCGCGTTCAATATGGCAGACATATTTCGGGCCGGGTGAGCGATCATCCGGTCCGTTTTCGTCGATGGCGTTGCCACGAAAGCATCGAAACGGCGACGCCTGTCGAGATGCCGACCACGGCTTTCCATCTGCCTCAATGGATGATCGCTCAGACGCGGCTGGAGCGCGGAAGGCCGCTCTCAGCGGCAGCGGATCAGGGTGATCGCATCAGCAGTTGCGGGCCGATCAGCGAGATCTGCGGCACGAAGGTGATGAGGCCGAGCGCGATCAGGTAGATCACGAGGAATGGAATGATGCCGCGGTAGATCGATGACACGGGCAGACCAAGCACCGACTGCGCCACGAAGATGTTCATGCCGAACGGCGGGCTGAACAGGCCGATCGCCAGATTGACGGTCACGATGATGCCGAAGTGCACGGTGTCGATCCCAGCCGCCTTCACCACCGGCACCAGCAGCGGCGTCAACAGCAGTATGGCCGAGATCGGGTCGATGAAGCAGCCTGCGATCAGCAGTATGAAATTGATGGCCAGCAGCAGAACCCAGGCGGGAACGCGCAGCGCCTCGAGCCAGGCGACGATATTGGCCGGGACCTGATTGACGGTGAGCAGCCAGGAGAAAACGCTGGCGCACGCGACGATGATCAGCACCTGAGCGGAAAAGAGCGCGGTCGTCTCCGCCGCCTGCATGATGTCGCGCCATCCCAGCTCGCGGAATACGAACACGGCGACGAACGCGGCATAGACGCTGGCGACGGCAGCGGCTTCGGTCGGCGAGAAGACGCCGCCGTAGATCCCGCCGAGGATGATGAAGGGCATGCCCAGCGCCCACAGTCCACGCGTAAACGCCCGAAGGAAGCCGCGCCATTCGAACGGCGGGCTTTCGCCGAAGCCTTGGCGGCGTGCGATCCACATGACGTAGGCCGACAGCATCAGGGCCAGCATCAGGCCGGGAATGAAGCCGGCCGCATACAAGCGCGGCACGGATTCCTGCGCAGCCGCGCCGTAGATGATGAGGGGCACGCTCGGCGGAATGATGATGTCGATGGCGCCGACCGCCGTCACGAGACCGGCAGCGAAGGGTTCTGGATACCCCTTGCGGCGCATCGCGGGATACATGATGCGGCCGATGGTTGCGACGCAGGCGGAGCTGACGCCGGAGATCGCACCGAAGATCGCCGACGTTCCGACCGTCGTCACGCCGAGACTACCGCGTGTCGCGCCCATGCCGCTCTGCACGACATCGACGAGGCGCTGAGCGACGCTGCCGCGGCCCATCAGCTCGCCGGCGAAGATGAAGAACGGGATCGACAACAGCGAGAACGAATTGACGGAGCCGAACAGGTTCTGGTGCAGCACCGCGAGCGGTACGTTCATGTAGAACACGAGGGCCACGGTCACGGACGACAGCAGCACGAGGAAGATCGGAAACCCGATCAGCAGAAGCAGAAACGGCAGGAACGCAAGGGCGAATGTCACTGTTTCAGTCCCTCTTGCCTGCCGATGCAGCGGCCTCGCTCTCCGACTCGACACGACCGGTATTGCCGCGCCGGCCGACGAGACCTGCAACCGCCTGCCAGATCGCCACGAAAGCGAGCAGCGCGAAGCCGATCGCAACGGAGCTGTGGGGGATCCACATGGGAATGCCGGCGTTGTCGCTGGTGCGGCCCAACATCAGCATCTGCTGCGCATAGGAGATCGAATGGATGCAGACGAGAACTGCGATGGCGACCAGGGCCGCCGCCTCGAGGACGGTTACGAGCGAAGCCAGCGGGCCCGGCAGCTTCGTTCGCAGCACGTCCATGGCGAGATGCTGGCGCTTCCAGCCGACGATGGCGGCGCCGAGGAACGTGACGAGGACGAGAATGAACATCTCGACCTCGTCCGCCCACAGGATCGAGTAGCCGAAGCCGTATCGCCCGATCACGTTGGCGAAATTGAGCAGGATCGCGGCGATCAGGGTGACGCCCAGCGCCTTTTGCAGCACCGCCATCGCGGCCCCGATCGCACGCTCCAACATCCCCATCTCGCCCCGCTCCGTCGCTGGCGCTAGAGCCGTATCCGATCAGATGCGACTGCCACAGGCGTCCGACTGATCGGAGAAAATTGCTCTAGTCTCATGAAGCTAGAGCATCTTCATCCGACCCGCGAATCGCTGACGACGATTCCGTCTGGTCGGATGATGCTCCAGTGTGGCGTCGAGCCGGAAACGTCCGGCTGCTACTTCGCGTACTTCTTCGCGATCGCGAGGATCGCCTCGTAGTCGGCCTTCAACGTCGCATTCTTCTCGAGCAATGGAGGAAGCGCCGACGTCACGGCTTCGCGGTACTTGGCGTCCTCGGCAGGGACGAGATCGATGACCTCGCCGCCGTTCTTGCGCCACACGTCGCGGGCTGCAGTAACGTCGTCCTGACCGAACTTGTTCACGGCCGTGTTGGCCTTGCCGGCTTCCTCGCGGACCACCTTCTCGAGGTCGGGGCCGAGACCCTTCAACCACTTGGTGTTCGACAAGACGCCGACCGAAATGATGCCGCTCGGGATCGAGGTCGCAGCCTTGGCGACGTCGAAGTATTTCATGGAGGTCAGCACGGTGAGGCCGGTGACGCTGCCGTCCAACGCCTTGTTCTGGAGTGCGGGGAGCACCTCACCGAGGGCCATTGCGACCGGCGAGATGCCGAGCTTCTTGGCAGTCTCGATGAACAGGGGCGTGCCGGCGATGACGCGAACCTTCTGGCCCTTGAAGTCGGCGACGGTGCGGATCGGCTTGTGCGAGACGATCATGGCGGGGCCATGCGCGATGATCGCGATCGGCTCGACACCCTTCGACGCGCCGAACTTGGCGTAGAGCTGCTTGGCTTCCGGCGAGTTGTGAACGCGCTGCGCGTGCGCGAGGTCATTGAAAATCGCGGGCAGGTCGAGAACCGTGAAGCGCGGCTCCAGGCCAGCGAGGAAGCCGGACGCCGGGATCACGGCTTCGATGGTGCCGAGGGCCACGCCGTCGACTGTCGCCGGGATCGCGCCGAGCTGGCCGGCCGGATAGAGTTCGACCTTGATCTTGCCCGCTGCACGTCCCTCGACGCCGGACTTGAAGGTCTTCATCCACTCCTGGGTGACATCGCCCACCGTCGGCGACGAGATCTTCATCGTGAACTGCTGGGCGGAGACCGTCGCGCACGAGGCCAGAAGGCCCAGCGCGAATGCGAACGCAGTGCTCTTGCGCTTTGAAATCATCACGAAACGCTTCCTCCTTGAAGCCGGGTACAGTTCTTGGGCGACCCCGTTGGCGCCGCGCGCCGGGATCATCCGTTCTCTATGCCCCGCTGTTCGGGCGCCAGCAAGCGTAGCCAGAAGGCCGACGGTGGAACCGGTACAGCGGACGCCAACAGGTATCGTGCGCCCGGCGTTCTGTTTCAAGTGCAAACTTTGCAATTGCAAATAATAGGCTTCCGGAGACGCCGGGGCTGTTGTAGCCTGCGAGCAATGCTCGATGACCACCGAGCCTGGACAAGCGACAGAAACAGTCACCCCGAGGATCGCTCAGCATGAACGGCAAGATGGGCAAGATCGCGCTCGAAGAGCACTACGCGTTTCCCGACACGCTGGAGGATTCGGCCGTGTTCGTGCCGCCCAGCCACTGGCCCGAATTGAAGCACCGCATTACGGACATCCACGGTGACCGCCTGAAGGAGATGGACAAGGCCGGTATCGAGATGACGCTGCTGTCGCTCAATGCGCCGGCCGTGCAGGCCATTGTCGACATCGGGCGCGCGGTCGATGTGGCGCGGCGCTCGAACGACTACCTGGCGAAGGAAGTTGCGAAAAACCCCAAGCGGTTCCAGGGACTGGCGGCCCTCGCCATGCAGGACCCGGACGAGGCGACGCGCGAGATCGAGCGGGCGGTCAAGCAACTGGGCTTCCGTGGCGCGCTGGTGAACGGGTTCAGCCAGGCTGGCGATCCGGAAACGCCTGTATATCTCGACGACGCGCGCTACGACGGCTTCTGGGCCAAAGTCGCCGAGCTCGACGTGCCGTTCTATCTGCATCCGCGCAATCCGCTTCCACAGGACGCGCGCATCTATGACGGGCATCCCTGGCTGATGGGGCCGACATGGGCGTTCGCCCAAGAAACCGCGGTGCACGCGCTGCGGCTGATGTGCTCGGGCCTGTTCGACCGGCATCCCAAGTTGCAGATCGTTCTCGGCCACATGGGCGAGAACCTGCCGTTCGCGATCTGGCGGTGCGACAACCGCAACAAGTGGCTCGACCAGCCGCCCAAGTATCCGGCGAAGCGCCTGCTGAGCGAATACTTCCAGGACAACTTCTACATCACCGTGTCGGGCAACTTCTCTACGCCGGCGCTGCTGTGCTCGATGCAGGTGATCGGGTCGGGTCGCATCCTGTTCTCGACGGACTGGCCGTTCGAGGCGATCGACGAGGCGGCACAGTGGTTCGACGCCTGCCCGATCAGCGAAGCCGACCGTGTGCGGATCGGCCGGACCAATTCGCTCGAGCTGTTCCGGTTACAGGACCTGCTCGGCAGTTGAAATCACAACGGCCATTCCGGGGGCGTGGGAGTGCATCGAAAACTTCGGCGGCACGAAAATTTTCCGTGTCCGCCCAATCGTATTTCGTGGTTTTCGACTTGCAGATGAATCGATGAACGACCGCACGGCGTCGCGGCAATATTATTCTTAATACTTGATAAAATTTGTAATTTCTTGCCAACTCTCACCTGGATCATAGAGTTTTTTCGCTATTCCTGACCGTCGACCGCTCTGTCGGCAACGACAGTCCTGAGTTTCTGGCCGGCGTTCTGGATCGAGCAATTCCAATTGAACGCGCGTCCTCATTTATTTGAAATGTATTTCCCGCAAATTTCGATGCGGCTCGAGGTGTTGCTGTTAACGCCAGATTATCCCTTGGGCCATAGCTTGTCCGAGATTCTCTTTCTCAAAGAACGGCGTGGTCGATGCTCCACAGTTCCGGAATAAGTAAAGGCAACTCGTTGATCAGCGAGTATTCCTCTCTGCTGGGTGATGCCGTCCTGCGGCACCGCACGCGGGTCGCTGAGCATTCAGCCCGGATCGAGGCGGAAATCGCCAGCCGGGTGAAATCCGAATTCATCTCCAATATGAGCCATGAGCTGCGCACGCCACTCAACACCGTGGTGGGCTTCTCGAAGCTTCTGTCCGAGCACGGCCGCCGGCATCTCAAGGACGACGAGATCGTCCAATATGCGACGCTGATCCACGATTCCGCCGGCCACCTGCTCGCTGTCATCAACGACATTCTCGACATCTCGAAAATCCAGAGCGGAAAGTACACACTCGACGCCCGCGAGATAGCAATCGACGAGGTGCTGCTCATCTCGATCGCGTCGCTCGAACTGATGGCGGCTGAAGCCGGCGTGACGGTCGAGACGTCGATCGCGACGGACCTGCCGATGATCCGGGGCGACAGCGTCAAGCTGCGGCAGGTCTTCACGAACATCATCAGCAACGGCATCAAGTTCACGCGCTCCGGCGGTGTCGTCACGGTGCGTGCATTCCGCATGCCCGACGGCAGCACGCTGATCGAAATCGCCGACACCGGCATCGGCATGAGCGACGAGGACATCAAGATCGCGCTCACCCCGTTCGGCCAGGTCGACAGCTCACGTGCGCGGTGGCGAGAAGGCACGGGCCTCGGCTTGCCGATCTCCAAGTCGCTCGTCGAGTTGCACAGCGGGCAGCTCGGAATCGTGAGCGAAAAGGACGTCGGAACAACGGTGAGCGTCGTGCTCCCGTCTCGCCATTCCGTGACCGCTCTGAACCAGAACGACGACGCCATCCTGGGACCGCGAATCATCGACCGTCCCTCACCGGCGATCTGAGAGGCACATCGACATGCAGCCATCCGCATCCACTGCCGCCGGCTCGGCCCGTCAATCGCGCGGACCAGACCGCTCCATCGGTCGCATCGTCTCCGTGACCGGCTCCAAGGCCATCGTCCTGCTGGACGGCTCCAGCGATGCCGCCCTCGCATCCCCCGGCGGCCGGCCTGAAATGGGTACGCTGCTCGCGATCGAGCAGAGCAATACGGTCGTGCTCGCGATCGTTTCGGCGTTGAGCGTGCCGGTACCGGCCCAGCGCGACGGCGAATCCGAGATCTGGATCGCGGAACTCGGTCTCGTCGGCGAGCTGTGGCTCGCGCGGGACGGCAAGCAGGGCTCCTTCAATCGCGGCGTCACGGTCTATCCGGCACTCGGCGACCGGGTGCGGGTCGCCGTCAAAGCCGAGCTCGAGCTCGCATTCTGCGGAGACGGGAAATCATCCGTCCGCGTTGGATGCATCCGGCAGGACGCCACCATTCCCGCCATGGTCAAGGTCGACGACCTCCTCGGCAAGCACTTCGCGATCCTCGGCACGACCGGCACGGGCAAATCCTGCACCACCGCGCTCGTGCTGCGCGCGATCCTCGGCGCCAACCCGGCTGCCCATATCGTGCTGCTCGATCCGCACAACGAATATGCAACCGCGTTCCCCGAGTGGGGCGAGGTGATCAGCCCGCGCAACATGCAGTTGCCGTTCTGGCTCCTGACGTTCGACGAGATCGTCGAGGTGCTTCTCGGCGATGCCGGCAACCGCCGCGCGGAGATCGAAATCATCCAGGAGCTGATCCCACTGTGCAAGAGCCGCTATGCGGCCGGCACGCAGGGCCGCAAGGATACGGGCCTGCGCCGCGGCCTCCTCGATCCCGGCCGATTCACAGTCGATACACCGGTGCCCTATCGCATTTCGGACCTCACCAGTCTGATCGACGAGCGGATGGGCAAGCTCGAGAACAAGAAGGACCTGCAGCCCTATCGCGTCCTGCGCTCGCGCATCGACGCGATCAGCCAGGATGCCCGCTACGGCTTCATGTTCGGCTCGCTGACCGTCTACGACGGCATGGCCCAGATCCTCGGCCGCATGTTCCGCGTGCCGGTGAACAACAAGCCGATCACCATTCTGGAGCTGACCGGCATTCCCAGCGAAGTCGTCAACGTGGTCGTGTCGGTGCTGTGCCGCATGACGTTCGACTTCGCGTTGTGGAGCGAAGGCAAGGTTCCCGTGACGCTGGTGTGCGAAGAAGCGCACAGGTACGTACCGGCGAATTCATCGATGGGCTTCGAGCCCGCCAAACGCGCCATCGCCAAGATCGCCAAGGAGGGCCGCAAGTACGGCGCTTCGCTGTGCATCGTGACGCAGCGCCCCGCGGAAATCGATGCGACGATCCTGTCACAGTGCAACACCGTGTTCGCGCTGCGCATGTCCAACGACCGCGATCAGGCGATCGTCGCCTCGGCGGTTTCGGACACCGGCTCCGGCCTCCTGGAATTCCTGCCGGCACTGGGGCAGCGAGAAGCGATCGCGTTCGGCGACGGCGTGGCGCTGCCGGTCCGCATCAAGTTCGACGAACTGCGGAAGGAGTGCCTTCCGCGCAGCTCTACGGCCCGTTTCTCCGAGGCCTGGCAGGCTTCGGTCGGCGACGAGAACTTCCTCGAGCAAGTGGTCGAGCGCTGGCGCAGCGCGGGCCTGGGCGCCGGGGACGGTGGCCAGAACATGGCGATGTTCGCGGAGGCGATGGGCCTGTCCTCGACCGAGGCCGACACCCGCGCTCCCGCTCTACCGGAGCCACGCCCGCCGGTCGACGAGCGCCCTGCGCCTCGCCAGCGCGAGCCGATGCCGCAAGCGCAAGCTGCCCACTCCGGGATGCGGCCGGCGCCACAGGAGCATCCGGCAGCCGGTCTGCAGCCGCCTGCGCCGAACCTTCGCCCGCAAGCTCAACCCGGCGCGCAACACGGCGGTCATCCCGGTGCACCTGCAGGGAGCCAGGCCGGCGGTCTCATCCGGCGACAGCCGGTTGCATCGACCCAGCAGCCCGCGCCGCGTCCGGCCGAGCCCGCGCCGCCGGCTGGCAATTCGGGAGCGTTCAAAAACCTTCGCGACAGGCTCACGCAGCGCCGCTGATCGCGTCGGCGGCTCGATCTTTCGGCCGCCGCACGCCAGAGCACCGACCGACCGGACGGAAGCGTGATCGCTATCCTCCGGCCGGATCGGGATGTCCCGGGTTCATGGGACCGGAGCCGTTTCATCCGATCGTTCACCCCTCGACGACCGCGATTCATCGCATCCCGTCCAGTCGACCGGCGGCCGAAAACCATATTCGATCGCAGCGCAATGATCCCGACACCGACCAATGTATTGTGCCCGCGAGGCGCACTCGTTTTTGCTTGACTGCTCGGCCGGGCCGCACCTCTTCTCCGACGTCATAGAGCGGTTCTTCCGAGGCAATCATGACTGCCATCCATCCTGTCATTCTGTCGGGCGGTTCGGGCACGCGGCTGTGGCCGCTTTCGCGCGCGATGTATCCAAAACAGTTCATTCGCTTCTTCAGCGGCCAGGGCGACAGCTTTCTCGGCGCAACGCTGAAGCGGCTGGCAGCAAGCGCCGGTTTCGAGAAACCGCTGCTCCTGTGCAACAACGACCATCGCTTCCTGATCAAGCAGGAGGTCGAGAGCGCCGGCATCGCGGTGCGCGGCATCATCCTGGAGCCGGTCGCCCGCAATACCTGTGCGGCACTCGCGGTCGCTGCACTCGAGATCGCACGCGACAATCCGGACAGCGTCATGGTGGTCATGCCGTCCGACCACGTGATCAAGGATGGGCCGCGGTTCGTCGACGCGGTGCGCCGGGCGGCAGCGGTCGCGGAAACCGGCCGCCTCGCGCTGTTCGGCATCAAGCCCGACGAGCCGCACACCGGCTACGGCTACATCCGACAGGGCGAGCCGATCGCAGCGTCCAAGGGTAGCGCGTTCCAGGTGCATTCGTTCGTCGAGAAGCCCGACCGGAAAAAGGCCGAGAAGTACCTCGCCGACGGCAGCTATTTCTGGAACAGCGGCATCTTCGTGCTGCACGTGAGGACGTTCCTCGACGAGATGGCCAAGCTCGCGCCCCAGGTGCTCGAAGCGGCGCGCGATGCGCTGGCCAAGGTCGAATCCGACCTCGGTTTCCTGCGGCTGAACAAGGCAGCTTTCGAAGCCGCGCCGTCGATTTCCGTCGACTACGCCATCATGGAGAAGACGTCGCTCGCCGTGATGCTTCCGATCGACGTCGGCTGGAACGACATCGGCTCGTGGTCGTCGCTGTGGGACATCGCACCGCGAGACGCACACGGCAATGCGATCAACGGCGATGCGGTTCTGCTCGACACGCGCGACTGCTACGTCCACAGCGAGCGCAGCCTCGTCGCCACGATCGGCCTGGAAAACCTCGTGATCGTCGATACGCCCGATGCTCTGCTGGTGGCGGACAAATCCCGCACGCAGGACGTCTCGAATATCGTCGCGAGCCTGAAGAAGTCACACCGGAAGGAGCAGGAGCAGCACCTGCGCAACTACCGGCCGTGGGGCTTCTTCGAGACCCTGTCGATCGCCGGCCGGTTCCAGGTGAAGCTGCTGCACGTGGCACCCGGCGCGAAGCTGTCCATGCAGATGCACCATCACCGCTCGGAGCACTGGGTGGTCGTGCAGGGCACTGCCAAGGTTACCGTCGGCGAAAGCGAGAAGCTCGTGCGCGAGAACGAGAGCGTCTACATCTTCGCGACGCAGTGGCATCGGCTCGAGAACCCAGGCAAGGTTCCGTTGGAACTGATCGAAGTGCAGATCGGCACGTATCTGGGTGAGGACGACATCGTCCGTACCGACGACGACTACAATCGATCGGCGGAAGAAACCAAGTGACGTGGGGAACCTTTTCAGGCCGCAGGTTGGGTCGAGCCCTTGCAAGGCCCAACGTCACGGACGCATTCGAAATTGTTGGGCCGCAGACCGCAGAACAAGCGGTCCTTGACCCAACCTACGCATGGCCGTCTCGTCAGAACGGCAGGGCGACGGAGCGAACTTCGCCTTTGGCATTCTCGACTCGCAGCAGGATCTGGCGGCGGCCGCTCTTCCTGACCTTGTCGATGCGCTCCACGAGGTCCTGAACCGAGGCAACGGCTTCGTCCTGGGCCTCGACGATGACGTCGCCGGCTTTGAGTTCGCGGCGAGACGCCTGACTGGCCGCATCGACGTCGACGACGGCAATGCCCTTCACCGTCGCTTTCAAGCCGTGTTTCTTGCGGAAATCGTCGTTCAAGGGCGCGAGCGTCATTCCCATCAGCTTGCGCTCGCCGGACTTCTCCGCGCCGACCTCGGCCGACGGTGTCGGGTCATCCTCGGCCAGCCTGCCGACGACGACCTTGACCGTCCGGCGCTGGCCTTTGCGCAGCAGGTCGACATTGACGCTCTTGCCAACGGGGGTTTGCGCCACGACGCGCGGCAGGCTGCGCATCGCGTTGATGTCCTGGCCGTCGAATTTCACGATGACGTCGTCGACCTCGATGCCGGCGGTTGCGGCCGGACCAGTGCGCGCGACGCTGGCGACGTGAGCGCCCGTGTTCTCCTTCAGCCCCAACTGCTGCGCGAGTTCTTCCGTCACGGTCGCGAGGCGGACGCCGAGCCAGCCCCGCCGAACCTCGCCGTACTGCTTGAACTGGTCGATGATGTTGACGACCGTATCAGCGGGAACCGCGAAGCCGATACCGATCGAGCCGCCGGTGGGCGAGATGATCGCCGTATTCACGCCGACGACATCGCCGTCCATGTTGAACAGCGGGCCGCCGGAGTTGCCCTTGTTGATGGCAGCGTCGGTCTGGAGATAGTCGTCGTAGGGGCCGGAGTTGATATCGCGGGCCTTGGCCGAGATGATGCCGACCGTAACCGAGCCGCCCAGCCCGAACGGATTGCCGATGGCCATCACCCAGTCGCCGACCTTGGCGGCTTCGGAGCTGCCGAACTTCACCGCGGGCAGCGGCTTCTTCGGTGTGACTTTCAACAGCGCGATGTCGGTCTTGGGATCGCGGCCGACGACTTTCTCGACCTTCAGCTTGGTGCCGTCGGCGAAGTTCGCGATGATCTCGTCGGCGCCTTCGATGACGTGGACGTTGGTGACGATCAGTCCTTCCTTGCCGTCGATGACGAAGCCGGAGCCGAGCGAGGAGACTTTGCGCTCCGGACCGCCTCCCTTGCCCGACTTGAAGAAGTCGTCGAAGAACTCCTCGAAGGGCGAGCCCTTCGGCACGCGCGGGAGCGCGCCGCCGGAAGATCCCTTCACCGTCTGGCTCGTCGAGATATTGACCACGGCCGGCGACAAGCGCTCGGCGATGGGCGCCACGGATTGCGGTCCGCGAGACTGAGCGATGGCGCGTCCGCCTTCGACAGCCATCGTACCGGCCAACGCCACCCCGAGCAGGCAAGCGGCCCAGGCCAAACCTCGGGGGCTCGACCGGGATGTCTGGCGGTCCGGCATCTGGCGGTCCGGCATCATGAGGCGGTCTCCCGGTAAAAAAGTCGATGCCCGACTCGGCGGGCCAAGCGGCAGCATGATAGATTCAGACCGACGGCACCCTCGTGTCAACGACCGTCGACGGCCGAGCGGTTCAGTTCGACGTGATCCGGCCGGGAACCGCTTCCCGGAGGGCACGACGGGCATACCGCCGCCCCCGGTCCTACCCACGCACCAGCCACACGATGCCGACGCCCACCGCGATCGCGATCAGGCCGGACATTCTCAACGCCTGTTGTGGCGTTGCTGCGGCAGCCGCCAGCAGCCTCGTGCCGGCCGACGGGGCCAAGGCCCAGATCAGCCCTTCGATGACGAGCACGAGGCCGAGGCCCACGGCGAGATCGCTCATTTCCTGGCTTGGCCTGCCTGCCCGAGGGGATTGTTGAAGTAGCGGAAGAACTCGCTGTCGGGAGAGAGCAGCATACGCGTGCCCTTGTTGGCCGCCATCGAGCTGTCGTAGGCCTGCATCGAGCGATAGAACGCGAAGAAGTCGCGCGATGCATCGTCCCTGCCGAAGGCTTCCGCGAAGATGCGGTTGCGTTCGCCGTCGCCTTCACCGCGCAGCTGCTCGGACTTGCGGGTGGCCTCCGCGGTGAGCACCGTCACCTCGCGGTCGGCGGTGGCGCGGATGCGGTTCGCGGCGGCTGTACCTTCGGCGCGGAACTCGGCTGCCTCCCGCTCGCGTTCGGTCTTCATACGGGCGAACACACTCTGCGAGTTGGGCCGGGGGAGGTCGGCGCGCTTGATGCGGACGTCGACGACCTCGATGCCGAACTCCTTGCCTTCCTCGTTCACATTGCGCGCGATCCGCTTCATGAGGTCTTCACGCTTGTCGCGAACGACTTCCGCGAAGGTCGCGTTGCCGAGCACGCGGCGCATCGAACTGTCGACGATCGGACCCAACGTAGAGCGCACGTTCTGCGTGCTGCGCACGGTCTGGTAGAACTTCAGCGGCTGCGTGATGCGATAGCGGGTGAAGGCGTCGACGACGAGACGCTTCTGGTCCGACACCGTGACCTCTTGCGGGGCGGTGTCGAGATCGAGAATGCGCTTGTCGAAGTACTCCACCGTCTCGACGCCCGGAAGCTTCCAGTTCAGGCCGGGCGTGGTGATGATGTTGCGCGGATCGCCGAACCGCAGGACGATCGCCTGCTGGTTCTGATGGACGATGAACAGCGAGGCGTAGGCGGCGGCCGCAGCCGCGCCCAGCAGGAGCAGGATACCGGCGAAGAAAGTACGCATGCTTATCCCCTCACTTCTTCTGCTGCAGCTGGTCGAGAGGCAGGTAGGGAACGACACCCTGCCCGTTCTTGTTGTCCAGAATGATCTTGTCGGCGCCGCCCATCACGCGTTCCATCGTTTCGAGATACATACGACGGCGCGTAACCTCCGGTGCCTTCTTGTATTCGTCGTAGACCTTGAGGAAGCGGGAGGTCTGGCCCAGCGCCTCGGCCACCGTCTGCTGCTTATAGCCTTCGGCTTCGAGCAGGATGCGCTCGGCCGCGCCGCGCGCCTCGGGAACCTTCTGGTTGGCGTACGCCTGCGCCTCGTTCTGGAGCCGGTCGCGGTCCTGGCGGGCGGCCTGGACGTTGCGGAAGCTCTCGATGACCTCGTTGGGCGGATCGACCTTCTGGAGCTGGACCTGGTCGACGCGAACGCCGGAGCCGTAGATGTCGAGCACGCCCTGAATGAGCCGCTGGACTTCCTGCTCGATCTTCTGGCGGGCCTCGGTCAACATCGGCTGAAGCTCGGTCTGGCCGACGACTTCGCGCATGACGCTCTCGGCGACCTCGGTGACCGTGTTCTCGGGCGCCTCGATGTTGAACAGATACTGCTCGACGCCGAGCTTGCCGGTCTTGGGGTCGCGATCGGGCCGGATGCGCCAGTAGACCGTGAAGTTCACGTCGACGATATTCTCGTCGCCGGTGAGCATCAGGCTTTCCTCGGGATGATCCCGCATCGCGCCGGCGCTGCCGCGGATCGCGGGACGCGTGCCGACCTGGGTTATGCGCTGCTGCAGGACGCGCGGCAGCCGCACTTCCTCGATCGGATAAGGCCACCGCAGGTGCAGTCCGGGCGGCTCGGTGCGCGCGAACTGACCGAAGCGCAGAACAACGCCCTGCTCGTCGGGTTTGACCTGGAACGTGAAGGCGTAGAAGCCGACGACCGCCATGCCGAGAAGGCCGAGCAGCACGAACAACGGGGCTGGAAGGCCGGGACCGGGCATCACCTGCTTCAGGCGATCCTGACCTCGCTTCAAGATATCCTCGAGATCGGGAGGCTGGTTGCCGCCACCACCGCCGCCGCCCTGGCCCCATGGCCCGCCACCGCCGCCGCCGCTGCCGCCGCCGCTTTTCCAGCCGCCGCCACCGCCGCCGCCGTTCTGATTATTCCAAGGCATCCGTCCAGCCTTCCTTCGCAGGGATGAAGCACTTCATCGCAGAGATTCACTGGACACAGATCGAGCGCCCGAATGAAGGGAATTTCTCTTGGACCGGCATTCGTCTCCGCACGACGGACTTCTCCGCGCGACAGAGCAAAGCCGCAGATGACAAAAAGGCGATCCGAGGCACCGTGGCTCGATTCACGACCGAGCGCTGCAACGCCCCCTCACGTCCTGCTGCTACACAACCGATGTTCCGAAGTCGTCAGACCCGGGAACCGAGCCGCCGCACTTATAGCGATGGCCTTCCGGTAGCGCAAACCGCAACCAGCACATTGGTAGCGCCGCACGCCGGTTCAAGCCCAGTGGTTTGAGCGTGGATGATTAAGTCTCGGGAAACCGATCGAAGATCATCAGTGTTGCTTCGTAGTCGTCCTTCGGGCCCTGCGGAATCGGCTCCTCGGACGAGAGCCGCCAAAGCGACGAATCGAGTGGTGGGAAGGTCGTATCGCCGGACAGCGCTGCGTGAATGCGGGTGAGATAGACCCTGTCGGCGCGCGGGAGTGCGGCGGCATAGACCTCGCCGCCGCCGATCACCAGCACCTCGTCGCAGCCGCGGCGGGTTGCATGGGCAGCCGCCAGGATCAGCGCGTCGTCGAGGCTCGTCACCGTCTCGACGCCTTCGGCCCGGAACGAACGATCACGCGTCACTACGATATTATCTCTTCCATCCAATGCCTTGGGTAGTGACTGGAAGGTCTTGCGGCCCATAACGACCGGCTTTCCCATGGTCTGCAAGCGGAACCGCTTGAGGTCGGATGGCATGCGCCAGGGCATGGCGCCGCCGTCGCCGATCACGCCGTTCTCCGCCGCCGCCACGATGATCGAGATCCGCATGTGACAGTGCCACCTCGTGCGCTTTCATTTCGGAACGGGCTCGACTATCAATCAGCGCGCTCCACCGTTTTTCCTACCACAGGTCCCGACATGACCGCCAAACACCCGACGCCGAAGCCCGGTGTGCTCGATATCACGGCCTACGTACCGGGCGAGCATTCGCTGGCGAGCGGCGTCAAGCCGATCAAGCTGTCGTCCAACGAGACGCCACTGGGTCCATCGCCGCGGGCCAGGGCTGCCTATCTCGACGTGGCGAAGGAGCTCGAGCTCTATCCGGACGGCGGGGCGACACCGCTGCGCAAAGCGATCGCGAACGCCTATGGCCTCAACGCCGACCGGATCGTGTGTGGTGCGGGCTCAGACGACCTGCTGGCCCTGCTCGCGCGGGCCTATCTCGGGCCGGGCGACGAAGGGCTCTACACGACGCACGGCTTCCTGGTCTACCCGATCGCGATCCTTGCAAGCGGGGCGACGCCGGTGGTTGCGCCGGAGATCAAGTACACGGCGGATGTCGACGAGCTGCTGAAGAAGGTCACGCCACGCACGAAGGTCGTGTTCCTGGCGAACCCGAACAACCCGACCGGCACCTACGTGCCGTTCCAGGAAGTGCGGCGGCTGCGCGAGAAGCTGCCGTCCGACGTGCTGCTGGTGCTCGATGCGGCCTACGGCGAGTACGTCCGGCGCAACGACTACGAGATGGGGCTGGAGCTCGTCGCGACGACCGAGAACACGGTGATGACGCGGACGTTCTCCAAGATCCACGGGCTCGCTTCGCTGCGGCTGGGCTGGTGCTATTGCCCGGCCGCCATCGCCGACGTGCTGAACCGGATCCGCGGACCGTTCAACGTGTCCGGGCCGGCGATCGCGGCAGGCGTCGCTGCCATCGAGGACCGCGCGCACGTCGAGCGGTCGGTCGAGCACAACGAGCGGTGGCTGACGTGGCTCTCCGCGGAACTGCCGAAGCTCGGGCTCGAGGTGACGCCGTCGGTCGGCAATTTTCTGCTCATCCACTTCGCCCAAGGCGACACAAAGAAGGGTGCGGCCGCGGCCGACGAGTTCCTCAAGTCGCGCGGCATCATCCTGCGGCGGGTGGCCGGATACGGGCTGCCGGATTGCCTGCGCATGACCGTCGGCACGGAAAGCGACAACCACGCGGTCGTGGCGGCACTCGGCGATTTCCTCGGTCGAGCACAGTGATGGCAGGCCGCTTGATGGCGCAGGGAAGCCCACAGTTTCAGCGGGTGGCGCTGATCGGCATCGGGTTGATCGGATCATCCATCAGCCACGCGATGCGGCGGGGAGGTCTCGCCCGCGAGATCGTCGGCTATGCCCGTACGGAAGCGACGCGCGCAACCGCGCTGCGGCTGGGGCTGATCTCGCAGGCGTTCGGCAGCGCAGCCGACGCCGCGGAGGGCGCCGATCTCGTGATCCTGTGCTCGCCGGTCGGCGTCTACGGGGCGATCGCCGAGGAGATCGGGCCGCGGCTCACGCGCGGCGCGATCGTGACCGACGTCGGCTCGGTCAAAGGCGCCGTCGTGCGCGATGTGGGTCCGCATATTCCCGAAGGCGTGCATTTCGTGCCGGGACATCCGATTGCCGGAACCGAATATTCCGGGCCGGAATCGGGGTTTGCGACGCTGTTCGACAACCGCTGGTGCATCCTGACGCCGCCGCCGGGCACGGACGAAGCGGCAACCGGGCGGCTGCGCGCGCTGTGGGAAGCGATGGGCTCCAAGGTCGAGATCATGTCGCCGGAGCATCACGACATGGTGCTCGCGATCACCAGCCACGTGCCGCATCTGATCGCGTTCAACATCGTCAACACGGCGGCGCACCTGGGCCGGGTGACCGACAGCGAAGTGATCAAGTTCTCGGCCGGCGGCTTCCGTGACTTCACGCGCATCGCGTCGTCCGATCCGACGATGTGGCGCGACGTGTTCCTGAACAACCGCGAGGCCGTGATCGAGATGCTCGGGCGGTTCGCCGAGGATCTGTCGCATCTGCAGCGGGCGATCCGCTACGGCGACGGCGATACGCTGTTCCGGCTGTTCGCCGAAGCACGTGAAATCCGCAAGGGCGTGATCCAGGCGGGGCAGGATACGGCGGCACCGAACTTCGGCCGCGGCGAGGCCACCGTGGTCGCGCCACCTTCTCCATCTGCAAAGTCCTGAGGGACAAGCGAGCGGTGACCGCTGTGCCAGGTGAAGAAGAGTGCGGGCCTGCCCTCTGGATCTTCGGCTACGGCTCGCTGATGTGGCGGCCGGGATTCGAGTTCGAGGAAGCGGTGCCGGCGCGCGTGGAAGGCTGGCGGCGCGGCTTCTACATCTACTCGACGCACCACCGCGGGACGCATCAGCGGCCGGGCCTTGTGCTGGGGCTCGACCGCGGCGGAGCTTGTGCCGGCGTCGCGTTCCGGGTCTCACCCGACCGGGCCGCGCAGACGCTCGGATATCTCAGGGCGCGGGAGCAGATCAACGGCGTCTATCGCGAGCAGACCCTTTCGGCCCGGATCGAGGACGGCACGGGGCGGCGGGTGCCCGTGATCGCCTACGTTGCAGAGCGCACGCACCCCAGCTACGCCGGGCGATTGCCGCTGACCACTCAGATCCGGCTGATCCGTGCGGCATCCGGCATCTCGGGTCCCAATCTGCATTACCTGATCAATACCGTGCGCCAGCTCGACACGCTGGGGTTCAGGGAACTGGAACTGTCGCGGCTCCTGGTTCTGGCGGGTCCCCACATCTGCCGCATGGACCGGCCGCAGGATCTGCACCGCCGGACGCAGGCGCTCGTGCCTCATTGCCTCGCAGACCGCGTCAAGGTGCCGTTGATGCGCAAGGGCGAGCGTCGGCGCTTCCTGCACCGGATTCAAATGGCGGAGTGGGCGCGGCCATCGAAGAGCTGATGTGGCGTCGCGGCTCAATTGGACGTCACGCCAATCCACCCCCAAGCCAGATGCGTAGGTCGGATGCTTATATCCAAAGACGGTACAGGGGCCGGCCAGCTTCGCATGAAGCCGGTGGTAAGTTACAATATCGCCTCCTGCGAAACAGAGCGCTGGCGGCCGCAGAAGGCTTTTCCCGGATGAGAATTCTCGTGACTGGCGCCAATGGTCATCTCGGCACCAATCTGGTGGCGGACCTGATCGGCGCCGGCCATACCGTTCGCGGCTCGTTGCGCAACGCGAGCGACGCCGCCCGCTCGGATCATCTGCGCGCGCTCGGGGCCGTGGAAATCGTCGAGGGCGATCTCGATCGGCCCGACAGCCTCGTCGCAGCCATGAGCGGGCAGGACGCTGTCGTTCACGCGGCAGCCGTCTATGCGCTGCACGCGCCGGGACGGGAGAACGAGATCATCCGAGCGAGCGTGAATGGCGCGGAAGCGACATTGCGCGCCGCACACAAGGCCGGTGTGAAGCGTGTCGTGATGACATCGTCGGTGGTGACGCTGCCGATGTCGCTGCCCGGTGGGGCGCCGGTCGCGGAGAGCGCATGGACGGAGGATACGCGCGTACCCTACGTCCGCGCCAAGACCGAGGGCGAGAAGCGGGCGTGGCAGCTCGCTTCGGAGCTCGACCTCGACTTCGCGACGGTGCTGCCGGGCGCGTGCGGCGGCCCCGGTTTCCAGCGCAATACGCCGACGATCGATTTCGTCGAGACGATCATGAAGGGCGCCCTGCAGTTCGGCGCACCGCCGTTCAACTACCCCTATGTCGATGTGCGCGATGTCGCCCGGGCGCATCGGCTCGTCATCGAACGCGGTGCCAAGGGGCGGTTCATCGCGATCAACGACCGGCAACCTTCGGTTACCGAGATCGCACAGACGATGCACGCTATCGACGCGAAGATCCCGCGGCCGATGATGACGCTGCCGCCGTTCATCATGCCGGCGCTGCCGTTCCTCGACTCGCTGTCGAGCAAGCTCACCGGGGGGCCGAAGTCGCTGACGCCGGACCTCGCCGGCATGCTGAAGGGCAAGCTGTGGAACATCTCGAACGACAAGATCCGCCGCGAGATCGGCTGGACACCCGAGATCAGCATCAAGCAGAGCCTGGCGGATACGATCGGCGCCTTGCGGGCACGGAAGATATGATCGAAGGCATGATTGTCGTGGGGAGCGTCCAAGATCGATGACCGGGACGTTGGAAGGCGACTACGACATCGTCATCGTCGGTGCGGGCTCGGCTGGATGCTTGCTTGCGAACCGGCTCAGTGAAGTCGGGGGCAGGCGGGTGCTGCTGCTCGAAGCGGGCGGCGACGACGACTGGCTGTGGTACTACGTGCCCGTCGGCTATCTCTACTCGATCGGCAATCCACGCTCGGACTGGATGTTCAAGACCGAGCCCGAAGAAGGCCTCAACGGCCGCAGCCTGCCTTATCCGCGCGGCAAGGTGATCGGCGGATCGTCGGCGATAAACGCCATGATCTACATGCGTGGACAGGCCGAGGACTACGACTCCTGGCGCGCGATGGGCTTGCCGGGATGGGGCTGGGACGAAGTGCTGCCGTACTTCAAGGCGCACGAGGACTATTTCGGCGCAGCGAGTGCCACTCATGCCAAGGGCGGCGAGTGCCGGGTAGAGCCGCAGCGCGTGTCGTGGCCGCTGCTCGATGCTTTCCGGGAAGCGGCGGGGCAGACCGGCATTCCGCTGCGCGACGATTTCAACAGCGGCGACAACGAGGGCTCGTCGTTCTACCACGTCACGCAGCGCCGCGGCGTGCGGTGGACGTCGGCGCGGGGCTTTCTGAAGCCCGTTCTCGGACGACACAACCTGCGGCTCGAAACGGGCTGTCTCGTGGAGCGCATCCATGTCGAGGGCGGGCGCGCGACGGGGTTGAGCTGGCGGCAGGACGGGGTGGTGCGGCGGGCGAACGCGCGCGGCGAGGTCATCCTGGCGGCCGGGTCGATCGGTACACCGCATCTGATGATGGCGTCGGGCATCGGTCCGGGCGCGCATCTCGAGGAGAACGGGATCGCGACGGTGCGGGATCTGCCGGGTGTCGGCCAGAACCTATCCGATCACCTGCAGGTCCGCCTGATCCACAAGATCACCGGCGCGCAAACGCTCAACACGATCTACCACTCGAAGCTGGGGCGGCTCGGCATGGTGGCGAGCTACGCGCTGCTGCGCCGCGGACCGCTGACGATGGCGCCGGCGCAACTCGGCCTCTACGCCCGCTCCGACGCTTCGCAGCCGCGCGCCAACGTGCAGTTCCACGTACAGGCGCTGTCGCTCGACCGGTGGGGAGCGCCGCTGCACGATTTCCCGGCGTTCACGACCAGCGTCTGCAACGCGCATCCGACGAGCCGCGGCTGGGTGCGCCTCGCCGGGCCGGACACTGCTACGCCGCCGCGGATCAAGCCGAACTATCTGGCGACGGCGGAAGACCGCCGGGTCATGCTGGACGCGGTGCGGCTCGCGCGGCGGATCGTCGGACAGCCGGCGTTGTCGCGCTTCAGTCCTCGGGAGATCCTGCCGGGTGATCCAGACGGTGGCAGCGATGCAGGTCTGCTCGAGGCTGCCGGTGATATCGCGACGACGATCTTCCACCCGGTCGGTACGGCCAGGATGGGGGCCGACAGCGATCCCGGGGCGGTGGTCGATCAGCGGCTGAGGGTTCGCGGCATCGCAGGGCTCCGGGTTGCCGATGCCTCCGTCATGCCGACGATAACGTCCGGTAACACGGCGGCGCCGACGATGATGATCGCGGAGAAGGCAGCCGCGATGATCGTCGAGGATGGCCGATAAATTGGCTGCACGAAAATCCAACCAGGAGAAGCGCCGAGATGGCCATGACGTTCAGGGTGGAGCTGGTGTGGAAGGGCGACGACGACGACGGGACGGATCCTGGCGGGGCGTCGTCGATCTATCTGACCAAGGACGGGCGTGTGGTCCTTCAGGGGCGGGCGGTCTCAGAGCAGGACCGGGCGGCGCTGGACCTGCCGCAGGACGCGGCGCTGATCAGCATCGACCGGTCGCTGATCAAGGCGATAAAGGAAATGTTGTGATGAAGGGAATAGCGTGGCTGCGGCTATCGCCGCCTTGACACTTCGGACGGGGCGAGTAATTTGCCGCCCACATGCGCGCCCGCCGATCAGGACCGCCCACATTCGCCAATTCGCCTTTTTGCCGCCCAAACGCACCTACTCGCATCCCTCCTCGCGAGCAGGTTGTAAGCGGGCCGCACCTTTCGAGGAACTCCAATGGCCAAGCCAGTCACTCAGAAAATCAAGCTGATCTCGTCCGCAGGCACCGGCTTCTTCTACGTCACCAAGAAGAACCCGCGCACATCCACGGAGAAGCTGACGTTCAAGAAGTACGACCCGATCGCGCGCAAGCACGTCGACTTCAAGGAAACGAAGATCAAGTAATCTGCGCTGCAGCCAAATTAGCTGCGCCTGTTCAAGCCCTTGCTTCACCGCAGGGGCTTTTTCCGTCGGTGCGGCCAAGGCGCGACGAGAGTTCGGGGAAGGCCGGTCTGGACAATCGGGGGAGAGGATCGGTCAGGGGCCGTGACATTGCTCGGCAGCGGGGTGAAACCAAGCTCGCCACGTCCCCTGACCTCTTATCAGACAGCTACCAAAGAGGGCGTTGGCAACCACCTGATTTCCGATCGACCGTCTTGGCTCCCGAGGAGGCCATCACCGGTCGCCAGGTCGATCATGTGCCCGTGTTTCAGGAGATGCGGCGGACCTGAGCCACGAGAGCACTCTTTCGGCTCCTGATCGCGGCGGCTGGACGGCCTCGGCACAACTCGCCTCGGCCATGCCACCAGACGGGAGCAATTCTGCGTTCCCCTCTTCTCGCCATCCGAAAATGGCAGTTCCGGCATCGACTTGACAACTTATGATGTTGCTCAACTGCAGCTTGTCAAGTGAAAATAATCTACCTGCTCACTGCGGCGCCATTGTGTCGCAAATTGTGCACACTGAAGAAATTTGCTTTGCCGGCAGATATCAGGTCCGCGCGCGCCGGGGAGAGGTTGGGCGCGATAGAAAAAGCCCGCCACCTCTCGGCAGCGGGCGGGTCCAGCGCAAACCTCGGCGGTAACCGATCGCGTCATGCCGCCTGGGCGACAACGCGGTTCCGGCCTTCGCGTTTGGCCGCATACAGCGCGTTGTCGGCGCGCTTGAAAATGCTCTCCGGCGTCTCGTCCAGGCCTTCCAGCGTCGCGACGCCTACGCTTGCCGTGACGTTGGCGAGAGTCGTCGCATTGATCTTGAAAGGCTCGGCCGCGATCATGGCCCGCAGTCGTTCCGCCACCTGCTGGGCCCGCTCCATCTCCGTTTCCGGCATGATGACGACGAACTCCTCGCCGCCCATCCGACAAGCCAGATCGATGCCGCGGGTGTTGCGCTTCAAGCGGGCCGCGAACTCGCGCAGCACGTTGTCGCCGCCGTCGTGGCCGTAGGTGTCGTTGACTTTCTTGAAGAAGTCGATGTCGGCAACCATCACGGACAGTGGCCGGCCGCTCGAAACCGCCTCCTCGACCAGCGTGCGCAGATGGCCTTCCATGTAGCGCCGATTGTGCAAGCCGGTGAGCGCGTCGGTGACGGCGTGCTCGACGCTTTCTTCGATGCGGGTGCGCAGGAAGTCGCCATGGCGCTTGCGGCGGATCTGCGTCTTGCAGCGCGCCAGCATCTCGTTGCGATCGATCGGGCGGAGGAGGTAGTCGTTGACGCCCATGTCGAGGCCGCGCAGCAGACGCGCGTCGTCGCCGGGCTCGACCAGGATGATGATGGGCAGATGGCGCGTGCGATCGAGCGAGCGGACCTGGCTGCAGAGGCGCAGGCCGTCCGCGCCCTGAAGCGAAAGGCTGACGATCAGCAAGTCGAAGCTGTACTGCGTCACCTTCATGAGTGCGTTCTGGATGTCGCGCTCGACGAATGCGTCATGCGACTTGGTCAGCGCCTCGAGAATGCGAGCCGCGGAACGGGGATGGTCGTCGACCAGCATGATGCGGCCGCTCTCGCCGCGAAGCGCCTTGGCCAGCGCCTGCGGTCCAAGCCCCAGTTGCTGCGTGGTCGAGGCCCGCATCGTCATCTCGTCGTGCAGCGCCTTGAGGCGCGCGAGATTCTTGACGCGCGTGATGAGCGCGATGTCGTCCACGGGCTTCGTCAGGAAATCGTCGGCGCCGGCCTCCAGGCCCTGCACCTTGTCGGAAGGCTGGTCGAGCGCAGTCACCATGATCACCGGGACATGGCTGGTCGCCGGCGCCGTCTTCAGCCGCCGGCAAACCTCGAAGCCGTCCATGCCCGGCATCATCACATCGAGAAGGACGATATCGATGCGCTCGCGCGCGCAGATATCGAGCGCCGCCTGGCCGCTGTTGGCGGTCAGAACCTCGAAGTACTCAGCCTGAAGCCTGGCTTCCAGCAACTTGACGTTGGCCAGAATGTCGTCGACCACCAATACACGCGCCGTCATTACAAACCCTCACTGCCGAGCCCAGCCGCCCAGCATCACCAGATCTATTCAGGCTCACCTTTTCAGGTTCACCACTTCAGGCATCACCAATGAACCGGCGCACCGTATCGACGAAGCTCATCACGGAGATCGGCTTCGACAGATAGGCCTCGCAACCGCCCTGCCGGATCCGCTCCTCGTCGCCCTTCATCGCGAATGCCGTGACCGCAACGACAGGGATGGCGCGCAGATCGTCGTCCTCCTTGAGCCACTTCGTGACCTCGAGGCCCGACACTTCTGGAAGCTGGATGTCCATCAGGATGAGATCAGGACGGTGTTCCCGGGCGAGCTTCAGAGCGTCCATGCCGTTGCGCGTCTGCAGGGTTGCATACCCATGCGCGTCGAGCAGATCATGGAACAGCTTCATATTGAGCTCATTGTCCTCGACGATGAGGACAGTCTTCCCCGCCCGGCGCATTCCGGGTCGCAGTCCACCTAAGGTACCGCTGCGATGCTGAATGGTCATGGGTGGCTCGACTCTAGATGCCGCCAATTGTGCACCGATTCGAATGGCGGCTGATATGTGCAGTTTGCTCACGAAGCACTAACCAACAGTTTAAGGTGTAGAGCCCAGACCACTTTTCGAGCGACCGATCGAACGACGGAGGCGAATATATGCAGCGACAGGAATCCGGTGCCCGCGTCGACGCCGAGTCGATAGGGCTCGCCGCCCTCGTGTTCCTGACAGAGGACGGCGAGCGGCTCGGCCGCTTCCTGGCCGCCACCGGTATTTCGCCGGGCGAGTTGAAGGCCACCGCCGGTACGCCGGAGGGGCAGGCGGGCGTGCTCGATTACCTGCTGTCCGACGAATCGCTGCTGATGGTGTTCTCGGCAGAGGCGGGTATCGACCCAGGGGCCATCGCGCCGGCACGGGAAGAGCTGGCGGGCGGAGGCGACGCGAAACGGTTCGCGGCGGAGAATTACACGTCCGGGAACACGTCGGGGCGGTCCACCTCCAAGCGGTCGTCGAAGCGGTGGGCGGGACCTGGGACCTGAGCCATGGACAGTCCGGTTTCCAATGTGAACAGGATCGGAATCGATCTCGGCGGCACAAAGATCGAAGGCGTGATGCTGGGTGCCGGCGACGCGGTCCTCGCCAACCGCCGCATCCCTGCGCCTCGCGGCAACTATGGGGGCAGCATCGAAGCGATCGCTGATATGGTCGCCATGATCGAGGCCGATGCCGGGGTGCGCGGCAGCGTCGGGATCGGCGCACCAGGGTCGATCTCGCCGGTGACCGGACAATCCCAGGGTTCCAATTCGACCTGGCTGAACGGTCGCAACATCCTCACCGACCTGACGGCACGGCTCGGGCGTCCGGTCCGGATCGCCAACGACGCGAACTGCCTGGCGCTGTCCGAGGCCCGCGATGGATCGGGTGCGGGCGCGCGTTCTGTATTCGGGATCATCATCGGGACGGGCTGCGGCGGAGGCGTCGTGTTCGACGGCAAGCTGGTCGACGGGCCGAACGCGATCGGCGGCGAGTGGGGGCACAATCCCCTGCCGTGGGCGCGCGACGACGAGCATCCGGGGCCGGTGTGCTGGTGTGGGCGCGCGGGGTGTCTCGAGCAGTGGGTGTCTGGGACGGGACTTGCCGCCGATCACACGCGCCGGACGGGCGAGGATACGACCGCAGATGCTATCGCGGCGCGGGCTGCTGACGGCGACGAGGTGGCACGCGAGACGTTGGCACGGCACGCCGACCGCCTCGCGCGCGGTATCGCGCATGTCGTCAATCTCATCGATCCGGAAGTGATCGTGCTGGGCGGCGGGCTGTCGAAGCTCGAAGGCTTGTATTCAGATCTGCCAAAGCTCGCCGCGCCCTACGTCTTCGCCGCGGCACCACGCATCACGATACGCCCGCCGCGATGGGGCGACGCGAGTGGCGTCAGAGGTGCTGCACGGTTGTGGTAGCGCCGAAACGGAAAGCCGTGCCGCGCGCCAACTGCACCCAGACGACGCGCACTGGCGTCGGGCCGCAGTTCCGGCCCCGACCGACAGGACCGGTCGGAAGTCGGGTGTCGGTATCCAAATCATCTGCCGGTGTCGTGGATGGTCGCCTCCGCGGCCACGAATACGTGGTAGGAGACGGCAGGTGAATTCAATCCACGTGCTTCTTCACCCAGGCGACGTAGCGGTCCATCCAGCCTTGCAGGAACTGACGGCTTCCAGCGCCGATGCTGCCATCTGCTTCGAACAGGCCTTCCTTGGCCTGAATGAATGCTTCGGGCTGGCCCATCGTCGGCGCATCCAAATAGGCGAGAATGTTGCGCAGGTTTTGTTGGGCCACTGCGGTGCCGATCGCGCCGACCGACACACCGATCACACCCGCAGGCTTGCCACCCCACACGCTCTGGCCATAGGGTCGCGAAGCATGATCGATCGCGTTCTTCAGCACGCCGGGTATCGAGCGGTTGTACTCCGGCGTGACGAACAACACGGCTCGGGACGATGCAATCTCCGACTTCAGGCGCTTTACGGATGCGGCCTGATCGGCGTCGTCGTCCTGATTGTAAAGCGGCAGATCATCGATCCGTAAGATATGAAACGAAAACTCCGGCGGCGCCAATTCGGCGAGGGCTGCGGCCAGCTTCTTATTGAGGCTGTCGCGCCGAAGGCTGCCGACGATCACTGCGACGTTGTACTGGCTCATGACGATGATCCTCATCGGTTCATCCAACTTAGATGTGTTGCGCGGCGTCGTGCTGCAAGGCTCTGGATGTCAGAAGCCGCAGAGATCGCTCCCGTTGCTGCAGAACCAGCTCTGCGCGAAGAGAATCCGCGCTTGCAGACGGGCTCAACCGGGCTGCATGCCCTTGGCCTCGATGACGGCGACGGCTGGGAGAGTGCGCAGGTAGTCGATCCATTGCTTCGCGCCGTCGGGATTGTTCGCGGCCGTTGAAATTCCAGCCGAGAAAACCGTATCGAGCTGCAACTCAGCGGGGATCGGCCCGAGAATGTCGATTCCGTCGACGGCCATCAGTTCAGGCATCTGCTGCAGGCCGAACTCGACTTCCTTGCGGAGAAGATACTTTCCGATCAGACCTTCCGGACCACCGGGACCATAAGTCGATTTGATCTTCATCGCGTCGGCGATGCCCAGGGTCTCGAAAACCTTGGCGAGATGAGCGCCGCCGACAGGATTGCTCATCCCGATCGTGTCTGCTTCGAGCAACGTCTGCTTGAAGGCGGCGACCGTTGAAATGTCCGGCCGCCGCGAACCTTTCTGGACGGCGGCACCGATTTTGGAACGCGCGATGTCGGCTCTCGTGCCCGCCACGATGCGCCCTTTCGCGACGAGATCGTCGATGCCCGCCCCCGTGACGATCGCGAGGTCGTTCGCTTCGCCGTCTCCGACCCGGTTCGCCATGCGGCCGGACGGCCCGAAATGGAATGTGAGCCGATAGCCGGTAGCGCGCTCGAACTCGGGCGCGAGTGCTTCGAGCGTCGTTTGCAATGCCGTGGTGCTGAGCACCGTGATCTCGCGTGCTGTCGCCGTCATCTCGGAATACCTTTCATTCGCTTCACTCGATCGACTTGAGAAGTTCGCGGGCGATGACGAGTTGCTGGATCTGCGTCGTGCCCTCGAAGATCCGGAACAGCCGCACGTCGCGGTAGAAGCGCTCCACCGGATATTCCGCCATGTAGCCGGCGCCGCCGAATATCTGCACGGCGCGATCGGCGATGCGACCGACCATCTCGGACGCGAACATCTTCGCGCACGCCGCCTGTCGCGTGGTGTTCGCGCCTTCGTCGCGCAGCCTTGCCGCGTCGAGGATCATGCAGCGCGCTGCATACGTGTCGGCCTCACTGTCGGCGAGCATCGCCTGGATCAACTGGAACTCGGCGATCGGCTGTCCGAACTGACGGCGCTGCTTCGCGTAGAGTACCGATTCGCGGATCAGACGGTCGGCAATGCCGACGCAGAGTGCCGCGATATGGAGGCGGCCCTTGTCGAGCACTTTCATCGCGGTGCGGAAGCCGTTTCCCTCGATGCCGCCGAGCAGCGCGGACGCAGGCACGCGGCAGTCCTCGAAGACGACGTCACACGTGAGCGCGCCGCGCTGGCCCATTTTCCTGTCGGGCGTGCCGACGCGCATGCCGGGCGTGCCCGCCTCCACGAGAAAGCACGAGATGGCATCGGCCTTCCGCTCCGGTGCGGTTCGCGCCATGACGGAAAACAGCCCCGCTGAGGGTGCGTTGGTGATGTAGCGCTTGGTGCCATTCAGGACGTAGTGGCCGCCGTCCCTCGTCGCGGAAGTTCGCAGCGCCATGGCATCGGAGCCGGCATCGGGTTCGGTCAGCGCGAACGAGCCGATCAGATCTCCCGATGCAAGCGCCGGCAGATACTTCGCCTTCTGCGCGTCCGTGCCCGCCATGACGATCGATTGTGAGCCGATCCCGATATTGGTTCCGGCGACCGAGCGGAAGGCGGGTGAGGCGCGGCCGAGCTCGAACACGACCTGGACCTCTTCGGACATGGTGAGGCCGAGCCCACCGTGGTCGGGCGAAATCGACAAGCCGAACAGGCCCAGCGCCTTCATCTCGTCAACGACGTCGGCTGGAACGGCATTGGTCTCCACGACCTCGTCCTCGCGCGGGATCAGGCGCTCCGTGACGAAGCGCGCAACGGTCTCGCGAAGCAGCCTGAAGGTTTCCGGATCGAGCGCCATTCGTCACTGCTCCGCGCGTCGGCAAAGGTGGGGCTTGCATCCTGCCGTCACGCGAGGAGTTTCGACAAGGTCTGATCGAATTGGCGGCGGGCACTATCCCGCAGGCGGTGACGGCCGCCTTCGACGACTTTGACGCCACCTGCCCACACACAGTCCACGGCATCGCCGCGAGATGCGAAGATCCAGCCGTCGATGAGTTGGTCGTCCCGTCGGCCCGCGAGCGAGGGATGGGCAGCGTCCAGCGTCACGATATCGGCGATCGCCCCTTCTGCGAGGCCGCAAACGTGCTGCGCCAGAGCTTGTGCGCCGCCGCGCACTGCCGCTTTGTGCAGCGCGCGGCCGGTCGAGATGTCGGTGCGCGATGCGAAGATGTTGCGTTCGCGCAGGGCCAGACGCTGCGCGTATTCGAGCTGGCGCAGCTCGTCCGCGACACCGACGAGAATGTTGGAATCGGTGCCGATGCCGAAGCGGCCACCGGCTTTCAGGTACTCACGCGCGGGGAAGGTGCCATCGCCGAGGCTCGCTTCCGTTACGGGGCACAGGCCCGCCACCGCGCCGGTGCTCGCGACGGCCGCGGTTTCCACTTGCGTCATGTGGGTCGCGTGGATCAGGCACCAGCGTTCGTCGACGGCCGCGTTGGCGAGCAGCCATTCGACGGGCCGGCTGCCGCTCCACGCGATGCAATCCTCGACCTCTTTCACCTGCTCGGCCACGTGGATGTGCACCGGTCGGCCGTTCGCGATCGCGACGACATCGCGCAGCTCTTCGGGGGTCACGGCGCGCAAGCTGTGTGGCGCGACGCCGATGTTCGCATCGGGCATATGAGCGATGGCGGAGGACGATGCTTCGACCAGACCCGCGAACTGGTCGACGCTACAAATAAAGCGCCGCTGGCCCGCGTGAGGGGCTGCACCACCGAAAGTCGCGTGCGCGTAGAACGTGGGCAGCAGCGTCAGGCCGATACCGCTTGCGCTCGCCGCGGCGGCGATACGTGCGGCCATCTCCGCTGGGTTGACGTAGGGCTTACCGTCGCGATCGTGGTGCAGGTAGTGGAACTCGCCGACGCGCGTGAAGCCCGTCTCCAGCATCTCGCAGTAGAGCTGCAGCGCAACGGCCTCCACGTCCTCCGGCGACATCGAGAGGGCGAAGCGGTACATCGTCTCGCGCCACGTCCAGAAGGTATCGGACGTGGGACCGCGGACTTCCGCGAGGCCGGCCATGCCGCGCTGGAAGGCATGGCTGTGCAGGCTCGCGACGCCGGGCAGCGCGATTCCGTGACGTTCGTCGCTCGGCGCCGGTGCGACAGCCGCCGTCACCTTGCAGATGCGCCGACCGGCGATCTCGATGCGCACATCGCGCGCCCATCCGGCGGGCAGCAAGGCATCGCGGAAATGCAAAGAGTTCATGTGCGACATCATCGGGCCACTGCGCGGGAAGATCGTCCATGCCAGTATGTTCATAAGATTTGCCGGTCAAGCGCGCCGGAACAATCAAAACCGATCGAGGAAACGAGGAGGCCCCATGGCGAAGCCGAAAGTCATCCTGCAGCTCTATCCGATGTTTCCCAGCGACGGGTTCGAGGATCGCATCGCGAAGCGGCCGCTGGGCCTCGACCGCGACATCTATCAGCGCATCGTACACGAGTGGACGGACATCGTTCTGGATGCGGAGCGGATGGGCGTGTGGGGCGCCTCGACGATCGAGCACCACTTCCATTCCGAGGGCTACGAGGTCGGCCCCAATCCCGGCATTCTCAATGCCTACTGGGCGGCCAAGACGACCACGATCAACGTCGGCGCGATCGGCTACGTGATGGCGACGCAAGATCCAATTCGCATCGCGGAAGAAACCGCGATCCTCGATCACCTGACGAAGGGGCGATACTGGGTCGGTATCGCGCGCGGATATCAGTCGCGGTGGGCAAACGTGCTGGGGCAATGGGCGGGAGCGGCCGCCACCGTTTCCGACGGCAGCGAGACCGACCACAAGAACCGGGACGTCTTCGAGGAACGCGTCGATCAGTTGATCGCGGCGTGGACGCAAGACGCGGTGGTACTCGACGGAGCGACGTACAAGGCGCCCTATCCGCTGAGTGGCGTCGAGGGCTATCCGGCGGCGCACACGACGCGGCTCGCCGGCGTTCCCGGCGAGGTCGACGACCTCAACCGCGTGGTGCGTGCAGCGGTGGTGCCGAAGCCGTACCAGCGACCGCATCCCCCCGTGTTCGTCGCGACGACGAAAAGCCGCGAAAGCATCGAATTCTGTGCGAAAAGGGGGTTCATTCCGACCTACTTCTCGCCGATGGCGCAGGTGGCCGAGGGCACGCGCCACTACCGCGCGGTCGCGAAAGAGCACGGCATCGATCTCGAGCTCGGCGAGCGGCAGAACATCGTCCGTTATCCGCACATCGCCACGTCACCTGAGGACTTCGACCGGCGCCTGCGCGAGTACGACCTCGACATCTATCGCAACTTCTACGGCCCGTTCTTCCCGCAGATGCCGCAGGGCGACGGCGACGCCATGGTCGAGGGGATGAAGAAGAGCGAGCTGTTCATCGGCGGCACGCTTCAGGACAACAAGGACGTCTGGCGGCGCATCTACGATCAGGCGCCGTGCGAGTACATCACGCTGATCTGGCATTGGGCGCAGTGCCCGAAAGACGTGATGCTGGAGGAGCTCGATCTGTTCATGCGCGAGGTTCTGCCGCTGCTGGAGACACCGGCAGGCGGTTGAGAACCCTCACGCGAAAACGCGGTAATATCCTGGCGACGATCCTGGCCGAAGATCCGGGCTTTCAGTCCGGCTTGACGGCCTGTCTGGTCAGTTCGACGATGTCCTTCGGCGTGGCGATCACCTTGCGGGCAAGCTCCTGCAGGTACTCGCCCGTTTCCGGCTCGAACTCGACCTTCGCCTTGGCGACATCGGCCAGCAGCCCCGCATCCTTGGCCGTCGCATTGAACGCATCGCGAAGGGCTTTCACGCGCTCGGGCGGAATTCCCGGTGTCGCGAACAGCGAGCGGCTGACGGCTGCCGAACTCGTGTAGAATTCGAGTGCCGCCTTGGACTTCTCGTCCTTTCCGAATTCGACGAGTGTGGGAATGTTCGGCAGCGAGGGGCTGCGCTGGAGTGCGGCCTGCACGAGTATCCAGAGCTTGCCGGATTTCAGGTCGTCGGATCTCGTGCGGACTATGCTGGCCATCGAATTCTCGACGGCGTCGATCTCGCCGCGGTCCATCGCCAGCATGATGTCGGTCGTACCCTTGTAGCCCGAGACGATGCGAAACTTGGCGCCACCGAATTTATTCAGCAGGCGCGGGTATCCCTCGGTCGGTGACGCAGGTCCGGTGCCGCCGGCAACCGTCTCGAACTTCGTGATGTCGGCGACAGACTTGGCCTGCGCTCCGCTTCGAACGACCATCACCTCCAGCACGGACGTCATCCGGCCGATCCAGGTGAGCTCCACGGACTTGTATTTCACCGCCGAGCCGCCCATCGCCTCCTCGACCATCATCGTCTGCGCCCCGACGCCCAGCGCGGTGCCGTCCTTCGGGGCGACGTTGAAGACGTAGTTGGCCGCCAGCATGCTGCCGGCGCCGGGCATGTTCTGCACGGTGATCGTGGGATTGCCGGGGATGTACTTGCCCATGTAGCGAGCGAAGGCACGCGGGTAGTAGTCGTAGGAGCCTCCCGGCCCGAAGCCGACATAAATCGTGATCGACTTGCCTTTGTAGAAGTCCTCGACAGGTGACGCTGCGTGCACAGGAGCGATCGGGCCGGCGGCAAGGATGGCCACTGCGAGAGCAGAGGCGGCGATACGGCGGCCCATGGCGATGGAAGTCGGCATTCTGGTCATGCGGAATGGACTCCGGTTGGGGCAGGCAGACGGGCTGCATCCGAACGAAATGTCGACAGTGACGGTCGTGAACTTCGACGGTCCCGAGCGTCCATTCCTCGATCGGTTCAAGCTACTTTCGAGGTCGCGATCGAGTCAACGCGTGAAGATGCTGATGTATGCCAGAGCGAAATGCACTCCGGCCTGCTCCCGCTCACATCTCGGCGACGACCGGGGCTGAGCAGGGCGCCCTTCGCGCGTCCTCATCGCCGCGTGTGCGGTGCCCGTTGGTCCTCAACGCAGCCGCCGCCCCAGAACGAGAATGGCCGCGATGGGAACGACGAAGCCGATCACCGTCACCACCACCAGCAACGTCGGCAGCAGCGTATAGTCCCCGCGCGGGACGACGAAGATCTCGTTGAGGTACTTCGTCGACAGGCTGCCGGCGACCAGTGCGAGGTTCATCAGTGACGCCATCAGCGCAAACCAGCTTGCCCGGCGGCCGACCGGCGCATAGATCGCGATCAACGTCAGCATCGGGATCATGCTGAGCTGAGCGAACGGCGAGGACGCCGCCGCGTCGAGGAGCGCGATGCCGTGCGCTCCGATGCCGAGATGAGGCTCCGTCCATTCGTAGACGCGGAAGACCAGGGCGACGTTCGGCAGCCCGAGCGCCGTGTTCACGATCGTCAGCCACAGCAGCACCCGCGCCACTGGATGGCGCGTGATCGCGTCGGAGAACAGCCACATGCCGAGAAGCGCGAAACCCGTACCGATCTGCGCGAGCGTGCCCTGGAACGTTTCGTCGAACTTCAAGATGTCGATCGCGAACCACGTGTAGGCGTTGCCGACCGACGGCATTGCGCGGAACACGAAGATGATCACGGCTGCGATTGCGATCATCCGCTGTGTCTCCGGCGCGAGATCGCCGATGACATGCCGCAGCATCGCGACGACGACGGCCATCGAGACGAGGAACACGACTTCCTGGCTGTAGGCGACGTTCCCGAACGCCATCGCCGCCACGAATACACCGAACGCGATGCCGCCGCCGAGGATGCGCCAGTCGATCGGGCGCTTCTCCACCGGTCCGATGTGCACCAGCGCTGCACCGCTGGCCGAAATCACCGGCACCACGAGCGCCAGCAGGAACACGGTCGAGTAGGGCACGAAGCTCGCGAGCCAGCCTCCCAGGCCCGCGACGATGAATGCACCGATCGACAGCGACAGCCGGCCGAGCACCTGCACCATGCCCAGATCGGCGTCGATGTCCGCTTGCGGTCGCGGCGTGCCGTCGTCGTTGGTGCGCCGCACGACCTCCGTGCTCATCGCGTCGGCCACCACGTCCTGCAGAACCACGCCGATAGTGATCAGAAGCGAGGCCAATTTATAGACGCTTTCGGGCTTCCAGCCGGGAAGCCCCGGACCTGCCGCAGTAGCCAGAAGCACGAGCCCGCAAGCGACGAGACCCGCACCGATGTAGACATACGCGCGGCGCTGCGAGCCCATCACGTTGACGGTATCGACGAGTTCGCCGAACACCATCTTGATCGTCCACGGCAGCGTCAGCCAGACGCCGAGGGAGGCGAGTTCCGCTGCACTGAGCGTCAACTGCTTCTTCACCCAGAAGCTTTCGGCGATCGCGGTGATCCCGAGCGCACCGTAAGCGAAATAGACCATCAGCAACGGCAGGTACTCGATCCGGAACGCCCGGATCGGATTGAGCAGCGCCTTCTCCAGTTGCGCCATCAGATAGGCGCGGTTCCAGATCGATGTGGGCTCGGCGATGTCTGCCATGCGGGTCGTCCTCTGGCACTATTCGCGCCCGCGAAGCCGGGCCATTGCAGGCCCTCGATTAGCTCGCTTCGCCTCCAACCGCCAAGTATTGTATTCTCCCCAACAGAATTGAGGCGTAGTAACCGGCTTCTCTTGTCGCCGATCGAACACGCGGAGGACATCATGCGCGGACCACACGACATGGGAGGTCAGCCCGCCGGCCCCGTGGATATAGCGCCGCACGATCCGACCGACTGGGACAAGCTCGTCGACGGCACGTTCTCCTCACTTGCAGCCAAAGGCCTGACGCGCGCAGACGAGTTGCGCCGGGTGATCGAGACCATGGGCGAGGCCGGCCAGAACCTTCCGTACTACGAGCGCTGGTGCGCCGGTCTGACGCGCCTCGTGATCGAGAAGGGCTTCGTCACGCAAGACGAGTTGGACGCCCGTATCGCTGAGATCCGCGCCCGCCCCCCGAATGTTGCCGGCTAGGTTTCATCCGCCCATTGCGCCGCGCCGGCCCTGTGGCACAATGCATTCGAACCATCAACCAGGAGACGCCCATGCGCGGCCCCCATGATATCGGCGGATTGCCGGCCGGCCCGGTCGATCCGCAGCCCCACGACCTGACGTTCTGGGAAAAGCAGATCGACGGCGTGCGCGCCGTCGTCGGCGCAAAGGGCATCTATCGGACGGACGAGAACCGCCGCTGGGTCGAGAGCCTCGGCGAGGACGCCTATGAAAATCTGACCTATTATGAGCGCTGGACCGCGGCTTTGATGCGCGCGCTGATCGACAAGGGCGTGCTGACCCAGGATGAGATCGACGCGCGGGTGAAGGTCGTCCGCCAGCGGCTCGCCGAGACCGGCGAACTCGAGCTTGCGTCCGCCGAGGAGGTCAAGTGCAAATGAGCGAGGATTTGAAGAGCGGTGATCGCGTGCGCGTGCGCGAGGACTACCCCATCGGCCATTTCCGAACGCCCGTTTTCGTCCGCGGCAAGAGCGGCGTGGTCACGCGCAAGTTCGGCACTTTCGAAAATCCGGAGCTGCTGGCCTATGCCAAGACGGGCCCGAAGAAGACGCTTTACGAGGTCCGCTTCAAGCAGACCGATCTGTGGCCGGACTATACCGGATCGCCCTACGACACGCTCGACATCGATCTCTACGAGCATTGGCTGGAGAAGGCCTGAGGCGGTGCCAGAGACTGCGGGGCTGACACCTCGACACGACAGAGACAGGACTGGGCGAGGCCACTCGGCCATCGCAAGGCGACTTCAAGGGCAGTGGCTTGGTGTCAGACCCGGAGGGTTTGACGCCGCTTCGCAGGAGACCGGCAATGGCACACGATCCACACGACCACGATCACAAGCACGGACATGGCCACACTCACGGGCACGATCACGCTCATGGCCACCACCACGACCATCACCACGATCACGGCCACAACCACGCGCCGCCGCAGCCCGATGACAAGGTGCACAGCTACTACCAGATGCTCGGCATCGCGATCAAAGAGCTGCTGATCGAGAAGGGCGTCGTCGGCGCCGAAGAGGTCCGCGCCGCGATCGAGAAGCGCGACAGCATCACGCCGGCCAACGGCTCCAAGGTCATCGCCAAGGCGTGGACCGATCCCGAGTACAAGAAGCGCTTGCTCGCGGACGGCAACAAGGCCATCGAAGAGCTGGGCTTCCAGATGACCACGACGCATCTCGTGACCGTCGAGAACAAGCCCGGCCTGCACAACGTCATCGTCTGCACGTTGTGCTCGTGCTACCCGCGCGACCTCCTCGGCCTGCCGCCTTCCTGGTACAAGAGCCGCGAATATCGCTCGCGCGTCGTGCGTGAGCCGCGCGCCGTGCTCGCCGAGTTCGGCACGATCCTGCCCAACGAGACCGAGATTCGCGTCCACGACTCGACGGCCGACATGCGCTATCTCGTGCTGCCGATGCGGCCGACGGGAACCGAGGGCATGAGCGCCGCGGAGCTCGAGAAGCTGATCACCCGCGACAGCATGGTCGGCGTCGCCGTCGCCAGCGATCCGCCGCGGCATTGATGCCGCCATCGCGTGCCGCCAGACCGCGCTGCTGCGTGCTCGTCGTTCGCGGGACCGGCGAGTTGCGTGGCGCGGCGTGACATCCGCCGAGCTTGGGCTTCGACCACTCGCCTTCGTTTCGTGCCATTGTGTGCGCCACGAACGACACGAAACCGCAGAGAGGTCTCCATGAAAGCCGCCGTCGTCACCGCCAATGGGCTCGTTGTAGAGGACGTCGCGATCCCCAAGCCAGGCCCGCGAGAGATCCTCGTGAAGGTTCACGCCTGCGCGCTCAATCGCGCAGACCTGGGCGTCATCGCGGGCCACCATCACGGCAGTCAGGGCGGCATCGGCGCGATACCCGGCATCGAGTGGGCCGGCGAGGTGATCGAGACCGGCTCGCAAGTCCAGCGCTTCAAGAAGGGCGACCGCGTGATGTGCGGCGGCGCCGGCGGCTATGCCGAATACGCAGTCTCGGACTGGGGACGCACCATGCCCGTGCCCTCGGGCAACGTGAGTTGGGAGACCGCAGCGACGCTGTCGGTCGGCCTCAATACGATGCATGACGCACTCGTCACCAACGGACAACTTCAAGCGGGCCAAGCGGTGCTGATCCAGGGCGCCAGTTCCGGCGTCGGCCTGATGGCGCTGCAGATCGCGAAGTTCTTGGGCGCCGGCCTCGTCATCGGCAGCTCCACCAACGCGGGCCGCCGTGCGAGATTGGCCGAGTTCGGCGCCGATCTCGCGATCGATACGTCGCAGAAGGGCTGGTCCGGCGAGGTCCTGAAGGCGACCTGCGGCAAGGGCGTCGACCTGATCGTCGACCAGGTCTCGGCGAGCGTCGCCAACGAGAATCTGCGCGCCACGAAGGTGCTGGGCCGCATCGTCAATGTCGGTCGTCTCGGCGGCACCAGGGGCGAGTTCGATTTCGACCTGCACGCAGCCCGGCGCATCACCTACGTCGGCGTCACGTTCCGTACGCGCTCGCCCGAGGAGGTGCAGGAGATCACGCGCCGCACTACCGAAAACCTCTGGCCCGCGATCGAGGAAGGCAAGTTCCACCTGCCGATCGATCGCACCTACAAACTGGACGACGTCCTCGACGCCGTCGCCCACATGAAAGCCAACGCCCACTTCGGCAAGATCGTGATGGTGCCGTAACCTGGTCCCTTCCCCGTTATTACTGGGAGAGGGAGAAGCCGCTCAAAGCTTCATCGTCACCGGATCGAACAAGTCCTCGACCTTGAAGCGCGTCTTGATCAGCCCCTGCTCGAGCGCGAACTCGATGATCTGCTCGATCGTCGGACGGTTCGCCTCGAAGCCCATCGGCAGCAGATCGACGCCGCCGGTCGTCAGCGGATTGGCCTTCTTGCTCTCGCCGATCATCCGATAGACCTCGCGCACCACGTCGGGCCGCTCCTTCGGCAGGCTCGCTTCCATCACGAGATAATGGTTCACCGGCACGATCTTCTTGCGCGCGTACCAGTCGAGCGCAGTTGCCACCGGATCGGCGAACAGCGTCGCGACCTTCGGCTCGTCCTTGATCACGGTGCCGATGATCGCCGCATCGAACGCACCATCGACCAGCATCTGCTCGACGGTCTTGCCGGCGGAATCGAAGGGAATCACGAAATCGGGATCCTTGATCTCGGCGGGATGCGGCGGGTCGTAGCTCGACCAGCGGATCTTGTTGAGGTCCACGCCGTACTCGTGCTTCAGGATCGCGCGCACCCAAAGGGCAGTCGTCTGCGAATAGGAGCGAAGACCCACGAGCTTGCCTTCGAGGTCTTTCGGCTTCAGCCCCGGGCAGCGCTCGGTGTTGTACGAGATGCAGTGGTGCTGGAACCGCGACAGGATCGGCGCGGGCGCGAGCACCAGCGCCTTGCCGGCCTCACGCGCCTGCAGGAACGACACGACCGCCAGCTCGGAGATGTGGTACTTCGCCTCGCGGATCAGCGGCTTGAAGCCCTGGTTCGCGATCTTCGGCCCGATGAACTCGATCTTGACGAGGTCCGATCCCACCTCTCCGGCGCGCAGCGCCTTGGTGTTCACGTACTCCATGATGTTCGCTTGCAGCGTCACGGGGCCGGATTTCGGAACTGCGCTGGCCATCGGGGTTTCCTCGCTTCGGTTGTGGGGTGTGATCTTGCCGGTCCGACACCGCTTATATGTCCACCGGACGGCCCTCGGCCACCCATTTGAGCCGCGCCAGCTGCTGATCGAGAATGCGGTTGAGCGTCTTCCGCATCCACCACACCATCATGTAGCCGCGCCACGTCATCGGCTTCACGTCGCAGCCGTAATCGAGCCGCGTCCAGTCCTCGTCGCCCGACAGGTGATAGACCGCGTGGATCGCGAACGCCTCCGGCCGTGTCATCACGCCGAGCAGCTTGCCGTGCTGGTATTCGGTGATCTCGCCTTCATAGGACGAAACGATTTCGCCCTGGCGCATCTCCTGCACGAAGCGCGCGCCTTTGCGGTCGCCCCTCGGCCGGCCCCCGGGATACCGCGTCGAAACGATGTGCGGCATCCACTTCGGCACTTTGTCGTCGTCGTCGATCAGCTCCCAAACCTTGTCCGGCGGAGCGTTGATGCGGAGCGAGCGTGTCTGGCGCATTGACGTAATCAAGGCAGGCCTTCGATGCTGGAGTGAGCTTTTGATTGGATTTCTCTGGATCAGCGGCGGCCGGGCAGCATGCGGCGAACCATGCCGTCCTTCGCCAGCAGATGGTGGCCGAGCACGAGGCCCAGGTGAAGCCCGAGCGGCAGCAGCAGGCCGAACGCGGCAATCACGTGAACGGCGCGCGCGGCACTGGCCATCAGCGCCGAGGTGCCCATCGGATTGGGCATCTCCCACGCGCCGAACAGCATCACGCCATAGCCGCCGGCCATGCAGTAGATGAAGCCCGACAGCGGCATCACCAGCATAGCCGTATAAAGCATCGGCTCGACGCCGTGGATCATCTTCTGCTCGAGGCCGCTGAGCGTCGGCGCCCACGGCGGCAGCTCGCCGAGCCGCCGGTTGACGAGGCGTGCCACCGCCAGCAACAGCGCCAGCAGCCCCAGCGACTTGTGCCAATTGTACAAGGTCGCCTGTCCCAGCCCGAGAGACGTCGAGCCATCCGGCGTGCGCAGCATGACCCACGCGCCGAGATACTGCAGCGCGAACAGCACGACGATCGCCCAATGCAGGGCCTTCGTCGCGCTGCCGTAGCCGGCGGAGCTGTTGAGCAGTCCCATACGCCGGCTCCCGTGTCGTTCCCGCTGCGATCGGGTGTCGAGCCCTGAGGGTCCGCCACCACAGACAAATCAACGCCCGGTCAGCTTCCGTGTATTGTCGAGCGTTGCGTAGCTGCGCGGTGCAGCACTCATCAGGAAGCGATAGCCCTCGTCGATGATCCGCTGCGCGTTGCCGATCTCGACGTGCGGATGGCCGACGACGACGTTGGCCTCCTTGCATCGGGCCACGATCTCGGCCATCGCCTCTAGCACCACCTTGTGCTCGTACTGGCGCGGATAGCCGAGTTCCTGCGAAAGGTCGCCCTCGCCGATCAGGATGCAGCCGATGCCGCCGACCTTCAGGATCTCCTTGAGGTTCGCGATGCCCTCGGTATCCTCGATCTGCAGGATCGTGAAAATCTCGCCCTTGGGGGCGAGCGGCCACACGTCCGCGCGCGCGTAGTACTCGGGCTGCGAGACGCCCCAGTAGCGTGCGGCTTGAACCGGGCCGTCGCCGCGGATGCCGGCAGGCTCGTAGTTCGGCTTGTCCTTCATGCGCGGATAGCGGCAGGCCGAGATCGCGTTGTAGGCCTGGTCGGCGGTCGAGATGTGCGGCCAGCAGATGCCGTAGCAGCCCATGTCGAGCGCCTGCTTGGCGAACCACTGGTTCTTCTCCACGCCGTTGACGGGAATGCGGACCATCGGCGTCACCTGCGGCGCGACCGATCCGGACGAGACGATCTGTCCGCGGTTCAGGGAGTATTGCAGCGTATGGCGCAGCGCCATGCCGTCCCACGCCAGGTGCTCCATCTCGTACACGACGCCGTCGTACTTCGACTGCGCCATCTCGACGGCGACGCCGATCTCGCACGGCTGGAAACACGTGATCGCGTGCTTGCCTGCCTCGAGTTGCTTGATGATGCCGTTGAGGCGCGGAAGCTCTGCCATGGGGTTCTCCGTCAACGTATTGGCTGGAATTCGTGATGTGGCTCGTGAAGCGGACAACTCGCACGCCGAACCCGGCCGGCCCGCTTCAGCGAGCCACCGAGCCGAGCCGCCCGAAAGTCGCGCCGACCATAGACCGGCGAACGCAGGGCGGGAAGTCCCGCATTGCCTCTTCCTTCGGGCACGATGCAACCGGGCCGAAGCCGGGGAGCGCCGAGCCGGCGCTAGAGCCGGCGCCAGGGGCAGCTTCTGGAAGGCGCTCGGCTGGCTCCACCCCGTAGGGGCTCACTCGTCTTCATTCTTCCGTTCGCGCTCTTCGATGCGGATCGCAAGCGCCCAACACTCGTCCAAGCCGCAAGATCCATCAGCATCTTCACATTTCTATCTGGCACCCTTTTCAACGGGACCGCAATCGGATAGGCGGTTCTCTTCCGAGCCGGCTACTGCGGCTCGGGTTGGATGGGTGGCCGAGTGGTTTAAGGCACCGGTCTTGAAAACCGGCGTGGGGGCAACCTCACCGGGGGTTCGAATCCCTCCCCATCCGCCAACGGCTTGTTTCATTCGATCTCATCTCGTCTTATTCTACGCGGAAATGCGCTTAATTTCAATTGATTGCGCCATAGCGTTGTCCTATCCTTGCTCATCTCATCCCCCAGCATCGCTGCCGAATTGGGGGATAGATTGGGGGATCGACGGAGGCGAGCATGGCCGGAGCGCACGTTCACCACAAGCTGTCGGCGGTAAGGGTCAAGGCGCTCAAAGCGCCCGGCAAATACGAGGACGGCGGCGGCCTGCGCCTTGTCATAGGACCGACGGGCACGAAGCGCTGGGTGGTAAGGATTACGGTTGCCGGTCGACGCCTCGAACGCGGCCTCGGCGCCTATCCCGACATAACTCTCGACGCCGCTCGGACTGCTGCAGCGAAGGCACGTAGAGCAGCAGAGGTGAACCTCGACATCCGGTCAGAGGAGCAGCGCGAGGCGCTGGCCTCGATGACGTTCCGGGACATGTTCAGGGTCACGCTGGCGCAGCGAGAAAAGCAACTGTCGAACGCCAAGCACTTGAAGCAGTGGTCATCGACGATGGAAACCTACGTCTTCCCTACCATCGGGAGCACGCCGGTTGCTGAGGTGTCGACCGCGCAGGTTCTGAAGGTCCTGACCCCCATCTGGTTCACCAAGCCCGAGACAGCAAAACGCGTGATGCAGCGCATGGAGGCCGTCTTCAAATCGGCGATCGTGCGTGGGGCCAGGAAAGCCGCATCCCCATGCATCGGTGTCGCCGACGAGCTTGGCACCAAGCACCGAGTCGTAAATCACCATGCTTCGATGCCGTGGGGGGACGTGCCGAACCTGATCCAGCTTCTGCACGGCCCAGCACCTCGCCGGATGCGTGTGACCAGTCTGGCGCTCGAGTTTCTCATCCTGACTGCGACACGGAGCGGGGAGACAAGAGGCGCCGCTTGGAGCGAGTTCGACACCGAGCGCGCCCTGTGGGTCATTCCGCCCAAGCGCATGAAGGCACGCGAGGGGCATCGAGTGCCTCTGAGCAAACGTTGCCTTGAGATCCTGGCCCAATTGAGCGCAGCGCACCCGAGGAGTGAGCTGGTTTTTCCTTCGAGAACTGGCAAGCCCTTGTCGGATATGACGTTGACGAAGCTGCTGCGTGACGAGACGATCGAGGCTACGCCGCATGGCTTCCGATCGAGCTTCAAAGTGTGGGCGTCCGAGTGTGCAAAGGTTCCGCATGAAGTTTCTGAGGCGGCATTGGCCCACAGCCTGGGAAGCAAGGTCGTAGCCGCCTACTTGCGCACGGATTTCCTCGAGGAGCGGCGCCCAGTGATGCAAGCGTGGGCGGATTATTGCCTGGGCGTTGTGGCTCAGGGCCCTCGATCACCAGAAGCATTGTGAGCAGGTGGCGCGGTCGGTCGACCATCGGCAGCGGACACTCGGTCCTTCGTGGTCTGGGCAGGTGGGCGCGCCCGTAATCTTTTCGACCGACGCAGTGGTTCGAGACCGACCGTATCCATTGCGTCGTGATGGGCCAACAAGAGACATCGCCGGAACGGCGACGACTGGTTGAATTTCGTCCGGACCTGAGTACCGTAGCGGAAGATCAGGGCGGCAAGAGGGGGGCAGCCCGTGCCCCTAGCACTAAGTCGCTGCGCGACAGCCCGCTGATGCGGGCGCTTTGGCCGAGAGGCCGGTAACCAGTCGAGACGACATTGCAATTCCGACCGTGCCTGAGGTCCTGCTTGTCGTGAACTGGTTCTTCTACGGGGTACTGCTGTTGCTTACGGCGCTGCGGATCGCGAGGTTCCCAGGGCGCATCATTCAAGACCTTTCCGACCATCAGCGTGCGCCGGGCTTTTTCACGTTGGTCGCGGGGACATGCGTCTTTGGTACACAGTCCGTTACCGTCGCAGGTATGCGCGATGTCGGCCTTATCTTGTGGTGGGGCGGCGTGGCGCTGTGGTTTCTGGTCATGTACGCTTTCTTCACGGCGGTTACGATCCGCGCTCGCAAGCCGTCTCTCGCAACAGGAATCAATGGTGCCTGGTTGATTGCCGCTGTCGCCACTCAGTCCGTTGTCGTACTGCGCGGCACGCTGGATCCGAGTGCGCCGTCTGAACCGATCCAATTCTATTGCCTAGCCATGTTCATGATCGGCTGCATGCTCTACCTGGCGATCATTCCACTGATCTTCTATCGACTGACGTTCATTAAATTGGATACGCATGACTTTGGGCCGCCCTACTGGATTAACATGGGCGCTGTGGCGATTTCGACCCTGGCCGGCTCGATTTTGCTGCAGCGCACCGGAAGCTGGATGGTCCTCGCTGAGTTTCGTCCCTTTCTCAAGGGTTTCACTGTTTTCTTCTGGTCGGTTGCCACGTGGTGGATTCCGCTGCTGATCGCGCTGATGTTGTGGCGATACCTGATACGCCGCGACCGCCTCGCCTACGAGCCGCAATTCTGGGGAATGGTGTTCCCGCTCGGCATGTATACGACGAGTACTTTCCAGCTTTCTCGTGCCCTCGGGTTGCCGTTCCTGGAGGTCATACCGCGCGCCTTCATTTATCTCGCCTTGCTGGCCTGGGTCGCAACCTTCATCGGGCTGGTCCTGACGATCGTGCGCTCACTCAACGATGATCGTGCACCTCGAGAGGCCGTCGGGTAGGCCAATCGCATCAGGGCCTGACGTACGCCACGAGGAGATCCAGCTGCAGGAACAGAACGACCAGAGCCGCATTTGCAGCCCAGGCCACGGTCAGACAGCGAGCAATCAAGCCCCAATGAGGATCCGAGGTCTCCGCACATCGCCAGACCGAGACGAGAATCCATACGGTGTAAGCTGCAAAGAAAATCAATAGCGCTTGCTGCAGGGCCGGCCGGCCCTCGAAAATCGCCATGGCGTAGAGACCGATCAGCACTGAGCTGGCCAGTACGCCGTACCCCCAGAACACCTTCCAGAGCGGCAAAAGGCCGTACCAGGCCAGCAGCTCTGCATTGAACAACCGTTGGAAAGCAGCGCGGAGCGTCATTTTCAGAGCCGCCATGGTGCGTCGTATTTGAAGAGGCGAACGAGAACGATTCTGCTGCTCTTCAGTGTCTCCCATTCCAAATTCATCATGGTCCAGCCACCATGAGGAGGCCTGGACCGCCGTTGCCCTGACCTTCAGCCTTGGCGTCGCGTCAAGAGCGGACCGTAGACGACGACGAAGCCCGCGAACGCCACGACCCACGCTGTCGCGGCCAGATGCAGCATCGGCTCGCGCCAAAGGTGGAATGCGGCGACGATCCGTGCGAGCGCGGAGATCGTCGCAGCGAGGTAGATGATTTGGATCGGGCGCGTCGCGGTGAGCGGCTGCCCGGTGTGGCCGAGGCTCGCGCGCGTCATCACGGCAAGCGTCATGAGGCCGACGGCTCCGGCCGTCCAACCGTGCAGCGCGCCGGTCGGCGCCACCATCGCGGGCGCCAGGATCGCTAGTGCGAGCAAGGCGAATCCGAGCGGCACGAACGCGAAGGCAACATGCAAGACGAGCACCAGAGGCTCCGCTGCAGTGCGCTCGCCCGCCCACCGCGAGAGGCGCCACGTGTTGAGGACGGCCGCTGCGACGGCCGCCCAGGCGGTCGCTCGTGCGTCGGGCCATATGATCCAGCCCAGAAGTGCGACGACGCTCGCAGCCATCACCGCCATGTCGGCCCTGTCAAAGACAATCGGCAATCGGCCGGGCTCTCGCTTTGCCAGCCAGTTGCGGGTGAAGCTTGGGATGATGCGTCCGCCGACGAGCATGATCAGCATCAGCGTCGCGGCAAGACCGATGCGCATGCCGTAGCCGCTGGCGCGTCCGCTAATCGTTTCCCAATGAAACACCGCGTTGCCGACCAGCAGCGTGGCCACGGCCGCCAGCACCTTCAGATTACGCCAGTTCTTGCCGGCAACGATCTCCCGCCCGATCACGGCGCCAAGTGCCATGAGGAACAGCAGATCGACGGCTGCGGCGACGACCGGTGTCATGACCACTGATGTAGCGACGGCGATGCGGCCGGCAACCCAGATCAGGAACAGGACCACGAGAGGCGTGCCAACCACGGGCAGGCGTCCGGTCCAGTTGGGCACGGCCGTGAGCAGGAAGCCGGCGACGACTGCCGGCACATAGCCGTAGATCAATTCATGCACATGCCAGTCGATCGGCGAGAACGCCGTCGGCAGGACGAAATTTCCGCTCAGCATCGGCAGCCACAAGGCGAGTGCCAACGCGCTCCAGAACGCGCCGAACAGAAAAAAGGGGCGGAAGCCGTAGCTGAACAGCGCGGGGCCCTGATAGGCTCGAATCTGCTCGGCACTCGTGGTCATGGCGCTCGGCTCCGCTTGGGGCAGGCGCGGGGATTGCCGTCACCAGTCACAATCCAGTCCATCGCGACGTCGTGGGGCTGCGGATAGATCGTGGGAATGGCGGCGATCGGATGTCCGACACCGATCGCAATCGGGGATGGCGTGATCGCCGCGAGCGTACGATCGAAGAAGCCGCCACCGTAGCCTAGTCTGAAGCCTGCCGCGTCGAAGCCGACGAGCGGTGCGATCACCGCGTCGGGCACGATGATCTCCCCGTCGGCCGGATAGGGGATTCCCCAGACGCCGCGCGCCAGCGCGGCTCCCGGCCACCATGCGCGGAACACGAGCGGCTGGCCTTTGGCAACGACGACCGGCAAGGCGACACGCAGCCCCTTGTCGTGAGCCGACTGCATCCATGGCCTCAGGTCCGGCTCGCCCCGGAACGGCCAGTAGAGGCTGATGTTGCGTGCCGCTATCCGCGCGATCACGACATCCAACTCACTGGCTAGCCGCTCGGCATGTGTGGTGCGCTCCTCGACACTCAGTGCGAGACGCGCCACGATCAGGCGCTCCCGCTCGGCCATGCGCCAGCGCGCCACGTCGTGCGCCTGGGCTAGATCCACGACACCGCCGTACGCGGGATCTATCTCATGCATGTAGCAAGGCGGCGAGGAAAAGCTGCCTGTTCCGCCGATCTCGTTCTCACTCTTGCCGTCCGCGCTCTCCACGTCTCGTTCCTTCCAACCACTCATTTGTTCGGCTGTTTACTCGTCTCGAACATCGGGAAAATCACTTCGTTCTCGAGCCGCATGTGCTCGGCGAGATCGGCCATGAACTCGTCGAGCCCTGCATAGAGCGCCGTCCAGCTGCGACAGGCGCCATCGGGCAATGCCGGACCGCCTGTCAGGCGGCGAATCTCGTCCACATAGCGCTCGTGACCATCATGGTCTGCTCGCATTACCGAGATCGCGTTCTCGATACCCGGTGCGCCACCTTTCCTCATGACTGGAAACAGGATGATCTCATCCTTCTTCATATGAACCTCGAGCTCGCCGATCATCCGGCGCAGCAGAGCGGAAAGTCCAGCGGGCACTTCGGCATCGCCGGCGTGCACCCTCTCGACCTTGCCAGCAAGCTCGGCAATTGCCGGCAATTGCTCGCGATGCCGCGCGTGGTAGCGCGTCTCGATGTGATGGGTGAGTGAGGCGGGGTCATGCAACGGTGCCGTGTCGACCATGGCAGTATCGTCCTTTTTTCATGCCTGTTCGATTGGATCTGCAGGTGCGGGTGACAATCGCCGTCCCGGCGCCAGCAGCGGGCCGCGATGGGTAGCGACGCCGAGCTCGAGGCCCTGCGCAATCATCCCTGCCTTCTCGATGAAGAGCGCTGCCGCGGCCGGCGGACAAACCTCTCTCGCCGTGGCTTCGAACAAGGAAAGCCAGCGGTCGAAATGCTGTGCGCCGACGGGGAGCGGCGCGTGCGCCTGCATCGGCCTGCCATGATAGCGGCCAGTCATCAGTACGACCGACGACAAGAAGTGACACATGCGAGCAAGATGCGGCGGCCAGTCAGCGATGCGGGCTTCGAACACGGGGCCGAGCAGAGGATCGGACCGCACGCGACCGTAGAAGCCATGCACCAGCTTGTGGAGCATGGTCTCGTCGATCCCCGTACGGGCCGCGACCTCCTCCGCGAACGCCATCCGCCGCGCTGCGCGATCGTCTTCACCGTCACGCAAGGAGAGTTGCGACCTGCTCATGCCGATCCTCAATTCGGTATTGCCAATACGAATTATGGCCTCCATAATCGGTATTGGCAATGCCTATTCGGACACTCTGTCATGCGACTGACTGCTTTTACCGACTACGCTCTGCGCGCGCTGATGCGGCTTGCCGGCGAGCCGGAGCGCACCTTCACCACGGACGAGATTGCGCGCGAGTTCGACATCTCGCGAAATCACCTGACAAAAGTCGTGCGCGAGCTGGCCGAGGGAGGTTTCATAGCGACGCATCGCGGCGCCGGCGGCGGCTTCAGGCTCGCCCGTCCTGCCGATTCGATCACTCTTGGCGAGGTCGTGCGGCGGCTCGAGGCCCGCCATGCCATCGTCGAGTGCTTTCGTGCCGATGGCGGCGGATGCGTTCTGACACCCCGCTGCCGCCTGAAGAGCAGGCTCGCGCAAGCCGCCCGCGCCTTTCTCGAAGAACTCGACCGCAGCACGCTCGCGGAATGTGCCTATACGACGCCGCGAGATCGGAGTGCGGCAACCAGGGGCTCGAGGGCTACGCGCCGGCTTTCAGAAACGCGGTAGAAGGCGCGGTGGGATGCTTCCGGCTCTGTCTTCGACGGGCGCATGGTCAAGCGTCGCAGTCATTTTGCCGATGCCGTCGCCCTCTTGTGCGGCCTGCGCTGGAAGTATCTCACTTGAACATTCAGATTGAACATTCAGCCGGGTCCTTCTGCAACCGTTCCCTGATTGGTCCCGGCGCGGACGGGCGCCGCAACAGGCGAAGCGAATGATGGACACGATCACGATCGCCCGAGCGCTGCACGTCCTGGCCGTCATCCACTGGATCGGCGGTGTCACAATGGTCACGCTTGTACTGCTGCCGGGCATCATGCGCCATGTGCGGGCGGAGAAGCGCCTGGCGCTATTCGAGATGATCGAGGGCCGCTTCGCGTTCCAGGCCCGTATCTCGACGGTGGTTGCGGGTCTCACGGGCTTTTACATGACGCACGAGCTCGGCGGCTGGCATCGCTTCACCGATCCCGGCTTCTGGTGGATGCACGCGATGGTCGCCGTCTGGGCGGTCTTCACCATCGTGCTTTTTGTCGCCGAACCGCTGTTCCTGCATCGCTGGTTTCACGAGCGCGCCATGCGCGATCCCGATGGCACCTTCCGCCTCGTTCAGCGCATGCACGTGTTGTTGCTGACGGTCAGCCTCGTAACCGTCGGCGCCAGCGTGCTCGGCGCTCACGGGGCCATATGAGGTACGATCTGCGAGAACCGCCCAGCGGCTCACAAGACGGAACTCTCCGTCGCAGACTGACTGTCTGGCGCAATGCCTGGAAAGAGCACTGCACGCATGCGGCCCGCGAAAACCACCAGCGCGCCCACGAGGCAAGTGCCGCCGGCTATCAGCACGGCCCTGCCACCGCTCCCGAGGCCGATGGCCAACCCGACGACGCCCAAGTGCGCCAATACCTGCTGCAGCGTCGCGAGTGAGCCCATCCGGATCGGCCGGCCCGTGAAACGCGGCAGCATATGCTCGGCGAGGCCGAAGATCATGAACAGGACGAAGCCGATGCCGACGAGGTGCAGGAAGGACCGGGACAGGCGGCCCCCGAGCAGCGTGCCTTCGATGGCGAGCGGCAGTCCGCCGACGGCAAGGTAGAGGGCAGAGGCGATGAGCGCCCACCGGCTCGATGGCGCCAGCGTGATGCCCACGAAGCGCATCGGCGAGGCCGCCTTCCCCGGCGCGTCTGAGACGAGGCCGAGCGCCTGATCGAGCGTCTGCACTCCGACGCCCATCAGCTTGTCGTCGATCACGATCGCCGGAACGGACCTCAGCGAACATCGTTGGGCCACAGCCCTCGCCTCGGGCTGAGCCATGTCGAGCACCTCGAAGACGATGTCGCGGCGCTCGGCCACCTGCTGCCACACCGCCTCTGCCGCACGACAGGGCGTGCACCATTCCGAGACCAAGAGCTGAACCTTGTGGCGCGCGCGCTCGCTCATCGCGCCTCCTTCCCGGCATCGCGCCGGCGCAGCCGGAACCAGACGAAGCGCTGCACGCTCCCGCCTGGCGTGACGTGCTGCTCCGTCACGATCTCCACCAGCTCGAAATGAGGACCAAGGGCCTCAGTGATCGATGTCGCGTCGTAACGCACGACCGGCAAGCCGCTGCATCTTTCCGGTCCATCTACCGCGAAGGTCGCGATGATCGCCTGTCCCTCCGCGGCAAGCGCACCAAGCAGCACTTCGCGGTATCGCGCGCGGTCATCCGGATCGGTGAGGAAGTGCAGCACCGCGCGATCGTGCCAGATGTCGTAGGGGCCATCCAGCGAAGTGCGCGTGACATCGGCCTCGATCCAGGTGATCTGGCCGCGCCGTTCGCCGAGCGCCAGCCTCGCCCGTTCCAATGCCTTGCCCGAGATGTCGAGCACCGTGATTCTCTTGTAGCCGGCATTGAGGAGGTCCCGCGGCAGGCTCGACGTGCCCCCGCCGATGTCGATGATGCGCGAGGCCGGCGTTGCGCCTGCGGCCCGCAAGAAGTGCAAGGAGATCGCAGCCTCGCGCTGGAACCAGCTCAGCTCGTCCGGGCTCTTGCTGCCGTAGACCTGGTCCCAGTGGACATTTGGCTCGACCTTCGCTTGCGGCATGGCCGCCTCCTGGCGCTGCTGCTACTCGATGCAACGCATGCATTGGATCTTGTAGCGATCGATCCAGGCCTTGACGGCGATAATCGCACCGGGCCCCTTGTGCAGATTGGCATAGGCCTGTGCAGGGTCGTCGGGCCTGATGACGATCAGCCAGGCCTTCGTGTAGGGTGCGATGTTGACGAGGCCGGGATTGGCGACGACCTCCGGATTGATCTCGACGAGCGTGCCGTCGAACGGGGCCGGCACGCCGCCGACCCACTTGCCGGATTCGAGCGTGGCCATCGACCGGCCCTTCGCGCGCCACGTGCCGACCTTGCGGAACGTCGCTGCCACGACCCGGCCTGCCATGGTCTGCGCGGGGTCGGTCAGCCCGAGTGTGAACGTGCCGCTCTCGTTGGGACGCGCCCACAAATAGTCGAGGTCGTAATAGAGATCCTCCGGCAGCTCGCAGCCGTTGTAGTCCGCCATGTCGCTACCCCATCGGCCCCTTGAAACGCACAGTGCCGACAACGTTGATTGCGAAGCAGACGAGCGCAACCGAGGCGATCGCAGCGCCGACGTGTGCGAGCCGCGGCATCGAGCCGAGCCAGCCCCAGGCCATGCCTACGAGGCCGGCATTGAGCAGGACGAATTGCGCATCGGCCAGCCGCTCGGAGTAGAGCGGAAAGCCGGAGAATCGCGGCAGCGCGTGCAGGCCCACGCCAAAGATCATTTGGCCTACGAAGCCGAGCATCATGAGGTGAACATGCGTGCGCACGACGTCGCCGGGGATCAGGCGCGGGTCGATACTCCACAGAACGATCAACAGTGCGCCGAGCACGGCATTGGCGAGCGAGGCGAGGATGAACCACCGGTTACGCCTGTGCATCGATCCGGTCCTCGAATGCGATCATCCCTGCGTGGTCCGCAATCCCCGCCACGCGATCGCGGCTATGCCGATCCACACGAGGCTCCTCAGCACCATGGCCCCGACGGTCCTCATCTCGTAGGCGCCGCTGCGCAGCACGTGAACGCCGAGTGCCGCGAATACGAGAACGGTCGCCGCCGCGATGAGAATCGACAAAGAGACAGTCCACCGTTGCCGCAGGATCAAGCCGATCCCCGCCGCCACGTAGGCGAAGCCGGCCGCGAAGTTGAACCACAGGACGAAGTCGACGGCCTTGCCGACTGCGGCCCGTGCCGCGGCACTCCCGAACAGCGCCTGTCCAGCGGACCAGATCGTCAGGAGCCCGAACACAATGGCGATCATGGCGGCAATAACCACAAGCGTTCGTCCGCCTCTGTGGCTTCTGGTGGCGATCTCGACCATGTTGAAAGCTTGCCTCCACGATCAAACGCGAACAAGCTCAAGCACCATGCTCAGGGCGCTGGCGCATTGATCACGATCAACGGGAAAACTCGAAAAGAGACTATGGTCGCATCTGCTCGGAAGCAATCAGCTATGATTGATTTTTCGGAATCGCCTTCAGCAGCTGCGGAAGCATAGCCTATGCCGCCCTCGATCTAACTCGATCTAAACTGGCGCGTGGCACTCACACCAATCGTGACGCCTGAAAAGATGTATTTGCAATGCCTGTTCAAATAGTCTGGGCACCTCTCTCCGACGATGAGGCTCACCATGCATGAGACGACGCTGAACATCACGGCCATCCTGCTCCTGACCCTTGCAGCAGTGTTCGTTTGGGTCATCAGGAATTCAACGGTTCTACGGTCTGCAGAAAGTGTTCAGGCCGGCACTTCACGCATTAGGACACCAATGGTCTGGACCTTGCTCGGCATCGGTGCAGTCGTCAGCTATCTCAGCCTATCGCCATGGCCCCATAGCGTTGCGAACAAGGAGACGCCTATCGTCGTCACCCTGACCGGAGCGCAGTGGAGCTGGGACTTCAAGCCAAAGCAGGTGCCAGTCGGAAGACCGATCGTATTCGCTGTCACCAGTACGGACGTGAATCACGGCGTCGGCATCTACGACGACACTGGGCGACTTCTGACACAGACACAAGGAATGCCCGGCTACATAAATCGCGTGAAGTACACGTTCACTAAGCCGGGAACCTATCGACTCCTTTGCCTTGAGTATTGCGGCCTCGCGCATCACGACATGATCGACGAGCTGAAGGTCGTTGCGAACTGAATGGAGTAGCCAATGTACGTCGCTTCGAAGGCTGATCACGAGTTGGCCAGTGACACCGGCCCCAGAGTCATCATGGCCGTCGCCGGGTTGGTATTCGTTCTCTTGATGACCTTCGGATTGCTGATGTTGGGGAGCCAGGGTGGCTACATCACACTCGACCCTCGACTTTTCTATCAGCTTCTGACGGCACACGGCATCGGCATGGTCGGGAGCGCTGGCATCGCCGGCGCTGCCATCATGTGGTATTTCCTGCGCCCTCATGTGCCCGTGAATGCGACTGTTCTGTGGGCGACAACTGGTCTGTTCTTGATCGGCGTCGTCCTGATCTTGTTCTCGATCTTCGTCATGGGCTTTGCGGCAGCATGGACGTTTCTCTATCCGCTGCCCGCGAAGTCGGCCTCGGTATGGGAGCCAAGCTCAGCGGTCGTCTATCTGGTGGGCTTGTTGCTCGTCGGCGTTGCGTTTCTGTTGCTGTATCTCGATGTCGGGCGGGCAATTCTCTCGCGCTATGGTGGTTTGGGTAACGCACTCGGATGGCCGATGCTGTTCGGCAGCTCCGATGTCGCGCCACCGCCGACGGTGGTCGCTAGCACTGCTGTGACCATCGTGAATACGGTCGGCCTTGTCGTCGGGGCCGCAGTGATCGCGATAAGCCTTGTGAACATCTGGCTTCCGCAGTTCGACATCGACCCGCTGTTGGCCAAGAACATGATCTACTTTTTCGGCCACGTGTTCATCAATGCTACGATCTATATGGCCGTTATCGCAGTTTACGAGATCGTGCCGAAGTATACAGGGCGTCCATGGAAGTCGACGCGAATTTTTCTAGCAGCGTGGTCAGCAACGCTTGTCATGGTGATGGCCGTCTATCCGCACCATCTTTTTCAGGACACCGTGATGCCGGCCTGGATGTTGGTCATGGGCCAAGTCCTATCCTACCTGAGCGGTATTCCCGTCCTTGCGGTTACCACGCTCGGCTTGCTGGGTTATCTTTACGGAGCCGGTGTTCGCTGGGATCTGCCGCTTTCTCTGCTCGTTCTAGGAGTTTTCGGCTGGGCGGCCGGCGCAATTCCAGCCGTCATCGATGGCTTGATCGTCGTCAACAAAGTCATGCACAACACGTTGTGGGTGCCAGGCCACTTCCATTACTACCTGCTGCTGGGGATGGTGGCCATGAGTTGGGGTTTCATGGCGTGGCTGACGCGAGATAGTGACAGGGAAGGGTTCAGCCTGCTCGATCGCGTCCTTTTCTCAACCTATGTCGCAGGCGGGATCGGCCTGACCACCATGTTCCTTTATGCCGGTAGCAAGAGCGTTCCCCGTCGTTGGGCGGTGCATCTGCCGGAGTGGAGCTTCGCGGGCAAGCTCGGGGCGCCGCTTGCGCTGCTGGTCATTGCGGGGGCCCTCTGGTTTCTGGTACGCTACGTGATGCGCGCTCAGGCACACCATCGCGCTTTGCCACCCGCCGAGTGAGGCGTTATGCGAACCCTCGTCGCGAGCCTTCTTGCTCTGCTCGCAGGAAGCTTGGTGGTGCATACAGTGACGGATGGGCTGCGCGCGTTCACGGCAGAAGGAGTGCGGCGGCTGCGCGTCCAGGAGCGACCGATGGCGGTACCGGATGCTTTGCTGATCGATGCGGATGCCAGTCGATGGGATTTCGCCGAATGGCGCGGCAAGGTGTTGCTGGCGGAATTCATTTACACATCGTGTCCGACGATTTGCCAGGAAATGGGCTCCGCGTTCTCCCAGGTCCAGGCAGAGATCAAGAAACGAAAATTCAACGACGACGTCAGATTACTGAGTCTCAGCTTCGACATCCATGACGACAGGCCAGCGGATCTCAAGGCTTACGGCGAGCGGTATAACGCCGATAGCAGGATCTGGCAAATCGTGAAACCGGCGACGCAGAATGAGCTATCAAGCCTTCTCGACGTTTTCGGCGTGAAGGTGATTCCCGATCCGATTTTCAAGTTTCAGCACAACGCGGCCGTTCACGTTGTCGATCGACATGGCCGGCTCGTGCGCATCGTCGATATCGCAGCGCGTGAGGCCATCGAAGCGATGTTGACCGAGGTGGCACGGCGATGATGGCTAAAAGCGAGACAGCCCATTTTGTGCTCGCAGTCGGCTTATGGGGGCTGCTGGCCCTGCCACCGGCCGCCGCATACCTGGAAGACCGCCTTCTCACTCACGTCCTGCTGCAACTTCCGGCGCTGCTATTGTGTGGCTATGCATTGGGGATCGCTGCTCGCAGGCGCTTGTCGAGGTGGTCGGTGCTTTGGAACCGAGGTGGCGCTACTGGAATTGCAATTCTGATACCGACAGCCGCCATATGGATGCTGCCCCGCAGCATAGATGCTTCACTCGATTCGATATGGGTAGAGGCCGCCAAATTCATGACCATTCCCCTGCTCGTCGGTGCGCCACTCGCACTCAGCGCCCCGATGTTCGGTAAAGTGACCGCGGGTTTCCTGAAGGCGCACTTCGTCTCCATGGCGCTATTTCTCGGCTGGATCTTCAGCGTGGCACCGGTCCGCCTATGCAACAGCTATCTCATCGACGACCAGGCCTTGGTTGGCGCCGCATGGCTCGTCATTGCCGCCATCGCAATCCTCGGCTGGGCGGTTCCACTGTTCTTCGACAGGCGTCAGCAAACGGCGTTTGTTTGACCAAGTGGCCAGTCGCCGACGTTCCCCTCACTCACAGTGTGAGTCACGGCTGGCTATGTCCCTAGTAGGAACGGCCGCAAACGCAACCGTCAAGAGTCCGAGCACCTGCAGTACTTGCACAGCGAACAAATTCAGCGTTTGCGGTGCAGTCTGGCATCGTGCGTGCGGAAATGTTCTGAGAACCACTTCTCTATCGCGGCAACAACAGCGGTGGATGCCATTTCGGAGCTCACATCATGGGTATCCATGATGTCGCGTAGCTGGTCCAGCAATCTTTCATGATCAGCCTTGTGTGGAGCGAGTTGGTCGTAACTGGACCTGCGCATCTCCTCCTCCTCCAGGGCAAAATGCGAAGAGATTGCGCGATAGAGGTCGCCGAAGGCGCCGTCGATGTCAGCGCCTGGCTGACCATCGAGGATCGCACTCGCAGTCGTGTTGACGAGTTCCACAAGTTCTTGATGCTCGTGGTCGATCGCGGGGTCGCCAACGCTGTACACGGCTTTCCATTTCAGCGGTGCCAAGCCGGTCCTCCTTCAATGAAAGATGAATTCTCCCGTTGACGCGCGATAGTCGATGGCCAGATTCTGTCCGGGCCTGAGCGTGATCTGGCGGCGAGCTTCAGCGGTGAATTGTGTGGCTGCAGAGTTGTCGCGCAGTCGCAGCGCAACGTCATAGCTACCAGCTGGTAGCAGAATACGCTCGTACACGCGCGAGGGACCGCTGCCGGCCACCCCGCTCGGCTTGCGATCTACCGCAATCACGGTCGCACCATTGACATCCATTTCGATTCGTACTGGAGCCCGGCGGCGCTCGCAGAGCTGGCGACTGCGCATGTTGGGCGGCAGCCGCGCCAGCTCATCGGGCGTACGATCGCGGCAGATTTGTGCTCCCGCATGCGTGAAGCTAAGTCGCAGTATCGCGGCACCCTCCGGGACGGACTGCCAACGAGGCCAAGAGGAAAGGAGTGCCGTGGCAAGGCAGACTGCCATTGTGACGGCGGTCCCGAGCACCAAGTGCTTGGCTCGTCCGGACAACGGTGCAAATGCCTGCCTCATTTCACAGCGTCCCGCTTCTGCAGGATCGCCTGCGCTGCTGCGGCCTCGTCCGCATCAAGCTCCCGGATGCCCTCATATCTACCGATCTTGATCAGAAGCTCCGTGAACAAAGTCCGCTCCTTCTCGAGACGCGAGGTCTCACTAGGCCCTGACCATACGGTCAGTAGGCGTTCACGCGGTACACGCGTGCGAAGATAGGGATCGCGCGTCCTGGCGATCCTTGCCTTCGTCCAGGCGACGCCGAAGCGATGTTGGCATTCGCGCTCTGCACACCCAGCAAGACAAACGCCGTCGGCGAGGCCGCGGCTGACGATGTAATCGATCATCGCAGGGGGTAGCATTCCAATACATGGCACAACGATGGTGCCCGGCACTTGACCCGCCAGTTCGCCACCGGCTCCGTGGGGGCAGGCCATCGTCAACACGCGCCCCGGACCGGGAGGCAGAGAGCCTGCCACCTCGATCACCTCGGCGCGCAGCCGAGCCAACTGGTAATCGGGCAGATCGATCCCTGTTTCGAGCGGGCCAGTCCGGCGGAATGGCGTGGAAGACGGACAGGATCCCATGCAGATGCCGCAGGCGACGCAGTTTGCAGCATTGACCTTGACTTCCCGCGGGAAGGGCAGCCCGTCGCTGCGCGGCTCCATCGTGATCGCTGAGTATGGACAGTCACTGACACAACGCATGCAGCCGTTGCAGTGTGGTAAATGAACCTCAGCCGCGCGTGCTTCACGACGTGGGGGAAGCCAAGGCAAACCGACCATAAGGAAAGTAAAGGCTCCAACTCCAGCCCAGATCAAACCAGCGGGAACCATCTCCATCAATGGGAACAGGGGCAAATAGAACCAATCGATGCCGACGCGCTGAGGCACTCTGGCGAGATCGGCTGGGCCTTGTGAGACCGCGGGGACCACATAGGATGCGACGATCAGCGCCGTCAGCATGATCACAGCAAGCCCGACGGGAGGACTGGTGCGCGCGTCGGTGATGCGTTGCGTGTGGATCCACATCATCAGCAGAAGCAATAGCGGAATGGCAATGTGCAGGAATATCATCAGCGTGAAGAAGCGGCTAGAGAGATAAGCAGGAGCGAGGAAATTGCGCGCAATCGGCTCTGCGAATATTCCAAGTGCATCGAGAAGCTCGGTGGAGGTGACGGCCACATATTGGGCCAGCTGATCCCAGACCAACCAATAACCAGTGATCCCCGACAGGTACACGAACCAGATTATCGGAACGCCGGTGACCCAGGAGAACCAACGCTTCCCGCGGTGCCGGTCGCGCACCCATTCGCGGATGAGGTGCAACAGCATCAGCAACACCATGAGGTCCGAGGCATATCGGTGCAAGCTGCGCGCCAAGCCCGCATGCCACCAATGATCGTGGGTCAGCCATTGGACCGAAGCGTAAGAAGCGGACACTCCGGTATCCCAGAAGATGAACAAATAGATGCCGCTGACCACTACGATCCAGAACTGCAGCCAACCCAGTGGACCAAGATTGGTCAACGGGTTCCAGTCCGGTCCGAACAGCCGATCGAGCCACCGCTCGACCCGGTCGAAACCTCGCGCCAACGCCCTCCTGATGACTGGCATCAATCGGCCTCATGATATGCCGTGGAGGTCGGCGTGACCCGAGCGAGGCCGCGGCGATGAGCCATGATCATTCGTACTAGAACTGCGGCGAAGATCATCAGCGACACAGCGCCGAAGAAGACGCCGAAGAATATGCCGAAGTCGAAGCGGTAGGCGCCCGTCGCTGGATTGTAAGTCGTGCAAAGAAAGGCCACACGGTCCCACAGGTCGAATGGGGCCAGCGAGCGCGTGCTTGTTCCCAGTACGACGTCCTTCAATGGCTCGATGAAAACGGGGAGCGGAAAGTTATCTCCATAGATCTGCTGGTAGACGACACCATCCTTGTCCAGAATCGTGGTCTGCGTCACATGGTCGAACCCGCCAGCTGCAGCGCGGAAAGAGAATCCGAGCTGATCGATGAAGGCGGCAGTCGTGCCTTCGTCGGCGCTGGCGATCCGCCAATCGTGTATGGACAGAATGCTGTGCGCGCTCGCGAATGCCTTCAATTGTGCAGGGCGATCACTTCGAGCATCGAAGCCGAATGTGAGCACGTTGAAACGGCCAGGACCCAACACTCTCTGGGCTTCGATAACGGCTTTGCGCACATGCTCGGTCGTCAATGGGCACACAGTGGCACATCTCGTGAATACCAGTGAAACCACGAGCGGTTTGCCTCGCAGCTCATCCAGCTTGAGCGATACCCCATTGTGATCGATCAGAACTTGGTTCTGGACCCGTCTCCCGACCGCGGCTTGGCTTTGCTCGTACGCGCTTTCCTCGTCGAGCCGAACGGCCTGAGCCGACACCGCTGTCGTTGCCAGAAAGACGAACAGTGCGGCACATGCGCGAAGATAGCTCATATCATCAAGACGTCATAGGCGCGGTCGAGCATCACGCCAAGTGAGAGAGCACTGAAGTGCAAGAGTGACGCCCGAAATGTGGCCATGGCCTCAGCCTTTTCTGGCGCGCGCACCAGCTTCCAACTCGAGGCCAGGAACCATCCGCCACCTAGTGCTGCAAAAACGCCATAGATCCAACCGAGCCCCAGGACGGTGGGAATCAGAGACAGCATCACCAAGACCACGACATGCGCGAAGATGGCCGTGCTCCAAACGGCTGGCTCACTGGTCACGGGAAGCATCGGAATGCCGGCGCGGCGGTAATCCTCGGCACGAGCAGCCGCCAGTGCCCAGAAATGCGGTGGGGTCCACAGAAAGAGGACTGCTGCAAGAACGACCGCGACGGGATTAATGCCAGGGTCGAACGGAGAGGCGCCGGCCGCAGCGCCAGCCAGAAGGGCAAACGACCCCGCAGCGCCGCCGACGACGACATTCCACACCGTTCGCCGTTTCAACCAAACTGTATAGACCAGAGCGTAAGTCAACGAACCGAAGAGGACGAGTATCGTTGCAAGGCCACCCCCGACAGACCACGTCATGAGCAGAGAGCCTGCCAGTAATACTGCAAACGTAACCGGCCAAATTGGACCTGCCTGCAGCCTTCCGCTTGCAAACGGACGATCGAGCGTCCTTTCCATTAGCCGGTCGATGTCACGTTCGAGATACTGGTTGAATGCCCCTGCCGCACCCGACGCGCCGAGCACGGCAACACAGAATACAGTCGTCTGGACCCATCCCATCCCGCCATTCCCGGTCAGCACTCCGATCAACGCAGCAAGCGCGATGAAGAAACCGATCCTCAACTTCAATATCGAGGCTGTCACTTTCAGGGCGGCGAGCATGATCCACTCCTACAGCCAATGTGGTGATCACCGGAATTTCCAAAGCTCGGACAGATACATCCAGTTGACGAAGTAGTAGAGGACGAAAGCCGCGAAGAAGATCGACACAAGGATGATCGTGCCTGGAAGCTTCACCGTGCTGTGGCTGCCGTAGCTCGAGACCGCTTCCCGACTACGGTCATGCAGCGGGAAGACGAGACGCGCGTTGGGTCCTTCCAACTTCGGACCGAACAGAATGGAGCCTACTATCACCAATACGAATATGATCCCTCCAATGGCTGCCAGCACAGCAAAGATGCCATTGAGAGCCATCATCAAATAAGCGGCCGGCGGATACTGGAATGCATGAGCGGCGTTGGTGAACGAGAAGTCCCAATGGCGACGAGCCACGCCAAGCGTACCCGCGCCCATCATGAAGAGCGAAATGCCGCCCGCGCCGATGCCGAACAAGTAGGGTTGCCATTTGGCAAGCCTCGGCCAAACGATGTCCCGCTGAAAGAACAAGGGGACCAGAATGTACGTGCCTGCCATGAAGGCGAGTGTCGTGCCAGCGACAACCGTACCGTGGAAATGGCCCGGTACGTAGATCGTGTTGTGCATCAGCACATTCAGCTGCTCGGTTCCCAGCACCACGCCAGAGATACCGCCGATGAAGCCAAACATCACCAGCGACATGAACATGCCTGAGAAGGCAGGATTTCCCCAGGGTGCCTTGGTCAACCACTCGAAGGAGCCACGAGTGTAACCGTTGCGCCGCTGTGCAGCCTCGATCGCACCCGGCACTGTCAACCCGTGGATGAGCGATCCGAGCACTGCCAAGTACATCATGTAAGACGTATTGACGATCTTCCAGCTCGACGACAGGCCCGGCTCTGCCAGCAAGTGATGGGCTGAGGCCAGCTGCAAGAAAAGGATGTACATGAAGAAAGCCATTCGGCTGACTTTCTCCGAGAGCGGCTTGGCACCCAGAACCATTGCCGCAATCGCGTACCAGATCGCAACATGTGCCGACACGTTGATCTGCTGGCTGGAATGTCCCATCCCCCACCAGACGACCTTGTACATCAGGCTATCTATCCCAGACACGAGGCCGATCGACCATAGCCATGTCGGTATCAGAATTATCGCACCTGAGGCCAGCGTGAAGACAGCGATAATGCCGGCAGTGATCGCACCAAAGGTAACCAAGGGAACCGACCCTTCATATGTCTGCTCCTCGCGTGCGATTACGAGTGTACCGAAAAACACGAGCACTCCGATCAGAGCGCCGACAGCAAAAATTATCAGAGACAGATAGAACCAGTGCGAGGCCTTCATCGGTGGATACGACGTAAACATGACCGATGAATCGCCGCGTAGCACGGCGAAATTCGCCATCAGCGCTCCGACAATCATGAGGACGAAGGCCACCCAGGCAATCTTCGGCGTCGCCAGCCGCGCTCCGAGAAGTATCGCGCCGCCGAAGTAGAGAACGGCTATTTCGAAGAAAATGATCCAAAAGAGGAGAACATTCGCACCATGGCCGGTAAGGACTAGATAGAACCATTCGGCATCGAGGAGTTGGACCGCAGGCCATCGCGTAAGGGCGACGAGGAGCCCGAGCAGTCCGCCCCATGCAAGGAATACAACTGCCGCGACGGCATTGTAGCGGATAAGGATCTCAGCATTCCGCTCGATTCTGAGCCCAGTGAAGCGACATGTGCGGAAGTCCGCTACCGCGGCGCGACCGGGAAAGGCTGCATCTTGTGCTATCGTCATGATCTTCCCCATTGGGGCGTATTGGATGTGTTCGAGCTTTCGATGCCTGAGGACTAGCTATTAGCTGCGCTTAGCTCCAGTCCGATTGAGTAACTGTGGAGGAGCCGGATGCGCATTCAATCAACGACGCGGATCCTGCCCGTCATGTTGTGGTGACCAATTCCGCAGAACTCGTTGCAGATCACCCCGTACTCTCCCTTTGTTGTCGGCGTCAGCGTGATCACATGCTCGTAGCCAGGATGCACCGATACATTCAGATTGATCGGTTGAAGAGAGAACCCATGCTGCCAATCCGCCGATGAGAGATGAAGCCGATAGGTCTGTCCGGTCTTTAATTCTAGCACTGGCCAGAACTCCCAAAGTCTTGCCAGCAAGTATGCATCGCCACCAGCGGGTGGACGAACCACGGGCACACCGTTCTCGCGCCTCGGCTTACCTTCCAGGTCCTTGACTTGGTATTGGGCTGCGAATGCTTCGACATTTTGGACATAGCGCTCCGGTTGGATCCGGTAAGTCACCGTCGATAGATTCTGCTGTCCGATGAAGTGCCAAGCTATCATGAAAAAGAACATGAATAGCCCCCACAGGAACGCGACGATGATCCAGCCGATCTCGATCGTGTGGATTGGATCCTTCCACCACAAGCGCTTTTCTGGTGATGTAATTGCCATCAGAGCCCCCGTGCAGAAGCGTGATTCAATTGGCGATGGGAATGGACACGACCTCCATGATGCCCCAGATGAGGTAGAGCACTGCGGGGATGGTCACGCCGAGGAACAGGAGAAGGAAAGGGTTATCGAGCACCCGCTGCATGATCGGGATCGGTTCACGTGCTTCTCGTGCACCAGCTTCGGGGTTGCCAGGCGCTCCGTCCGTTTGTCTCATCGCAGTCATCCTCCACTGTCCCATCTCCGGCTGCGACTCACACATTCAAAAACCCAACGAGATCTGACCAATCCGATTACATGCTGTTCCCCGCTATCTGGTCACCACTTGATCGATGTCAATCTTCGCTACTAAATGGTCTGAGGCAGACACAATGTCGCTAGCTCTCCGTCTCTGGCCGGTGAGCCTGTGCGTTCCGCCCGCATGGCACTAAACGAGCCACGCGGCACCTCTTCCCAGATGGCCTTTCTTAGTCTCCGGCGTATTCGCGCTGACGCCGCCTTCAGTGCGGACTCCTGCGCCAACGGGTTTGGAGCTGTCCGGATGCCGCTGAGCAACGCGGCATGCCAACTTATCGCGAAGGCAGCTCACTTATCCTTGTCCTCGTAACGGAAGCCAGCTTCAAACACACTTGGTAGTGCGCGACGTCGCCGTTCTCGATGTGGCCACGGATCTGGCTCACCTCGAACCATTCCAGATGCCGGAGCGTCTTGGCGCCGGTCCGAATGGCATTGCGAATGGCCGCATCCAGCGACTCCTTCGATGAACCGACGATCTCTGTCACTGCATAGACGTGATCTTTCATGGCGATTTCTCCTGCTCATCCACTCACAGTCCACGGGCCCTCCACATTGCTTTCGGCGTCACCCGCGCTCGTTCACGGCGCGGTAGGATCGTCGCGTGGCACCTGTGTACAGCTGCCGGGGACGTCCGATCTTGAGGCCGGTGTCCTCGATCATCTCCTTCCATTGCGCGATCCAGCCCACCGTTCGCGCCACGGCGAACAGAACGGTGAACATCGACTTCGGGAACCCCAAGGCGTGCAGCGTGATGCCGGAGTAGAAGTCGACGTTCGGATACAGCTTCTTGGCGATGAAGTAGTCGTCCTGCAGCGCGATGCGCTCGAGTTCCAGCGCGACTTTCAGCATCGGCTCGTCCTGCAGCCCTTGCGCGTCGAGAACCTCGTGGCAGATCTTCTGCATGATCCGGGCACGCGGGTCGTAGCTCTTGTAGACGCGGTGGCCGAAGCCCGAGAGACGGAACGGATCGTCCTTATCCTTCGCGCGCTTCACGTACTGCGGCACGCGATCGATGGAGCCGATCTCCTCCAGCATCGTGAGCGCCGCCTCGTTGGCGCCGCCGTGGGCGGGCCCCCAGAGGCACGCTATGCCAGCAGCGATACAGGCAAACGGATTGGCGCCCGATGAGCCCGCGAGGCGGACCGTCGACGTCGAGGCGTTCTGCTCATGGTCCGCGTGCAAGAGGAAGATGCGATCCATGGCGCCGATGAGGACGGGATCCACGCGATACTTCTCGCAGGGAACCGAGAAGCACATTCTGAGGAAGTTCTCGGCGTAGCCCAGGTCATTGTCCGGATAGATGAAGGGCTGGCCACGCGAGTACTTGTAAGCCATGGCGGCGATGGTCGGCATCTTGGCAATCATCCGGTGCGCGGCCTTCATCCGCTGCGCCGGGTCGGTGATATCTGTGGAGTCGTGATAGAAGGCGGACAGCGCCCCGACACATCCCGTCATCACGGCCATGGGGTGGGCGTCCCGCCGGAATCCAGACAGAAAGCGGACCCACTGCTCATGCAGCATGGTGTGGCGGGTGATGGTGTCGCGAAAGTGCTGCAGCTCTCTGGCCGTTGGCAGCTCCCCGTGCAGCAGCAGGTAGCAGGTCTCGATGAAGTCGCTTTGCTCGGCCAGCTCCTCGATCGGATAGCCGCGGTACAGCAGCTCGCCCTTCTCGCCATCGATGTAGGTGATCTTTGACTCGCAGCTCGCCGTCGATGTGAATCCTGGATCGAAGGTGAAGACGCCCGCTTCCCGATAGAGCCTCGTCACATCGACGACATCAGGTCCGAGAGAGCCGTGTCGGATCGGAGCTTCAATGGACCGTTCGTCGATCTGCAGTTTCGCCCGGAGCGGGACGCTGCTGGCTGTTGCTGCCATGGCACCTCTCCATCTCTTACCACCCGATAGGGTTCAGACCCATCAACGCAAGCGTGTTACGGGCCGCTGCACGAACCCGCCCGTCAGCTTCCGACGACTAGACTGCCAGCGCCCGCTTGCGCTCCTCGAACTCTTCCTTGCTGATCTCGCCGCGCGCAAAGCGCTCCTCGAGGATCTGCTTGGCGGTCGTCCTGGAGCTTGGCCAGCTCCCGCTGCCTGACGACACGACCCAGCGAACGGCGAGTGCGATCAGGGCGATCAGCGTCGCCCAGAACAACAGCATCATGAAGCCACCGAAGAACATGTGTCCCCATCCTCCATCCCAGAAGTAGCTCATGCAGCTGACCGGACCACTTTGGGCCTGGGCAAGCGCAGGGAGCGGTGCGGCGGCCCCAATGAGGCCGGCGACGATCGGGCTTCGAAAAATCGGCATCGACGCCTCCTACAGAAGACGTCACGAAGCGGTGCGCGTGATCAGCGCTGTGCGGTCGTCTTGGGACCCTGACCGACGTGCTGGTCGTGTTGCCTCAACGGCGACATCGACCAGGCATGGCTTCAGGCGGCTCGTTCGCGTGGCGTGGCAGCACGGGCGTTCGCGGGTGCATGCCGCTACCATGCGCTATCGCTTGATCTCAGAGGATCGCTCGGCACCTCACGGAGCTAGCGGCTCGTGACGTGCGACTCGCGAGTTCGGTGCGAGACAAGTTCATTAATACCTCGATGACAGCAGACTTTCCTTGATCACTGTCAACGTCTGATGCGCCCGCCAGTGATAATAAACTTACCTAATGCATTTTGATCCTGCGGGAGGCTCCCATGCCTACCATCCGCCAAGTGCTCGCCCAGAAAGGCAGCCACGTTCACTCGATCGAGCCCGACGCCACGGTGTACGAGGCGATCAAGAGAATGGCAGACCGCGATATCGGTTCGCTTACCGTGATGACTGGCGGCCGTCTCGTCGGCATCTTCACGGAGCGGCACTACGCTAGAAACGTGTTCCTGAAGAGCCGATCCTCGCCACAGACGCTGGTTGGCGACGTGATGGAGAAACGCGTTGTCTGCATCCACCCCGGTCAGCTGGTCGAGGAAGGCATGGCGCTCATGAGCGACAAGCGTGTGCGGCATCTTCCTGTCATTGATGACGGCAATGTGCTCGGGCTCGTGTCGATTGGCGACCTCGTCAAGAGCATCATCAGTGATCGCGAGTTCGTCATCGAGCAGCTGGAGCACTACATCCACGGCTAGATCCGGCCGGTCTCAAAGGAGGCCGAGATGCACATACTGTTCATCCTCAATGATCCACCCTACGGCAGCGAGCGCGCGTACAACGCCCTCAGGCTCGCCTCGGCGCTGATCAAGACCGACGCAACGTGCGAAGTGACACTCTTCCTTCTGGCGGACGCCGTGATGACGGCGAAGTCAGGCCAGCGTACGCCCGAAGGCTTTTACAATCTCGAGCGCATGCTGAAGCGCGTTGTCGCCGGCAAGGGCAGCATCCTGGTGTGCGGCACTTGCATGGATGCGCGCGGCTTGACCGAGCCCGAGCTCGTCGAAGGAGCGCGACGCAGCACGATGGATGAGCTGGCGAAGGAGACGATCACCGCCGACAAGGTTCTCGTCTGGTAGCGAGCCCTTGTTCGCGGCCAACGTAACTGTGCCCTCGCAAGAAAGGAGGGGTCCAATGCGTGTTTTCCTTGCAGCATTTGTTTCTGCCTTCGTCATCGCCGGGGTAGCCGCCGTCGTGCTCGAGCATTTCCAGAAAACTTCCGATGTCGCGAACACGACGTCGGGGACGGTGCTCAATCTCGAGCAGCAAGGCATCAAGACAAGGGGCTGGTGAAGGGCGCCGCTTGCGGCCAAGGAGGCCCACGATGAGAACCCGCACCGCTTTCAAGGCGCTGATCTGCGCATCGACGTTCGTGCTGTCGGCCGCCACCTCAGCTGCGGAGTGGACCGGCACGATCGTCACGGCCAATGAGCGCGATAACGCGATAACTCGCTGAGCTTTATCGCCTGGCCGGCGAAGCAGGAGGTCAAAGTGGCCGTTCCAGTTTCGCCTCACAACGTCCAGGTGTCCGTCGACGGCAAGCTGGTTCTGGCCGTTGGCGTAGGGATCAGTGGTGAGGGGCACGCAGCTCACGGCTCTGCCGGCCATCTCGTTCTCGTCGATCCATTGCAGACGAAGCCCAGCATCGTGGCGACGATCGTACTGCCGGGACACCCGGCTCATGTCGTGACCGATCTACAATCGCGCTTTGCATTCGTCACGGATGCCAACGCGAACGCCATTGTCATAGTCGACCTGTCGACCAAGGCCATGGCCGGCACGATCCCGGTCGGGAAGTATCCGCATGGACTGCGCGTGAGCCCCGACGGACGGGAGATCTACGTCGCCAACATGCGCGATGCCAGCGTGTCGGTCATCGACGTGGCGACGCGAAAGGAGGTCGCGCGCATCAAGGCCGGACGAGCGCCGGTCCAGGTCGGGTTCACGCCGGATGGACAATTCGCCTTCGTCAGCCTGAACGGTGAGAACTCGGTCGCGATCATCGATACGGCGAAGCGTACGGTGACCAGCAAACGACCCGTAGGCCGCGGGCCGGTCCAGGTGTTCTCGAGCGCGGACGGCAAGACAGTCTACGTGGCCAATCAGGGCAGCGAGAAGCGCCCTGACAGTCGCTTGGCGCTCGTACCGCTGTCGGGATCTGCAAAGTCCGTATTCGTCGAGGCGGGAGCCGGCGCCCACGGCGTCGCCGTCAGCCCGGAAGGATCGGTCATCGCCGTAACGAATACCTACGCCGGATCGCTTTCGGTAATCGATGCAGTAACCGCCAAGGTACTGGCGAATATCCCCATCGGAGCCGGCCCCAACGGGGTGACCATGTTCTCCGCTTCAACGAAATAGCTCGCAGTCCCTGACGAAGGGAGATTTTCAGATGACCATACCCTTTTGCCTCCTCAGCCTCGACGGAGGCGGCACGTGGGCGTTGATGCAAGCGAAGGCGCTGCGCGTCGTTCATTCCGGCAAGACCAGCGACCGAGAATTTCTCACTGACTTTGCTCTCATTGGTCAAATTATTCCCAAAACTCCTTCTTCGGCCGTGTCTCCATCCAGCGGATGATATCGCTGGCCAGCCAAGCGATTCGGCCGGGTCCGACGCGTCGGCGTGGAGGTAGAACCCCTTGGCGCTCATAGCGGTACACTGTGGCGCGCGACAGCCCGGTGCGGGCTACGACAGTTTTGATGCCCCATAGGGCTTGCTGGCTGGTTTCCAGATTGAGTGGCAGAGGCTCAGGGGGTCTGACCATGGTGCGATCTCTCAAGCATAGAGCCTGCCGCGACGTTATCTGCCACCGTGCGACGAAGAGTTCATTGAAGCTCGTCGTGTGGGATTGTCATCGTCAGTCCCAGCATGACGAGTAATCCGAAAGCCGCTGCTGCAGCAGTTCGCCAGCATATGATTTCGTGGCGAACCAGCGCCGTGTGTTCGAACCGGACTGCCGCAGCCTGCGTGTACGCGACAACAGTTCCGATAGGTCGCCTTGTACCGAGCCGTATTGTTGATTGGTTCTCCTGACCAAAACTTGCGGTCGCAAGCCATCCCATGGCCACGAGCTGCAGGCCGACGAAGAACACCAAGGCCGTGCGATAGGCCTCTTGCGGATATCTACCGGCATCCAGCTCCCATAGCGAGACGATCATGCCGAAGACGGACTGGACAGCGAATGCGGCGCCGACCTGCAGCAGGTTGAGCGCACCATTGGCGCGGCCGGAGGCGTGCCTGGGGAACAACTCGCCCAGGACGGTGTAGCCGAGCACGGTGGCAACACCCGCCGCGGCGATCAGGCTCCAGCTCATGATCGCCGGTATTGGCCAATCGAGGACGAGCGCGACTTGTCCCACCAGCGACAGCGCGAACGTTCCGGCCAGTAAGCACTCCGTGCGGATGCCGCTGCGGCCCAAGCGGTCGGCGGCTAGGCCGAGCATCAAGCCACTAAAGCTCAGCACGATCGCCATGATGCCGAGATGGCTGACGACAGCGGCGCGGTCTAGCCCATCGACATCCCGGAGCCAGGGCGCGGCCCACAGGCCCTGCAGTGCCCATGACGTGCCGATGCCGAGCGCGGATAGCGGGGCGATGCGCCAGAAACGTGCGTCGCCATAGATGGTCCAAACGGTGATGGTCGGCCCAGACCGCGGTGGCGCTCGCGATGGACTCTGGTCCGGAGCCAGCACCAACACCAGCAGCGCCACGAGTGCGCACAATCCTCCCATCACCGCGAACAGTCCGCGCCAGCCGATGCTGTCGATCATGACATCGGCCGGCGCCGTGGCCGTGACGGCGCCGAGTGTGCCGACCATCATCATCCAGCCGTTGGCGAGCGCCTGCCGCTCGGCGGGGAACCACATGACGACCGCCTTGAGGCCGGCCATCAGACCGGCGGCGACGCCGAGTCCGATCAGCGCGCGGCCGATCACGAGCAGCACGGGACTGTCGGCGATGGCGAAGACGAGCGCGCCGACGCTGGCGATCAGCAGCAGGACGCTTTGCACGAGCTGCGGGCCATGACGGTCGAGCAGGATGCCGCAGGGTATCTGGGCGGCGCCGAAAGCCAGAAAGTATGCCGACGTCAGCAGCCCGAGCTCGGCGGGACCGATGCCGATCTCGCTCGCGAGCTGGCCTCCGATCAGCGCGTTGATGGTACGCAGCAGATAGGAGAGATGAAAGCCTGCCGCGAACGGCAGCAGCACGCATGCGACAAGCCGCCAGGGCACCTTCGATATGCGTCTGCGTCGCCTGCCGTGGCCGGCCGCACCTGGGAACCGAAGCTGCGCGACATGGTTCATCGCGCGTCACCCCTGCCGGTCGCGGGACCAGATGAGACGCACGACACCGTCGTCGCCCGACTCGAGCAACGCGCCCCAGATCGGCTGCGGCAGGGCCGGGTCGTCGAGCTTGACGCGCAGGTAGGTCTCGTCGCTGCCCTGCCTGGTCTTGCGCCAGGCCGCGCCGATCTCGGTGCTGCCGGCGAAGATCCGGAAGTCCGGCGCGCCGTCGCCGTCCTTGCGGTCGTTGGCGACGAAGCGGACCCGGACGGTCAGCATCATTGTCTTGATGGTGCCGGCGTAGCCGTCCTGGGCAGCCGAGAACGTGCCGATGATGGGCATGATGTCACTCCTTGGTTGTGAGGGGAACAGAGGCCGGGCCGCGATAAGCCCGCATCACCAGGTCCTTGTGCACGATGATGCGCAGCGGCCAGCCGGGGCGCACGGTGATGGTCGGCTGGACGTTGAGGCTGCGCTCGACCATGCGCTGGCCGGCGCGGTTGGTGGTCTGCCCCGTCGACTCGCGCAGCGCCTTGACGAGATCGCTGTCGGTGCTGCCGAACGCGAGCTGGTTGCCGATGCCGAGCAGCGTCGAGAGCGCGATGCCTTTGAGCAGCTTCCAGGTGTGAAGGTCGACCTCGTCGGCGAGGCCCGCGTAGCCGCCGGTGTCGGTGGCCGGCAGGTTGTCGATCACGATCGAGCTGCCGTCGGGCAGGATGATGCGCTGCCAGACGACGAGGGCGCGTTGCTGGCCGAACGCGACGACGCTGTCGTACTTGCCGACGAGCCGCGAGCCCTGCGGGATCAGCAGATGGCGACCGCTGACCGTGTCGTAGACGTGCTCGGTGACCTGGGCGATGACGAAGCCGGGCAGATCGGAGCTGAGCCCTGAGACGAGGCTCGCGGCGATGACCGTGCCGGCCATCACCTGGTAGGGCGAGGCCGGCGTCTGCAGTGCATGCGGATTGTAGATCTCCTTCTCGGGGCCAGACCTCAGGAACGACAGCTTGCGCGTCTGGTCGGTTGCATCGTTGGCGAGAGGATCGACATCCGTCCCGCTCAACGCGCGGGCGCGATCCGCTGCGCGCTGCACCCGCAGCGACTCGAGGCCGCCATCCATCAGCGCCGGCCGCGCGACCGGCTCGGGCGCCGCGCGCGGCAGGACAGACGGTGCGGTCTCGCGCGGCGCAGCCTTGAGCTGCTGGCGGAAGAACAGCGGCGCCTCGCGCGCCTGGCTGGCCATGCGCGCGAGGCGCGATTTCTCGGCTTTCTCCGCCTCCGATGCGGTATCGGTGGTCGGTGTCGTCAGCTGGCGCACGCCGGTCGGCAGCCCCGATGCGCCGGCGGGGACCTTCGGCTCGCCCGGTGCTTGCGTGCGCACACCGTCATAGCTCGACGGCAGCTGGCCCAATCCATCGGCGATCGGCTTGCGGTCGACGTTGTAGAGCTCGAGCGGGTTGGCGGTGCGCCAGGCCGGTGGTCGCAATGCCACCAGCACGAGGCCGGAGATCACCAGCAGCACGACAGCCGCGCCGCCGATCAGCACCTTGCGGTTGATGCGGGTGATCGGCTGCGGCCGACCACGCAGCTCGAGCGTCTCGGGCGCAACCTTCCCGCTCGCCTTCGGCTCGGTCCTGGCGCTCTCGTCGCTCATCCGCGTTGCTCCCGCCAGACGGCATCGGTGCGCACGATACGGACGACGCGCTGCGGTGCGGTGCCGAGGCGCAGCTCGGCGGCCGCGAACAGCCGGTCGACGATGTAGGTGGTGCCGCGCACGCGATAGTTGACGAGCGCCGGCCTGCCGTCCGGACCGATCACGAACAGCGGCGGCGCCTCGCCTTGCGCCAGCCCTGGCGGAAACTGGATGTAGACCTTGCTCCCGTCGTCGAACACCTGGCGCGGCTTCCACGGCGCGTCGCCCTCTATGGTGTAGCGGAAGCGCAGTTGGTCGAGGTTGACGCCGGTGTCGGCGATGACCGCCTGTGCCGTTTCCGCTCTAGCGCGGTCCGCCTTCAGCGCCAGCAGTGCAGAAGCCGGGTAGGTCCACGTCACCGAGGCCATGTAGGTCTTGTCGGTCGAGCGCAACTCCAGGTGATAGGTGCGCCGGTCGGTGGTGATGACGA
>CAZNMY010000002.1:0-224660 GCA_964574325.1 uncultured Devosia sp. | reverse complement strand
TCCGCGGCGAGCATGCGCTGCGCCGCTATCCCAACGGCGAGGAGCGCTGCATCGCGTGCAAGCTGTGCGAGGCGATCTGCCCGGCGCAGGCGATCACGATCGAGGCGGGGCCGCGACGCAACGACGGCACGCGGCGCACGACGCGCTACGACATCGACATGACGAAGTGCATCTACTGCGGCCTGTGCCAGGAGGCCTGCCCGGTCGATGCGATCGTCGAGGGACCGAACTTCGAGTTCGCGACCGAGACGAGAGAGGAATTGTTCTACAACAAGGAGCGTCTACTCGCGAACGGCGATCGCTGGGAGCGGGAAATCGCGCAGAACATCGCACTCGATGCCAAGTACCGCTGAGGCCGCAAAGTCGCTGTTGCTCAAGCTGTCGGACGACGAGCTCGCCCGCTACGGCGAGATCGCGCGCGATCAAGCGGCGGCGGAGCTGTCGCGGTGGTGGGTGCAGGCGGTTCTGGCGCTCGGCGGGCTCGCTACGTTCGGGTGGGCGCTCGCCCGGTGGGGGATCGCGGGCGCCGGGGCGGCCGGAATCGAAACGGCGGGCTTCAGCCAGACGGTGGTCATCGCTGCCGGCATGGGATTGCTGCTGGCCTACTCGCCCTACAGGCGGGTGAAGAACTGGATTTTGTGGCGGGGGCACTGCAAGGCGGTGTCGTCCGAGCAGGAGCGGCGCCTCAGCGCGCCAGCACCGAAGGTGAGGGGCGATGTGGCTCGCTGACGCATTTTTCTACCTGTTCGCGGTGCTCGCGGTGGCATCCGGCGCCATGGTGATCCTGGCGAAGAACCCCGTGCACGCGGTGCTGTTCCTGATCCTGGCGTTCTTCAACGCGGCGGGGCTGTTCGTGCTGCTGGGCGCGGAGTTCCTGGCGATGCTGCTCGTCATCGTCTACGTCGGCGCGGTCGCGGTGCTGTTCCTGTTCGTGGTGATGATGCTCGACGTCGACTTCGCGGAGCTGAGGGCCGGCTTCATCAAGAACGCGCCGCTGGGGCTGCTGATCGCGGGCATCGTGCTCGCGGAGCTGATCATGGTGCTGGGCTTCCGGCTGGTGCAGCCGACGGCGCTCGCCAAGGCGGCGGTGCCGATCCAGGCGGCGGGCGTCGACAACACGACGGCGCTGGGGCGCGTGATCTACACGCAGTACGCCTATTACTTCGAGGCGGCGGGTCTCATCCTGTTCGTGGCGATGATCGGCGCGATCGTGCTGACGCTGCGCCACAAGGAGGGCGTGCGCCGGCAGTCGATCGCGGCCCAGGTGGCGCGCGGGCCCAAGACGGCGATGGAAGTCGTCAAGGTGCCGAGCGGCGGGTTCGTCGTGCCGGAGGCGCGCAAGTCGAACGTTCCCGACAAACCAGCGGCGAAGAAGACACTCGAGCCCATCGGTGGGGACGGGTCATGAAAAACGGGCGAGCCGATCACGACGAGGATCCCGAGCGCGATCCGAAGATCGCCAGTATCGAGGAGGCGCGGCGGCGGCGTCAGCTTGGGCTCGATGGCGGGAATGGGCAAGGTAAGGGCGGTCAAGGTAAGTCTGGGCAAGGCACTCGACGTACGGTGCTGCCGAAGGGCGGTAGCGTCAAGGAGTTCATGTTCGGTGCTGTGATCGTGGCGATGGCGGTGGGGCTGATCGTCAGCGTGACGCGGCCGTTGTGGCAGGGGGCGTTGTCGTTGGCGCCGTGATGACGGCAGCTTTTCGGAATTGCACAACCGGTCCCCCTCCCCCCTGTGGGGAGGGGATAGGGGTGGGGGAACCTCGATGGAAAACGCTGCGAAGCCAGCCCCCCCTCCGGCCCTACTAAGCTCGCTTGCATTCGCAGGACGGGCCACCTCCCCCACAAAGGGGGAGGAGAAACGCGGACGAAGTGATGGAGCCTCGAGGTCGAGATGACAGTCGGACTTGGACATTACCTGACGGTGGCGGCGTGCCTGTTCACGCTCGGCATCCTCGGCATCTTCCTCAACCGGAAGAACGTGATCGTCATCCTGATGTCGGTCGAGCTGATGCTGCTCGCCGTGAACATCAACTTCGTCGCGTTCTCCTCGTTCCACGCCGATCTCGTGGGACAGGTGTTCGCGCTGTTCGTTCTGACCGTGGCTGCTGCCGAAGCCGCCATCGGGCTTGCCATCGTCGTCGTCTACTTCCGCAACCGCGGCTCGATCGCGGTCGAGGACGTGAACATGATGAAGGGTTAGGGACGGCAGATCGGCAATCGGCAGATCGGCAGTCGGAAGTAAAAGGGCAGCAGTAGCGGACGCAGGCAGCGGGATCGAACGAAACATGGTGAGACACCCCCGATTGCCGATTACCGACTGCCGACTGCCGAGATACCAAGGTCGAGAATAATGCACGCCTCGATACTATTCCTGCCGCTCGCCGGCGCCATCATCGCGGGGTTCTTCGGCCGCGCGCTGGGGCCGCGCCCGAGCGAGATCGTCACGACGCTGTTCGTGATGATCGCCGCGGTGCTGTCGTGGATCGTCTTCTATCAGGTGGGTATCGGCCACCAGGCGATCAAGGTGCCGATCGCGCCGTGGATCACGTCGGGTGATCTCGAGGTGTCGTGGGCCTTGCGGATCGACACGCTGACGGCGGTCATGCTGGTCGTCGTCAACACGGTGTCGGCGCTCGTGCATCTCTATTCGATCGGGTACATGGCGGAGGACGAGCACAGACCGCGGTTCTTCGCGTATCTGTCGCTGTTCACGTTCGCGATGCTGGCGCTCGTCACGAGCGACAACCTTCTGCAGATGTTCTTCGGTTGGGAGGGCGTCGGTCTCGCGTCGTATCTGCTGATCGGGTTCTGGTACAAAAAGCCGGAAGCGAATGCGGCAGCGATCAAGGCGTTCGTGGTCAATCGGGTCGGCGACTTCGGGTTTGCGCTCGGCGTGTTCGCGCTGTTCGCGCTGACGAAATCGATACAGTTCGACGCGGTGTTCGCGGCAGCGCCGGGGCTCGTCGGCAAGTCGATGGATTTCGTCGGCTATCAGGTCGACGTGCCGACGTGCGTGTGCCTGCTGCTGTTCATGGGCGCGATGGGCAAGTCGGCGCAGTTCCTGCTGCACACGTGGTTGCCGGACGCGATGGAAGGCCCGACGCCGGTGTCGGCGCTGATCCACGCCGCGACGATGGTGACCGCGGGCGTGTTCATGGTCGCGCGGCTGTCGCCGGTGTTCGAATATGCGCCGCATGCGCTGCAGTTCGTGACGCTGATCGGCGCGGTGACGGCGTTCTTCGCGGCGACCGTGGGTCTCGTGCAGAACGACATCAAGCGGGTGATCGCGTATTCGACGTGCTCGCAGCTCGGCTACATGTTCGTCGCGTGCGGCGTCGGCGCCTACACGGCGGGCATCTTCCATCTCTTCACGCACGCGTTCTTCAAGGCGCTCTTGTTCCTCGGCGCGGGCTCGGTGATCCATGCGATGCATCACGAGCAGGATATGCGGAAGATGGGTGGGCTCGCGCCGCATATCCGCACGACCTGGGCGATGATGCTGATCGGTACGCTGGCGCTGACGGGCGTGGGCATTCCGCACCTGATCGGGTTCGCGGGCTTCCATTCCAAGGACGCGATCATCGAGGCGGCTTATGCTGCGCACACGCCGTCGAACTATGCGTTCTGGCTGCTGGTGGTCGCGGCGTTCATGACGTCGTTCTACTCGTGGCGGCTGATGTTCATGACGTTCCACGGCACGGCGCGGTGGGGGCATGGTCATGACGACGATCACAAGGATCACGGCCACGACAGCCACGACGGTAAGCATCATGCCGAGCACGCTGCGCATGGGGCGCACAAGGGGTCAGACCCTGCGGGTCTGACCTCGGGCCATGGGGCGCACGCTGATCACGCCGGTCATGGGGTCAGACCCGCGGGGTCTGACCCCGGGCACGGTCACGGGCATGGGCACGACGACCACGGCCATCAGCCGCACGAGAGTCCGCTGGTGATGCTGGTGCCGCTGTTCGTGCTGGCGCTCGGTGCTGTGGCGGCGGGCGCGGTGTTCACGTCGCTGTTCATCGGGACAGCGCACAGCCCCGGCGGCGTCGATCCCTACAAGGTGTTCTGGGGCAAGGCGATCTTCGAGGGCGAGAAGAACCACATCCTGCACGCGATGCACGAGATCCCGAAATGGGTGGGCTGGGCGCCGTTCGCGGCGATGGCGTCGGGCTTCGTGCTGGCCTGGATCTACTACATCCAGGTGCCGAGCCTGCCGGCGGCGACCGCGCGCGCGTTCAAGCCGCTCTACCTGTTCTTCCTCAACAAGTGGTACTTCGACGAGCTTTACGACCGGCTGTTCGTGCGGCCGGCGTTCTGGATCGGGCGGCTGCTTTGGAAGGGCGGCGACGGCCGCGTGATCGACGGGCTCGGGCCCGACGGCATCGCCGCACGGGTGCAGGATGTTACCGGCCGCGTGATCAAGCTGCAGTCGGGTTATCTCTATCACTATGCCTTCGCGATGCTGATCGGCGTCGCGTTGATCATCACCTGGGTCATGTTCCAGGGCGGGGTGCCGAAATGAGCATTGCCAATACGCCGATCCTGTCGCTGGTCACGTTCCTGCCGCTGGTGGGCGCGTTGCTGATCATGCTGATGGCCGGTGGCGACGATGAAGCCGGTCGCCGCAACGCGCGCTGGATCGCGCTGTGGACGACGATCATCACGTTCGCGGTGTCGCTGCCGATCTGGATCACCTTCGACAAGGCTAACCCCGGCCTCCAGTTCGTCGAGGACCGCGAGTGGCTCGGGCCGCTGCGCTACAAGATGGGCGTCGACGGCATCTCGATGCTGTTCGTGATCCTGACGACGTTTCTGATGCCGCTGTGCATTCTCGCCTCGTGGGAGTCGATCGAGCGGCGCGTCAAGGACTACATGATCGCGTTCCTGATCCTCGAGACCATGATGATCGGCGTGTTCACCGCGCTCGACATGGTGCTGTTCTACCTGTTCTTCGAGGCCGGCCTGATCCCGATGTTCCTGATCATCGGTGTGTGGGGCGGGCAGCGGCGCGTCTACGCGAGCTTCAAGTTCTTCCTCTACACGCTGCTCGGCTCGGTGCTGATGCTGCTCGCGATCATGGCGATGTACTGGCACGCGGGCACGACCGACATCCCGACGCTGATCGACAAGTCGAGCTTCCCGCGCGACATGCAGTGGTGGTTGTGGCTGGCGTTCTTCGCCTCGTTCGCGGTGAAGATGCCGATGTGGCCGGTGCACACGTGGCTGCCCGACGCCCACGTCGAGGCGCCGACGGCGGGCTCGGTGATCCTGGCCGGTATCCTGCTGAAGATGGGCGGCTACGGCTTCCTGCGCTTCTCGATGCCGATGTTCCCGCTCGCGAGCCAGGAGTTCGCGACGCTGGTGTTCGTGATGTCGGTGGTCGCGATCATCTACACGTCGCTCGTCGCGCTGGCGCAGGAAGACGTGAAGAAGCTGATCGCCTATTCGTCGGTCGCGCACATGGGCTTCGTGACGATGGGCATCTTCACCTTCACGCAGCAGGGCGTCGACGGCGCGATCTTCCAGATGCTGTCGCACGGCATCGTGTCGGCGGCGCTGTTCCTGTGCGTCGGCGTCGTCTACGACCGGATGCATACGCGCGAGATCGCTGCTTACGGCGGGCTTGTGCATCGGATGCCGATCTACGCGTTCTGCTTCATGGTGTTCACGATGGCCAACGTCGGCCTGCCGGGCACGAGTGGTTTCGTCGGCGAGTTCCTGACGCTGCTGGGTGCGTTCAAGGTGAACACGTCGGTGGCGTTCTTCGCGACGTTCGGCGTGATCCTGTCGGCGGGCTACGCGCTCTACCTCTACCGGCGGATGATCTACGGGGTGCTGGACAAGCCGTCGCTGAAGGCGATCACCGACATGGGGCCGCGCGAGATCGCGATCCTGGCGCCGCTGGTGGTGCTGACGATCTATCTCGGCGTGCAGCCTGCACCGATCCTCGACGTGACCGGGCCGGCGGTCAAGAAGCTCGTCGGGCAGTACGAGGCGGCGATCCGCACCAAAGCGGCCGAGCTGAAGAAGTAGAAAAGAAAAGCGCACGGGCAAGCCGACATGATGCAGTTCCTCAACTCCATTGCTCCGATGTGGCCCGAACTGGTGGTCGCAGGCGGTGCGCTCGTGCTGACGATGTGGGGCGTGTTCCGTCCCGACAACGACCGCGAGGCGGAAACAGTGTCGTGGCTCGCGATCCTGCTGTTGGGGATCGCCGGCTGGCTCGTGCTGAGCCAACCGGGTACGGGCGCGACCCTGTTCGGCGGGGCGTTCATCGACGACGGTTTCGGCCGGTTCATGAAGATCATCGCGCTGGGCGCTTCGGCGGCGGCGATCCTGCTGTCGATCGACGATTTCCGCGACCACAAGGTTCTGAAATTCGAATATCCGGTGCTGATCCTGCTCGCGACCGCGGGCATGATGATGATGATCTCGGCGGGCGATCTGCTGTCGCTCTACCTCGGCCTCGAGCTGCAGAGCCTTTCGCTCTATGTCGTTGCTGCATTCAGGCGCGACGATGTGCGTTCGAGCGAGGCGGGCCTGAAGTATTTCGTGCTGGGGGCGCTGTCGTCGGGGATGCTGCTCTACGGCGCATCGCTGGTGTACGGGTTCACCGGCGCTACGACGTTCGCCGGCATCGCGCAGGTCGCGAAGGGCGCCGACGCGATGGCCAACGTCGGCCTCGTGTTCGGTCTGGTGTTCCTGCTGGTCGGCATCGCGTTCAAGATCTCGGCGGTGCCGTTCCACATGTGGACGCCCGATGTCTACGAGGGCGCGCCGACGCCGGTGACGGCGTTCTTCTCGGCGGCGCCGAAGGTGGCGGCGATGGCGCTGCTCGTTCGGGTGGTCACGAGCGCCTTCCCGGGGATCGCCGGTCAGTGGCAGCAGATCGTGGCGTTCCTGGCGATCGCCTCGATGCTGCTGGGCGCGTTCGCTGCGATCGGGCAGACCAATATCAAGCGGCTGCTCGCCTATTCGTCGATCGCCAACGTCGGCTTCGCGCTGGTGCCGCTCGTGACCAACACGAAGGAGGGTGTGCAGGGCGTGCTGATCTACATGGCGATCTACGTCGTCATGACGCTCGGCTCGTTCGCGTGCGTGCTCGCGATGCGGCGCGACGAAGGCTCGGTCGAGGAGATCGACGAACTCGCGGGGCTCGCCGAACGTAACGGGCCGCTGGCGGCGGCGATGGCGGCGCTGATGTTCTCGCTCGCCGGTATTCCTCCGCTCGCCGGGTTCTGGGCGAAGTTCTACGCGTTCATGCCGGCGATCAAGTCGGGCTACTACACGCTGTCGGTGATCGGTGTGGTGGCGAGCGTGATCGGTGCCTACTACTACCTGCGCATCGTCAAGGTGATGTACTTCGACAAGCCGGCGCAGGCGTTCCTGCCGGTGCGGATGAAGGTCGGATTCGTGGTGGCGGCATCGGCGATCTTCGTGCTGCTGTTCGTCGTGGCGCCGTCGCCGCTGGTCAATGCGGCGAGCACGGCAGCGGCTTCGTTCCGGTACTGAAGGTGCACGAGAGACCGACGTTTTCAGTCGTCGAACTCGATGAGGTCGACTCTACGAACTCAGAGGCCATGCGCCGCGCGGTAACGGGCGAGCGGGGCCCGGTGTGGATCACCGCGCGCCTGCAGCGTGCGGGGCGGGGCCGTTCTGGCCGGTCGTGGGTGTCGCGCGAAGGAAATCTTGCGGCCACGCTGCTGTTCTCGCCGGGCTGCGGCATGGCACATCTGCATCAGCTGTCGCTGGTCACCGGGGTCGCGCTCTACGATGCGCTGGCGGAAATCGCGGGCGGTCAGGAAAAGGCTTCCGCGGCGGGGCTGCGGCTCAAATGGCCGAACGACATCCTGCTGGGCGAGGCGAAGCTTGGCGGCATCCTGATCGAGAGCACCACGAGCGGCGGGCAGACCGTGGCGGCGGTGGGGATCGGCGTCAACATCGCCGATGCACCGGCGATCGAAGGCCGCGCCATCGCAGCGCTGAGCGGGCTCGGTGCGTCGGTGTCGCCGCGGGAGCTTCTCGTCGTGCTCGACCTGCATATGCGGCGCTGGCTGGCGGCATGGGAGAGGGGCGCGTGCTTCGATGTCGTGCGGGCGGCGTGGCTCGCGCGGTGCGGGGGAACGGGGCAGGCCGTCGAGATCGATACGGGTGCTGAACGGGTATGCGGAACTTTCGCTGGAATAGACGAGACAGGGGCGCTTCTGGTTGATAGTGTCCCGCCGAGTTCTGAAACTCCGCGACGGTTCACGTTCGGGGACGTGAACCTGTTACCGCGCACGAGTACTGCGCACGAGTGAAGGATCATCTTGATATGAACGAGACTACCACGGCCCGCAGCAGCGGTGAGCTCGTGCTCGTAGCCATGGGCGGGCTCGGCGAAATCGGAATGAATGCCTACCTTTACGGCATCGGCACGCCGAAAGCCCGGCAATGGCTGATGGTCGATCTCGGACTCACGTTTCCGCACGAGAACGAGCCGGGCGTCGACATCGTGCTGCCGGATCTCAGGTTCATCGAGGCGGAAAAGGGCGCGCTCGCAGGTCTCCTGCTGACGCATGCGCACGAGGACCACATCGGCGCCGTGCTCGACTTGTGGCCTAAGCTCAAGTGCCCGATCTACGCGACGCCGTTCACGGCGGGCATGCTCGCCGCCAAGGTCGTCGAGAACGGCAACCGGGTGAAGCTGCCGATCACCATCGTCAAGATGGGCAGCCGCTTCAACATCGGGCCGTTCGATCTGGAGCTGGTGACGCTGGCGCATTCGATCCCGGAACCGTCCGGCGTCGTGATCCGCACCGACCTCGGCACCGTGTTCCATACCGGGGACTGGAAGTTCGACGCGACGCCGCTGGTCGGCGAGGCGGCCGACGAAGCCAAGCTCGCCAAGCTCGGCGAGGCAGGCGTCGACGTCGTGATCTGTGATTCAACGAATGCGCTGCGGCATGGACGCTCGCCGTCGGAAACGGAGGTCGGCCAGTCGATCGCGAAGATCATCAAGGGCGCCAAGCGGCGGGTGGCGGTGACATCGTTCGCCTCCAACGTCGCGCGCGTGAAGGCGGTGGCGGATGCGGCCGAAGCGGCGGGGCGCAAGCTCGTCGTGTCGGGCCGCGCGCTGCATCGTGTGATCCAGGTCGCCAAGGATACGGGCTATCTGCCCGAGAGCCTGTCGGCGCTCGATCAGCAGCATTTCGGCTATCTCGAGCCGCACGAAGTGGTGGCCTTGTGCACCGGCAGCCAGGGCGAGGCACGCGCTGCCATGGCGCGGATCGCGGAAGGCGAGCATCCGGAGATCAAGCTCACGCGCGGGGATATGGTGATCTTCTCGTCGCGGCCGATTCCCGGCAACGAGATCGGCATCGGCAAGATCCAGAACAGTCTCGCGCGGCTCGGCGTCGAGGTCATCACCGACAGCGATGCGCTGGTGCACGTCACCGGGCATCCGCGACGCGAAGAGCTGAAGCAGATGTATGCGTTCCTGAAGCCCAAACTCGCGGTGCCGATGCACGGCGAGGCGCGCCACATGGAGGAGCACGCCAAACTCGCGCGGCAAGCCGGCGTGCCGGAGACGCACGTCGCCTACAACGGGCAGATGCTGCGTCTGCTGCCGCGTCCGGCCAAGGTGGTCGCAGACGTGCCGGTCGGGCGGTTCTACCGCGACGGCAAGCTGATCGTGCCGTCGATCGAAGGGCCGGTGCGGGAGCGGCGGCGGCTTTCGTTCGCCGGCATCGTGTGTGTGGCGGTTGCGATCGACAAGCACGGCGAGGTCTGTGCCGACCCGGAGGTCGCGCTCGACGGAATTCCGCAGACCACGCTCGACGGCCGGTCGATGGAAGAGGCCGTGTTCAAGATCGTCGACGGGACGCTGGAGAGCATTCCGATGAAGCGGCGCAAGGACGACAAGATGGTCGCCGATGCCTTGAAGCGAGCGGTTCGCGCTGCCGTCGATCAGGCCTGGGGCAAGAAGCCGATCGTGAAGGTGTTGGTGTGTCTGGTGTGAGAAGGGGTGAGTGGCGAGTGGCCAATGGCGAATAGGGAGCAGGAGATGGCGCTTCCGGTTACGTTCGATCATTGCGTGATCCACGTGTCGGAGTGGGCGCGGTCGAACGCGTTCTACCGCGACGTATTCGGGGCCGAGATCGTGACTGTCGGCAAGGGGTTCGCGTACCGGTTCGGAAGTGTGCAGCTCAACTGCCATGGGCCCGATGCAATCGGCCAACCGCGTGCGCGCGTACCGGTGGAGCCGGGCAACAGCGATCTGTGTTTCGAATGGCATGGGCCGATCGCGGGGGCGGTCGCGCATCTGGGCAAGCTCGGGGTGGCGATCGAGGTCGGGCCGGTCGAGCGGCGCGGCGCGAAGAACACCGGCACCAGCGTCTATTTCCGCGATCCGGACGGAAGTCTGATGGAGTTCATTTCGTATTCGGCGTAGGGCGGGTGAGCAGAGCGTAACCCGCCAGGAGATGTCTTTTCGCGGCGGGTTGCGCGCTACGCGCTTACCACGCCCTACGAGGCACATGGAGGAACTCATGCTCGGCCGGCTCAATCACGTGGCGATAGCGGTGCGCGATATCGCGGCGGCGTCGGCGGTCTACCGGGATACGCTGGGCGCGCAGGTATCGGAGCCGCAGCGGTTGCCGGAGCACGGCGTGACCGTCGTGTTCATCACGCTGCCCAACACCAAGATCGAGCTGCTCGAGCCGCTGGGCGAGGGATCGCCGATCGCGAAGTTTCTCGAGAAGAGCCCCGATGGTGGGATGCACCATGTCTGCTATGAAGTGGACGATATCTTAGCTGCCCGGGACAAGCTGAAGGCGGGCGGTGCGCGCGTGCTCGGCGACGGCAACCCGAAGATCGGCGCGCACGGCAAGCCCGTGCTGTTCCTGCACCCGAAGGATTTCTGCGGCACGCTGGTCGAGTTGGAGCAGGTTTGAGGTGGTGCCTCCCTGCAATGTGGGAGGCAAAACGATCGGCGTGGATTTTCTTCAGTTGAGGCCGCGCCGGTTCAGGACGGCGAGGATGAGCGCGATCATCGCGATCAGCTGGAAAATCGCGCCCGCGAGATGGGAAAATTCCCAATGTCGTCGTAAGTTTTCCCAGTTGTCCGGCTGCACCGTCCAATTCGACGTTGCGACATTGGCCGGGTAGGTCCAGATCCAGAAGACAGCCTGCGCTCCGAGCAAGCCCAACAGAGCGACGAGCGTGTATTCGAGCACGTGGCGGTCCCGGCGATGGACGGCAACGATCGCGGTGATGCCGGCGAACTGGAACGCCAGCACGAGAGCCAACTGGTTCCAACCGTCGTACAACCTCTGCGCGGTGAAATAGTCGGCGCGGTTCATGCCGATCTTGCTGGAGAGTTCAAATGCGTGCGCGAGCGCCCCGCCCAATGCGATCGCTGTGGCGAGGAGTGCTACGACGAACGCCAGACGGCTCCAGCGCTCGTGCTTTGCCGGGTCCATGATGCGATTTCCATTCTCGAATTCCGGCAGTTTTCGCCGCGCATTCCATCAACTTCCATCAACGTGAAAACGAGCCCTCCCTGCCGACGGTTCCATGGGCCGGCTACAGCACTATACGATCAAGGCGACCGCCATGGGCGTTCGCGACCGGATGAAACTCAGGCGAATCGGGTGACCGTTGTTTCCTCGCGATCAGGCTGGCCAGGAAGTCGTCGTCCCAGGCGGCGACTTTGCGTTTGACGCGCAGACTGTCCTTGCCCGGTGCCTGCCGTAGCAGGTTGCTCGCCATGTGCTTCACCGTGGCGAAGTTCGCCGGCGCATTGTTTTTGCGGATGCGGCACTCGTCGTCGCGGAACACCATGTCCATCACCCAGTGCAATCCGTTCTCGATGCCCCAGTGGCCGCGGATGGCCGTGCCGATGCGCTCGGCATTCGCCGCAATAGAGGTGATGTAGAAGCGGGTCTCGTGCTCGGTCCTGGCCCCGATCTCACGGCAGCTTTCCACCATCACGATGCTGGTGAGGCCGGCCCAGGGGTGTCGCGCCTCGAGCCCGGTCAGGCCCGCAACCCAGGCGACGAAGCACGCCTGGAACTGCTCCGCGTCGAGCACCGCGAAAATGTCGCCGAGCTGATCGTGTGATGGGGTCTCGTCCTCGAACGGCCGGAAGCGACGCAGCAATGCCAGTTTTTTCTCGCCGTATCTGGCGATCTCGACCCAGCTCTCGCAACCGGCGATCACGCCGAGCAGCACCAGCAGGAGCACCTCGTCGAGCGGATAAAGCACTTTTCCGCGCTGACGCGGGTCATCAAGAGATTCAAAAGACTCGAGAAAATCGACGATCGTGTCGAATGCTTCGGCTGCCTTCTCGGTCGCCAACTTGCCAGCCATGCAGGTGATCCCCCTCGCGAATCAAGAGGATCACCACAGATTCAGCATTCTCCTGCCTTGTCACTCACAGATTCACCCGATCGCCCTGCTGAAGGCCCAATTCAAGGGTTCACATCGAAAGTGGATGTGTTATAAGCCGGCTGCTCGCCGCTGCTTGGCGAGACCTGAAGCGGATCACGACGACGTATGTCGTCATGTATTCGCGGCTTGACAGAAGTTCTGCCAGATCAAGATCAAGATGCAGAACACTTCTGCGACATGGTGACGCGGGGTGGAGCAGCCCGGTAGCTCGTCAGGCTCATAACCTGAAGGTCGTTGGTTCAAATCCAGCCCCCGCAACCAAGCTTTTCGTGAAGAAAATCAGAGACTTACAACGAAGCCGCCCACTGGGCGGCTTTCGTGTTTTTAGGCTAGGGGTCACCGTGGGGTCACAAGATGGATGCGGCCGGGTGACGCACTCCCATCGTCGGGGCGAGAGCATTGCCATGGACAGGCATGTTCGTCTGGGGATATCGGCGCGACAGAGTTGGCCTAGCACTGGCCAGGGAACGTGCCGCCGTCCTACGATACAACTGATCGTGCACGCTGGCACTGCCCAGCCCGAACCATTGGGGGTCGATCAGGGGGATAGTCCGGAAGATGGCCAGCTATACGGCTCACCACGCCAAGTATCTGGCGCACCGCATCACGCTCGCCGGATTAGGCGAGGACGCCTTCGCCAAGAGCCTGTCGACCGCCCGCGTCGACATGAAGCCGCATCAGGTCGAGGCGGCGCTGTTTGCGTTGCAGTCGCCGCTGTCGCGCGGGGTGATCCTCGCGGACGAAGTGGGTCTGGGTAAGACCATTGAAGCCAGCCTGGTCATTGCCCAACGATGGGCCGAGCGTCGGCGTCATATCCTGTTGATCGTGCCAGCCTCGCTCCGCAAGCAATGGGCGCAGGAGCTGCACGAGAAATTCTCGCTCGCCTCGCGCATCCTGGACGCCAAGACGCACAAACAACTGGTGAAGTACGGCCAGCCGCGTCCGTTCCTGACTTCGGATGAAGTCGTCATCACCTCCTATGAATTTGCAGCGGGTCGCAAAGGCCAGCCTGAAATATCCGCCATCGATTGGGACCTCGTCATCTTCGACGAAGCGCACCGGCTGCGCAATGTGCACAAAACCAGTGGGTCCGCCCGCGCCAAGACGCTGAAAGAAGCCCTCGCCAGCCGGTTCAAGTTGCTGCTGACGGCGACGCCATTGCAGAACTCTCTGATGGAGCTGTATGGGCTCGTCAGTGTCATCGACGACGATTTCTTCGGCGACGAAGCGACGTTTCGCGCCATGTACGGCACGACGCGTGCGGATCGCGTGGCGCTCGGCTCGCTGCGTCAGCGGTTGCAACCGATCTATAAGCGCCACCTGCGTAAGGACGTGCAGGAAGCAGGGCATGTCTCCTTCACCAAGCGCATCGCCGTCACCTTCGACTTCGAGCCCGCCGAGGAAGAGGTCCAACTCTACGAGGACGTGTCGCGTTATCTCCAGCGTGCCGACACCTACGGTTTCGGCTTGAACCCGAACCAGCTGGTGATCATGCAGGCCCGCAAGATTCTCGGCTCATCGGTCGCCGCCATCGAACAGTTCCTCGGCAACGTGATTGCACGGCTGGAAAAGCGTCAGCGTATCGACCTCGAAGCCGTCAATGACGATCGCGACCCCGAAGATATCCGCGAAGAAGCTCGGGAGGCCGATGGCGACGACGGTGAGGAGAGCGACAATGGCGAAGTCATCATCGACCCCGTGAAGCTCGCCGCCGAAATCGCCGAACTTGCTGCTTACAAGCAACGCGCTGGTGCGATCAAGAAGCACGCTAAGGGCGACAAGCTGATCGCCCGCCTGCCCCAGGTGCTCGACGAAGTCGTCGCGCGCGGCGGCAAGCGCAAGGCCGTCATCTTCACGGAAAGCGTCCGCACGCAAATGTACTTGTCGCGACTGCTCGGCGACAACGGTTATGCCGGGCAGGTCGTGCTGATGAACGGCTCAAACGCCGACAAGGACAGCACGGCCCTCTACCGGAGCTGGCTGGCGCGGCACAAGGACGACGGCAAGACCGTCTCCGGCTCCAAGACCGCCGACATGAAACAGGCCATCGTTGACGGCTTCCGTTCCGACGAGAAGACCATTCTGATCGCGACCGAGAGCGGCGCCGAAGGCATCAACCTGCAATTCTGCTCGCTGCTGATCAACTTCGATCTGCCTTGGAATCCGCAGCGGGTCGAACAGCGGATCGGCCGCTGTCATCGCTACGGCCAGCGCATTGACGTCACCGTCGTCAACATGCTGAACCGCAAGAACCGAGCGGAGGAACGCGTCTACGAATTGCTCGACCAGAAATTCAAGCTGTTCGAGGGCGTGTTCGGTGCCAGCGACACGGTGCTTGGAGCCATTGAATCCGGCTTCGACTTTGAGAAGAAAGTGGTCGAGACAGTTCAACGCTGCCGGTCCGACACCGAGATCGAAGAAGAGTTCCGCAAGATCGAGGTCGAATACGAAGAGCGCATCAAACAGGACATGTCGGATGCGCGGCAGAAGCTGTTCGATGTCATGGATCGCGATGTCGTCGCGCGTTTGCGCGCACGCGACGTGGAGATCGCCGGAACGCTGGACGCCTTCAAGCAACGGCTGCTGACCATCGTCCGCGCGGAGTTGCCAGAGGCGCGCTTTCATAAAGGGCACACGCAACGGTTCGACTACAACGGCGAGACCTACACGACGGAGTGGCCGCTGGCCGAAGAGAAGAACTGGCATTTCTTCCGGCTGGCGGACGGCAAGCTCGCGCGCACCATCGTCGATGCGGCGAAGGAGCGCTCCCTCGGCCCGGTGCAGCTTCGCTTCGACTATCAGGCGTTTCGCGATGGCGGCAACGCTCGGCTCGCGGCTGTCGAAGCCCTGCAAGGCAATGCCGGTTGGCTCCAAATCTCGCTGCTGCGCGCGGAAACCGCTAAGGCAGATGCGAGCCGCGAACGGTTCCTGATCGCTGGCTTCACCGATGACGGCAAGCCGCTCGACGGTGAACTTGTCGACCGGTTGATGCTGATCCCCGCTCACGGTGACGGGCCGCCGCAAGCCCCAATGCCGATAGATCAACTCGCGAAAGTCGAAGCCGAACAATTGAAGTCGACGCTTGCCGAAGCGCAGGCGGAGAACCTGCGTTGGCTCGACGAGGAAACCGACAAGCTAGACGCAGCGGCCGAGGATCTGGAAAAGGCGCTCGGCACGCGACTGAAGGATATGAAGCGCGAAATCGACGCCGCCAAACGCGCATTCCGTGCTCTAACCAACGTCACGTTGGAACAAAAGATTGCGGAGCAGCGGCGCATCAAGAAACTCGAGGACGAACGGCGACGATTGAAGCTGTCGCAGGACGCCGAATTGCAGCGCATCAGCGACGAGAAAGACAAGCAGTTGGACGACCTCGCGCGTCTGTTGGCGATTACGCCGACGGTGACGCCGTTGTTGACCATCCGGTGGGAGATGGCGGGATGAGCAAGAAACAAAAGCTGGAGCTGACCTGGATCGGCAAGGGCGAGCGGCCGAAGCTGGAGCCGCGCATCCTGATCGAAGACCCGAATCTGTCGTACTGCGGCAAGGAACAGAAGCCGGGCGGCATCTACGACAACGTGCTGATCAAGGGCGATAACCTGCTGGCGCTGAAGGCGCTGGAGCAAGAGTACGCGGGCAAGGTGAAGTGCGCGTGCATTGACCCGCCCTATAATACAGGCTCGGCATTCGCTCACTATGATGATGGCGTAGAGCATTCGCTTTGGTTGTCTTTGTTGCGTGAGCGGCTTGATCTCATCAGGCAGTTACTTGCAAATGACGGCTCAATTTGGATCACGATTGACGATAATGAGGCACATTATTTAAAAGTCATGTGTGATGAAATTTTTGGTCGCCCAAATTTTGTCGCTAATATTATTTGGCAAAAAATATATACGCTGAAAAATTCGGCAAGGCACTTTTCCGGAATGCATGATCACATTCTGGTCTATGCTCGCAACATAGACGAATGGCGCCGAAATTTGCTACCACGTAGCGACGAGCTGAACGAAAGCTATTCCAACTTAGATGACGATCCACGTGGCGCCTGGACGACTAACGCTGTTCAGGCGAGAAATTACTACAGCCAGGGTTCATACGAGATTTCCTCTCCGGAAGGAGTGGTGTTTCGTCCTCCCGCAGGCACGTACTGGCGGATATCAAAAGAGACATTTCTGGAATTAAATGCGGACAATAGAGTGTGGTGGGGAAAAGATGGAAAGGCTGTGCCTCGTATCAAGAAATTTCTAAGCGAGGCAAAGCAGGGAGTCGTGCCGTCGACTTTGTGGCTTCATACCGACGTTGGGAACAACGCCGAAGCAAAAGAAGAGGTTCGAGCGTTGTCGCTGGAGGATGATGTCGATATTTTTTCAACTCCGAAGCCGGAGCGACTCGTTCGACAGATACTCGAAATAAGCACCAAGCCAGGAGATCTGATACTCGACTCCTTTGCCGGATCGGGTACCACTGGTGCTGTCGCGCATAAGATGGGTCGGCGGTGGATTATGGCCGAACTCGGCAACCACGCCAAGACACACATCGTCCCTCGAATTAAAAAGGTGATTGATGGTGCAGATGCGGGCGGCGTCACCGAATCCACTAGCTGGCAAGGGGGCGGCGGGTACCGCTATTACACCCTCGCGCCGTCGCTGCTGGAGAAGGACAAGTACGACAACTGGGTCATCTCCAAGAAGTACAACGCCAACATGCTGGCGGCTGCCGTCTGCAAATTGATGGGCTTCACCTATGAGCCCGCGCAGGACCCAAGCCAGTACTGGCGGCATGGTCACTCGACCGAGACAGATTTCATCTACGTCACCACGCAGGCGCTGACCTACGACGCGCTGAAGCGGTTGTCAGAAGATGTCGGCCGTAAGCGGACGCTGCTGGTCTGCTGCAAAGCCTACAACGCCAAGGAAGATGCATTCGACAACCTCACGCTGCGGAAAATTCCGCAGGTGGTATTGAAAAAGTGCGAGTGGGGCCGCGACGACTACAGCCTCAAGATCGCCATGGCCGCCCCGCCCGAGGAAGTCGTGCCACCACCGGTCGAGCCGCCCGTCTCGGCCGTGCCGGCGAAACGCACGCGCAAACCGCGCAAGCCCGTCGACACGACGACCCCCGACATGTTCGCCAAGCGCGTGGGGGCTTGAGGGATGAACTCTGACCGTATCCGCGCCAACATCAAGGCCCGCCTGTCGCTGCGCGATCCGCAGGCCGACAGTCTCGATATCCTCGCCGATGTGCTCGACCGCATGTCGTTCAATCGCGATCCCGATCTCGACAAGGTGCTCGGTGTTATTCAGGCGAAGTACCCTGAGGTCACCGACTTCGAGCGGGATTTCCCGTCGCTGTGCTTTGCGCTCGCGACCGGCGTCGGCAAGACGCGCTTGATGGGCGCCTTCATCAGCTACCTCTATATGACCGAGCGGTCGCGCAATGCCTTCGTGCTGGCACCGAACACGACCATCTACGAAAAACTCAAACGCGACTTCGAGCCCAACAATCCGAAGTACGTGTTCAAGGGCATCGCCGAGTTCGCACAGAACCGGCCGGTGATCGTCACCGGCGACGACTGGGATAAAAGCGGGCTGCTGCTCGACGCCGCCACGCGCAACGGCGGCCTCGTCGTCAATATCTTCAACGTCGATAAGATCAACAAGGACAAGGGCCGCGTGAAGCGGCTGCATGAGTACCTGGGTCAAGCCTATTTCGACTATCTCGCGCAGTTGCCCGACCTCGTGCTGATCATGGACGAGGCGCATCGTTACCGCGCGTCGAGTGGTGCCGCCATGAAGGCGATCGCCGACCTCGATCCGGTCATCGGACTCGAATTGACCGCTACGCCGATGAGCACAGGAACCAAGCCCAAGCGCTTCAGGAACGTCATTTTCGATTATGGTCTTGGACGCGCCATGGCCGACGGTTACGTCAAGGAACCCGCCGTCGCGACGCGGTCGGATTTCGATCCGAAAAAGGTCACGCCGGAGCAATTGCAGCGCATCAAGCTCGAAGACGGCATCCACTGCCACGAGAATGTCAAGGCGGAACTCGATATCTATCACCGTCAGACCGGCAAGCCGAAGGTGCATCCCTTCATGCTGGTCGTCGCGACGGATACCGAGCACGCGCGCGAGATTCAAACGCAGATCGAGGCCGACGACTTCTTCGGCGGTCACTACAAGGGCCGCGTGATCCAGGTGCACTCCGGCCTGACCGGCGTCGAGACGGAAGAAGCCACGCAAAAGCTACTCGCCGTCGAAACCGACGGCAAGACCGACGTGGTCATCCACGTCAACAAGCTCAAGGAAGGCTGGGACGTCACCAACCTCTACACCATCGTGCCATTGCGGGCGTCCGCCTCGGATATCCTGACCGAGCAGACGCTGGGACGCGGCTTACGTTTGCCATACGGCGTCAGAACTGGCGTCGAGGCGATCGACACGCTGACCATCATCGCGCATGACCGCTTCAAGGACGTGGTCGAAGCCGCCCGTGACCCGAACTCCATCGTGGCTATCCGCAAGACTGTGATCATCGGCGACGATGGCGATGTCTCCACGGCAGGTGCCGAGCCATTGATTTCTCCATCCGCAGCGGACGCCGCTGCAACCGGCACCATGACCGGCTTTGGTGAGGAGATGCAGGCCCCCTATATCATCGAATCGCCGGAGGAGCGTGAAACCGCTCAGGTGGCGATGCGGATCATTCAGTCGGATTATGAACGTTCAATGAAACGCGGGCTCGCCCAATTGGGAGAACCCGCCAACCAAGCCGCTTTGACAAAGCAGGTAACCGATGCCCTACGCCCCGCGCAGGGGCAACTCGACGGCATCACACCCACGGTCGATGTCGGGAGCGTTGTGTCTAGGGTCATCGCCAACGTCACCGCCTTGACCATCGAGATTCCGCGCATCGTCGTGCTGCCGAAAGGCGACGTGAACTTCCACTTCGCCGATTTCGATCTGACCGGTCTCGACGGCATCGCCAAGCAGCCGATCTCCGACAAGATCATGATCCAGCGCTTGCGTGACGAAGCGCGCACGTTCCTGGCCCGCCCCCTGGAAATGGAGCGGGAAGAGCATCCGGAAAACTACATCATCCGGCACTTCAACCTGTTCCCGCAGGTTGACTACGAAGAGCATGCTGACCTGCTTATGAAGCTTTGTGGGCAAATGCTGCGCCATCTCCGCAGCTACCTCGCCGACGACCAAGCCGTCGAGAATGTCCTGCTCGTGCACGGTGAGGATCTGGCACGCACCATCTACGCGCAGATGGAGAAGCATTACCGTGAGACTCCTGTAGAATTCGAGGCGACCGTCACCGCTGGCTTCACGCTGTTGAAGCCGCAAGCGTTCAAAGTCACTGGCGTCGAAGCGGTTCGCAACTATCGGGTCGCGGTATCCCCGGCCGGCGACACCAAGCGCCATGTGTTCGGCGGCTTCAGGCGCTGCTGCTACCCCTATCAGAAGTTCGATTCGAACGAAGAACGCGCGTTCGCCGTCATCATCGACAGCGCGAACGAGCCGTCCGTCATCAAGTGGATGAAGCCGGGCGTTCAACAGTTCCGCATCGAGTACGCCAGCGGCCAGGACTACGAGCCCGACTTCGTCGTTGAAACGCAGACGGAAAAGATCATCGCCGAGGTGAAGCGGAAAGATGAAATGAATGACGATACTGTAATCGCCAAGGCCCGCGCTGCCGGAAAATGGGTCGGCTACGCCAATGCCCATGCCAAGGAAAACAACGGCAAACCTTGGACCTACGCGCTTATTCCGCATGATGCCGTGGGACCGGCCGCGACTCTCAAGGGGCTGGTCGCCAGCCATGCGCGCATGCAAATGTTGTAGGACGATCAGCCTTCCCGCACGCTAGCCCCTAAATATCTTCGAGCAGGTTCTGGATTATCCTCTTCACAAACCTCGTCTTGGCGCGGCAGACTCGGCCATCGCATGTGAGCCCGGTGTGGATCGCCTCGAACGTGACGGCGAAATCCTCAGTGGCGTTGGTCTCGGCAGGCTCGGCGACGAAGCATTCGTCCTTGTTGCACGCCTCGTGTGCGCGATCCCATTGAGTGCGCTGACGCTCGGTCAGGTAGTGAAAATACAGGTGATGCCCGAGTTCGTGGACCAGCGCGTCTTCCTGGAGCTCCGGATCGTCCTCGCAGAGCAGAATGCTCTTGCTGTCCTCCCGGTAAACCGCATTCGCCTCGGGTGGACACGAGTCTCACGTGGCAATGACCACGGTCGACGAAAGATAGCTCAGCAGCAGAAAGGATATCATGGGTAAGATTTAGGGTGCTGCTATTATATGGGACCTACGCGAATTGCAAATTTGATGCGATTGGTCGAGCGCCTACGTCCTACAAACTAAGGTTTGCGAGACGGTTGATCATTCGTTGTACCGTTCGTGTCTCGAAAACCGTCTCGCGACGCTGTTGTACAATCCCTATGGATTATCGAGACAGAAGTTCAATTGCTGGGACCGTGCATTTTCGATTTCAGTTCCGCACTTTGATTTGTCTTTTTGTGTCCCGTGTATACAATGCATGTAAACGCTTACATTCTAATCCCACGAATTATGGCACGAACCACGTTTTCCGTCCGTTTGCCGGACACGCTCCAGGTCGATATCAACGCACTCGCGAAGTCGATGAACCGCTCCCGCTGATACGTCGCCGAGAAGGCTCTCACCGAGTACGTCAAATGGAACGCGTGGAAATCACGCGAGATCAAGGCCGCACTGAACGAAGCCGACAAGGGCGTATTCATCTCGCACGATGCGATGACCGCCTGGGTGAGATCGCTGCACACCGAGCAGCCCTTGCCGTCTCCGAAGCCGGACGTATTCCTCAATCCACGCGTATGAGGAGGATAGTCTGGCTCGAAGAGGCACAACACGACCTCGCCGATATCAACGTGCACCTGGTCACCGTTGCCGGGCCCGAGATGGCAGGCCGCGTGCTCGACAGGATCATGACCACGGCCAGCCTGCTCGGCACCTATCCGGCACTGTGACATCCCTCACCGACCGACGACGACGTGCGCGAGCTGGTGGTCACCGGCTTGCCGTATCTGCTCCCCTATACCGTGCATCCCGATCACATCGAGGTCTTGCGCGTCTTCCACGACGCCCAGCATCGACCGGCGAGCTGGCAGGAGGACCAATAACATCCCCTACCGCATCTCCGAGGCATGAAACAGAGCGTCGCAAACGCCTCGGGCGCTCGGTGAACTTGGTGGCCCCTATCGCTAGTCCGTAACCCTAACACCCCATGCGCATTTGATACGCCCGCGTGTCTACCACCGGCCAATCGCTCGACGTGCAGCACGACAAACTTGGCAACGCCGGAGCCGAGAAAATCTTCCAAGAGAAAAAGACCTGAGCCACGCGTGACGAACGTGAGGAATTGGCGCACGCGCTAGACTTCGTGCGCGAAGGTGACGTGTTCATCGTCACCAAGCTCGATCGTTTGGCGCGTTCCGTACTCGATCTGACAGCCATCGTGCAGAAGCTGTCAGCCAAGAAGGTCGATCTCGTCGTCATCGATCAGGCTATCGACACGACAACGGCCACCGGGCGCCTGATGCTCCATGTGCTCGCCGCTCTCGCCGAATTCGAGCGCGAGTTGATCAAGGAGCGTGCCGCCGACGGCATCGCCAGGGCCAAACAGGCCGGCGTCAAATTCGGCCGTGAGGCGAAGCTGACGGCCGAAGAAACCGAGGCGCTCAAGGCGCAGTTCGCTGCCGGGCACTCGCGTCCAAAACTTGCCCAAGAGTTCGGTATTTCACGCGCCACTGTCTACCGACTGTGTGCCACCGACTGCGCTCCCATGCAAGAGTCGGCGGAACCGGCGATGGAATGATAGGTAGCGTCCCAACGCTACTCGCTGCCGCATTTTTCACTCGAACCACCGTCATAGCGTTCTAAGCGGCAGGAAAAGGAAGCGCAGAAATTTGCAAAATTTCCTGCTTTGTACTATAATATCATAACTCTCATTATTTGCCATGCCTCCAAAACGCATTCGCGGTAGCGCGACGCGCGGTGTTAATCCATCGTCTGCTCGTCAACCTCTGTACGACATTTCAGCTTTACAAGAGTGCCGGACACTGAGCGACCAGTCCGCCGCGCGTTCGCTGCTTCCCTCGTTGCCTGCGCATTTTGAAGTGTCAGAGCAGGCGACAACGGCGCTGCACATCTTGCCTGCTGCGACGGTCAAGCGCATCGTCGAGCTTCTCGACACCTGCCGCCGTAATCACGCAGGCGATGCCGCCACCCCCGTGCTCAATCCACAGGCTCATTTTCACGCCTGCATAGCAGGTTATAACGTCCTGTTCGATTGCACGCCTGACTCCGTCACCGTCCGCTTCGTTGCGAGTGACAAGTTCATCAACGCCGGTTATTTCACAGATCTTACCCTTCAATAACACCCTATGACTCTAACCCGCACACTTGGCGACGCGACACGTCGCGTCAATCCGTCGACCGTCCGCAAGTCTCCCAACATCACCGACGCTCTCAATCAAATATGCGGCAAGGAATTGTATCGCGTTCCCGTTGAGCAGGCGTGATTGCGCCCGAATGCCGAAAACGGCAAATATCTTGCCGTTGCACTGGAACAGCGCGGCCAGGAGGGCGTGTACAGCTTGTGTTTTTCCAGGCTCGATGCCGGCGGGAATTCAAAGCGCAAAAACGCCGAGCGCTCGTCGAACTTCATCTTCTTCAACGTCTGGGAAAACAGCGTCGTCAATATTTACGGCATGCACCTGCGCCCGGCTTTCCGTTGAAAGAAGGACGACGAAGGCGTCGGTCCGGCAAAGTTCATGTTCGCGTTCTTCCTCAAGTTTCTGCGCCAGAGCGGCTTCGGCGCGTTCCGTACCGCCGAAATCAACAAGCCGCTGTTCGCCCGCCTGCTGCTGGAATTCGGCTTCTCGCCCCACGACGATGATGTGATCGTCGAACTGCTGCCGAAGGTCAGCACCAGCGATCACACGCCGACCGTCAACTACTACACTGATCGCGTGGAGACGGTGAGAATTGGCAACGGCCGAACGGTTGAGGGCGCTGCGATCCCCCGCACGCATGACGATACCGGACGCTACGAATTCTACAGGATCAAGAAAATCACCAACGCGCTGCCGGTTGACGCAGCGGACGACCGCAGCAACGGATGGCGCAAGTACACGCCCCTTCAGACCTCGTTCTCGCTGGAAGGCGGATACAGTCACGCGACCATCAAGAAAGCCGTATCAACCCGCGTCAGCGGCGTGCTGCGAAAATAACCAGGCCTGCACATCACGCGGGTCTTTTTTCTTTTCATCCGCCGCTCTGTTGCGGTCAAGTCAGGCGTCGCCGCGTCTCAGTCCATCAGCGTCCACGACGCTCCGCAGATGTCTCCATTTTTTGACTTTTCAATCGGGTTGCGTACAATAAGGATGTTTATCGCATGATCGAGAATATGAACTATTCAAATATCGCTCCCGAAACCCGCACCCTGACCGCAGCCATCGCGCGTGCTCACAATGCGCCGGTCACCGCCTCCCTTCCACACTGGGTCGACTTCACTACCGTCGTCGGGCAGGCGATCGAAGAAATGGGCGTCGCCCGTCTGGTCGGAGCTATCGTCGCGTGTCCGCAGCCGTCCGCAGCCGAACTCGCCCATCATGTCATTCTGCGTGGAGACGCACTATCCGAAGCTGAGATCATCGCGCTCGCGGCGTCGCTCGATCCCGAGCATGCCTATCTGACGATACTCAGGGTCCCGTCTCTCACAGCCGCAGCACGCCGCGCCGTGCTGCACCGCATCGACGAATACTATGCCCACTGCATGCTCCCGGACGTGCCGCTCGATGACGACGAACGACCGATCCTCACTCGTAAACACACACACACCAACGCTTCCAGCATCATCTTGTCGATGCACGACAAGGTGACAGCGGTCGAGCTTGCCGCGTTGGCCGAAGTCGCGGACGACGATTATCTGTTGCTGATCCTGCTGCATGTGAAAACCTTCACGCCTGCAACGCGCACCGCTCTGGTCGCCCGTTGTGTCGCCAATGCCGGTTCAATCGGATACGCACTGGTCCTGACCGGTCTTCCTGATCTCACGCCCGAGCAGCGCCTTTCGCTGATTCGTGCCTTGTCACCGCAAGATGCGGACTCTCTCCTCGATCGAACACTGTTGCAATGGTCGGACGATGAACGAGTGCTGTTGGAGGCCATAGCGGCGCAACTGCCGAGGAGAATTCTAAGCCCATTGGAAGGCATCGATTAGGATGCGATGGCGAAATTCCTAAAGCCATAATCTGGGCGTCCCCCGCCCGCCGTTTGAGCGTCACAGGGGCTCAGCGTCGGTCGGGTCCGGCTGTCGTGAACCGAGCCTCGAAGCGAGGAGCTGCGCACAGACGCTTGCGAGTCTCGGCCCTGCGGGCGTCCATCCGTGACGCGGGGACAATTCACAACAGGCATGACCATCCACCCGGCAACGTTTCATGAGTACGAAAAAGAGACCCGAGAGGTCTCTTTTTTTTTGCGTGCATGTCGGAGCGGCTATGGCGCGATGATTTGGATGGTCTTGGTCCCCGTGGCTTGGCCGCTGAGTGCGACCATGGTGGCACTCAGCACAAGCTGTCCCGGCGACAAGGCTGGCGACAGCGTGCATGACCACGTTCCGCCGATACCGGCCGCCGCGTTACAGGCAGCGCCGTTGCTCGCCGTGACGTAGACGCGCGCACCGAAATTGGCGTTGGCGCCGCTGATGGTTGGTGTGCGGGTGAGGAGGGTCGCATTATTGATGGGCGACGTGAACGACAGCGATGTGTCGTCGCTGCAATCCGGACGCCACGTCGTCGTGGTCGCGAAGGCGGCCCCGTCGAAACTGATGGCGCCACTGCCGCTGAAAGTCGCGCGGCCATGGAAGACCCCATTGCCGTCGATGCGAACACCCGAGAAGTCGATGAAGCCTCGGTGCTCCGACCAGGCGCTACCGCCGAGTTGACCGTCGCAGGTATTGGTAACGCCCGAGAGTGTTGGCAGCAGATTGATCCAGCCCGTGACCGGAGACCAGGCATGACCCGCGAGTGCCGCCGACGTGACCACAATCGGACCGACGGTCGGTGCGAAATTGATGTAGCCGATGGTATCTCCCCATGCCCAATGGGCGCTGCCCGAGATGGTTCCCGATCCAGCCATCGTGATGAGCGACTGCGCCGTCAGATGCGTGCCGATGGAGAGTTCGAGGCGGTTTTTGATGATCGCTTCGGCGAACACGCGCGCGCCTGCAACGTCCTCGTCGATATCGACCGAGAGCAAAGCGGTAGCTTCCGGCCATGCCGACAGCAACGACCCGGAGTAAGCTGCCTGCAAGTTGCGCAGCAGCGCGATTTGCCCGGTTCAGGTGCTCAGCGCCGATGTCAGTTGAGCGAGCGATCCCGTCGCGGCGAACACATCGATGCGGCCCGGCATGAACGGCCACGCGGTATTTGATGGAATGTCGAGCGCGCTATAGGTGAACGGCAGGCTCACCTGCTTGTGTACGACCAGCTGCTGACCTGTGATGATGGTGCTCACGTCGCTACTCCCGGTGCTCGACGTGGTAAGGCTCGGCAGCGCCAGGACGACCGCGCGGTCTCAGAGTTTCGCCAGGGCGACTTGACCGTTGTAGCTTCCGGTGACATGCGCTTTGACACTGTCGAACGCCGCATGGGCGTGCTCGATAAGTGACGGCACCTGCGCAAACAGAACCCCGTCTTCGGTGATCGCACCAAGCTCGTATTGATGGCCGGAGGCGAGCAGCGCATAGGTATATTCGACGCCATGCAGCGGATCGACCGGCTTTTTGCTCAGGCTGTTGACCGCCGCGACCGTGTTCGGTCCGAAAGTTCCACGTGTGAATACCAGCGCGCCTGAATACGTGACCTGCTCGGGGTACGATGGCGACGGATACTGTCCCCAACGGGCCTGATAGATTTCCAGCGACGCACGCATGGTGCTGAGGTCCGCGGCACGGGCCGAATTGCGCGCGTAGCGCGTTGTTCCAACATAGGATGTGAAGCCAATGGTTCCGAGGATCGCCAGGATCGTGATAACGACGATCAACTCCACTAATGTGAAGCCATCAGTTCTCGTCAGGCGTTTATATTTCATTGAAAATGCGAGTTAATACTATAAAGTACGAAGATCATGTTGCTATGTGCGACACCGCCTCCTTGCGCATCATTATAGCTCCGCGCTGAAAAAATCAAATTTAATGTAGGTGACGGTCGATGCGTTGCAGCGTTTAAGCGTCTGCACGCTTTAGACGCGAAATATTTGCGTTTGGAGCGCACCCGCATATAATATCGTTGTTATCATTTAATCCAATCGCCATGAATGTATTCTTCTATTCGATCAAGTGAGGCCAGGGCAAGACCACGCACGCCGTCGGTTACGCCCGCCATTGCGGCGCGACGCTCGTCACCAACGATCTCGACAACGGAACCGCCGACATCTACGAGCCGACGCTCGGTGCCGACCGCATTGTCACCCTCGAACCCGGTCAATCGCTCGGCGTGCTCGCCAAGAAGCTCAAGGGGCGCGACCTCGTGTTCGATTTCTGAGGCTTCGTTGAAAGCCGCGTCATCGAGGCGGCAGCCATGGCCGACGCCGTCGTGGTGCCGCTCTGCTACCAGTCAACCGCCGACCTGATGCCAGCCGTCAAGACGGTGACGACACTATTGCCGCACTGCGCCAACATCGCCGTGCTCATCAACAACACCGATCCGGTGCATGTGCCCGGTTTGAAAGCCGTCCTCGCCAACCGCTTCCCAAGCATTCCGGTGCTGGTGGTCAATCAATCCCGCTATATCGGCCGTCTCGCCGACGACGCACTCACGGTGTTCGATCTCGCCGACCTTGCCGCCTTGAACCGCTTTCACCTGCGCCACGTCCTGCCCCAGGTGCGCGACCTCTACGCGTGGCTCGATAGGGCTCGTTCGTAATTCCTAATCCAACCCTCTATGAAGACCGACAAATTTGCCAAGGCCATCGACATGGCCGACCGCACCAAAGCCGATCCCCGCCGCGCCGTCATGAGCGCCCCGGCGCAATTGAAAGCGCCGCCAAGCTTCGAAAAGCACGACCGCAAGGTGCACACGTTTTTGAAGCGCGCTGACTACGATAAGCTGATCGCCCGCATCGGGCGCACGCCGCTCAGCCACGTCCTTCGCGACTTGGTGCATGAGTTTTTGAAGCGTTCCCATGGTCAGTAAACGCAAGACCGTCGCGCCTATGATGGTGCCGCTCGCCAAGCAGCCCGCGCAGTTGGAGCTATTCCGTTTGGTCACCGGGGAGAAGTACACCAACGCCGTCGACTTTTATGAGGCCATCCCGCGTTTTGTCGTGGCTCGTTGAAACGCCGCCGTGATCGTTCGCAATCCCGATGGGACCATCCCGCCACTGCAACGCGCCTTCACCTTCAACGGCAAGACCTACGAGATGATGATGCAGCCAGCCTACATCCAAAAGGGTCGCGCGCGCCCAATCGCGCGCTTTCCCGGCGTGCGTGAAGAAATCGTCGAACTCGTCATCTTCAAACTCGCCATCGAAGCCGGGTGCTTCGCCGAGGACGTGCAGGCCGAAAAGCCGAGCGCGAATTTCACGCTTTTCACCAGCCTGTATCAGATCCATGAAGCCTTGAAGTGTCATGGTCGCGCTGGCGACAAGTCCATGACCTACTCCTACGATCAAATCAGAGAGGCGCTCGAAGTGCTCGCCAAGACCACCATCCACTTGACCTCGGACGATGACGACCTCGTGTTCTCCCCAATCGCCGACTACGGCTATTCAAACCCTGGAAAGGGTCGCGAGGCGTCAACGGCTGGAAGCGTGTTCATCCGCTTTAACAGCCTCATTTCGGCATACGTGATGGCGCGCAAATGGCGTCAGATCGATTTCGACAGCATCGTCCAGTCGCGCGTCTATCTCGTGCGCTGGCTCAGAAAAATGCTGGCGCTGCGCTACACCCAGGCCGACACCGCCAACACCTTCAATATCAAGCTTTCGACCATCATCGAGAATTCGGGGATCACGCTCTATGGTCGCCTGTCCGACAACCTGAAGCAGGCGAAGGAGGCGCTCGACGGCATGCGCGACGTGGTCGCACGCTACGCCGTGAAGCCGTCCTACACGCCCAACGCCAACGGCAAAGGACGCATGCTCCAGGACGCCACCTTCATCATCGTGCCGAGCAAGGATTTCGTCACCGAGATGATCCTGGCCAACAAGCAGCAGGCGCTCATCAAGGACGCCCGCGTCTCAGCCGGCGGTGACGCGCTGGTCGAGCCCAAGGCTGACACCCGCAAGGCTTTCAAAACCTACAGGGACACACGCGACGCATGGATGAAGGCCAAAAGCCTGGACGGAACAGCTGATACTCGTTAGTCTGATCCGCAGACTGGCCCGGCGAACCTTGACGGTTCGCTTTTTTGTCGTGAACTCTGTTAATAACCCCGGCACCCTTGACAATTGAGTAGTAGGTTTTGGTTCCCCCCTTAAGGCGGTTTTTAGTAGGTTTTGGTTCCCTTCTTCCCCCGACTTGACAATTTTACTAGGTTTTGATTCCCCGCTATCGCCGAAACTAGTAGGTTTTGGTTCCCTTCTATGATCATTCTCGCTGGTTTTGTGACCTGAGCCCGTGGTAAAATGGTGATCATCTCGTTCAGATATGATGATTTATGTGAGTTTTTAACATTTTAAGGCCCGACTAGTAGGTTTTGGTTCCCTCTTAAGAATCGAGAATCGATCGCTTGGTAGGTTTTGGTTCCCCGCTTAACCCCGTTTTTAGTAGGTTTTGGTTCCCTTCTAAGAAAATGGCGATGTCGTGCCGACGCTCAAAACTACAGAAAACCGATCGAACCAACCTTTCTTTCAACCTTTCATCCATTTATTCAACCATTAGTAGAGCAAGCGCATGTTAAAAACTCGAGCCGCAACTTATGACTCGCAATAAAAAGAAGATGCGGGTGAAAAGAAAAAACACCCCACCTTCGGAGGACATGGCGCGAATTGCCTCGGCCGCGCATTCCACCTAAGATTTAGCGCGCGGGGCGGGGTGTTTTTTCAAGAGCCACGCCGGATGCTGAATTGAACTGATCGATTTGACATTCAGCCGTTGCACTTATAATGGCGTAGCCCGACGCTCAAATGGTTTTTGTCTATTGGTTATGAAGTAAAGGCTTTATTATGCACAAAGCTCCAGCGTCGGGCGCTCAACACAACAAACTCCCCAAACTATGAACACATCTCGTCGACCTACACCCCAATCACGGCCGACCGAACTCGCCGCCGCTATAGGTGCATGACTGATCGGTAGCGCCATGTATTGCGCCTTACTCATCGGCGCGCCGTTGTGGCTCGCTACGTCACTACCATCGGACGATTTGCTGCGGGCATTACTCGCGGTACTCATTTTCGCCGCAACCAGTGTGGCCGCGATCATTGCAGGCCTGCTCTCGGGTCGCGCGAACGGGTTATATGCCAGCCTCGTCTTTTGTGCATTTATCACCGCCACGCGTCCGGAAATCATATTTCAGATCGTTGCCCGTGCTGAACCCGTGGTTTCGGTCTATCGGGCCTCTGCGGTTCTGCCATCCATCGTGTTCGCCCGGATTTATTACGCCGCGCAGAAGAATAACATGCGCTGGAATAAAAACTAGAACTGCGGTGTGCCAAAATTTGACAATTCAAAAATATCATTAGAATTGAAAATGCAGCGGGGTATTCTCTAACGCACGAGGTGCTGCTATGGCTACGGATAAAACCAAGGCTAAACCCGACTTTCATGTCTTCGTCGTGGAGACCAAGGAGGGTAAAGACCCCTTCTGGTGGAAGATCGGTGCCGCTTGGGCAAATAAGGATGGCAAAGGCTATTCAGTCGAGTTCATGACGCCGAACGGGTCCGCCCGTATCGTGTTGCGTGAGCCTTCAGAAGAGCCGAAAACCTCCTAACCCAGTGGATTCCTCGTCCAACTCGCCACCTCCCCTCCAACAGGAGGTGGCAACCTATAGAACCACTCTTCGCCGTCATCCTGACGCAACAAAAAAGCCCTGCCAATTCCGATGGTGGGGCTTTTTATGGGCCTATCTCGCGCGTTTGGCCGGTCGTTGCGATGCCTGATCGTCGCGCCGTGCCTCATCCAGCAGGCGGCCGATCTTGCCGGTGACGAAGTCACGAGGGTTGGCGTACTTGTCGCGGCACACCTGCAACACCTTGTCGTACTGACGGACCATCTCGACGGGATCGCGACATTGTGGTTCGAGCATCGCCGCCGAAAACGTGCGCGTCGGCATGCCGTTGGCGGTCAATCGCACGTAGGCCGTATGGCGTGGCGCGTTGAGCAGATCGCGTTCCGTCACATCGCCTTGCAGCGCCTCCTTGATGAACGGCGCATCGCCCGGACCGACCTGGAAGGCGATCACGCTTCCGACATTGCCGAATACAGCCGCGCGCATCGCGTCCGGCATCTGTTCGATATACTGGTTCGCCATCACGAGGCTGAGCCTGTATTTGCGCGCCTCCGACAGGATGGTAGCGAAGCTGTCCGTGGCGAAATTCTGGAACTCGTCGACGTACAATGTGAAATCACGGCGCTCGACCTCCGGGATATCGGCGCGGCTCATGGCGTCGAGCTGGAACTTCGTCACCAGCATGGCCCCGAGCAAGGTCGAGGCGTCCTCGCCGATCTTTCCTTTCGACAGGTTGATGATCACGGTCTTCCCTTGATCCATGGCCCGGCGCAGGCTGAATGCCGACTGCGGCTGGCCGAGGATGTTGCGCAACAGCGGGCTCGACAGGAATTGTCCGACCTTGTTCAGGATCGGCGACACCGTCTCGGTGCGCTGCGTCGGATTGAGACGGCCGAATTCGGCGATCCAAAACGCCCTGACCACCGGATCGGTCACGCGTTCGACCACCTTCGCGCGGTAGCTCTCGTTGGTCAGCAACAGCGGAATCGACAGCAGCGTCGCGCCCGGAAATTCCAACAATGCCAGGATCGCAGAGCGCAACGTGTGCTCCAGTCTCGGTCCCCAGCTATCGTGGAACAGCTTCTTGAAGATGCCAACCAGACCGGACGCGACCAGCGGGCGTTTTTCGGCGTCGACCGCCTCCAGCATATTGAACCCGATCGGCCACGCGCTGTCGGATGGATCGAAGATGATGGTATGATTGGTGCGCGCCTTCGGCATCAAGCCAATCACGGCCTGCGCCAGGTCGCCGTGCGGATCGATGACGGCCAATCCGCGTCACGCCGCCATGTCAGCCAAAATCATTTTTTCGAGCAGCGTCGTCTTGCCCATTCCGGTCTTCCCAAGGATATAGATGTGACGGCGGCGATCATCCGCGCTGAGACCGAACAACACGCGCGGTCCGCGATGATTGGTGGCGCCGATGATGATGCCCTCGGATGCATCGATGCGCGCAAGATCGAGTGGAGGCGCCAGCGTTTGCGCCTCTTTTGCGTGCAGCGTCTCGGATGCGTTGGTTGTCGGGACATGCACGAGACCCGCAAGCTCGACCGCGTTGAGCAGATAACCGGACGCCGCTGATCGCTCGACAAGCTCGCTCGTTTTCAGCGCCTTGATCACGCGCAGCGACAGATGATTGCTGAGCGGCTCAGCCACAGCGGCAAGGGATGCTCCGATCTCCGGGATTGTTTTGATGGCTACGGCTTTCGGTCCGGCATGACCGATCATGACACGCACGCGAAAGCAGGGCGCCTGCATTTTGATCGCGAGGCTCGCCTGGTTCGGAGCGATCTCCGTGGTTTCGCCGGACGTTCGAAACAACCATGCGACACCACGGGCAAACCGGCGCAGCGGTGCCGTCAGACGGCGCACGCGCCACCAACTCGATGAGACAAGCAGGCGCTCGACCGATTGTGGGTGATGGCGGGCGAGAAGCCCGGCAAGATAGGCGAACCTGTCCGCCGCCGCCTTGATGCCAACCGGCTCGAACACGACCTGTAAGACCGCCGCTCATTCGTCGGCGGCCCCGAGCGCGGCAATAACACCCGTCAGCGGATCAGCACAGGTGTCCGCATAGGTGGTCTTCAACGGCCAAAATTCTGACCTTGCGAGAACGACGCGACTGCCGTGCCAGGGTTGCGCCAAGCACACGGGATCGTCGCAAGGCGACAACACGATACCCGGATGCTGGGCGTGCATCTGGGTCGTCAAATGACCAGCCAGATCAGCCGGACACGACATATAGAGCTGTACCTGCCTTCAAGCGGCGTGCAGTTCGAATGAAACCGCGCCCCTGATGGGCATGCCATGCAATGCCGACAGAACCGGGGTCATGGCGCTGATGCCTCAGGCCGATGTGCGCCCGAGGTCCAATCTGAAAAATCGACGTGCGTTCATAGAGTGTGTGATTATACCTCCATTATATGCGCCGGGCGCTTGGAAGCAAACCGAACACCTCACCGCGCATCACGTTGGGTTACAGCCGAGGCCAATCGGAACCGCTCGATGTCGCCGTCGGCAGCCAACGTCTTCAACCATGACGGCACCCGCCCGAGACCTGTCCACGTCAGACCCGCGTCGGTTGGATGGACGTACTTCGCGGTCCGCAGTTTCGTCCGCGAGGTCGCGGCGACAACGTCAGTCAGTGTGAATCCCTCAGACGCTGCGCGTCGCTCGAAGTCGGCACGCAGTTCCTGGCGCCGCTTCTCGCGCAGCTGCGACTTGACGGTCGTTGCCTTGGCAATCAGTGCGTCAAGCTGCTTCATATCCAGCTTATCGAGGTCCGTCGTCATGGCGTTGGTCTCCCTGTTTGATCCGCCAGGCATTGAGATCGCTGAATGGGGCATAGAGCGTTGATTGATCGATCACGGGACACTGCGTCGCCGCCGTGGCTTGCTCGAAAGCCGCCGTCGCCGAACGACCGGACGCATCTCGGTCGAGGTAGAGATCGATGCTGGTAAAACGGCGTCCGCTCACACGAGCCACCGCACGCGCCGTCTGTGCCGTCGAGTGCAGGATCAAGACACTGCCTGCGAGGGCGTCGACCTTCAGGTGCGCCAGCAGCGAGAGGTAATCCATAAACCCTTCAAACACCGACAAGACATTGCCTTCGCCAGCATCGATGAAGGTCACGTCCTTGGTTGATCCGACAAAGCCCTTGAACACGGCACTGCGCACATCCCAGCCGGTGCCACAGGGAAAGCCGAGCGCGAAATAGCGGCCAGTGCCGTTGCCGGGCTGGAAATGCACCTCCTTGAGGTGCTGACGCCCGAGCGCCAATGGGATGCCGCGACTGCCAAGGTACTGAAGCAACGCCGGATGCGCCACGTCGCGCACGTCGACGACTTTGAAAGCCGCTTCATTTTTCTTTTCACCCGCAACCGTCGCCCCAATTGGCAGCGTCTGAGCACCTGCGACGCCGTGAAGACCCGCAAGGATGGCCAATGCTTCTGCAACCGTAACGCGGCGCAGCTCGCAGACGAGATCGATGACGTTGCCGCCCTTGCCCGCCCCATGGTCGAACCACAGGTTCTTGATGGTATCGACCTTGAAGGATGCGGTGTTCTCGCCGCCACGGATGGGGCTCGCGTACCACAACTCGCGTCCGCCCTTGCGCACGCTTTCAGGCTTGACGCCTTCGCGTTCAAGATAATCGGAGATCGGAATTCTGCGGGCTTCGAGGGCTCTCATGCGAGCGAGATAAGCGGCTAATGCCTTGATTGTACGTAAACGACTGGCGTTTGCAAACTTCGCTTGCAGGACACTGGCGGACCTTGATGGATGGGCTGCCATTCGCGCGGACAACGAAAAAAACATCAGCGCTATTCGCTTGAGATGGATTTGCGCGCAGCAGACTTCCGCATATACTTCGAACATTACCTCTTCAATGCAATCCTACTATGACCAACAACGATGATGCGCCGCTGGAAAGCCTGTACGACACCTTGATGGCCGCGATCCCCTGCTTCATCCAGCTGAGGACCGAAACCGATCCAGCGACACTGATGGCGGTCGACCAAGCCTTCCTGGCGCAGACCGATGACGGCGACCAGCGCAACAACGCTGCGACACTGCTTGTGATCGTGGCGTGAATCGAATCCGAGGCAGTAGCGGCGGAGGCTGTGGCCCTCGTCCTGCAAAAATCCCTTGCGCCGCTCTACTTCGAGTACCTGGATTTTCTCAATCGAAAGGCGCACGACGTAGCGCTTGGCTAAGACCCGCTTGAGCATCTACGGATGCTTGCGACCGCAATCTATCAACTTGTCAACGCAAGTTTTTGGGCAGCGAGCGTCGAGTGTGTTATGATGAATGTACATTACAATTTAAGACACCACAATGAAGACCTACACTCGATCAATTGCCGCAGGAACGCTCATCGCGCTCTGCACATCCAGCATCATTTTTGCTGCTCCACCAGGAACAAAATACGCTCCGGGCGAAACCCTCGACCCAGCGTGCGCCCCTTGAGATCCAAACTGTACGGTTGAAGCGGTTGTTGACACCGACAATCAAACACTCAGCCTGTCAGGAACAACGTTATCTATCGCAGACGGAAACAGCGTGACGCTTCCAAGCGGAGGTGGTTGAGCCGACAATCTTGGTAACCACACAGCAACGCAGAACATGAAGCTCAATGGAAACTATCTCAGCAATGACGGAGATAACGAGGGTGTGTTCGTAAGCACTGGCGGATTGGTGGGAATAGGAACAACTACTCCTTCATGACGCTTGACCGTTGTCGAGACGGTTGCATGAAAGGACGCCATAAGCACCTATCAATTTTCAGATAACTTAAACCATCCGCGCATCGGAACTTACAAGGCGCGTTGAACTGCTTCAGCTCCTGCCGCGGTTATTGCCGGCGACGGCCTGGGAAGGCTGCTATCATTTGGCTACACAGGATCATGATTCACAAATTGACCGAGTATACAGTATGTTGCTGACGAAAGCTTCACTCCAGCTGCGCATGGTTCTTATATCAGCTTTTTTACAAAGTTACTTGGTACAACTATCTCGGCAGAAATAATGAGAATTGCTTCCAATGGAAACGTTTGAATTTGAACGACAGCTCCGTCCATGAAGCTTACGGTAGCGGGAGCCATCAGCAGCAACCGATATATCGACTTGACAGCGTCAAACCTTGATCCTGCGGCATGATGAACGGAATACCTGAATTATGGGTGAGCTCAAATTTGAGCGAACCTACTAGTTGGCCACTCGGAAATGAGTTTCATATCTCCGGCCTATGATGTCGGCCCCATTGCGTTCTCCTTTAATAAAAAATACGGAACAGCAGCTCCTTATGCGACTTCAACCCTCATGGTTGTGCAGCGAGACGGGGACGTCTGAATTGGAATGACTACTCCCAATGGAAAACTTGAGGCTGCTTGATCTGGCCAGGTTCTTATGGGAAGTGCAAACGGGACTGCTGGGACTACGAACTATGCTGTCATGTGACAAGCCTTCGGTGCTGGTGGAATCGCAAACACCTGATTCTATGCTAATGCATACGGAGCTTCGAATAACTACGGTGTCCGCATCGTCAACCCAACGGCGGGTGCCAATAACTACGCGATTTATTCGGACGCAACAGCGCAGAGTTATTTTGCTGGGAACGTCGGAATCGGAACTGCCACTCCAGCCAGAGTGCTCGATGTTGTTTGAAAAAGCGCGAATTGAGTAAATCAGCAAGCTGCCCGCATCTCAGTCTGAGCAACTGGTTGAATGGGCTTCGGTTGAACGCTTGAGTTACACAATACGAATTCGACTATCGACAATGTAACGGGAGTGATGTGATATAATTCCGGTGGTGTTCCAGTTGCATGAATCGAATTTATCAACAAGAACCATTGAAGCCCCGGGACTAGAGCGGGTGCCGTCTCGATATTTACCGTGGGCACTTGAGACCTCAGAAACGACATCTACATGTCGCAAGCTGGTAACGTAGGAATTGGAACGACGAGTCCCCTTTCAAAGCTAGATGTGGCTGGAACGGTTCAGATCGCCGGAAACGGTGCGACTTGTGACGCTACGCACGCCTGAAGCATTCGATATAACACGGGTACGAACAAGCACGAAGGCTGCAACGGATCAGCATGGAATGCACTCTACTAGAAATGTCTGACCATCCAAAAGAAGCCCTCGTGGCTTCTTTTTTGTGATCGGGACGCGTGTTGGTGCTGGCGCGATCTCACATGTGGGGCTGTCTGTCTCTTCCCATTGTAGCGGGCATGTCGCCGCCGCAAGGTCGGTCTCCCGTGTCGCCTCAATGGGCGATTGTCCCTTCCTCCTCCACTGCGTTCCGGCCCCGCCTCGGGGCCTTTTTTGTGCTGCCGCGAGGGGTGCGGCGGACGCCATAGAGCCCGCTTTGCGCTTGGCCGCTGAAGACGTTCGGTAGTCGAGCGTCAGCGTGGCCAAGGATGGCAGAGCCATGAAAGACCGATTGGACGTACACCAGGAAATCACGAACAAGATCGTCGCCGCGATCGAACAGGGCGCAGGGGAATTCAAGCTGCCGTGGCACAGACCCGCAGGCAGCCTCACACGCCCGGTCAATGTCTCAACCGGCAAGGGCTATCGCGGCATCAATGTCGTGACACTGTGGGTCGAGGCGCAGATGAAAGGCTACGAGGTACCTGTCTGGGGTACGTACAAGGCCTTCCAGGAGAAGGGCGCACAGGTCCGCAAGGGCGAGAAGGCGAGCCTCGTAGTGTTCTATAAGGAGCTGGAGTTCGCGCGCGACGATGCGCCGGCCGGGAACCCGAACGGCGACGATGAAACGCGAAGCGTCTGGATGGCACGCGGGTACTGGGTGTTCAACGCGCAGCAATGCGACGGATATCCATTGCCCGAGCCGCCGACGGTAATGCCAGTCGAACGCAATGCACGCGTCGACGCATTCGTCGCCCATACCAAGGCGGACATCCGCTGGGGTGGACACGCCGCGTACTACAAGCCGTCGGACGACTGCATTCAAATGCCGGACGAAGGCTCGTTCACAGGCACGGACACCACCAGTGCCACTGAAGCGATGTATTCGACGCTGCTGCATGAACTATCGCATCTCACGGGCCACAAGAGCCGCCTCGATCGGTTCTCAATTCCGAGGAGCAGCGAGAACCTGGCGCGCGAGGAATTGCTCGCTGAGCTATCAGCCGCGTTCCTCTGTGCCGATCTCGGGGTGACGCCGCATCTGCGCGAGGATCACGCCCAGTACCTCGCGCATTGGCTCGAGGTGATGAAGGGCGACAAGAAGGCAATCTTCACCGCCGCCGCAGGCGCCAATCGGGCCGCCGAGTATCTGCACGGTCTGCAGCCCAAGGCCGAATGAGCCACCGACACTCCGATCACATCAACCCCGGTCCATCACGGATCGGGGTTTTTCACGTTTGCACTCATGGAGAGAACCGATGACCAAGAAAATATCGAAGGCCAGCAAGGAGAAGAACGCCACGCGTTCCAACACGGCTTCCAAGAGATCAGGCAAGAAAGCAGCGCGCACGACCACGGCAAAGCTCGTCTGGCGCGATGTAACGGCTCGCGTCCGGCATACGCCGGACTACCTCTCGAAGGGATCGTCACATATCGAAATCACGGTGGTATCGCCGAAGGGCGCGCCATTGCCGATCACGTCGACCGGATATCTCTCGCATTTCCTCGACGCTGAGGCGCTGAAACGCGCGGGCGGTCCGGTTGCGTTCTTCCTTGCCTGGATCGAGCAGGAGGCAAAGTCCAAGGCGTGGTCAAAGCTCGACTTCAATACCCGGCAAGGCGATCTGTTCTCCGGTTGAGGCACGCCCACGAACGAGGCCTCGGATTCGTTCCGGGGCCTTTTGATCAAGAGCAATCATGAGCGGTGCGATTGACAGTCGCGTTAAGCGGATGCGACGCTACGCGTCGGTGCAAGTGCACGTCGCACCCGTCTTTTTCTTTTCACCCGCAACGTTCCTTCCGCGCGATAGCGCGGCGCCGGGGGCGGGATCGCTGGCGTCCGCATCGTTGGCATAGGACGGCGATGACGGGGACGCCGTCCATCATCGAACGGATCAGCGTTTCAGGGGCACCCGCTAATCAAGTGGGGTTGTTCACTGGCTTGGCAATTGTACACCAGACCGCCTGCCGTCAAGCACCGACACAAATGGCAGCGTCGGAGCTGTTGAGCGTCGCCATCGACAGTGTACCGGATGCTGTGACCTTCGGCTCGGAGCTTGGTGTACCCTTTGATTACCCAGTGATGAGCTGAGGCCTTTATCTTCTAATCCATCTGCTATGCCGAATTGGACAGAAAACACGGTGCGCATCGACGCACCGATCGACGCCGTAAAATCGCGGCTCCTGCACGAGACCGACAACGGTCGTGACGAATATTACTTTAACATGCACAAGCTCTTTCCCGAGCGCTTCGCAGCTGACGATCTGACCGGATCGATGGACTGGGAGTACGATTGGGCGGTGCACCAAACGGGATCGAAATGGTTTCCGGTGATCGAGTCCGTCGAGGAGCACAAGGGATCGACGCGGTTGACCTACGACACAGCGCGGGCACCCAACAACAGTACGCTCGAACGCCTCTTCGATCTGACCCGCTGGATCATCGAGAATGAGTACGAGGAGCCCGGCATGGGCTTTGAAGGCATTTTCACCTGCGATGACTACGGCATTCGCGACGTGGATCGTGCCTATCGACCACTTTGCGAGATTTGTGACCGCAAGCGCGAGGTCGAACACTTCTCCCTCGATGCCGAAAATAGCGTCTGCGACGACTGCCGGAAGGATGGACCGAAAGTCGTGGAATAAGACAGGTCGACGGGCTGCACGCAACCGGCGCAAGCCGGTATTTTATTACGATAACCCAAGCCGCTATGAACACACACAGCACCGACGAGGAAGCTGAACTCAACCGCCTCGCAACGCTCTTCGTCGAAGTCTACACACACCATTCCGGAGTGACGATGCTCGACGCGTCCCAAGCCGACGACATCACCGACGATTTCCACGTCATGGTCATGGACCAGTTCGTCAATCCGTTCGCGACATGAACGGACCAAGACTAGCACCGCGCCAACGATCCACATCTACGACTTCCAGGCACACGGCACGACCGCTGTGCCTTTTATATTTCTTATCCAACACCTTATGAAACCAATCACACCAAGACCAACTATCAACCGTCAACCATCGCCGTCGAACCGTGACGCGATCAACGTTCCGAAGAAACTCATCCATTCGATCGTGCAGGGCGATTGCCTGGAGAAGCTGCCGAAGATCCCGGACAACTTCGTCGACTTCGTCTGTGCCGACTTTCCGTACAACATCTCGGGACGACCGGGATTGACGATGCGCGGCAACAGGATCGTGCGAGCCGACTTCGGCGAATGGGACAAGTGGCCAAGCCAGGATCAGTACCTCGATTTCGTGTTCGAGGTCTGCCGTCAGTTGCATCGCGTGATGCAGCCCAATGCCAGCGCCGTGCTGTTCTTCTGATATCGCCACATGGGATGGATCGCCTATGAACTCGAACGCATGGGACTGTTCACGTTCCGCCAACCGATTGTGTTCCGCAAGGCGAACCCATTGCCGTCGTTCAAGGAGAACGGGTTTCGTAGCTGCATGGAAACCGGCATCTGGCTGGTGAAGGATGGCGGACAGTTCCATCGCCCGCGTACCTTCAATTTCCTCGGGCAGGACAAGATGACCTCGATCTGGCCGTACAAGATCGGCATCGAGGGGGGCAAGGAAAGCAAGCATCCGACGGAGAAGCCGCTCGGGCTCACGGGACGATTGGTGCGCATCTTCTCGAATCCCGGCGACATCGTGCTCGATTGTTTCGCCGGATCGGGAACGACGGGCATCGCCGCCTTCAAGCTGGGCCGCAACGCCATTTCGATCGAGCGAGAAACCGACTTCATTGCGATGATCAAGGAGCGCCAGGCGAAGGCCGAACGCGAGAAGAGAGGCTAACGCCTTTCCTCGTGTTCACAGGCGTTGGGGCCATCGGCGCATTGGCGATCAGTGATCCGGCAAGAACGCGCCCGGATCGAACGGCTCGCACCGCTCCGCCGTGTCGATGCCGGTCTTGCGTGGCGCTGATCCATTGGCACGGCATCGCGTGGGGAGGGATCGGTCGTGATCCATGACAGCATGGCGCTCGGTTGTCAGCGTCGCGTCCCTTGCCGCCGCGCTCCGCTCCGTTGGTGAGAGTTGAGGCTGATCAATCTGCTTCCCGATTGTACACCCGGTTCCGGAACTCAAGCACCGCGCCAAAGGCAACAAGGGACCGGCAATCATCGGCAACGACAGACGAACGGTTGCTATGACTTCCGGACGTGCCGGGTGTGGGCGAACAGCAGGTCTGATACAGGCCAATTACTTCGATAATCTTCTGAACTATGACACTTCTACCAAACACCATCTGCGACCGCGAGGTCGAGCGCTATGATGAGGCAACACGCCGGGCGAACAGCTACATCGCGAACACGGATACTGAATTCACCGTTTTGTTTGACGATCTGGTCGAGGACTTCTACGGCATGATCCTCGCGACCGAGGACTTGGCGTAGAGCATGGTCGACAGACAGGGCGCAGGCTCGAAAGGGCTTGCGCCCTCTCGTCGTGCTCACGGCACGACAGAACGAGAACCTTTTTTCTTTTCACCCGCAGCGCTTTTCATACACGAACGCGGCGATCGGTGCGGTGTGATCGCCGCGTTCCATCGACGGCGATCATAGCCGATCAATCCGAACTTCCATCACTGTCCATCACTGATGTCTCGGCTCCGTCAGTGCTCGTGGCTATTCGGAAATGTGCGCGGCCGGGGGCACGTGTCCGCAAATAATCCGTCGTCAGTATTGCATTTGACAACAAGGACTTGGCGAATAATATTGGTTCATCAGCGAAACAACAAAGGCTGGCTGCAAGATTGCGATTTCGGGCCGAACACCTGTCCGGTGTTCGTACCAAACAGGTGAACCTGTTTGCCCCGAAATCACATCTTGCCAAGGCCCGCCTTGGAACCGCCGGAGGACGTCCCGTCCCCCGGACCCCCTGGGTATTCTCTAATGACGGACACCATGGACAGAAGCCAGTACATGAAGGCCTACCGCGCCCAGTACAAGGAGCGCATGAAGGTCATCAAGCTCGCGATCGAGCCGGTGCTGTATCGCAAGCTCGATCGTCTCGCCAAGCGCGAGAATGTAAAGTCGACGACGCTCGTCCGATCCATTCTGGCGAGCGCGGTCACCGACCAGGCATTCGTGCCCACCGCCGTCGAAGGGGAACTCAAAGCCTGCGTCAGGCTCATGAGGAATGCCGCCAACAATCTCAATCAACTTGCCCACCATTCCAATACCGTTCGACGCGTCGTCAATGAAGACGCGGTGTTTGCGGAACTTCGCAGGCTCGAGAAGCACGTGAACGATTACACGAACGGCAGACTACGAGGGGCAGGTGATCCTTAAATCGATGTCCAGGCACGATGCGTCATTCGGGCAATTGCTTTCGTACGTGAGCCGCGAGGCAAGCGATCCCGCATATACGATCCGTCACAACATCTACGGCCAATCCCTTCGGGAAGTCCTGGCCGATTTCGAAGCGAATGCCCGTCACCTCAAATCTCGCAAGAACGGCACGACCATGTTTCACGAGATCCTCAGTATCAAACGCGCCAAGGGCGTTCCCGAGGTCGAGCAAAAGCGCGCACTGATCGCGATCGCCGACCGCTACATCGGCATGCGCGCCAGCAACAATCTCGTCTATGGCGTCGTGCACGACGACAAGATCGGCCATCTGCATGTGCATTTCATTATCTCGGCCAACGAGGTCGGATCGGTGAAGCGCCATCGCCTCGACAAGCAGCAGTTCGCCGCGATCAAGACCGGCATCGAGGGCTGGGCGCTGACCAACTATCCTCAACTCCAGCAGGCCCCCGTCATGAACAAGCGCGCGGCCAAGAAGCTGTCGACGGAGGGTGGCGAACTCAAACGCCGCACGGGCAAGACTCCGAAACGCGAGAGCGTCGAGGTGCGTCTGAAGGCGATCCTCGATGGCGCCTCGGACAAAGCCGAATGCTTCGCGCGCATGCAGGCAGCGGGCCTGGAATTCTATACGCGTGGCACCACCGTCGGTGTCAGGGACACGGTCACCGGTCGCAAGCATCGCATGGCGACGCTTGGATTGATGCCTGAGTTTCTGGCCCTGTCAGGGCGCATCGAAGGTACCGAACGCAAAGCCGCGATGCCACCCCGCGATCGAACGTTGGGGCATCGCGCTTCATCACAGCAAGTGGATGCCGCTGCACGTATCAACCCCCTATCGCCGCCACAGCACGCGACACAATCCCCAACGCCATCATCGGAGGCCAACGTGAACATTTTCGAAGGACTCATGCACGGTCTGTCGGTGATCGCCGATGTGGCGAGCATCGCGCCCAATACGGTGGCCCCTGCTCAGAAGGATCAGGCGTCGGCCACGACCGAGCGTCATGGCTCTGGCGACAACGACACGCGCTTCAACGAATCGGAAGTCGATCGCATCGCGCGAGAGCGTCAGGCGGAACTGGAAGGCCTGGCCGACCAGCGAAGTCGAGAGCGAACGCTGAAACGCTGAGCGTTCTCGGCGATCACCATCACTGAACGACTGAGGTCCCTGTTGTTGCGGACCAAGACCCGCGTGCTCGACGCGCTGCGGGGCAGGTCAGTCGCGTCCCGAAATCTATCTTTTAACGATGACCCACCATGAAACCAACACACACCGTCAAACGAGCGTTCACGCTCCCGTTCCGAGTTTTAGCCTGGCTCGTCGTGTTCGTCGTCAAAGGTCGGCTGTTGCAGCAGACGACCGGCGCCTATTTTGCCAAGCGCAAGGAGTACGAGGCGTTTCTCAGCCCGGCGCATCGCGGAATCTTGATCGATGGCCGATCCCTCAGGCTGACCGAAGCCGACAGCTATCAGAACGTCTGCACCATCGCGCCACCTGGGGCCGGGAAGACATCCCGCTTGATCATCCCGAACGTCTTCGATTGCGTTGATCGCAACGTCTCGCTCGTCATCAACGATCCCAAGGGTGAAATCTATGACGTGACCAGCGGCGCCTTGGCGCGAAACGGCTATCGCATTCTGCGACTCGATCCCGAGAACCCGTCGATCTCGATGCGTCTCAATCCGCTGCTGCAAGCACGTACTGCTCAGGAACTCGATCAGTTCGCTTCGATCATCATACATGCCGCCCTGCCGCACGCGCGCGATCCAATCTGGAACCTCATGGCGGTGCGTCTGCTATCGGTCATCTTCCGCTGCCTGCGTAATCTGTCTGAGGGCGAACAGCCCGGCGTATTGACCATCGCCAATGCTTTGCGCGTCCTGCAAAACTTCGGCAAGGATGGCCGAGCGCTCGCGCCTTTCATCGCCCGTGCCTCGATCGATCCGAGGAATCCGGCCGATACGACTGTCTTCGATCTGTGGAAGAGCGCGACCACCGGCAACGAGGACGCTGTGCTGAGCAGTGTGATCACCTGCTCGACGGCCTTGCAGGCTTTCGGCGACCAGAACCTGGCTTGGATCACGTCAGCGTCGGATTTCCCGCTCTCCGATCTGCGCCGACAAAAGACGGCTCTGTTCATTGTCACGCCGCCGCAGCACGCACGCTACTACGGCTTCTTTACTTCGCTGGTCGTCAGGGCGGTGGCGAACGCGGGCATGAGGCAGATGCCCTCGGGCCGCGATCTCCCGATCCGCATCAAATGGGATGAAGCCGGGCATGGCGCGATCACCGATTTCGCATCCCTCGTCAACACAGCCCGCGCTTACAAGATGAGCTTCTCCATCGTGCTGCAATCGATCTCACAATTACCGGCCCGCTATGGCCGTGACGAGGCCCAAGCCATCCTCGGCGGCTTTAACACGTTGATCACGTACTCAGGCGCTGATCCCGAGACGTGCGTCTTGTTCGAGAAGCTGTGTGGCAGGGTGAGAGAACGTCAGAGGAAGGAGTTGTTCGACCCCAATCCTCAGGACACCTACCGCGAATATGCGCTCGTCAATCCCGGCGAGGTCCGCACCATCAAGCGTAACGAAATGCTGGTCGTCTCGACCAACCGCCAGCCGGTGAAGTTGACCACCTCGGCCTATTTCGAGGTCGGCCGCTTCAAACGTCTTGCCCGCCGGAAACCGCACGCGATCCCCGTTCGCCCCGTCAATTTCGCCGCCATGCCTCGCGTCCGCATCTAACCACCTCACCACGTCTGACCTTGGAGATTGCCGCCATGCCGACCCCCGTCGCGCAGGAAGCCCCTGCTTGTGCCCACTCAATCGAAAAACGCCTGCCGCTCGTCATCGTCGTCGACCGCTCCGACTACCGTCATCGCGACGAATATCTGGCCTGCATCGAGGCGCTGGAAACGACCATCGCCGAAGACGCATTCGCCGCCGCGACGATCGAGACCGCCGTCATCGGTTTCGCACCCGTGGAAGTATTGCAGAGCTTCCGTCCCGTTCGCCATCCGGGAACCACCTATCTCGGTTGGGGTGAGGCTGGACCGATCGGGCCTGCCATCACGCGGGCGCTCGATCTCATCGCGGAGCGTCGCGAGCAGTATCGCACCCTGGGTGTGCGCTGCGTCTATCGACCCGTCATCGTGTTGCTCACCGACAAGCGGCTCGATGTAACCAACGACGCCGATTGCGCGGGCTACGAGGCGCTGCGCGCGGATCTCGATGCCCGCCGCATCAATTGCTTGCCGCTGGTGCCTGCCGGTGTGTCACCGCAGACGCTCGACGCCTTAGCGTCTTTCCGAGCCGCACGATGTGCCGACACCAACGGTCGGTGGTCCTTGTGGCTCGGGTTTCCGTCCGCTCAACGGCTTTCCACTCTACGCCCGGTTACTCCCGAGGTGCACCTCCCGAGCCCGAAGGCATGGGCGTCGGTCCTGGATCAGCCGGAGGTCGCCCCGTCCGTCGCCGACTGATCGATAGCCCTACCCGTCACCGCATCACGTCACACAGGAAATCCGAGATGAAAGACGTCCCCCGTTCGTCGCCCGCAACCGACGTCGCCGATCCCTTTCGGAACGTGGATCTGAGGTTCGCGGCCGTCATTGTCCCCGATAAGTCGATGTCGATGCAGCTGCCGAAGCTCGCCGCGCTGAACCACGGCCTGCAAGCCCTTATCGATGGGCTTCCCGCCGACGTCACGCCACGGAAGCGGCAGGACACTGCAATTGTCCCGTTCGGCCCAGTCAGGCCCCTCCTGCCTCAATCGCTCTCCACGCGACCTGATGCAGGAAAATCAAGGTCCGCTCGCCGTCGCCCCCGCATCTGACGGCAATCTGAATCTTCGTCAGTTCATTCCTTCGCCGCCGCTCGCAAGCACGTCGCTTGCGGCGCTGGAGAACCGTTCCCGCAACAACCGATGGAGGCCGACACACCCAAGCACGTCTGAAGCCGATCCAGCTTGAAACCGATCCAACACCACAGAGGAAATATCCACATGGATGCCATTCCACAGATGCCGTTCACACCGGGCGGCACCGATCCCTTCAACACCGCGCAGCAGATGCTGTCCGTCTGCATCATCGCCGACCGGTCGGGTTCGATGAGCGGGCAGAAGATCGCCGGTCTCAATCAGGGCCTACAAGCCTATAAACATGAAATCTCGGCCGACATGCAAACATTGCAGGCGGCCGAGACAGCGGTCGTCACGTTCGGGCCTGTTGACGTGGCACAGGGTTTCGCAACCATGGACCGCTGTCAGATGCCGCATCTGACCGCCGGCAACGACACTCCCATGGGTGAGGCTGTCCTGAAGGCCCTCGATCTGATCGAGGATCGCAAACGCTACTACCGCAGCAATCTGCTGACGTACTACCGGCCCCTCGTACTGCTCCTGACTGATGGGTCGGCGACGGATGACATCCGCGCCGCTGTCAAAGCGGTGGCGGAGGGCGAAGCCAAGAAGCGTTTCTCCATGTTCTGCGTGGCGGTCGATGCCCAGGCCGACATGAAGACGCTGGCAGCGTTGTCGCCCGCGCGTCCGCCGTTGCTGCTTCAGAACCTCGCGTTCGTGCCGATGTTCAAGTGGTTGTCGGCTTCCGCGCGTGCGGTGTCGGGCTCGCAGCCCGGTGCCGGTGAAGTTGCCGTCCCGAGCCCTGCCGGTTGGGGTGCGGTCGCGCCCTGAACTCTCATCTGTCACTCAATCTCAGGACCAAAACCATGCAGAACCCATATAAGTGGGCGTCGGCATGCGTCACGGGGGCCTCGCACCATGCGTGCGGGGCTCCTTGCGAGGACGCTGTCGCTTCCCGTCTCGTCACCGTTGAAACAACCCAGTATTTCATCGTTGCCGTCTCCGACGGCATGGGCTCCGCGGACCATGGCGGCAGAGGCGCAGAAATCGCCGCCAACGCCTTCGTCGATCTCGCGGCCAAGCGATTGGCGACGCGCCGGTCGTGGTCCGGTTCCGGCTTGCTCGGCGTTGCCAACGCCGTCGCGACCGATGTGCATCATGTACTGTTGCGGTTTGCGTCGCGGATGAATGCCCACCCGATGCAGTACGCGGCTACGCTGCTCGCTTGCATCACCGACGGGAAACACTCTGCTTTCGTGCAGATCGGTGACGGTGCCATCGTCATGGGACCGGTACGCCAAATGTGGCGTCCGGTGTTTGCGCCGCAGCGCGGCGAATACGCGAATATCTCCTGTTTCATCACCGAGGCGGATGCGCTTCAAAAGCTTCAGGCCCGGCTGCACGTCGGATTTCTACACAATATCGCGCTGATGACCGACGGCGTCGAACCACTGGTGCTCGCCCGTGGCGTCGTGACCCCGGCGCTGTTCGATCATCTGGCTTCCGTCATGGGCGGACTGACACGGCCAGGGTCGGTCGGCGCACTTTCGGCACAGCTCGAAACGCTGCTCGCCGGGCCTCTGGTTCAAGGGCGCATCGGCGACGACGCCTCGCTCTTCATCCTGCACACGGCGGACCTGCCATGACCACGATGAAACCAGACACCCAGGTTGAAGGCCACAAGGGCAAGTACGTGCTCGGCCCCGTGGTCGCGAGCGGTGGCGAAGGCACTGTGTATCGCGTCGGTACCCACCTCGCGATCAAGTTCTATCACCGGCCTCTTGATCCGCAGAAGCGACTGAAGCTTTTGATGCAGGCGCAGATGCACCGGCCTTCGCTGGCGGCCGTCTCGACGTGGCCGCTCGATGTCATTCTCGATTCCAATCGCAATGTCATCGGGTATGTCATGCCGCTCGTGCGTGGTGGCGTGCCGATCGGCAACTTGTTCTCGCCGGCCGAGCGTCGACGTCTCTATCCCCATGCGACCAATGCTCACCTCGTCGCAATCACGGCCAACCTGGCGCGGGCGGTGACGGCCATTCACAACTCGAAGATCGTGATCGGGGATTTTAATCCGCAGAACGTCTTGGTGCTGGCGGACGGCACCGTGCGCCTGATTGATTGCGACAGCTACCAGATCAGAGATCACCTGTGCCCGGTCGGCGTGGAGGCGTTCACCGCACCGGAGTTGTTCAAGAAAAACCTCCACGTCGTGCCACGCACCAACACCAGTGACGACTTCGCGCTGGCCGTGTTCATCTTCCACCTGCTGGTCATGGGCCGGCATCCGTTCGCGGGCTCGAAGCACCTGACGCTCGGTGACGCCATGACGAAAGGCGACTACCTGTTCCGCAAGCGCTGGCGCGGACAGAGCCTCGTCACGACGCAGTTCGGGCTCTACACCCATTCCCTGTTCCCAAAGCCGGTCGAGGAGCTGTTCCTGCGCGCGTTCGTGCCGAAGCGGGTCGCCAGGCGTCCGACCGCACTCGAATGGATGCATGCGCTCGAAGACATGCTGTGTGGCTTGCAGGACTGCCAGGCCAACGTAACGCACCGCTATCCAGCGTCGGCCCCGAGTTGCACGTGGTGCTATCTGGAATCCTGCGGCAGGCCGGCGCTGTTCCAGCCGACGCCGCGCGCGAAGCTGCCGGTGTTCGCGCCGGCGAAGCAGTGGTGGCGGGTGTGGTGAAGACGGACTGAAAAACTTCTTTGGTTGCGGTGCGCTGCAAGCACCGTCGATATAGCGGAGGCGATCATGGTTCAGGACAGCTACTCAGGACGTTGCGTGCGATCCGACTCAACCCGGGCAGATGGAGCAGGTCGAGACGTTCGTTGCAACTGTTATGCGGCGGAGCAATTCTGTGCGGTGCCGACATCGGTAGCTGCGACCAACGAGCAACCCCGAGCTTTGAACATCCCGCGCCGAAAGGGCTCGCACACGTCGGTCGGCGCTTTGGATCACATCCAGGCGCTCGGACAAGGCATCCTGCTCGGAATCTGCACGCTTTGCGCTTTCGCGCTTTTCTTCACGTTCGTGGTCGGGGGATGGCCCTCCGATCCGACCGCCAGATACGCGTTGCAATTCGTGTGCGTCGTCGTCGCCCTGCTGGAATACCGATCCAACCTGAGAAAGTTCGCGGCACGCAGAAGATGATGGCAAAAAGCCCAACCAGCCAGCGAAGCCGTGGTGGTGGGTGTAGTGGATGCGAGATCTCGGGGTTCACGACGTGGGCGGGTTGAACAAATCGCCCTGTTTCGGATCGTGAGGTTTCGCTTCGTCGTCGTCCCGCATCGGTTGGGTCCGCGCGATCTCATCGCGAGCAGCGCGATACCCGTCAGCGAAAACTTCGAGCATCGCCCGTTTATCACTGTCGTTCAGGCGCGGGATGTCACGGGCCTCGATGACCTGTAGACTTCGGCAGTCGGCGCCTTTCACGCAGCTGAAATCGAGGATCTGAAAAATCGCGGTATCGAGGTCAGGGTCCTGTAATAGCATCTCGTCGACGAGCGTCACGAACAGTGACAGGCGCGCATCGGCCAGCGGATTACTGCGCCAAAAACTGAACCACGGGAAATATTTTTGACCGCCGACGCTGTATTCGAGCGGCGCTTCGAACGGGATCAGAATATCGCGTGCCAGCGGGTAGTAGCGGCGCGCCACAGCGCTCGGAGGCCCGTCGAGGTCGATCGTCGCGAAATGCGCGCGCAACAGCGGCATGACTTCGAGCAAATTCTTTCTTACACCCTCCCGTTTCTCCGCGCGCTCGATCCCGGCGTAGATCTGTTCATAGGATGCTCCGAGAACCAGCATATCCCGCACAGCCCCGAATAAGGCTTCATACGAGAACCGAGGCGGCCGCGTCGCCACCGCGATCAACCTTTTCGCGACACCGCCCGGCGTCGGATGCCAATTGCGAGCCATATGCTGCAACGAGGGAACTCTGAGCTTTGCCATCGGCGGCCTCCACCATCTTACTCCGGCGAGGCGACGAAACGCATGCCCCCGCGATCTATCACGACAAAACGCAGGACAACCAACGTACTCAGGACCACTTGCAATCGAAGTATTTCCGGACTTCTCCGCTGCCGAGCAGTTGAGACAGAATGCGATAATTTCCGTGTCGCCAGCGAATGCGTCCGGCCACGATAGCTGGATGCACACCGACCTCCTGCGCCAGCGCGATCACGTTCGACGGCGTCGGTGCATCCTGTGCGTGATGCTCGTTCCACAACTGCTTCGGTATGAGCGCTTCTTCCGCCCATTCGTCCGCTTCGCGCTCGCGTTGATCGTCGTCCTTCGCCCGGAGATCGAAATCATCGACGAACAACCGCTCACCACCGTCACCGAGATGGCGCTCGACGTGGGTCAATTCATGCAGCAGGCAGAACCAGAAGTTATCGACGCGGTCATGCCGGAGCGTCATGCCGATCACCGGCGTTCCGTCCTCCAGCAACATCGCCGCACCGTCGAGGTAAGTGTTCGCGAGATGTGGCGCGATCACCAGGATAATGCCGTGCTCCGCGAGGAGGGATTGCGCCCGCTTCGGGCCATCGGCGAACACACTGAGCTTCGCCACCTTGCGCAGGAACGCGGGTGTGATGCTGCCCTTCTTATAGGAGCCCTTGGGTTTTGCCGTCGCGGCTTGCGCCAGCACGTACAGGCACCAGCCCGCCAACGCGTAACTATCCATCTTGGCGTTACGTCGCTTGCCATCGCTCTTGCGGCAGAGCGGCGCCGCGACAGACAGACCGCCGGCTCGTCCCATCAACTCGCGCAGCAAACGCTCGGCGTTGTCCTTGGCGCTCTTCGACGCTTTCAGGTAGCCACGCTTGACCATCTCGTTGACGGGAAAGCGGGACCAGTCGAGACCTTCGACATCCTCGGGAATCGAGCCGCCCGCTTCCTGAATGAGAACCTCGGCCGGAATTCCAAGGTGCCGGTGCAACGCGCGGATCATCGGCAGGGTCAGATCGCGCTTGCCCGATAGCACCTCCGACACTTTGCCGGAGCTGCCGAAGTATGGAGCGAGGTCTTTGTTGGTCAGGCCTTCCTGTTCCATGCGAAACTGAATGGCCGCGATCGGATCGGGAAGTTCGATGGCGTGATGCTTGTCTTCATACGCCCCGATCACCATCGCAAGGTGTTCGAGTTCGTCACCTTCGGACGAACCGGCTTCGGCCGTCATGAGTTCTTCGGCCCGCGCCAACGCAGCCCGATAGTCGTCTTCTGTCCGGATCAGCTGTACACTCGTCATCTCACACCTCCTCCGCGTCGATGTCGTCGTAATCGGAGTGCGTTCCGACCCACTTCACGTACACGACTTTCACGGAGTAATTGACCCCGACCACCAGCCGGAACTTGTTGCCGCAGATATTGAAAACGACCCTGCCTTTTCCCAGGATGCTCGCACTGCGGTACTTCTGCTTCAATTCGTTGGCGTTGTTCCACTGGGCTTTGCTCACCTCGCGGTACCAAGCCTTAAGGGACTGCTCCAACGCCGGCTGGTCGACGCCATTGTAACCCTCCCAATAGTCCCGGAGAGCCTTCTTTGACAGGATCTGCATGCCCGGCTCCGGAGCGCTTCATCTATAGTCCCCATATGGGATCATGTCAACGACTCCCATTTTGGGAGTGTTAATAGGACCGTTGACGGGATTTGTCCAGCAGAAGCCATGCAGGGGTGTGGAAAACCTGCTGCGTCACTGCAAGGTCGAGGCGCGCGGTGCGCTCGAATAGAACCGCACAATGTCGCGGTCGTCGATGCGCATGCCGGGATTGATCTTGCCGCCATGGTGCCAGACCCGGTGCCATGGCCCGTACTCGGCGTGCGAGAGTTCGCGCAGTGTGCTCGGCGTCATCCGGCTATAGATCGCCACGACGCGCATCAGGAGCTCACGGGTCGCTTGATCCAGATCATACGGCACCGCCTCCGCTCTACCGGTCGCCGGGTTGTTCCGTAGCGCGCGTGACGCGATCGGCGCTGCGCCGAACCGTTTAAATTCCCTATATAAATACTGGAGCACCGGGCCGTGTTCCCAGGCCTCGAATTGGTGACGCACCAGCGGCGTACCCAGTTCGATCAGGCACCAGACATGGCAGAAATAGACGATCTTCTGCAACGCCAGCGGCGTCACGCCGACACCCGCGCCAGCACACTGGTCGAGCACGAAATTCGCTATCGCTCGCCCGTCGTGGGCCATGATGTCTCCGAATCAGTTGTTCTTATTATGTTCGCGCGTACTGTGGCTGTCTAGTCGCGCAGAGAAGCGGCTGACAATCCGAACTGAAGCGCCACGTTGGCGATCTTGGAAGGTGACGGATGGAAGCGTGAGGCAGCAAAAAGCCCGCCGACTGTTACGTCGAGCGGGCTCTCTTGCGTCACTTGGAGGAATCGTCGGTCGGATCATCCTTCGGCGGCTTCACCGGCTTCGGTACGCGCTTCTCACCCTTGGTCCGTGGAATGTGTATCCACTTGTCCTTCCAGGGTAGCGTCTCGTTCTCCTTCACTTTGGCCTTCTTCCAGGCAGCCACTTGCGATCTGAGCCAGAACGACCGGCTATCGACCTTGAACTGCTTGGGGAACTTGCCCTCGGCCATCATGACGTGGATCTTCGATTTACACAGGCCTACGTCTTCTATGACGGCGTGGATCGTCATGAACTTCTCGTTGGCCCAGTCGGTCGGCTCACGCGTCCAATCACTTCCATCCATTCCCGTCACCCCATGCTCGAGCCCCCTCCGAATCCGTCCGTGCCGCCGCAAGCGGCACGAAAACGGACATCAGCTCTCGCGCAGCCTTCACTGCGCACATGGGATGGAATATCGAGGTCATCGTCATCTCCTCTGGCGGTTGGCGCACGAGGCAGGTTTGCCCGGTGACGAGAGGAGATTGCGGCGGATTTGTTAACGAAAAATTACCGCCCGTCGCGCGTTGCGAGAGTGGTTTAGGGGCGCAGTTCGCCCGTCGTTTGGTCTCGATTTTTGCGTTTGACGCCGTCGAGCCAAGATCATGCCGTCAGTTCTGACGTTTATGAGTAGGTTGCCCGCCTTAACAACCAGTTAAAACCACCGATAAACAGCGAGAAAACGCGACTTTCTCATCCATATTGCACGGGATATTTTTTTATGCGGCAACATTTTCGACGTGCGCGGCACCCCCAACGTCCGAACGAGCCGCTGTTTCAGCGAGGATTTCAACCAAGCGCGTTCCCCAGGCCAGGAGCGCGTCACGCTTCTCGCGGTCGTAGCTGTACTGCACGTAGACGCGGCCGGTGATCGTGCCCTTGCGCGCGCTGATGTGATTCAGCACCAGCGAGATCGTGTGTGGGTTGATGCCGGCTTCGGCCATGCCGGTCGCGGCCGTGCGACGGAGATCGTGAGCGCGGAAGTCGCCGATGGCAATCATCTTACGGGCGCGTTCCACCGCCTTGGTCGGGGCGTGCGGGTCCATGGCGCTGTCGTCGCCGAGGGCGCCGGGGAACACCCACACGCTGGTTTCGTTGAGCGCGATCGCCTGCTTGATCAGCGACACCGCGATCGGTGACAGCGGCACGCGGTTCGCCTTGCCGTTCTTGCAGCGCTCGCCGGGGATCATCCACATCGGTAACGGGCCTTCGAGGTTCAGCTCGCTCTTATGGATGCCGGACACCTCACCAATGCGTTGGCCGGTGGCCAGCGCCAGCTTCAACACCAGCGCCACAGCTTTCGTCATCGGCACATCGTCAGGACCGAGCACGGATTGGCCGCGCGGCACGCCCTTGTTGCCCCGGCGCACGACCGGTGCGCGGTCGAGCACGCTCCACAGGCGCCGGATTTCGTCGGGGTCGAGCACACGCTCGCGTTCCTTCTCGCGTTTGATCGGCGCCTTCAGCATATAGGTCGGGTCGATTTGCAGGATGTCGCGGCTAACCGCCCAGCGGAAGATCGCGCGCGTCAGTTCGAACACCCGGTTCGGACGATGCGACAGGCGGCGAGGGGCTTTCGGCTTCTCCGGCTTTTTCTCGTTCCGCTTTTGCTTACCCCTCGTCTTGGAGTCCGGGCCGCGCGTATCCGATTTGGCGACCACTACATCGAGCATGCGCAGCACGTCGCGCTTGCGGATTTCCGCGATCTTCATCTTGCCGATCTCCGGCAGGATGTGCCGCTCCAGCATGGACCGGTCGTCGCGGACCGCCTTGGCCCCCTTGTTCGGCACCGCATGGCGTTCGAGCCAATCGTCGGCCAGTTCCTTGAACGTGTCGGCTTCCTTGCGCCGCTTGACCTCGTCGGCCGGGTCGCCGCCACGCGCCGCCTTGGTGCCTTCTTCAAGCGCACGAGTGCGCGCCTCCGCGAGGCCCATCACCGGGAAGAGACCGAGCGTGAGGCGCTGCAATTGCGCGTCGCTTTGGCGGCGGTAGCGGAAGGTCCACGTCTTGATGCCGGCCTTGGTCACGCGGAGCTGTAATCCACGTACCGTTTGATCGCGAAACTCTTCCCGAAGCTTGGTCGTCGTCACGCACTCGCAGAAGCGGTTTGTCAGGTTTTTCAGCACTTTCTTGCACCTCCACTTTTGGCCTCGCGAAAATAAGCGCGCCAGGTGAAGGGATTAGCACTTTTCGGGGTCACCCCTGGGTCACAAAAATGCACGGCTTGAGGCGCACATCTTCGGACAACATGGGACTATATGTCATTGATAATGCTTCGTTAAACAATGTTTATGTGTGTCCAGAACAATCCATGAATATCGCATCCGCGACGCCTCATAACCTGAAGGTCGTTGGTTCAAATCCAGCCCCCGCAACCATCATTGCAGTAACGGTCAGCCGGTGACCGGATCGGCGCAAATCCTGCCTCAACTTCAATGAGTTGATCTTTGACGCCCGTTCGTGGGCTCACCACGATGCGATGAAGAAGTCCTCGCACCAAAGCAGCCGCATCCGTGGTCCCGTCCCTGCCCTCTCCCAACTCCACCCTCAGTTCAGAAACCAACTTGCGGTAGCCCGCGCCGCCATCGGTAATCATCGGCGCCGCTGCGTCATCGGGCCTCACGCTCAATCGGCTGGCAAGGTCACGCTTCTGTTGTGCAAGCTCGTTCAGGCGAGGGCCCGCAACCGCGGGATCGGCGTGGCCGTCTTCAACCATACGGAGCAACCGGGAGAGCTTTCGCTCGAGATCCGCCAGTTCGGTCTCCATCCGCCCCCGGGCACCGTCATGCTGGCCTTTGCTGCGTTCCACTTCTTGGCGGTAAGCCACAAGGGCCTCGGCGATGACTTCAGGCGCAAGCAAATGCCGCTCCAACGACGCCAGCACCCGTCCCTCTACCTCAGACATCTTAATCAAGCGGCTTTCATCGCAAGTGCCGCTGTTGGTCCGCGCGGAACAGCGCATGTAGTCACGGGTAGCGACATTGTACTTCGCCCCGCAGCATCCGCAGTAGATCAGGCCCGATAGCAAGCGTTGCGGGCGGCGACGTTCATGCAGTCGCGGGCCACCACGAGAGGCCCGGATCTGCTGCACACGATGCCAGACATCTTCACACACGATGCGTAATTCCGGCACGTCCTGCCGCTGCCATTCGCTTTCAGGGTTTGGACGCGAGACACGCTTGCCCGTTGCCGGGTCTTTCACGAAGCGCTGGCGGTTGTAGACAATGGTGCCGCGATAGAGTTCGTTGTTGAGAAGTCCATTGCGACGTTTAGCCGAGCCAACTAACGCAGACACGTTCCATTTGCCGCCGCTGGGGCCCGGCTCACCTTCCCGGTTCAGATCCTTCACAATCGCCAGCGAGCCATTGTCAGCGGCGTATTCTGCAAAGATGCGGCGAACGATGGCGGCTTCGCGTTCGTTGATGAGCCGCCGGCCGCGGTCATCACCCGACGGCACCACATCATAGCCGTAGCTTCGGCCACCAGGGATGCGTCCGGCTTTCACCCGTCCCACCTGCCCACGACGTGTCTTCTGCGCGAGGTCTTTGAGGAACAGCGCCGACATCGTGCCTTTAAGGCCGACATGGATTTCCGAGACATGCCCATCGGCAAGTGTCTCGACGCGTATTCCAAGGAAGCAAAGCCGCTCGTAGAGGGACGCAATATCCGCCTGGCTGCGCGAAAGGCGGTCCAGGCTCTCCGTGACCAGGACATCGAATTTTTCGGCGGCGGCGTCGGCAAGCAACCGTTGCAGGCCAGGCCGGTTGATGACCGAAGCGCCGGAGATGCCAGCATCCTCATAGATGCCGGAGGCCTTCATTCCGCGGGTTTCGACATACTTACGAGCCTGGGCCACCTGGTCGGTGATTGAGCGCGCGTCCTGCAACTCACTCGAAAATCTGGCATAGATTGCAGCGCGCATCAGGCTCACTCCGCGATGGCCGAGCCGCTCACGTTGGCTCCAACTCAGACATTGTACCTTGCATACCGGCAGAACTCAGGCACTCACCCGCGTGTTGTGCGGCTTCAAGATCTCGCCGGGCTGCCAGCCGCCCCAGTGCCCGTGCCAATTCAAGCACATCCCCGCGCGTCACATCAGACGCCGATGAAGAGTGTGCAGCGCCAGTGCGGCGACTGCCCCATTCAATGACGACTTCCAGTTCTGCGGCTCGCGGCTTCTTCATAATGCCCATCCGTCATGTCACGGATGAGGATTGCGGTCGCAACGTACAGATCGAAAGAAATCATGGAAGGATCAAGGTGATATCACGTTCTTTGGCCTTGCAATAAGCAATCGCCGCTTCGGACTACGCGTGCTCGTCTTCACTGTCGAGCATCAATGCTCGCTCGACTGCGATCGCAACTTTGCCCCGTTCCTCGCCAAGGCGAACTACGGCCTGCAAACTTGATACGGTTGTGGATGACTTGATCGGTCGAAAACACGCTGTCGCCGACCTCCATGCTGAGCAGGGTGTGACGCACCGCGTTGCGTTCAGTCGCAGAAGGCGGTTCCGACTTCGGATATGGCACGCCTTTATCCATGGCGAAAAGCGTTCGGGGTCACTTAGCGTAGGTGCGAACCATGTCGGCACGCTCAGACGATGAGCTTGTAAATGAACCGCAAGGTGGCGACGATCTCGAGCGTCCAGACAACGCCCATGACGCAGCCAAACCAAAAGTAGCCTCGACTTGAAAGCTTCTCTTCTTCGACTGCTGTCTCAACTGCCGTTGTCTTGTCCCACGGGTTCACAACCTAATATTATCCGCTAGCACCCAATTTGTGCAAGGGCGGTTTTTGCTGCGCGCACCGGGTGATGGCGACACGCTCGATGAACCCGCTCAACTCAGCGCGCCGGGTTTTCGCCACCTCGAAACCGGGACGCTCGACCAGCAAATCGCCGTTGTATTCCATGAACAAGCTTGTCGCGCTGATCACCTTGATCATCATCCGCAAACCATCCACTGCCTTGGCCAGTGACGCATTCGCTTGCACACCCGCCACACGATGCCCAATGTTCGTCCGTTTGCATCAGCTTCGCTGCAAACGCGCCCGCGCAGGCATCATCGACCGCATTAAACGCTTTGAAGATTACCTGAGGGTGGTCATCATCACCGCACGCGACGAACAAAAAATCGTCGGCATCGCCCGCGCGATTTCAGATCTCGCGTTTGCGACCTACTTGTCGGACCTGGCGGTTCATGAAGCCTATCAGGGCAAAGGCAGTGGCCGGCACCTTATCCAGGAAGCGCACCAGGCCGCGGGGCTTGAAACGACGTTGTACTTGGTATCCGCGCCAGCGGCGGAATCCTACTATCCGGCCATCGGAATGGCGCACGTGGCGACCTGCTGGAAGTTTCCGGCACCACGGTGACAGCAACAAGCCCGCCGCGACAGCGTTAGCGAGCGCAAGCGGGTAAGCCACGCACCTTCAAACGGCCTAAGCTACGTGCAACAAGCAGCGGCTATCGGGCCGTATAGGGAATCTCTGACTTCTGTACGATATCGGGTGGCAGCTTATGCCGACGGAGAAGCGATTGCACGGCATGCTCAGCAAGATCGTCCGCTGCCGGGCCAACCATTATCTTGGTCATTGCTCCCAACGCGCGCACCCGCATGGTGCTGCGGACGTAAGGGACGAGGTTCGCGCCACGAGTTCGGAAATCAATGATCGGGTCCAGCTTGGCGCGATCATTGACAATTAGCAGCCGTGTCTCTCGCTCATGGGCATAGGCTTTGTCTTTGCACGTGATCGCGTAGGTGAACAATGGCACCGCCAATTCTCGCGCTACCGCTTTGCCAAATTCTTCTCGCTCTAGCTTCGACGTAGCATGTGCTTGTCCGCGAACGATGATTTCAGTCGCTAGCTGAATGGCCTCCGTGAAGTTCCGTTCGCACACCGCTCGATCATAGATCACGTGAGCGGCCATGGTCTTGTCGGCTGCGCCGAGCGCGCGCTGTTCCGCAACGACTTCGAAGAGCTGCGGGGAAAGACCGATCGCGACGCCCCTTCCATTGTCCGCATAGGCGCGCCATTGCCCCAGATCGTTGTCGGCCTGACTGAAGCTGGCGACATAAAAGTCGAAGATCTCTCCTCCGGCCTTGACGAGGACGTGTGATGCCCACGCGCAGAATGCCCGCACAGCAGCATCGCCTCGCTCACCGTGTTCCCGCAAAATATCGAGCGCCATTTCGACGCCGTAGCCAAGTTCGCTGGGATCGTTCAGGTGGAAGATACTGGTGAACCACATCTGTTCATTGCTGACGATCCCGATAAGACCACCCATGTCGGTGTAGTGATACAGTGGCTCGCGAACTTCATTCGCCGAATCGAGTTCCTTGCCGCGCTTCGCCCACCAATCAGCAAACTCGCGGACGAGTGCTTCCAAGGGTTGACTTAGACTTTGCTGCGGGGAACCGTTCATCGACCTCGCCCTCTTCACATGATCGCTTGCAGGCCCTTGCGCTTGATCACATACATCAATCGCAAGTCATCCTTCTACCTGCAATCCCATCGGGAAGCCGTAGCCATCGCGCAGCACCGTGACCGCACCAGCGCGGGCGAATAGAGCTTGCGCCGCCGCGTGCCGCTCATAGCCAACTTGCACGAACGCCGCGCCTTGTGGCCTGAGCAGCCTATGCAGGGACTTCGCCAAGCGGCGAAAATGATCGAGGCCATCGGCCCCGCCGTCCAACGATTCAACGGGGTCGTAAAGCCGAACCTCCGGCATCAAATCGTCTAGCTGACCGGTCGGAACCCACGGCAACGTGGATAGCACCATATCGAATTCCGCCAAGTTCAGCGCGTGCGCATCACCTTCGAGAAACACGCAGCGATTGGATATGCCGTGCCTATGCGCGTTGCGCCGCGCCAAGGCGACCGCCGCAGCTTTGCAATCGACACCGACGCCGATTGCGTCGGGCAGCGCACGCAGCGCCGCCACCAGCAGGTTACCGGAACCGGTGCCAAGGTCGAGAATGCGGAGGGCTTGCGTGCGCGTCGAGGCAAAGGCCAGTGCGTGTTCGAGCAGCCGTTCACTGCTGGCGCACGGTTCATAGACGTCATCGTCGAGCTGCAGCGGCAAGCCGTTAAAATGTTTGAAGCCAGCAATGCGTGCGAGGGAACGGCGCGCTTCGCGCTCGGTGATAGCGCCTTCCACCAGTTCGTCGAGCGAACGGTGCGCGTTGGTCCCGTGGAAGGCCATCGCCAATTGCACCAGTGTCACCGCTTCACCATGCGGTTCGGGAATGCCAGCGTCGGCAAGCCGACGTTCGGCCTCGGCGATGAAAGGCTGCAGGCGAATGACGGTCACGGCTCTCCCGCCGGCGCTTCGATGCCCTTGCCTTCGGAGGCGATGATGTAGTCAACGACTGCATCTGCCGCGTACTGGTTGCGGATGCGGCAATAGAGCGTTTCGGTCGAACCGAAGTCGCCGGTTTCGTAAAACTTGTTGCTGGGGCAGCCGCCTGCGCACAGCTCGAAGTAGTCGCACTTCAGGCGGCAACTATCGACGCCGGTTTCAATGGCGGCCAACGCGCGGCTTGCGAACACGCGGTCGGCGAACGCCGTCAGCGGTTCCGTCAGAATGTTGCAGCGTGGGAAATCGACTTTGTCGGCGCCGCTCATGCCCGCCAGCTCGGGGCAAAATGTCGAAGCCGTGCCGTTGCTCAACACGGTCAGGTAGGTCATAGGTCGCGTCAGCCAGCCTTCGACCGCTTCGCCGCTCAAAATGCTCGGCAACATCCAATCGGTTTCGCGCAGCCGGATGTGTGGATAGTGTTGCTCGCGCTCGCGCAGTAGCGTGGTAATGAAGTGATGAACCTTGCCGCGCAGCTCGCCGCTGTCGTCCATCGCCTTTAACGACGATGTGCCGTGCGTGCCTTCCATTTCCTCGAAGTTGAACGCAACGCTGTCGGCGCCCAGCTCCGCGAAGGCCGCTAGCAAATCCTTGGGCCGGTCGAGTGACGCCGAACTCACCACGGCCAAAACGGCAGGGTGCAATCCCGCATCCTGCAATCGCTTGAAGCCAGCCGCCACCTTGTCGTACGTGCCACCGCCGTTGCGCGTGACACGGTTGGCGTTGTGAATGTCGGCGGGCCCGTCGATGCTGACGCCGATGCCGTAGCCGTGCTCTTTGAAAAAGTGTGCCCACTCATCATCGATGAGGATGCCGTTGGTTTGCACATGATAGCGGAAGGTGTCCGCCAGCGCCGGAGCGCCAGCGGCAACAGCTTCATGACAGGCGCGGAAGTGGTCGAGGCCGACCGTCAGAGGTTCGCCCGCATGCCAGTACCATTTCACTGGCGTGCCGCCGTCCTGATATTCCGCCACCCGTTCCGCCAGACGCCGCACAAGGGCCGGCTCCATCCGGTCTTTGCTGCGCCGCTCAGGCAGATAACAATACTTGCAGTCGATGTTGCAGAACGGTGTTGTCTGCATCACCACATGAGAGATGCGGGGATACCGCATCAACTATCCGCCAAATTGTGGGCTGAACAGTTGGCTGAGGCGTTCGCCGCGAGCAACGCGGGGGTCGTCACGGTCGGGTTTGACACCATCGCCCGTGCCATTGCGCCAGATGCCTTCGTCGTTCTGATTGAACGCCGACACGCTGGCGTAGCGACCGGCGCCGATGCCACGCGATACAGCGCGGGCTTGAACGATCGTTCTTGCAGTAGATAGTTTTGATGAAAACGACATTGTAATTCCCCAAAGCAATGAGTTGATAAAAAAAAATAACCACGCGAAGTTAGCCATAAAACTTTCGCGCGAGTCAATCAAAGCATTGTTAGTTCAAAACAATCCGCCTCTGACGGCAAGCAACTCAATTTGGTCAATCCAACTGACCGGAAATATCATTCCAGCCCAGAACGCTGCACACCATGCACAGGGCGGCGTTGGCGAGCCGTGCAATACCTTCAACCCGCCTTCAGCAGGTAGAAGGACGCTGCGCCGTAATACCGTTTCAACGGTCGGAAATCCGCCAAGGCGTGCATCGAGAAATCATAGAAGTGAGCCCCGAATGTGCTGCCATCGTGCGGCAGGTAGTCGGTTTGCGCGACGTAGCCCCACAGCGGAGGAACTCGCAGGCGGTATACCCGCCGTTGCGGCGGTTGGCGGAGCGCCAGTCGAAGAAGTTGAGTGGCGTTGCTGGCCACACTCACCTCGTCTTTTAGCGCATCGAGCACATCCGCCGCCGTGAGCGCCATGAACAGAAAATACCGGTCACCCGCACCGAGGTTCACGCTCAGGCGGTAGCGGCTGCGCCCACGCATGTGCATGGGCAGGCTGTCCCAACTGTCGAAATGGATGCCAAGCCGCCGATGGCGTTGCTCGTTCACGGTTGTCGTGACGAGGCCAGCGCGATTGCTGTTGAGGCCGATGAGGTGGAATTGTGAAGGCGACCACACGAAAGACGTGCGCGCTTGCGCCAAGGTCACGGCCACCGCCGCATCGTGTGGAAAGCAACCGCAAAGAGTCGCCGCTTCGTCGGCATCCGTGGCCAGCAACCCGCTCTTGAGCAATGGCACCAGTGACGTTTCAAAGGACAGCAGCGATACCATGCTGCCGCGCCGGTCGAGCAATGCCGCGTCGGATGCTTCTAGGTTTAATGCTTCACCGATGGCGAGCGCCGAGAACGGCAGTGCGGGAACGAACGCGCCATCATCGAAGGCAGCCCCGTCGTGCGCCGAACCACTCGCCACCGTCAGAGCGGAACTCGACAGATATTCGGACAGCACTAGGCCAGAAGGAACCGCCACCACAGGCATGCAATGCAAAAACAAATGAGGTGAAACAATAAGCCATTTTCGGCGTCGTCTGGTTAATAAGTTGTGAATTATCCCGTCCTTAACCTGCCTCCGCTAACAATGTTGCAGCTACATAATGGAGGACGCATGCGTAAATCAAAGTGCCGAATATCATACAGCACAAAAAAACGGCTCTATGCCCGCCGCATTGTCCAGTTGTGTAAGGCCGTCGCCCGCAAGGATATCCCCGACGAGCTTGCACGGTTGATCGAAGATCACATCATCACCAAGCTTCCCGCCCCGCTCATGCGTCGCTTGATAAGCGGTGATTGGCGCCGTCCAATGCGCGAGGCGATGAAGCTCACCATTCCGTTTTTTGCGTGATCGCCATGCGACTGACCGCCGATTTCTTGATCCAGATCGCGCAGTTGCAAGAGCTCAGCGCAAACGACAATCGCATCGGCGATGCCGACTTCACCGTCAGAAATATTGTCACGGCAGAACTGACTTATGCGCTTGCTAGGTTCGCGCGCGATGAAGGTGTCCCGTGAGCGCGCAGCGCCGGCACGATAATTTCTTTCGTGGCACGCGCAGTGAGCGCGACCCGCAGATCGCCTATGACTCTCTCGAAGCGCACGCGCTCAACATCGTGCGCGAGAGCATCATAGCGCACGCACAAAGCATCCATCGTAATCTTTCGCCTTCCGATCTCGATCGAATGCTGTCAGCCGCGCAAAGTCAGTTGCGCGGAATGTCCCCGGAGGACTTGCGCGCCATCTCACCTTCGAGCGCACTACTTAAGACGATCACCGATGCAAGTTTCTCAGCAGCACCTGCGCCAGATACTCGAGCGCAAGCCGCACTCATGGCGGCATCAGCAAGTGACCCGGTGACCGGCGCTGAGGGCGGCAGCACTCTTGCTGCTCGGATGCGGCGTCTCGACATGGATCGCGCCGAACGTATCGCCAGCAGCGCGCGATACGACGGGCTTGGTGGCGGCGAGCGACTATCACAGAGTGATTTGCAGAATATGGCATCGGCGCGCGCCACGGCTGTTAGTCTCGGCATGCCATGGGCGCTGAACAATCCCGAACTCTTGAAGCTCGGTGCGGGCGCCATCAAGACCTTGCACGAAGCTGGTGTGCAACGTGAGCGATTTGAGCGCATGACGGGAAATAGGGTTGGCTTCCGGGCAGCAACCGCTGTGGACATCGCGGCCTTCGCGAAGCGTCACAACCTCACGCCGGAGCAAACCAACAGATTGTATGACAAGATTTCCGATGGCGTCGAGATCATCTCCGGCGGCGACAAGCGCATTCAACGAGAACTCGATGAAGCGACACGGCGCTACGTTACCGGCGCAGACACGCCAGAATCCCGCAGGGCGCTCGAAAACGCCTACCAACGTCATGCCGATACACCGGAGAAGAAGGCGGCGGCAGCGGTGACAACACAGGCGCTTATCGCACCCACGCAGCAGGATCGTGCTGCTGTTGCCACTAGAAACGCTGATGCGATTGCACGAGACGCTGATGCCATTGCAAATCAAAGGGCCGAGCAGCGGACTGGAGCTGATAGGCAAGCTGCACTGGATGGGCTGGATGGCCCAGCTCCGGCTGCACCAGTCAAGCATGCGGAAGCCCCAACTGGAGAACAGCCACAACCGTCAAAGGTCGCCGTGACCCCACCTGTCGTTCAGACGGCAGCCATCACTGATGATAAGAAGCCAATAGCAAAAGCGCCGGCAGCTCCCAAGGCCTGATAAGTATTAGTTGACTTAACGCGCGTCCAAGCCAGCGCGGATTGCATCCCGCAACCGGCATATTCCGTACTCAGCAGCGGGACGACCGCTCACCCTTACAAGTTCACGCGCAATTTCGGTCGCTGCAGGATTTGCAGCACGCAGCTCACTAATTTCACGTGCACAATCGCCGTCAATTTGCGCGACCTGGGTTCGTTGACGCAGTGCCGCAGATTCCTGACGTAGGGCACCACTTTCCTGACGTAGGGCACCAGTGTGCGCCTTCAGCGCATCGACACGGCACTGAATGGCTCCCTTCGGGTTCGCCTGATGCATCCGGTCGCAAGCTGAGAAATCTGGAGTACTTGGCGCAGCTGCCATCTGCTGTGCATTCGCTGAGAACGAGCCGCTCATTACGCTGAGTGCAGTCAACGCGGCTGCTGCGATCTTCGCCTTGGTAGTTGATGACATTTCGAGTGCCATGATGATCTCCCATTTGATGTGCGTGCGGAACCAATCAAGGCCTCACGAAATACTTAGGTCGACTAATATTTATACAGATTAATTCATGTAACTAATAGTATAAAACGTAACATTATTGCCCATAATGTTGCACTCCACTTGTTTGCGTGCTAAGAGTGAGGTCATTACGTGCAAGAAATGGTCTTTAATACTTTTGCCTTCAACCTATGTTACTGAAAAGAAAAGAGTTTTCCAAATGCAACATTATGGGCAATTCTGATGCATCACGCACCAGCCGGCACGCGCAGGGCCGCAAGTACCTGAACCATGACGAGCGTCTGCGCTTCCTCGCGGCAGCCGCGCAAGTCGATGAGCGGCAACGATTATTTGCCGAGCTGCTAGCATGGACCGGAGCGCGGATCAGCGAGGTTCTCGCCGTCACGGCACTCTCCTTCGACCTCTTCGCGAGCACCGTCACGCTGCCGACACTCAAGCGTCGGCGCCATGTGCCGCGCGAGATCCCGATCCCACCTCAACTCATGCACCGACTTGATGAATGCTTCGCGCTGCGATCATCGCAGCAGGATGCGACGCTCGCCGGAAGTCGACTGTGGAGTTTCTGCCGCGTCACCGGCTGGCGCATCGTCAAGCACCTGATGGATGTCGCCGGTATTGTCGGTTTGCGTGCCACCCCGCGCGGGCTGCGACACGGCTTCGGCGTCGGAACGCTGCAGGCCGGTGTGCCGCTCACTCTGCTCAAGCGCTGGCTGGGACATGCACGCCTGTCGACGACCGAGATCTACCTCGACGTCATCGGTCCGGAAGAAATCGCGTTCGCGTCCCGCTTCTGGTCGTTGGGGCACCGCGCCGCCGATCCGCCACTTCCAGGCTAAGCTCGCGGGTGCTCCCCATATCGCGGCCTCGTATCATCAACAAATTCGCGGCGCTCTGAGTGTCACTAGGCAAACCCGCTCGGCAGAGTTATGATGCGTAAACGGAGCAATATAATGTCCTACGTTCCAACGCCCCTCGACCACGACCTTGCCTTGCGCCTTTGTGAAACGGATGCGCTGTCCGATGCGGAGCGTGTCATCTGCACGCTGATCGCACTTTCCGCACTGGCTGGCGAGCCAGTTGAATCGCGCACGCACGAAGCCTTCCGCACCATCCTGCGGGCAACGGCAGCCTCGTGACCAGGGTGCCCCCCACCCGTGCCGAGTTGCTCGCCGCACTCGAAGACCACAACCCCGACAATCCGCTCGCCGTCGCCATCGGCGCCCTCATCGCGTCTTACGCGAATGAACTCAACCAGCAGGCCAGCCGAGCCGGCGCCATCCCGAACCCCGTTATCCTGCCTATGCCGCAAACCGAACTCGAGGCCTTCGCGCTCGAAATGTTCTCAGAAGAAATTCGCAGCATGGGAATTCACATCACCTTGAAGACCGACAAGCCGCGGTGATCCCAACACCCGACACCCAAATCAGTATGGGCAAAACACAACCTGTGAAGCTGCGCTATACTCTTCCCGCCCTTGCTGATCTCGCCGATATTTTGGACTACATTGCCGCGCGCTCTCCGACGGGCGCCGCAAACATTCAGGCGCGGATCAAGGCCATTACGGTCGCCTTCAACAGCGCCTCCTTCTCTTCGGCATCATCGCCCCATCACTCAAGCATTCACGAACGCCACGCCTCGCTTCCTACACGATACGTTTCTCCATTCCTTTTGCCGGACACTCTTTAAGCGGATGCCACAGCTTACAGGTTCGCCAACTTGCCGCTCTCGATCTGTACGGCTGGGAAGCGGCCTTCACGTCCGAACCACTCCTGCAGACCAGAAATCTCGAAGGGTGTCATGGCTCGAGGTGATGTTGGCAGCAGCGCCGCAATCGCCGGCACGATATGCTTCTCCGGCAGCCACTTCACACGATCAAAGTTGCGGGCTGTCCAAGGCCGCGGCTCGTGATTGAAGCGCGCATAGCAATTGCAGTGCTCACTCTGGCTAAGACCGGCAGCGTAGACCCCGTTCGGCAACACCGTCTCAACAGCCATGATGAAGGCCTTGGCCTGTTTCCAGTGCATGAACGTTCCGATACGTGCCAGCATCACGTCGCGCTCAACGCCGCCCGGCATGGTCACGGCGAGATGCAGATCACCCTTCGGGGTTGCAATGCGAAACTGCCAATCGATCTCATCCTGGATCTTGATGATCAGCCGTGCGGCACGACGCAGATCAGCCTCGACCAACTCGCGGAAGTTTTGCGGTTCATGCGGAAGTGGGTCCATCGACATCGCATCCCTGCTTCACGTAGCGAAGTTAGCAGCCGGAGCTCGCCATCACCGCCGGGATTTCTGTGTCCGCGGCTTCTTGAACGGTCGCCGCTTTGGGGAGTGAGTTTTACGAGCAGGCGCTGAGCGTGGCTTTGCCGTGTCAGGCACTATGAAGCCATATTCCGCAATTCTGGCTCGCTCGATGGCGGCCCAGTACTGAAATGCCAAACTGTCCACGGTCATGGCGTCGTGCCCTCGGTCGAAGCCCGCTGATCGTTCGGGATGCAAGCGTCATTCTCAAGATCAAGCATAGAAAAGTTGTGCAAGCCAACCCCTCCTATACGCCCTGTGTTCTCTCGTAACGCACAGGCCAGTTCGTCATGCCCAGGCGCTTCGCCAGCTCCGACAGGTCGCTCTCCAAACTTTGCAGCGTGACCGGACCAAAGCTTGCGAGTGCCTCCTGGTGGGTCGTAACATAAGGCGCGATCAACTCTGCGAAGATGCCGTCGGCCTCGCGCCCGTGCCCGCCCTCGTCAACGGCTCGGCGGCGAAGAAAATCAGATGACGCTGCCACCCATCGAAGTACCGGTTGGATAATTTCGGGCGCGAGGTCGACATTCGATCGGCCCCTGATCTCACTCATCAATGGTCCATTGGGCGCATGGATCGCGACCTCGAAATTCGCAACCCGCTCGCCGGTTTGCGTCCGCAACGAGAAGATTGCATGCGTCCCCGACGCAATGCGGCGTCCGTAGCGGTCGAGGCAATTATCCATCGCCTGCTGCTCGGCGAGCAATGCCCGGTAGTCGGACAGCTCGATCGCCTGAAACTGCCCGATCGTGAACGGTGTACCACGGCTCTCGCTTCTGTTCGAACCCGGCAGGTATATGCGGCAGCCAATCCGGTAGAGCCAGGCCCTCGTCGCATTGAGCAGCCGCCGTGATCCTCCTCGTGCCGACCAACGGGCCGGCAAGAGGCCGTGCAGTTCGTGCTCCGGGTGTTGTGCGAACCAGGCGTAGAGCGCGATCGGCAGCAACTGCCGGGTACTGCGAAACTCCCTAGTGAACAATTCATGACGGATGGCGAGCCACATCGCGAACGCCTCGCCCGCGGCACCATTGGCGAAGAAGATGGCAGGGACCCAGTTGCAAAGCGTCAACGGATCGTCGGGAATGAACTGGGCGAGCACCGGCGACGCGTCAGAACTCCAATCGGCATGTGGCAGCGGCACCGGACAAAGATCGCGCGGCACCGAGCGCAGGCAATAGGGGATCGCTGCGAGATCGCACACCGTCCGCAAGCGCCGTCCCGCCAAGGCCGCTTCGATCGCGGCGGCGCGCCGGACGGGATCGCCGTATCCGGTCGCCAGCGCAACGAATAGAACCGGATGTGATTGTGCCAGATCGCCGAGGCGAGGCGATTGCGCCGCCAAAGCAGCGATCCCTTTGCGAGACGGACAATGTATGGTCCGAAATTGATCGATGATGGTGGTCATGGCCGAGAGTTCCCGCCATCCGCATCGCGCGCACACGCCCCGTCGGGAAGTACTGACTCGCTGGCCATCTCTCGTCTCCGCGCTGTCCTTCAAGGACAACCGGGCCAACGAAGCGAATTTTGCCGTCCAGGATGTTCAGAGATCAGCGGGCTCTGCTGAAAATCACGACCGAATAATTATTCGAAGCCAAGACGGCAAAATGCCTTCAGGTCGCCACGGTATGTGGACAGCATCGAACTGTCGGCTCGTGGTGAGAGGCGTTCATGGAGCAGGACGATAGCAAGGAGGAATGGTCGAAACCCGACGATGACCTCCGGCACACACGCACTCCAACGCCTGACGCATTTGCGATCGGCGGTCTCTCGCTCGAGGATTTCCGGCAGAACGAGTGGCTGAGACATCTCGAGGCCATCACGCACTCCCCGGAGCTTGCCGCCAACAAAGCCGATGGGACACAGCTCGAGCAGACGGCGCGCAAGAAGTTCCGCCGACACCAGGAGCTTGAAGGCGATCGCGCTGCCATCCGCAATTGTCAGACTGTGACCGACGGCAGCGGGCGACGGGGCGGCGGGCGCGATGGATGGAACCGGTCTTTAGGCGATCCATTTCCCTTCGATGGCGCAGAACTATTCGGACAGATCCGTCCCGACAATAAGCGGCACCCGAAGCGCACGACATCCAACCGTGCCACAACTCCTCTGCAGCACCTCATTGAACGGATAGTCGATGACGGCCTCGCTCACATCTTTCTCATGGAACTTTCGACCTACATGAAAGCTCGCGCGTTTCAGGATGCGGGTCTGGTCCGTCACTACGCATTGCTGGTCTCCGAAGCGGGCTTCGATACCGAAACTCTGCAGCCCGTCAGTGAAGTCGACGACGACCTCATGTTGAGCTCTGGGGACAACAAATTCACCGCTGAACTGCTGACCGAATTTGGATATCCCACGACGGTTCGCGACGTCGAAAACAGCAAGAAGCGCCTCCACCGCAGCCTCGTCGAAGTCGGCTCCAGGGTCTATCGGCAGTACGCGCAGACCAAGCGATCGAAAGAGTAGCCTCCATGGACAACACGACCAAAACCGGTCCCGGGCGCCAGCGCGTATTCATCTCCTATTCCAACGGAGATCGAGTCACGCGGAAGGCCGCGTTCGAACGCAGCCTGCTGCAACTCCTTTCGCAACCCGCCCATGACTACGTTGCCGCGATGAACGTCGAGCGCGTCATGGACGCACTTCAAGTGCAGGCCGCATCATCGTGCGCGAGCCAAGCTGAGGACGACCACGCCCGTATTCATGCCGAGGACGCAGACAGCGCTCACGACGCTGAGGCGGGAGACAACGATTTGTTGTCTCGGCTTCGCGCGCATACCAAAAGCGCGGCATGTGCACCTGAGTATATACGTCCGCCGGATGTACTGCAGGGGACGCACAATGTCGAAGCGTTGGCGGCGGCCCGGGACCTCGTCGAGATTGCGGCGCATCGCCCGTCACGCGGCATCTGGCAGTCATTGTCCGGGAAGGGCGGAAGCGGAAAGACTACGATGCTGCTTCAAATGGCGTGTATGGCGCTTCGCCGGGGCAATATGACCGTTACCGTCATCGACCTTGGCACCGTCGAACGGTCGAATTGCGCTACCGACAAAGCGCTTCCCGATGTGGCCGATGCGGATCTTGTCCTCATCGACAACGCCGATCGCTCGCCGCTAGCTTCGCGTCAGACAGATTGGTGGGCGAAGTTTGCCCAGCGGTTGCCGAAATCAGCATGCGTCCTCGTTGCCATGACGCCCGACACGTTCGGCTCGGCAAATGAGCCATGGCGCGCGCACTCGGGTGATTGGCGCGATACCGCGATTGGATCGTTTGATTGCCGCTTCCGGCAAACGTTGATCGCACGTCTATGCGGGCAACTTCGTATTCCATCCGCCGTCACTGCCATACCCGATGGCGCAGTCAAGCGCATGGCAGAAGAACTCTGGGGAGACGGTTGGCAGCTTGGTGCTGCAGTCGATGCCTACAGCGCTTACAGGCACGTCATCGCACGGCAGCCAACCCTCGAAGAGATTGACAAGATCGCGGTGAATATCGGTGCGTCAGCCATCAGGCACGTTCCCTCGCTCGAGACAATCGCCGACGCCGTCGCACGTACTTGGGATCGTGAGGAACATCCGCTCCACGCAAGCCAACACGATCAGGGCAAGCTATCGCGTCGCGGCCTGGTACTGTACGTCGCCAAGACAGTCACGGGGCATCCGCTCGATCTGCTTGCGACCCAACTCGGGATCGGACGAAGCGCTGCTGTAGAAGCAATGCATCTGATCGAGCGAGCGCGAAGACAGAACCGAGAAATCTGCCAGTCGTTGGAACGGATCGAGGTCGAGTTGGGTCGATTGCAGTAGCTGCCCATCTCGTCGCCAAGATTGAGCTGTCATTCACGCCGTTCGACAACCGCTATGGCGGCTTGCCTTTCGTATAGCTTTTGACCCAGCCAAGGAACCGCGCATCCTCGTTGCGTGCCTCATCCTTGCCGGATGCCCACCCGACATAGATCTGCTCCAGCGCATAGCGATCCCAGCCCGGCGCAATTTCCCTCGCCTGCTCGAAGGCCTGCGTGCTGATACGAACCGAGCGCGGGGTGGCATTTCGAATTCCATCCTGATCTTCGAGCGGGACCGCGCGAGCCTGTTCCTGAAGCCGAGCCGGCTTGCCACCAATGCGGCGAGACGGCGAGGCAACAAGACGGCCTGACGGCATGCTGTCGCGACCATCGAGCCCTGATCGCCTATAGAAGACCGCCTGTCCTTCCTCGACCGTTACGGCGTAATCCGGCAGATGATTGCTGCGTACCAAATTACGCAGATGCGAGTGAAAATGCTTTTCTGCCTGCTTCGAGCCGACCTTCTTCTGCAATAACTCCAGGCCGACGCGCCACGAGGCCTGCTTGCCACAATGTTTACGCACGATCTCGTAGATGCGCCGATCAACCGGCGCCCGCAGACGGAAATAGTCCCGATTGATTGGCAGCACCTCTGATGAGGCAATGGCCCTGTAAATCCAGTCCGAAAGCTTGATGTCGAGGTACTTGAGCCGCTCGGCGTGCATCGAGCCCTTGCGATTGTACTCGAACGCATCGATCAGCCCGAAGCCATGCGTGGTTTTTGCATCCCCAGTCGAAATCGTCGTGTTGATGACCACTCCGCGCAGGCGATTGAGCGCCGGCAGCAATCGTTCGTAGCCAAGGTTATTGGTCGGCCGGTTGGTCTCCACCAGCAGATCGTGCGTCGTAAGCCTGACCTCCTGTTTGATGGCCTCACCCTGGTTCTTGGCTTGCATCAGCTTCGAGATGCAGTAGATGACGATGTCCTTGTCGAAGACCGTCGGCAATCCGATCGAACTCGGAATGATCTCGACGCGCACGTCGCCATTCTCGTAGTTCAGTCGTCGTCGTTCCGGCACCGTAGAGAGCGAGTAGATCGGGTGCTCCATGGTCGCCATGTCGCTTCGCGGCGCCATGTCGATGGTGTCGAGCACAAAGAAATCACGCACGGGATGGCGTTCTGGAAGAAGCGGATGAAGCACCTCTCCATGACGGCATACGTGCGACCGCTCTGGCAAATGATTCGCACTATCGCCGACCGAGCCGCCTTAAATGCTTCCCACGTGCAGCATTTCTGCACTTTCCGCCCAAACGCACTATCGCCGACCAGCTTCGCACCTTTGCCGACTGCACTTCGCACATCCAGCGACCACGCTTCGCACCTTTGCCGACCGGGACTCGCACCTCTGGCGACCAGCAGAACCGAATAAGTCCGCTGTATCAATGCTCTGCAAACGATCCCCACAGGCTTAACTTATCTAACTATATTTAACATTTTTAACATCCAGTCGATTTATTAAATTAATGCAATGATAGAAAAGCTAAAGCATTTACAACTGCGCTCTTTTTACTTTCAAGGTTTGTCATTAATATCTGGGTGTTTTTATAATTATTTGAGAGTGAAACATGACGTCAAACATATTTAATCTCGCAGGTGCGCTTGCCACACTCAGGGCCAACTCTCCAAATCAACTCCACATGCTTCTGACTGAAGCAGTTTCCAAGAACAATCTGGAAGCCGCCAAGTGCTTAATTGATGCAGGAGCCAGTCCTGACGAACCGAACAGCCTCGGCAACACCGCACTGCACATTGCCGTCAGTATTCGCAACACAGATATGGTCAAATTACTTCTCAGAAAGGGTGCCCGCCCCGACGTCCCAAACAGAGATGGCAACACCGCATTGCACGTGGCTACCCGCGACGGCAACACCACACTTGCAAAGCTGCTGGTCGACAAAGGTCCCTGTCTCAATGTCCGAAACAGCGATGGCAACACTGCGCTGCACATGGCCGCGCGAAATGGCAGCATGAACACCGCAAAGGTACTGATCGACAAAGGTGCAGTGCTTGATGCCCAGAACGGCTTCGGCGACACTGCGCTGCACATGGCTGCCCGCAATGGCAGCATGAACACCGCAAAGCTGCTGATCGACAAAGGTGCAGCGCTTGATGCCCAGAACAGCTTCGGCGACACTGCGCTGCACATGGCTGCTTGTCATGGTCATATCGCGATTGTGGAGCTGTTGATTAGGACCGGTGCCAACTGCAATCTCCCGAACCAGTTTAACGCCCTCGCTGTGCACTGGGCGGCCCGCAAAGGTCACACGGAGATTGTCAATTTGCTTATGCCCAAGGACGGCAATTCCCTTAACTCTCAACGACCGGAGACACCGAAGTTAATCCCAGCCATTCGGTCAGCTCTAGGCCTAAAGTAGCCAGTCTGTGATGCGCGACAATTGTTGTATATTTCAGGCGATCCGACGGTGTGCCGTCATGATGGAGCTACGAATCGAAGCAAATAGTAATCAATGCTTTTAAATGCGTGCTTTAATTTATTTTGGAGAAACATATGAAATCAAATGCGTTCAACCTTGCTGCTGCCCTTGTTTCGCTTAAGGCGAGAAATCCCAATCAACTTCATCTCATCCTGCATGCCGCAGTCGGCGAAGGAAATATTCCGGCCGCAAGCCAACTCATGGATGCTGGCGCCGATCCTGATTTCAAGAACCAGAGAGGCGACACTACCCTGCACATAGCAGTCAGCACCCGTAGCTTGGATATTGCGAGACTGGTGATTGACAGGGGCGCGACGCTTGATGTCCGCGACAATTTGGGCAGCACCGCTCTGCATACGGCCGCCCATAGCAGCCTTGATATTGCGAAGCTACTGATTGACAGGGGTGCGACGCTTGATGTCCGCAACAATTCTGGCAACACCGCGCTGCATGTGGCTGCCCGCAACGACCGCAGCGACATTGCAAAACTGTTGATTGGCGAGGGTGCGACGCTTGATGTCCCGAACAGCGACGGTGACACCGCGCTGCACATGGTTGCCCACAACGGCAACACCGCTCTTGCAAAACTGCTCATCGCAAAGGGTGCGGCGGTCGGTGCCCTCAACAATTCCGGCGATACTGCCCTGCATGTGGCGGTCCGCTCCCGCCGCATGGATCTTGTAAGACTTCTGATTGACAGCGGCGCGGCGCTCGACGCCCTCAACAATTCTGGCAACACCGCGCTGCATGTGGCTGCCTATAGCAGCATAGATCTTGCGAAGCTGCTGATTGACAGGGGAGCAACGCTTGATGTCCCAAACAGCGATGGTAACACCGCACTGCACGTGGCTGCCCGCAACCGCCGCATCGATGTTGTAAAACGGCTGGTAAAAAAGGGTGCCCGGCCCGATGTGCTGAATAGGTACGGCACAACTGCCTTAGACATCGCCGTCAGCCTAAGGGAGTCGGAAATCGCGGACCTGCTTAGACGGGCAAGCCCAGCTATGCCCTTTGGCGCCAAACGCCCGACGACACAAAGCTCAGTTCCAGCCATTCGGGCGGCCTTGGGCTTGAAATAGTTCCCTGCTCTATTGCACGCGAATCGTTGTGGACTTCATGCGCCGTGACGGTACGCTGTCATGACGGCTCTACGAATTGCCGCAGAGCCAGCTTGCCGTCACTGCGGGCGTTTCGCCCGAAAAGGATACTTCATGATTATTACACTCGCTTCCTCCAAGGGCGGCGTCGGAAAATCGACGATCACCGGCTGCCTTGCCGGTGTCTGGGCAGCCGATGGCGATAAAGTCCACATTGTCGATCTCGATAACAACCGTACCGTTTCACGCTGGTTCGCTGATACGGCGCGACGGCCTGACGGCATTACGGTCACGGCACCAGATCCGGCAGGACTGACCGAGCATCTGGCCGAACTGGTAGCCACATCAAACCCCGACGTCATTCTGATCGACGTGGCAGGGACCTACGAGCGGGCATTGACTGTCGCCGTCGCAAGAGCCCACCTGACGCTCATTCCAGCTGCACCGACCGAGGCCGACATCTTCGAAGCATCCCGCGTCGCCCGCCACATCACCTCGGTCTATCAGGCATTCGGAAGAGAACCGCTTTACAGGCTGTTGCTCAACCGCGTACCGACCCTCTCCTCATCAGGCCAACTCTACTCGACCCTCGAGATTGTCCGGCTCCGTCTGCCGCGCATCAAGACCCGCGTCATGCAGCGCGCCGCCTATGAAGAACTGGGCCTCTCAGGCCACCCGCCCCATTTCGCAGACCGCAAGCGCCCGACGGTCGCAAAGGCCGTCCAAGAATTGGACGCCGTACGCGCCGATATCGAGGCGCTGCTGCATTCAGCTTTCATCCCTGAAGAACACCTTGAAGGAGCCGCCTAATGAGCAAGCCGAATTTCCGCCCGATCGCCCCACTCGATGCCGACGATAGCGAACTCGAACGCGTCAACGAACGCCTAGGTGTTCCAACGATGGTTCGCCCCCAGACCAAAGCGGCGAGCGTAGCCGCCGTGACGGCAAGCCGTCCCGCTGTCGCGCCGCCAAGACGGCAACAGAAGCTCACGGTGCGTATTCCAGGGTATCTCGTCGATGCCATGAAGCAGCGCGCACTGGATCAACGAACGACCGTTCGCCATCTCGTGCTGCTCGCCTTGCAGAAGGATGGCTACGCCGTCGAGGCAGTGGATCTGTTGCCAGGGGCGGGCGGAAGTGATTGATCCATTCATGTGACTGGATGCTATCACGACGGTTCGCCGCCCTGGCGGCGCGACGGCAAGCCGGCTCGAAGCAAACATTGCCTTCTTCCGCCCTGTATGCTATTGTCATACACATGCGAAATCCTTCCGACACAGCCACGTCCGTCTTAAGCGTCCGCGTCAGCCCAGACGAGCGGGCGATCCTGGAAGCTGCGTCGGAGCAGGCTCATACGAGCCTCAGTGAGTTCGTGCGGCGCAAGGCGTTGGAAGCGGCAGAAATCGATGTGCTTGAACGACGCATCTTCACAATCCCGGCCAAGGATTGGGATGCCTTTGAAGCCTGGGTGAACGAGCCTGCCAAGCCGATCCCGGCACTCAAGAAGCTCGCGCGCAATCGACCAACATGGCAGCGATAGTGCCGCCCCCCGTTTCTTCGCCCAGTGTCACACCGCCAAGGCCACTCGCTGAATCGGATGACAGGACAGCGTTCGACTGTGGGCGAGAGTCGCTCAACAACTGGTTCCGGCGCCATGCATGGGCCAATCACACTGGCGGTGCGTCGCGGGTCAATGTGATCTGCGATACAACTTCCGGCGCTATCGTTGGATACGTCACACTGAGTGCCGCCCAAATCGAACGCGCCTTCCTACCCAAATCCCAGCAGCGCAACCGGCCCGATCCCGTGCCGGTGACGCTTCTTGGCCAACTTGCAATCCATAAGGACCACCAAGGGCGGGGGCATGCAGCATCGCTTCTGGTATTCGCACTCAAGACGTCATTGCGCGCCGCAGAGATCGTCGGAAGTGTCGGCGTCATCACTCATCCGCTCGATGACACGGTGCGTGCGCTCTACGCTAAGTGGGGATTTCAGGAACTGCCGTTCGATCCCGGACGCGCCATGATCGTGAGGATGGTCGATCTCAAGCGAAGCGGGATTGATGCCGACGCATGAAGCGGTCACGACAGTCAGCTGTCATGACGGCTCGACGCGTAGAGTGGTCGTCGTGACGGCCTGGCAGAGCAACAGTCGACACGCCGACGGCTACGGCCCATCGCGCAGGGGCTTTGGCTATGGCTTCGGCATTGCCTTTATCGTCGTGCCGTTGCAGCCCCGTGACGGTGTTGCAGTGTTCGCAGCACCTACCACGGCATCGACCGCTGGATCGCCGGATGAAGCGGGTTTCGCTGGTGCGAATGATCGCGTAAGCGGACCCGTTGGAACTTCCTCAAATGCCATGTTCGGAAACTGTTCGCGCAATTTCTCCAGTTGTGCGGCGCGTTCCGGATGCGGCGCGCCGATGCACACCTTCGCAACAAGACCGTTGTCGTTGCCCGAGTACGCGGAATATTTTGGCGGCTTGTTCATAGTGTCGACCTCATAAAACTCGTGTTTGAATATGCCTCGATCTGGGTTGCGTCACATTCCCGGTGAGTGCCTGCGCGATGGACCGCCAGTCCTCTTGCGCTCATCCGCATCGTATTTGGCCTTGTGATGCTCACGATGCTCCTGGGCCTTTTCGTGGACATCGACCTTGTGTCCGCTTCTCCGCTCTTGCCTCTCATAGTTGGCCTTGTGGAGTTCGCGCATGTTCGCCGCATCTTCGTGCAGTGATGCATGGTTTCGCGCGCGCCGTGCGACACGGTCGCTTTCGAAACTGGGTATGCCGCGGTTCCACTGAACGCCCTCGCCATCGCCCATCGAATTACCGTCTCGGTTGCAAGATTTACGTGCCATGTACTATTCTCCAAAATAATAAATAAATGAATGTCAGCAATAGTACAGGATTTACGTTTACGAGTTATTAGCGCACTCATTTAATATGCCATTATTAGGAAATCGCGCCTGTTTTCGCCAAAATATCGGCGTCTGCAACGCCAAATAACAGCGCGCACCCCACGGGCAGCAAGGTGGTAATTGCAGCCAATGTGCCGGCAACACGCATTGACGGCACGACGGCACGACGGCACCGTCAGCATGCTATGGTACGGTCCAGCGGCGATAGCGGCGCCATCCCTCGATCATGCTCAGCGGCCGCTCATTTCGGTGCGGAGACACCCGCATTACTTCCCGAAGCAGCAGGCCAGCGTGCCTCCGGCTTCGTCGGTTCCGCAGACTTCTTCTCTGCTACTTCTGCTCGCTTTGCTTCGAGTGCAAGTTGATCGATCGACTTGTAAGTCTTGGTGCGTTCGAGCCATCCGCCACCAGCGCCACGCCACGACAGATCTCCAACTGAATGATGATTGGACATATTGTAATCTCCGACTATAATTAGAAAAAATATAAACACTTAACTCTATACATCAAAATTGCGTTTTGCACGCACAATTCACCTAAATATCAGAGCAACAAAACGTTTAGTTGCTGCCTGGGTTTGTGGGTTGATCCGTTACCGCTCCCTTCGATTGGGCCGGCCAATTGGTTAATCACAAACTGCCTACTAGGCCGTCCAGGCGCGAAATCTATTGCCATCGTGACGGCACGTCGTCATCAAAGGACCGTCCAATAACGGTAGCGCCGCCGCTCCGAAATCTCCCGTGGCGTCGAGCCAAGCTTCGGGATCAAGGCGCGCAACGCCTGCTTGCTGATTCCGAGTGCCTTGCACGCCATTGGGATCGAGATCAGCGGCTTGGCGATCATCAACTCAATCAACCCTGCCAGGTGCGAATGTTTTCGCACCGTTTTGAGCCCGAGACACATCCGCTCCTTCGCACCTTCCAAGCCGCTCAGTTCAGTTGCCGCAAGCTTTGCCGATGCAGCAACGATCTCGAAGAAGGTCTGCAAGCGCAAGTGTTGACTAGCAGTCCCGCTCCAACGCTTGCCCACCAGTTTCTGCCCGCTGTCCAGCGGAAGCAGAACGTTTGTTGTCTTGCCACGCGCACGCAGCACCAGCGCTGCCAGGAGCGACGCTCGCCACGGGCCCTGTTGTTCAGGCGACAAAGCATTCCAGGCGTCCCACACGATGCCGGCGGCCAGGAGGGGAGGTAGGTCGTTCGTTGCCCGCCAAACTGCCCGCCATTGGTCAAGGCGCCCCGCGCCATCCCAGGCAGGATCATAGAAAAACTCCGGTCGCTCTTGCGCCGCTGGGTCATCAGGGGTCATCTCCCATTCCAGAGCACGCGCCTCTTCACCCGGCATCGGTGCACTCAGCATTGCGGCAGCATTGCCGTGCAATGCCTTCTGCCACAGCTTCAAGATTCCAAGCGCAGCTGATAGTTCTGGATACATGGGGCCGGAAAACGCAAAGCCATCAAGCAGAACGAGTTCCTCCAGATAGACGAGGCAGTTCTGGTCATGCATCGCCGCGCACGCATTTCGATAGAGCAGGCGCTCGTTCCAAGCCCCCTGAAGCGCACTCCAACGGGCGCGCTCGTCGAGCCGACTGACGCTGTCATCGGCAGCCAGGAACGCGGTGAAAGTGGCAGGGTCGAGGGGATTTTCCGGAATGCAATAATCGGGCAGAAATGCAGGCATAATGGTTGCTATAGACAATCAATGAATTGAGTTAGTTGTCTCTATTATAGTCTATTCTGAATGACCACTCAATGCGAATTGCGTTCGCCACAAGCTACCAATGATAAAAGACGTTATCATTGGTTTCTCGCCTAATTTTCTGTTGCGTCAAAGTGGCGCCATATATTATATTATGTCCATGGCAGAAATAACTAATGTATTGATGTTTGAGATTATGCAGGCGATGCAGCTTCGCCTTGATGAGACTGTTCGACACCTGAAGGACATTCTCCATGGCCAGATCCGCTTGCGCCAAGAGGTCAACGGATTACGTGGAGATGACCTTCGACGCGAAGCACTCCAAGCCCAGATGGATAGCCGCCTCGAACGGATCGAAATCCGCCTGAATCTAACCGATGCATAGCACAGGAAATCGATGCCGGGCGATCCCGTACTCATAGCCTACGGCGTCAAGCAATCAAGCAAAACAAAGCGCAATATCTGGTGTCGGATTGGCGAAGCATTCCCGCATGAAGAGGGGGCAGGGCTAACGGTTGTTCTCAATGCGCTGCCACCCGATGGCCGTGTCATCCTCCTCGAACCCGATGCCGCCGACGACAAGCGACTAGAGCGCGAAGCGAGAAGATTTCGCAAGCCTGAACGGATGATCGGAACAGGTCATGACTGAGTGCGCTGTGCCCATGAAGGCCGAGGCCTTCCAACTGATCGCTAACCTAGATGAGCAATCTGAGGCCATTGATGCCTTCAGAAATTACTTCGAGGGCAAGCTAAGATGCGCCAACACGCGGCGCGCTTACGAGCGCGGCGCATCGTCGTTCTTTAAATTTGCAGCCGAGCGATTGGCGCTTCCATCTATCAACCACGTCAAACCCTATCACGTCTCAGCATGGCTTGATTCAATGCTCGCCCATGGTCTGTCCGCACCTACCGTAAAGCAACGCCTCGCAGCCTTGAACGGTTTGTTTGAATCGCTCCTGAGCCAGCGCATCATGACGATCAATCCAGCGCGACCGGTCAAGGGCCCAAGCCATGTCATCAGCAAAGGCCGCACACCCGTGCTCAGTGGCGAAGAGATGGTTCAGTTGCTCGAAGCCATCGACCCATCGACATTGATTGGCAAGCGCGACAGGGCCATGATCGGAACCATGGCATACAGCTTCGCGCGCATCGGCGCTGTCACCGCATTGAAGGTCGAGCACGTCTTTCACCAGAAGCGCCGCCTTTGGCTCCGACTTCGCGAGAAGGGTGGCAAGGCCAAAGACATTCCGTGTCATCACCAGCTTGAGCTCTATCTCGACGAATGGCTTGATGCTTCCGAGCTTCGCGCTCAACCAAGCGCGCCGCTGTTCCAAACATTCGCGCGCAAACGAGTTATGGCAGTTACTGCACTGGAAGGCAGCAGCGACGCGGCGAGAGAGGCAAAACGTGCCGAAACAATTCGTCCGCTGTCAGGCAACCCAATGACACAGGCCATGACATGGGAGATGCTCCAACGCCGCAAGAAACACGCGGGCCTCGATACAGCAATTTGCAATCACACCTTCCGAGCAACCGGGATCACGGCCTACCTGACCAACGGCGGAGCGATAGAGCGAGCGGCGAACATCGCCGGTCACGTCTCCATAAACACCACCAAAATCTATGACCGCCGATCTGATGACGTCACCCTCGATGAAATCGAGAAGATCCGGTTCGCATGAGACGGAAATCCTACGCAGACCCGCCGGTGTTGACCAAAGAAGAGCGCCGCGATCTTCAACAACGACTTCGCAGTAAGGATCTTTCGAGGCGCCACTCTATACGCGCGTCGATCCTGCTCATGCTCGCCGACGGGGCATTACCTTTCGAAACCGCCGCAGCATTGAACGTCAGTGCTGAATACGTCCGTCGCTGGCGACGTGTTTTTGCCTTGGAGCGCATCGCCGGACTGTTCAGGGAGCGCCGCGCGCATCGGCCGAGAAAGTATCCGCCCATTATTCAGCAAACGATACTTTCGATTGCGGCCGGGCCGCCTCCGCAAGGGGTGCGCCGATGGACAGCAACTCTCATCGCCAAGCAACTCACCGGGGTCAATCGCCAATATGTGATGAAGGTTTTGCGCAAGTTTGACATTGAACTACGCTCAGGCCGGCGCGGTATCCGTCGCATGTGATCACCTGTCCGGGTAGCGCAGCCCATTCAGTTCCTTTCGCGGCCACCAACGCTGAGACCCCCATTCGCAAGGCGAGGGGCCATCAGCGCGGCGGCTCAGAAACGAAAGGAAATTCTTCATGGGTCTCGACATGCATGCCAGCACAACCAACCGCCATCTCACATCTTCCGTCGACTTAAGTTGCGGCGACGCCGATCAGGTGATCCACCAATGGCGCAAACATCCTAATCTCCATGGCGAGATGGAAGACCTCCAGCGCAGGAAGCGCGGTAGCCGGGAGTTTAGTTGCAAAACCGTGCAATTGACGATCGAAAAAATTTCCAAACGAAAAGCTTACAATGAAGAGGGAATGTCCTTCGCCGAGGGCGACAGAGCCGTTGCGCTTGTACGATTTCCGTTCCGCCCCGCGGCCTTTCTCTTCGCATCAAATGCGGAGATAAGGTCGTCACGTGGTCCGCGAAACATGTTGGTCAAGTCGCCATGGTATTCGACAATAGAGCGATAGTTCCAGGCGTTGCCCGTGAGAATGAACATCGTGCCATCCTCGAATACGGCGGTGAGACCATCACCGACCTTGGCCTCTTCACCGTCGATTTTTGCGCCGAGCTTGCCGGCGTGCACGATATTGAACCCGCTCAGGGTGCGCAGCGGTCGCGCAAGAATGCGCCCGTCACGCGAATATCTGCGGCTGCGCCAGCGCCAGAGAACAAGAGAGATATGCCAGACGCCGCCGATGGCAACGCCGATCAATGCCGAGGCAATTATTTCGCCGAACCCGATTTTCACCGTCGTGTACCAAAGCACCGTTGCAACCAAAGCTGCACCCACGACCGCCGCGGCGACAGAATTGGTCGGCTGTCGGTTTTGAGACGGATCGAAAAAGACGAACTGCAGATCGTCATCGAACTCGGCCAAGCGGCAGTAGCGCGGTCGTGACAATCCCAATCGATTGTCTGCGCTCTCGCGCCAGAGATAAAACGGGTGTCCGTCGGGTGCAATGCCGCTCGTCGAAGTTTCAGGAGGTAGATCCCACTCGAGGAACCACTTGCTCGCGCGCGGCATGGGGTTTTCTTCTGCAACCTGGCGTCGACGATCACGCGCTTGCCACTCTTCCCGCGCAAGTGCCCATCCCATATATCCAAGCAATAAGCTGATGGCGATCGCCGTCGCTGGCCTCCATGGCGAACCCAAATGGAGGCCCTCGAAAACTGGAGTGAGCAACAACACAGCGCCCAACGAAACGAGACCGCCGACTACGAATACCGCAACCCCAAGACAGGCACATCGAACGGCCCAACCCCGGTCCGTACGCAACGCAGCGATATCCAATTGTTTGGCAACCGTTGTCACCGCCTTACCAATCAGTGGAGACAGGAGTTCGGCAACAACCTGCATGAGGCCAGCCAGCGCCCCCATCACGATCGCAATGGCGAGAAGCAATCCGTCGATCTGCAGATCTTCTTTGCGACTAACCACGGCTTGACCGAACTTCATGACAGCGCCAAAGGCAAAACCTCCTGCCGCCCACAGTACTGACAGCATGACCCAGCGAGCCCACCAAACCGGCATTGGTGTATACTCGCCGACCGCACGCATAGTCGCAACCGGCGTGAGCCATCGCGGCACCGTCTCGAAGAAGAACTCGGCCTCGGCCAATGCGACCGCTGCCACAGACGCAAAGCAAACGAATGCGATCGTGGCAAAAGGGGCGTACGGGTCTGTATCGCCGCGCCATGCGTGAAGGCCCCAATCGGCAGCCCATCCGATGACTCCGGCGGCGAGCCCGAAAGCGAAGGCAATCCGCAAGCCATTCCAGATGCGCTTCAGGACTAACCTACGTGCTTTGACCGACGCCGGCGCCTCGGCAGTCATCGCGCCTCCGAAGTTTGTGTGTTCGTCATTCGTCATCCGCGACCGTCGCGGCCGTGCTCGTTGGGATTTCTCGCGCGGGCCTGTTCGTCCCGCGCTGCTTCAGCCAATTTTCGCGTAAAGCCCGGCTCGAATCCGCCGCTCGTCCTGCCTTCTATCTCGTCGCGCGCTGCCTCAACCAGGCTCTTCTCTGTGCCAGGAAGTTGCTCGGCACCGAATTTTTCGACATAGGCTGCAATGGCCTTGTCCAGGAACTCCTCTCGGCTGGACAGCAGATCCCGTTTCACCAGCGCGTCAATCCACGCCGCCGCCGCAGTGGTGATATCGGTATCTTCCTCGCTGTCGGATTTATGCAGTTTGAGGAGGCGCGCCTTGTGCTTGGCGATGTAGTCGGGCGTATCGAGGACGTCGCGCTTGCCGGCCGCTCGCGCTTTGCGCAGCACGCCAAGGAACTCGTCGCTGTCGGCCATGCGATCGAGCATCCAGAGCGCCAGTTCCTTATCTGTCTTAGCGGTCGGAATCGTCGGCATCTCTGCTATCCCTTTCCTCGAGATGACGGCGCACGAGCTCGTCGTCGGGCGGTATGTCATTGGCATCAATGGCGCCGAATTTCTCCTGATAGATCCCGATCAGGATCTCGAACAAGGCCGGTAAACTTTCATGCTGATCGCGCTCGATGATTGCCTGCACGATGGCACGTGTACGCAGTTGCATGCTGAGCGGCGCCCGGAACACGCGGTATTTGCGCTTACGCTTGCCGCGACCGTCCTCGTCGCCGGCTAGCGTCTTGGGCTGGTTGTCGTAGAGCGTGTCGTAAATCGACTGCCGGGCCCGCTCCAGCTCGCGGCGCCGCCATTCCTCTCTCTCGTCGTCGCCTCTATCGAGCATGGGACCCCAGCCAATCAGAAGAGACCTTAGCTATGCCCTGGCTTCGTTGCCAGCGTGCAACATCGTTCGCCTGTGGAATATTGGCGGGCTGTGGCGGGGCGATCGGCCCGTCGCCCGGCGGCCGCCAGCCGGCAAGGGCGGGCCCCAGCGTCAAGAACACGAGCAGAACTGAGCCGGTCTCGATGACGATGGCCAGGAAGACGCTGAGCACACGCCGGGGTGTTGCGCCATCGACACCCAAAACGGCGCCGATGGCGCTCGATTGCGGATCGGCCTCGCCGGCTCCGCCATCGCTGAGTGTCACCAGCTTGTCACGCAGGGCGTTGCGTATACTTTCAAACTTGGCATGTTCGGCAGCTTGCGCCCGTTCGGAGTTGACGATCGTGACCTCAGTGCAGAACAGCCGGCCTTGTGTCGTCGAAACCTCCGTACATCCTTTCGTTGCCACCCAGCGACGGTCAATGCGCAGCCCTTCTAGCATCGCGTCGACGATTGCAATCGCGCGCGTCTCCGGCATGCGCTGCAAGTGACGATCGGTCACCAAGAGATCCCGGCGCACGGTCGCAATCTGTTCAGCTCTGGTTTCGCGCGCCGAATTTGCGCCGCTGCGGGTCAGCGCCGCGAAACCGATACCGGATGCCAATGAGAGTGCGACCACCATTGCGAGCATCAGCGTCGCTGCCATCAGATGACCCCAGGCGCGGGCAACGATTGCGCGCACGACGACCACGGGCAATCCGGCCTTGGCGACATCAGCCGCAATGCTGAGTGCAGCCAGCAGGCTGATTTCGACCGGTGTTCGCCCAAGCGACGACAGGAATAAAGCATTGACGGTTGCCGATAGCGCCACGAACAACAGCGCAGCCAATGCCATTACCAGTGTCAAGAGAACCGACATCGATCGCCTCGCATGTTACCTTTGCAAGCCAGGCGTAGATCAGGTTTTGTCGACGAAAAAGATATCTACGTGATATCAAGCATGTCTGCTTTTCTAGGGCGCGCGCGACGCAATCATCCGCCGTGGATCGCACGGCCGATGAGGTTGAGCGCAGCCTTTCAAGGATGTCATCTACTTGTCGAACAAGCCTTTGAACGGCGGATCGTCGTAGTAGAGAATGCGCTTCAAGATGACCGGCGGATGACCGGCGATCTTCACCAAGATACGGCGGGTGTCGCGCTCAAGAATGGTTTCCAGTTCATCGGGTGCGGCCAGCTTTTGTACGCGTAGCTCTTCGCGCGAGCCGCTGGCGCCGGCAAGCCGCTGGTTCATTGTCGTCTCGCCGCGGCGGTCTAAGGTCACGCTCGTTTGGCCAAGTTTGTCGGAAATGTATTTGAGTGTCGCCATGTCCGCGTTAGCCCAGAATGTGGTCACACCGGCATTGCCAATGAAGGTCTCCCAGGTCTTTTCATAGAGGCCTTCGATCTGCTTGAGGTCCTGCAGCACGACCCATAGTTTGACGCCGAACCCCGCCATCAAGCCTGCAGCCTTCTCGACCGACTTCATATGGCCGAGGACAGCGAACTCATCGAGTACCATCAGGCCCGGAATTGAAGTTTGCACCTTGGTACGCTCGAACGCGACGAGCGCCAGGTTGATGACAACGCGCAGCCAGCGCGCATGGGTCCCCATGCGCATCGCCGACAGACAGAGATAGATGGTGGTCTTCTGTGTTTTTAAATCCGACAGCCGTAAATCGCTGCTCCCCAGCACCTTGGCCATCGCATCACTGTCGATGAATTCCAGCTGTGTCCTCGCCGTCGAGAACACGCTCTGCAGTTCCTTCTCTGCCATGTCCCTGAAATTTATGCCGGCGGATGCGACAGTTCCGTTGAACGCGTCGCATGAGCGCAGCAGCAAAAATAGCGCCGCCCGTTCACCGCATTCGCTGCGCCTGGCCATCGCCGTAACGAGAGGATGCGTCCCCGATAACAGGTGCCAAACAGTAATCAGCGTTCGGTCTTCACTCGGCAGTGTCAACGTATAGAGAATTAGTGCCTTGATCAGAATGCGGGCGCTGTCCGTCCAGTGCGGGTCTTTGTCGTTGCCAATGATCAACGCGTCGGCGATCTGGCTCGCATCGTCCTTCACATTCGGGCTTGCCACATCCAGTTCATCGAGCGGATTGAAGCTGCCCGTTGCAAGCTCGCTGTCGCCGAACGGATCGAGTACCACGACCTTCTGACCCTTTTCACGGCGTGCGCGTGCCGTGATGCGCGCGAGTTCGCCCTTAGGATCGATAGCCAGAACCGAACCATCGTACATGAGCAGATTGGGAATAATCAGCGACACGCCCTTGCCGCCGCGCGAGCCAGCGATGGTCAGGATGTGCCGGTTGTCCATGCTGCCGATGCCACGGCCGTTGCGATAGCCGAGGATGACGCCGGCAACTTCCTTGTTATCGTTGCGGTACTGCCAGCGCGGTCCCGCAAGCTCGCTCGGATCCAGCCAACCCGCATCGACGATCCTGCCCTTCTGGCCGGCGACGCCCCGTGGCAAAGCATCCGCAAGCGCTAGCTCGAAATCCGGCTCCGACGCTCCCGTAGCAACGGTAGACGGTTGCACTCGCTCATTGCCGCTGCCGCTCATCATCTCTCCAAGCCTGTTGCCCAAGTCAAACGATCCGCTCCACGTCAGTATAGTCGGTATAGTCGGTATAGCCTGCATCTCTCATGACATCTGCTTGATATCACGCAGTTTCCACAGCGTTTGCAATGCTTTGACCGTGACGCCCCGCCGATCCAGCGCGCCATGACGCGAGGGTGCCAGCCCTGCTGCATGTAAGCGTGTGTTGAATGCCGTTGGTCCTCCGCTTTAGCGGGCTTCATGGATGCCAAGGCTCCGTCTTTGTCGACCTCTCAGGTTGCCGTGCTTGTCTCACAGACCCGCATCTCCAGCGGCCGCGTGGGACGCCGGCTTTCGCCGTCCAAGGCGCCCACGCTTCAACGACAAAATGGCTGGACCCACCACGACATTGCGCTTGCGCACCCCGTGACACGCACGGGGGCCCCGCGCCAGGCATCCCAAGTGCGATGCCCTCAAGCACAATCTCGCGGTCCCCCAGCAATTTTCTCGTGTGACCGCGATGCGGGCTGTGAGGGGACAAGCGGCAACGAGGTCGCCAATTCCGGCCCTCGGCCACGAACCCAAAAAAGGATCGAACCATGTCGACATCCAAAAAACCATCACACCGCATCTACGCCGTCACCAAACGCAGCTCCGGCGAGAACGACTGGACAGAGGTCGGCGCTGCCTGGCCGCACAAGGACGGCAAAGGCTTCTCGCTGAAGCTAGAATACCTGCCCCTCAACGGTGGCGAGCTGTCCCTGCGTATCCCTTCAGACAAGAAATCCGAAACCACGGAAGGCGGTGCAGCATGAGCCGCTTCGATCACTCGCAAACCTACGAAGACCGTTTTCTCCTCGTCGATGACACCGACGAGGATGCGTGCGAACTCCTCACCGTCATCTGCGATGGCAATCCCAGAAGCAATCGCGGCTTCGACTTCGATGCCTACCGCAATGGAGGCCTCGCATGACCGAGACCGTTCCTCTCATCGCCATCGAGAAGCGCCGCCTTGCGGCGCTGATCTCGGCCCTGCAGCTGGCACGATACGCGATGCTGCAACCCCGCAGCCGCATCATCTGTCCGCCGCATACCACCTACGGCCTCGCGCACACCATCGACCGTGCGATCGCCGATGCCACGCAAGCGGAGCGGGAGGTGCGCTCATGAGCATCACGCATTGCCCAACATGCTGTCAGGAGACCACTTGGTCTTGGACCGATGCCTTCGACAAATTCGGGTTCGAAGACGGCGACGGCATCGTCATGACCGAGCATGTCGCCGAGACGCTGACCAAAGCCGGGTACACCGTGGCGACGCAAACCTGGTCTATTCACAACGTCATCATCACGTCGATCAAGCGCGATGACATCGAACTAATCCCGGAAAATGCCAATCTCGGGTACGACGACCCGCTCGATTATCTGCCCAAAGATATCATCACGGTGCTCAACGATGCCTATCCCGATGACGGCGTCGTGGAGGTCCCGCTATGATGACTTCCTGTATCATCCTTGGAACACATGCGCGCAGTCCAAGTACCTTCGGTCCATTCGCTCGCGCCGTTCCAAGACGACTGCCGAACGAGTTCTATCCGACGCCGCCTGAAGCCACACGCGCGCTACTTTCCGTCGAGACCTTCGAGGGCTCGATCTGGGAACCGGCATGTGGCGAAGGCGCCATCGCGAAGGAACTCAGCGCCGCCGGTCATGCCGTCGTTGCGACAGACCTCGTCGCCTACGGCTATGGCCTGCCCGGCATCGATTTCCTGAAGGAAACGCGGCCCCGCGCGAGACACATCGTCACCAATCCGCCCTACGGTTCGGGCTTGGCCGATGCCTTTATCACCAAGTCGTTGATGTTTTCCCGCGAGACGCGCGGCACGGTCGCGATGCTGCTGAATCTCGCATCGCTCGCGCACCGCACGCGCACTCGCTGGTGGCGTGAGCATCCGCCAGCGCGGCTCTATGCCGTCGACGACATCGTCTGCTGGCCGGATCACCTTTACGGACCCGCACCAAACCATTTCACCAAGCATCGCTATTTCTGGGCGGTCTGGACCCCGAACCATCAAGGCCCTTCGGCCTTCTGGTGGCTGTCGTCTGCGGATTTCCGCACGCGTCAGTCTCAATCCCTACACACCCCAAACGAGAGGATCACTGCATGACGAAGAAGAAGCAAACCACTGCAACACCAAGCGAGGTGACCAAGACACAGCTCTACGGCAAGCTTGCAACACTCGGTATTACATCCGTACTCATCAAGTATGATGGTTGCGGCGATAGCGGCTGCATCGAGAGCATCAGCGCCCTTGGTGCCGACAATCTGGAAATCGAATTGCCCGAGCGCTCTGTTGCCATCGACATCGTCGAATCCAAATTCGACGGCACGACCCGCCGGTTTGTCTCGGCTAACGCCAGACGTACCGTGCCCATCCGCGAAGCCATCGAGAATTGGTGCTACGACCTATTGGAGCAACACTTCCCCGGCTGGGAAATCAACGAAGGGTCTGACGGCACGATCGCTATGGACGTCGTCAAGAAGACTGCAACGCTGCAGCATGACGAGAATGTCATGCGAACCAACTCGCATAGAGTGGTGGCGTAACATGACACATCCCACATTCCATGCTGACAGTTCCGTCCGCCAATGGGGCGGCAAGGTCGAGGACTACCTCGCGATCCATGACTGGCTTGACGCCACGAAGGAATGCTTTGCCGATTTCCGGCATCGCGCCTTACGCCATCACGCCCATGGCATCTTCGAAGCCGAGCGTCTGTTCGGTCATACCATCACCAACAGTGACGGACGCAAGGTTCCGGTGCGCTACATCGCCGAGCAACACATCAAGGAGGATTGCGGCGGTCGCATCCCAAGCGTTGCTGATTGGCTATCCCAACTGAAGCCCGCGCCTTGGATGTCGCGCGGTTACCGGCTCGACGATGTCAATCAAGAGGTGACGCCATGAGCCGCGCCCTCAATTCCGAGCGTGCCGGATGGGCCGCAACCGCTTTGGTAGTTTTTCAGCGGACCATCAATGAAACCGACACCGAAACCGCCATCGTGGACCTCATCGCTGATCTTGGTCACTTGGCCAAGAAGCACAAGCTCGACTACATCGAAATCCTACGTCGCGCAATTCGTGCTTGGGCTTATGAGGAGCGCGACCCAAGGGAACTTGGCACATCGCCATCCGTCAGTATTCGCATCGGTCCCATCAGGCTCCGTCCTCGCGGCAAGAAGCTCTCTGTAATAGGGGGTGTCGCATGAACCGAAGCGAAGATTTGAGCGACTTATTCGAACTCGGTTGTCCCGCCTGCGGTCAGGCGGACCACCTCCAGATCCTAATCACGACACTTGCCCGCATTACAACCGAAGGGTCCGATCCTGAAGGCGAACACGAATGGGACGACGGCTCGTATTGCCGTTGTCCCGAGTGCGGTCGTGACGGCATCGTTGCAGATTTCAGGCAGAAGAACAGTCACGCGGAAAAAACCGCCCTCGCCAGTTCCGACAGCGAGGTGCACTCATGAGCAAACTCAAATCCTATGAGGTCATCGTCAAGACGAGCGGCGAATGGTACGGCACAGTACACGCGAATTCGCTGTGCGATGCCAAACGCATCGCTGAGGACGAGTTCAACGAGGGCAATCTCCGGCAGTGCGGCGAGGAGGTCGAGGCTGTCGTCGCGTTCAAGCAGCGCACGCGCACCGGCAGCTGGTCTACATTCGAGCGCCGGTTCCAGCCAATCGACAGCCCCGACAAAACCCTGTGGTGGGACCGAAAGCAATTGCCCGCCGGCATCGACCCGCATCGCGTCTGGACCATCCTCGATTGCGACGGCAAGCTTCTCGTGGCACCCGGGTTTCACTTTGTGAACCGGCTCGACTACGTGGTGTGTGAATTGCCGTGGACCGACGAAGATGTCCGGCAACCTCCCTATCGCTACGATTGAGGCATGCCGGTTACCAACCCGCGGTCCTTTTCCGGATACGCCTCGCGCACCGGCCGTCAAGCCCGTGCAGCGCGCACTGAAGAAGTGCAGCGCAGCACGCCGTTGGCCAAGGGGCATTGACTGCCGTCGCTGGCGAGGCGTCAACGTTCCACCATGTCATTTATGCGAGGCGCGCTTCGCTAGCTCGCACAAATAACATCATGGAGAAACCAAGTATGACCGCCACCAGCAACACACCAACCCACAAGCTCTACCGCGTCGTCAAAGGCCGCACCAAATTGGACAAGGACATCTGGACGGCTGTCGCCGTCTGCTGGCCACACAAAGACGGCAGTGGCTTCAACGTCAAATTCAGGTTCAATGAAACGCCGAACACTGGCGCAGAGTACGTCATGCGTCGTGACACGCGCCGTCCGACTGATACCGAAGCGTAGAGGGGCAACTATGGCATCTTGCAACGCACCCGCCACCATCAGCCCCGCTACATGGCATCGCAAAGGCGATTGCTGGTATCTCAACACCGCAGACAAAAGCTACGCCCGCATCGACCGCGATGGTCGCCGCTTGCTCTGCTATGTTCTCGATGACGGCGAGAACGACCATCTCATCGGCCAGTGCCGAAGCCTCGCCAGCGGCAAGGCGCACCTGCTCCTTCGCTATGTGCTCCCGTCGTCGGTCAATCGCGTTGCCGAAGGCGGCGCACCTTTGTGACCGCAGCACTGCTGCGGAAAATGACCCATCCGCCCGCTATCAGCTTGATGGCAGATGCAAGCGCATGAGCGCGACGGGCGTGGGGCAGATTACTTCTGACATTCAACCCCTTTCTGCTCGACATCCTGCTCTCGTGTTGCGGCGGATGCGTGACATCAAGTGTGTATCGCACGCGTGACGCGTCGGCTCCCTGAAATGCAAAGACAAATTAGCGGCATATCAGTTTGATGCTTGCCTGACAGCCGCGTGACGTCAGCTTTATAGCTGCGTGAATTCTGCTTGGCCTCGCGCAGCCGCTTGTTCGGATATGCTGCCGATACGTCCCTGACATCTGCCAGGTATCAATTTTGTTTAAGCTAGAATTGCCGCGACGTTGGATAATCGCGCAACTCTCATCGACGGTCATCGATGCCGCTTGCCGTTAGTGTACTTCGCCGACCCCTTGGTATTGCCGCGCAGCAGAGCCGCCATTTTTGCACCGGTATTCAGTTCGGCCGCACGCTCGCGAATCTTCATGTTAATTAAGATGACCAGCACCGGCTCCGTTGATTGAATTGCGTGATGTCAGCTTGATTTCTTCTGATTTAGTTTCATCGATTGCATTTATAATTCCAGCAGCAAGGGTAGGGGTAGCAAGATGGGTTTTCGTTGCACGAAAACTCGGCGATGACATCGCCTCATCTTGTTGGGGCGACGGAGCTGAAGCTCCTCGTGCCCCAAGCCCCCGGACGCTGCGCTCTGCTGGAGGAGTGCAATGACAAAGACCATCACCGCAGAAGACGGCAAAAGGACGAAGCCGTCGCCGAAGTCACCGCAAGGTCGACCGAGAACCGAACGCGTCAAGGATCACTGGATCAGTTTTCGGGTGACTGCGGAGGAGCATTTTCAGTTACTCGACAAGGCCGAGCGCTCCGGCATGAGCGTCGGTGAGTATGCGCGCTCGCGCGTCATGCGCGGCATCGCGCGCGCCAAGAAAAAACTTGCGCCCCCGATCGAAGTGTTCGGCGCATCGACGCGCGTGTTGTTGCATGAGATCCGAAAGCAAGGCGTCAATCTCAACCAGATCGCGCATCACTGCAATCGCCACCAGATCCCGCCACCGCCGGCACTGGCCGATCTCATCACGCAGCTACAGGAGCTGTGGCGCAAGGTGACGCGATGATCGTCCGCATTGCTGCCTCCGGCGGCTCGTTCCTTGGTGCTGGCAAATACTATCTGCACGACAAGCTGAACGAGGACCGAGCCCAAGCCGTGGATTCCGGCGAGCGCATCGCGATGCGCGACCAATCTGATGATCGTGTCTGGTTTACCGATACGCGCAACACGCTGAACAGCGATCCCGAACGCGCGCTCGAAGAGATGTGGCGCACCGCGGAAGATCAAGCCTACTTGAAGATGCAGGCCGGCGTGAAACGCGGCGGCCGCGTCTGCGAAGATCCGGTCAAGACCATCTCGCTCTCCTGGCACAAGGATGATCGCCCTGATCCGCAGCACATGATCGACAGCGCCGATACGTTTCTCAAACACATGGGCTGGGACAATCACCAGGCGGTCTATGTCGGGCATAACGACACCGAACACCGCCACATCCACATCATTTTGAATCGCGTCGATCACGAGACCGGTCGCACACTCGATGACTATCGCGAACGCAAACGCTCGCAGGTCTGGGCGCTGGCGTATGAAAAAGAGCACGACAACGTCCGCTGCGAGGAACGCGAATTGCGCGCTGCCAAGCGTGAGCACCGCGCGCCCGATCTCAATGACAGCAAGGGCCATTCGCCCGAGAACCAGGACGCACCAACTCCGCAACCGACGCGGACTCCAGCCAACGATCATCTGCCGCACAATGTCATCATGCTCGCGCGCCCGCTCGAGCAGGAGTTCAACGCCGCTGAAGAGAAACGGGCCGCGCTCGATGAACAGGAGCGCGCCACACTCAAGGCCCACCAGCGCGCCGAGCGCGAAGCGCATTTCAAGGACGGCTCCAAGCTGTTCAAGGCCGCCCGTCACGCCGCCTATGACGACGTGCGCCAGGAGTTCAAGGCCGAATGGCGGGAATTCTACAAGGACGCCAAGGCGGCCGGCTTCGGCGCGGATGCGGCGAAGGATAAGTCCATTGCGGATGCTATTTATCTCGCCTACGCGGGCCAATGGCCGGAAGCGCGCGAACGGTTCGAGGGCCACGAGGATCAGACCAAGGACGCCGCCGCACAGTTCGCCGAGCGCAAGGTCGACATCGAAGCACGGCAGAAGGCAACCATTGCCGAACGCCAGCGCGACGTCTGCGATGCGCTGCATGCCGTACGCGAGGTGCAGTACCAGGAGTTGCTGCAGCGCCAGCGCAATGAGCGCGCCGCCTGGACCGCCGGAACCAGCCTCGAAGCCTTGGGGCTAGCGTCATCGGAACCGCATCCGCAAAGCATGGAGGTCGTTTCAAATCAAAACGAGGTGGCAGCACCGCCTCCCGTTACAACCCTTGCCCCGACAAACGAACAAAACCAGGCCCCGGTCGTGCCGCAGACGCCGATCGAACAGGGCCAGACGGCGTTGATGCAGGACATGATCGCCGCCATTGATACGGTAGTGCCGATCGAGAAGGGAGGTGCCGTACATCCACCAGAAATCCCAACCGACGCTGCGCCGGCCGTCACGCACCAACTGACTGATCTTGCCGCCGGTAGCATCGGCAAGGTTGCCGACTATCTTGCCGATCAACTCGGCGAACTCTTCGCACCGACCCCGCCCGAGGTTCGTGACGCGCAGGCGAAAGCCGACGCCAAGCGTGAGGCTGACAAGCCGGCGCCCGAAGACAAATCCAATCCCTACGCCCGTCAGATCGAAGGCGCGATGCGCCTCATCGAGCAGGAGCGGCGTGAGGGCGACGGTCGCGCCTATTGGGAGGACCGTGATCGCGGCAAAGGCTGGGAACGGGACCAGTGACGGGTCACCTGGAAAGGCCGAGCCAGGGAACCCAAGAAAACCGCAAGGCCGATCAGGATCGAGCATACCGTCAGCACCGGCGCGTGTCCGCGGGCGCTTCGATGCGTGGTCTTCATCGCGCCGAAATGGATCTCCTCATCGCCGCCCAACGAGCAGCACGACACGCTGCGTTGCAGACGATCGATGCAGCGTTGAATGCGCGCCATGCATCCGCCACAGCCGCCGTTGTCGCGCGCTTCGCAGGTCAACGAGCCGCGTTGACTGATCTCGATGCCGGTGCCCGTGCTGCCGCCTTGCACAGGCTCTCAGCCGAGGAAGCCCAAGAACTCGCACAGCTTGCCCTCGCCCATGCCGCCGAAAGACGCGCGCTCAAGCGTGCCGCCGTGCAAGCGATGGTGCCAACGCAGAAGGCCGCACGGCAAGGATTGCGCCGTGCGTCAAGACGACAACGCGCCGTCCTTGCCATTGCGCTCCGACCAAGAATTCACACGCGAGCCGAGATATCGCGCCCGCGCGCGCGACCGCCATTCAAGATTACCACGCGTCTCTAACGACTTGTCGCGTGTCGTCCCGACATCTGCTCGCATCCTCATTGTCGGCATCCAGCTCTGGTATCGCATCCCAGTCGGCCCAGAGCCGGGCGGTCCTGCCTGGTCTTCACACTTGCATTGACGTATCAATTTTGATACATTGCGTAAGAGCATGCCCCAGAAGCCCAAGCGCATACCGGTTGTCTTCTTTGCTACCGCGACCGGACGCGAGCCGGTGCGCGAGTGGCTCAAGGAACTCGACCGCGACGACCGACGCGAAATCGGCGGTGACATCCTTGCCGTGCAGAAGGGCTGGCCGTTGGGTTTGCCGCTGTGCCGATCGCTTGGCCAGGGGCTGTGGGAAGTGCGCTCGACGTTGCCAAGCCGGCGCATCGCGCGCGTGATATTCGCCTTCGACGACGAGACCATCGTGCTCCTGCACGGGTTCATCAAGAAGACGCAGAAGACGCCCCCCGGCGAGATCGACACCGCGTTGAAGCGATTGAAGGAGATGACACCATGACCCGCAAGAAGCACCACGGCTCCAGTTTCGAGCGTTTCCTCGCCGAGGATGATCTGCTCGAAGAGGCATCCTTTGCCGCTACCAAGAAGGTGATCGCGGCGCAGATCGCCGACGCTATGAAGAAGAAGGGCCTCACCAAAAGCGCCATGGCCGCGGAAATGGAAACCACGCGCGCTCAGCTTGACCGCCTGCTCGATCCCAGCAACGACAGCGTCACGCTCGCCACCTTGAAGCGCGCTGCCAAGGCGCTCGGAAAGACACTGCGGCTTGAGCTGGCGTGACGCCCGCAAGCCTAAGCCCGGTTACAACCTGACGAACCGCCACCATGCTTTCCAGAACCGTCACGCATCTGTTGGAGAATGTGCTCCCGGCGGCACATGACTATTTCGCGGCCGAGCAGGCGCTGTCCGAAGCCTACCAACGGAATCCAACGGCCTTCACTGCCGAGGCGCACCTCGCAAAGCGACGTGCAGCCGAGGTCGCAATTGCCATCGATGGCCTTGCAGACCGCGCGGCAACCGCCCTCACTACGACGCCCGACAACGTCCGCACTCAGGTAGCTCCGCTTTGCGCGATCAACGGTGTTCTGCGTGATCGCTGCATCGATCGGATTTGCGCCGTCGCGAATGCCTACAAGCACGATGGACCACTTCGCGCAAAGCATCCCATTGTCTCGGCCGATGACATTCTCGCGACCGGCCTGGGTTACGGGCTCGATGGCTATGGCGTTGGCAAGTACAGCGGCGTCGAGGTCTTCGTATCACAAAAGGACGGCACCTCATGGAAGATGCTCGGTGACATTCCGTGGGCTCTCGCCGGCTGGTTCGCGTTCCTTGCCCGCCATGGCGTCACGCTACCCGAGCCTGCTTACACCGTATGTAACATCTCCCTGCCGGGCCGCTGACGCCATTCAGCCGCGCAGATGCACGAGCGGAGTGCTTCGCCCGCGAACTGCCACTTGCCTTACCCGGCAGCATGAAAATGCGCGCTTGAGCGGGTCGTTCTCCCGGCCTTCGATCCAATATGTCCTTTTCGGCTCGCAAGGCGCGACCATTGGGCTGGGTTCGCTGATTGCATTTCCGCTGGCACAACATCAGAATACGACTTTTGCAGAACCTGATTTTTAATCTGATATGACCGGCACACCGTCCGCCACCCGCAAGCCGTATGATCCGGCGCCTTACGCTTCGCTGCGCCAAGCTGACAGCAATGGGACTGCTCCCCTCCAGGCGGCTGACACCAACCCGGGAAAAGATTGCCCATCCAGCGATTTTACCGCCGAAGGCGAACGCCTAAAGGCGCTGCGCGAAGCGCTGTGGGCGGCTTTCGAGGCCGGTCCTGAGGCAGGTCTTCCCAACACCCTTATTGACCTGACCATGGCCTATACAGGATCCCTGCGGTTGCAGCTCAGTCTGCGTGCCGTCGCTTCTCGCCAGCAGTTGGCCAAACCGAAGGTATTCGCCCATCCCCGGCCAACGCCGTCGGCGAAGGAGTGAATTTGGCTGAGAGACGACTTTCATGAGCCATGAAAGTAATGTCGCCGTTGACCAGGGGGGAGGCCGGTCTGTCATGCTCGCGAGATGATTGATTACCGACAGATCCGTGCCGCGCGTGCCCTGCTCAATTGGAGCCAGGCTGACCTGGCACGAGCTGCGCAGATCGCGACGAGTTCCATCAAGAATGTCGAAAGCGAAAGCTCCTCCGCGCGCAAAGAGACGATGGAGCAGATCCACGACGCCTTCGATCTCAACGGAATCGAGTTCATGCCCGGAACCGGCGTCCGCTTGAAGAACGATATCGTCGCCGTCCACGACGGCAAACGCGCCACGACGGCGCTGCTCGACAGCATCTATGCCCACGTCCAGGCAAGTCCGGACCGCGAAGTCTGCATCATCGGCCTCGATGAGACCTTCTCGGTCGAGACCGACGGTATGCTTTTGCTCGCAGCCCACATCGACAGGCTCACCAAGGCCGGCGTCAAGGAACGCATCCTGATCTGTGAAGGTGATATGCGATTTCTCAACGCGCCCGAGTGTTACCGCTGGCTGCCACGCCAGTACTTCACGCGCAATGCCCCGATCTACATCTACGGCGACCGCGTTGCCATTCACTCCGGATCGCTCAAGCGCCGTACGATCATCATCGAGGCGCGCGCCCTGGCGCAGCACATGCGCATGCTGTTCACGCTGCTTTGGGATTGCGTGAGTATCGCGCCCTCGATCGAAGCCGCACCGGAGGCTCAACAGCCGCGCGTGCGTGCCGTAGGTTGACGCGACTGTGCTGGCCCTTCGTCCCGCACCCCAGGTTCAGCTTCCAACACGGCCCATCATTGCCGGTTGGCGAATGACCAGCGATGACATCGCTGCAAGTTGCAAGCACGTCACCATCGACCTCGGCAGTATTCCGGCGCTACTGCCATGGCTCGCGCCAGGACCTCCGAATGTGGCTTGGCGCAGTTACATCAGTGCTGTTGATCCAGTGGCTCCTGACCTCGGCAGGATCTTCTTTGAACTCGCCCTCACCATCTCGCAATTCGGCGGCTTCATCGGCTACCGCCCAGATGGCACGCTCGAAACATGGAAGCGCGACGGCTCGGGTGTCAAAGCCATCCTCGCCACGATGTCCGCGATCCGTGAGGCGAAGAAACTGCCGGGCATCGACATCCGCGACGATCACGATCGGGAGCTTGCCCATTTCCTGATTGATACGCCCTTCGCCAGTCAGCGCCTTGCGATGCTCAAGGAAGTGGGAACGCCTGAGGCTCGCCGATTCTTCGACCGGCACCTCAAAACGGCACGCTGCCGGGACGGCAGCTACTGCTTCAATGTCCTACACATGGTCGGACTGGCTTGCCGGTTTCCGCTCAGCTTTGGTGAGGATCCGGTGTTCTTCAAAAAGGCATCGCTGCTGCTGATGACGATGGAGATTGCGCTCAACCAACTCGGTGCCAAGGCCAAGTCTCTGACACTTCCTCCCGCCGACTACCGCATTCCACAAATTCTTGAAGGTCTCGGGATCCTGCGCTTCAGCGATGATCTGAACGCCAAGATTAGTGGCGGTCATGTGTTCCGCATTGCTGATCCCGAAGTGCGCGCCATTCGCGCGCAGACTGTCGAAGCGGTCGGCCACATCAAGGCGGCCTATGAGCACCAGCACGGCACCGACATCACCTGCGCCGATCTTGATGGCTTGCTCTACCTGCTTTCGCGCAATCGACCGCTCATGATGCGCGCATCGATGAAGCCGCATATGCTGGTTGCAACGGCGGCGTTCTAGTCCTCGAATTCACGCTCTGAGCTTCATGCCGCGGCAGTACTGTCCCATCGATCTCCACGCACAAAGAGAGAACATATAGCGAACACAAAGATCAACAAGGCGGGTCAGTCCCGAAAATACCCGTCCCTCTTAGCCTCTTTCAGTCAAACGAAGATTTTCAACGATCGATGAAATATAAGATTCTAGTGAAATCTTGGTTGACGTGTTTCACTGAAAATGGCACTTTCAGCGCATGATGAAATATTCAGAATCGATGAAAGAGCTGGAAGACCGTGCAGCCGCCGCGCTGCGCGAGCTGCTTGACGAGTTGTCCGCGATCAAGCTCAAAACTGACCGGATCGAGCAGGCCGGTCGCGACCCCGGCCCCGATGTCGTTGCCCATATCAAGGTCGACGATCATCGACGCATCCTCGTCTGCGAGGTCAAGCCCAGTGGGCAACCGCAGCATGTTCGCGCCGGCATCATGCAATTGCAGCGTTATGTTCGAGATTTTCCGGCAAACACCACCCCTGTATTCATAGCGCCGTACCTCTCCCCTGACGCTCAAGCGCTCTGTCTGGAGAACGGCATTGGCTATCTCGATTTCGAGGGCAACACACATATCGTCTTCGACACCGTCTTCATCGACCGCCACGTTGATAGCAAGCCGCCCGCCGAGCGCCGCGAACTCAGGTCGCTGTTCAAGCAGCGTTCGGCCCAGATACTCCGATCCCTGCTGCGAGAACCAGGCCGGTCATGGCGCGTGATCGAACTGGCAAACACCTCCGGAGTGAGCCTCGGGCACGTCAGCAATGTGCGTAAGGCACTGATCGAGCGCGCATGGGCCAGTGTCGATGCCGACGGATTGAAACTCACCGAGCCCGACGCGGTGCTTGATGCCTGGCGCAACGACTATCAACCCCCCGCTGGCACTATCCACGAATTCTATACGACCCTGCACGGCGCGGCGTTTGAGGAAGCCATCCGAAGCGCCATGTCCCACCGCGAAAATGCGGGCCGGATCGCCTTCGCTTCGTTCTCGGCTGCGCAATGGCTCGCGCCATTCGCTCGCACTGGCACGCATTATTTTTATGCCGATCATCTCGGCCTCGAGTGGCTGCGAACGACCTTGCGTTTCAGTTCAGCGGTCAAAGGTAACAACGTCACGATCACCCTGCTCAAGGATGACGGCCTGTTTCGCGACACCATCGAGCCTGCCCCCAATGTACTCTGCACCAGTCCCGTGCAGACATACCTCGATTTGTCGGTCTCCGGTGAACGCGGCCAGGAGGCCGCCGATCACCTGCGCCGCGAAAGGCTCAGATGGTCGACATGAAACCTCAGGATCCGCAGTCGGCCAACGACTACGATGACCGCACGACTGCGGCAGTCAAATCCGCTCTTCTTGAGATCGGACAAATCCTCGGTAGCTATCAGGGCAAGTTCGCCATCATCGGCGGCTCCGTCCCGTGGCTGCTGCTGGACAACAAGGAAATGCCGCATGTTGGCACCCTCGATGTCGACCTTGGCCTTGACGCCGACGCCCTCGGCGATGGCGAATACGCCAAGCTCGTCGAATCCCTGATGGCCAATGGCTACCACCAGCAAAAGGATCTCCAGCGCTTTCAACTCGTTCGCGAGATCCAGCCCAAGGATGATGGACCGCCAATCAACGTCATCGTCGACTTCCTCATGCCGCGTGACGCGGATGTCGAGAAGAACGATCCGGTGCTCATCGACAATTTCGCGGTGCAGAAGGCATCAGGTGCCGAACTTGCGCTGATCTCTCCCGAGATCATTGCCATCACCGGTGACATGCCCAAAGGCGGCAAGAACACCGTTGAAATCGCCGTCGCCTCGATTCCAGCGCTCCTCGCGATGAAAGGTTTTGCCGTTCACCTGCGCCAGAAGAACAAGGACGCCTACGATATTTATTATTGCGTCAGGAACTATCCTGGCGGCATCGCCGAGTTGGCAAACGCCTGCCGACCGTTCCTGAACCACAAGAGCGGTCAGGTCGGCTACACCCATATCGCAGGAAAATTCGATAAAGCCGATGGGTTCGGGCCGACCTGTGTCCGATTGTTTGTCGAGGATTCCAAGGTCCTCGAAGACAGGACAGCCGATCAATGGCAACAGGATGCCTTCGGCCAGGTCGATGCATGGCTTCGCGCATTAGGGCTGAGAAACTAGCCTGTCACCGGCAAACAACTCCGCTGCAATCCGGCCCTTAAGGATGCACGAGGCTCCACAACATCTTGCCGGCGACAACCGTGAGCAACACACCGAACATCCGGCGCAGCAACTCCTTGTTCAAGCCATGGGCAATGTTGGCTCCGACCGGAGCCATGATGGCCGTTGCAGGCAGCAGCACGGCCAGCGCCAGCAGATTGACATAACCGAGCGATAACGCCGGCAGACCAGCATGCTGCCAGCCGCTGACGATGAAACCGATCACGCCCGGAATAGCGATGATGATGCCGAACGCTGACGATGTGCCGGCGGCTTTCTGCATGGGCACATTGTAGAGCGTCATGACCGGCACACTTACGGCACCGCCGCCGATGCCCGCGAGCGATGAAAGCGTGCCGATGAAACCTGCCATGAGACGCTGCCAAGGCATGGATGGAAGACGCTTGCTCAGCACATATCCATAAGGACCCACCAGCATGTAGACGGCGAGGCTCAGAAGGAACCCGCCGAAAACGCCGCGCAACATCGCTCCACTGACGACGGCCGCGAGCGCCGCGCCAACGATGGAACCCGCAGCGATAAAAGGGCCCCAGCGTTTGAGCATGGCGTGATCAATGGAGCCGCGCTTCGCATAAGCCTGTGATGCGGCGAGCGAAGTCGCAATGATGGTCGCGAGCGAAGTTGCTATGGCGACATGCATAGCGACGTCTGTCGGCACGTCCATGTGCAGGAACCAGTAGAAGAGCACCGGAACCGTGACAGTGCCGCCACCCACACCGAACAGGCCGGCAACGAAACCCGCGACAAGGCCTGCGCCGAGCAGGAAGGCGAGTTCAGGCAGAAGTGAAATAGGAAATTCAAGTGGCACAATTTTTAGAGCATCGAGACAGCCTGCATACTGATAGCAATCGGACAGATGCTCAACGGAAAAATCGCCACAGCCGACTCGCTCTGATGTGTCATCGCGGACGATTAGCCGTCGCGTGGACGGCTCCAAATCCACAGAAGCATATGTCCCGCGCGCTTGATGGTGGTGATCTGCCAGATGGCAGGCACGTCACTCCTGTCGCCTTTTATTCGCGAGTTCGATGCGTGCGGGCCGGCAGTTGTTGGCAGAAGGAGAACCCTTCAGCTTCCATGCCGACGAGGGCTTTGCTTGCTAATGCGGAGAGCATCACACCGGGCTGGCCTTGAGCAGTCGCGCATGAATTGGACCCAGCGGTTGGCGCAAGAACCGAGTAGTGGCCGTTGGCGGCGAGCAGAATGGCGGGCAGTCCGCTGCGGGCAGCTTCAATGGCGAGTGTCGGGCGGATCTCGTCGAGCGTTCCTTCGAACGCTTTGCTGGCGAGTGCGCCCTTGAGCAAACGTGCCTGCTTGAACACCGACGGCAGACGGAGGCGCAGCCCTTCCGGTAGGTCGCTCAATACTACTGTCTTGAAGTCGATGCGGCTTGCCGCTTGATGCAAAATCTGCGGCGCACCGATTGTCGTGCGCATCGGCTGCGAGAATACAAAGCCGCGTTCCGGCACGAGTTGATGGCAAGCATGACACGCGGCGGTTGTTTCGCGCTCACTGCCGTCGCGGGTGGCAAGCGCAGTGCCGTTCTGATCGAACAGCGCATAGCCCCAGCCGTCGGTATCGCCATGTCTTGTCTTGTTGCGCACCATCAGCTGATAGCGGCGTGTGCCGGACGGCACGAGCGAACTACGGAAGGCTAGATCCTCAGCAGCGCCCATGCCAATTTTTACAAAAGCGGCACCATCGGGATAGTCGGTGTTCCCTGCGCGCAAGGCAGCCCAGGCCTGTTTGTTCGCATAAGTGAATCGCAGTTCGCCAGTGTCCTGCCGGAAGCGGGTAGTGACGAGGTGCCAATTGTCTTGGAAGTCTGGGAAGTCTCGCAGGGCATAGCCGTTCATGCGCGTGGCAAGCACGGGTGGAACGGCCGTTGATCTTGGCGTTTCGGCATGTAGACGTGATGCGAGGATGGAATGAAGCAACAGCACAGCAATAAGAATTCGCGCCTGTAGTGTGGTGGCGCCGCGCTTCATTTTTTCAGCATTGGTGGCGGGATGACGGCCGGCGCCAATGGGCCCGGCGGCTTCATGCGCGCACACCACAGAGTGTCAGCATCTGGTTGGAATTTGTCGTCGTGATACGGCTCGTGGCCGACCGGGCACTTTTCGCCAAACTTCGCCTTTGAGAACGTGAAGGCGCGGCGCTCGAAGACGCAATAGACCGCACCAGATGCCTCGGCGCGTTTGGTCTCTGGTCCTTTCAGCAGTCGTGACCCTTCCGGACATGCCTTGCCAGGATAGGCGAAGATCTGCGGCTGGAATTCCTGCGCGCTAACAGGCAATGCAACAAAAACAAACGCCAGAATGGTGATGGCAATTATGTGGTTCACCGGGAGACTCCTTCGAAAATCGCATCAGAGAAAAAAATCAATTGAATTATCTTGAACCACTACCAGACAGTGACGTTGCATTGGCCAGCGCCGCCAGCGCCGCTGGTACCGCTTAGTGACGCGCCACCACCGCCACCCGGCTGGGCACCGTTGGTCGCGTTGCCGCTCGCCGCTGCACCGCCGTTACCGCCGAATGAAGAGGTGCCGCCCGCAGTAGCAGGATAAGCACCACCGCCGCCGCCGCCATAGACGGAGGAAGCACCAATGTCACTTGTATAATAGGCGCCACCACCGCCCCCATGTGTTATCCCGGATTGTGCAGTGGAATAGGCGCCGCCGCTGCCATCAACAGCGCAGCCACCTCCTTGACCCATAAAGGTTGGTCCATAACAGGTGGCGTAACCGCAGGTGAAGCTGGTGGTGCCTGTTGTGATCGCGGGCTTGCCCGGACTGTTGGTACAGCTCGCGGATGCGGTTGCACCGGCCGAAAGTTGACCGCCTCCGCCTCCGCCGCCTTGCCCGGCGTTGCCAGCACCGCCACCACCGCCGTAAGCGGTGAGATAGCTGCCGAAGGTGGTGTTGCCGCCGACATTACCATTGCCGTTGACGGCTTTGGCCGCGCCGCCTGCGCCAACCGTGACCGTGACTGTGGCGGGCAGCACAGCGAGCGCAATCATCCGGGTGTTGTAACCCCCGCCGCCGCCGCCTGAGCCGTAATTGCGTCCACCACTTCCGCCACCGCCCCAGCATTCGATCATCGCGACGTTGCCGCTGCCCGGCTTGGTCCAAGTGCCGCTGGCCGTGAAGCTCTGATAGTTGGAGCCGCTGCCACCGCCGCCCGTCGCCGCCGTGGTCTGCGTCGTGCCGTCGGGGAACTGGATTCCGCCGGTTGAGGAACGGATCGTACCCGCGACATCCAGCTTGGTTGCTGGTGACGTAGAGCCGATGCCCACGTTGCCGGTAGCCGCATCAACTGTCATCCAGTTGCGCGCTGCCCCCCCTTCGGTTCCATGACCAGTCCGGTAGTAGGTTTTGCCGTTGGTTCCAACCTTGCTGTCGATGTAGTTGTTGTTATCCGAATAGGCATAAAAGTGCATACCGTTATCATTGGTCGTGTCTTGATAGCCGGTGCCAATGCTCAGACGCGTCTCGTTGGCAGTCCCGTTTGTGTTGACATGTAAGGCGCTGCCTGGACTTGTCGTTCCGATGCCGACGTTGCCATTCCCGAGCACAGTCACTGCACGGACATTGTTGGCGAAGATGCCGAACGGAGCGTTCCCGTTATTGCCGATCTCGGCGAGGCCACTGCCATCTCTGAAGCGTCTGAACTCGGCATACGCGGTGCCTGACTCACCGAGAGCCACTGATGTAGTCGTCGAGGCGCCGATGGTGCCAACGTTGTCGATAAGAAGGCGGGTCGCAGCCGTCTGATCTTTCCTGAGATGCAGAATTGTCGCCGGGTTTGTCGTGCCAATGCCGACATTGCCGCCGTTCGCTTGCAGTAGAAGCGGGCGTGAGGTCCATGATGTGGCAGGCTGCATTGCCTGAATGTAGCCCGCATGGAGTGTCGTATCGACGCCGGCCTGCAGCGCTGTGTCGGCAGCCGTCGCTGTATCCGTTATCCGCAGGGCATTCGTGCCTTCGCTGTTATGGCCAGACCCAGCCTTGACCAAGTGCAGCAGCGCCCCGGGCGATGCGATCCCGATGCCGACGTTTCCGCTCGAGCCATTGATACGGACTCGTTCGCTCGAGCCGACTGAGAACACCATATCAGTAACACCGGAACCGCTATAAATCCCGGACGCTGCACCGCCCCAGCGAATGGAATAACCGGGATCGAGATCAAGTACGCCAGTCTCAATCTTGCTGTTACCTGTCACATGCAGTTTGGCCGATGGAGCAACCGTCCCGATACCGACGTTGCCGTTGTTTAGGATCGTCATAACCGGCGATAAGGTAACAGCTGAGCCGGGCGCAACCGTCTGAGTCGCTCCTGTATAGAACTTGATGTCGCCAGTTGCTGTTGCTGAATCGCCAACGACAAGCGCTGCACGTGGGCCAGCAAAGGTAAACGACGAAAGGAAAGATCCAGCCAGCGACGTACTCGGCCTCACGCCATAGCCAAGTACCGGAGCCCCACTAGATCGCTGCGTACCAAACACAGCAGTAGTATCCGTGCCAGAGTAGTAACCTTGCAGGATTACGCTTCCGTTCGTTGAAGAAACATCCCCGGCCAAAATGCTTCCGTTTCGCACGTCGAGCTTGCCCAGAGGAATTGTCGTACCGATGCCGACGTTGCCGGCTGTAGTGATGTGCAGCCGGTTTGCGCCGCCAGCAATGAGACCGAGCCCACCATAGCCGGCAAGATAGACTTCCGGTGACGCGTTGGGGAGTATCGTCATTCCGTAGTGTCGAGTGAGGTAAGTTCCTTGCGAATTCGTGTAGGAAAAATTGTAGCTGCCTGAACTCACGTCGGGTCCAAGACCGATGCCACCCGAATTGGTAGCTGTTGCGTAGGTTAGGCCGATGCCGCCGCTTGCCAGCGTTAGTTTGTTATCGGGTGTCGATATACCGAGGCCGACGTTGCCGGAATTGTAATGGATATTGGCTCCTGCCGTCGTCCACTGGCTGGTGCCGCCACCAGCTTGGTTGATCCACTTCCCTGCAGTACTGTCGTACGTCAGGACCTGACCATTGGTCGCGCCGGAGATGGCCACATCTGATAGCGCAACAAGAGCGGTCGCGCCTCCGCCACCACCCGAGCCATTGTATTGGCAGAATGTCACCGCCACGTTGTAAGGCCGTGTTTCCGTGTCTGTTGAGGCAAGGGTAACGGATCCCGCGCTCGGTCCGCGCGACAAATCATGCGCGCCACCAGTATTGGGTTGCGGCGAAAGAATGTTCAGGCTGGCATTCGTCGTCGCTGAAAGGCCGTTAATTGCGGTCGCGTCAGTCTGCTGGTGTCCTGGCGCGCGCGTCCCTCCGGCATCAAGGCCTGCTCCATTGTCTATGCCTCGCAGGAAGCGACCGCGAGCTGGCGTATACTCGGACCAGCCAGATGGACAGCTGGCACTCGCAAAGGCAGCAATCGCTCCGTTCGGCAATGCGCTACCCACACTCGTCCAAGACGCCCCATTGAACATTTCGAGCGCGGCGTTCGTCGTGTTGTAAACAATCAGACCAGTACTGGGAGCTGCAATCGCATCGCGTTGCGCCGTCGTCATGCGCGGCGGCAAGAAGCCTTTGGTCGTGCTAGAGAGATCAAGCACGGCCTTGCTCGATGGCGTGGCCGTGCCGATACCAAGTGCCTTGCTGGCGTTGTCCCAGACGAGCGCCGTATCGCCCGCAAGCGCGCCGGCGCCATTGTTGAACTGCACGCCGCCCGATGGCGCTGCTGCACTTGCGAGTGATGAGCCGATGAAGTTGAAGGCTTTGCCAGCAGCATAGAGAGCGGACACCGATAGCGCTCCAGTGACGCAGTCCGAACCTCCCATGTTTGATTGCGTTGCCGCGTAGGCACCGGTCGACAAGCTGTATCCGACCCAGTATCGCGTACCCCCGACAGCGCTATATGGCGCCTCATAATACAGGTTGGTCCCATCGGAATGGTTGGCGTTCATGTACTGCTTGATCGACCCAGTCGTACATACGATGGCATCCGGGAAATTCGCCTCCATAGTCGTCGTGGCACTCGTGCCCGAGAGAGCCGCGCCAAGCGAGACATTCTTCCACTTCGATGACGTGCTGTCGTAGCGGAGGATGTCGCTATCGGCCACGCTGGTCAGCACGACATCGGACAGGGAAGAAATTGCTCCGCCGCTGCCACCACCTACTAAATCCGCGTACGCCCCGCCGTTCTGTGAGACTTTGAACTTGTTTGCTGTTGTGTCGAAATACATGCGGCCTTGGCCTGCCGGAGAAACCGCTGGTGCGGCCATGCCGCGGAACGTCTGTGCACCATTTAGATCGAGCGCTGTTGATGGTGCTGTCGTGCCGATGCCGACATTGCCGCCATCCTGAATCCGAACAAGTGTACTGCCGGCGTCGTTTTGGAAATCAATACCATTCTTTGCGCTGAGAATTTTGGTGAAGTCATCGGACCAAACGCCGAGAATTTCATCAGCTACGCCAGCTGAATCCTTCATGGTGATGTATTGGGAGTTGTCGAGCAGAAGAGTTCCACCCGATACTTGCAACTTGGCCCCCGGCGCAGTCGTGCCGATGCCGACGTTGCCACTGGCGAGTATCGATAGCTGCGGCGTAGTAGTCCCCGCTGAATAGAAGGCTATTGTGCGTCCCGCCCCGGAATTGTAGCCGAAAATCATGTTGCCACTGCCGCTGGGCGTGGCGATAAAATTCGCTCCGTCGAACCCATAGGTCATATAATTTGCACTGGTTCCAGAAATTATCATCCCGTTTGAGGTGCCGCGCACATCGAGTGCAGTGCTCGGCGCATTAGTGCCGATGCCGAGCCGCTTATTCGTGTTGTCCCATATGAGAGCGGTATCACCCGCAAGCGCGCCGGCGCCATTGTTGAACTGCACGCCGCCTGATGGCGCTGCTGCACTTGCGAGTGATGAGCCGATGAAGTTGAAGGCGCGGCCAGCGGCATAAAATGTCGTGATGGTGCTGGCTGCGCTGTTGCAATTCGTCTCGTACCACCCCGCCCAGCTTGCTGCATTCCCTACAGACGACCAAACACCTGTGCTATTGAACACAACTCTTAAGTTTTCAGCTGGTGTCGAATTTGTGAAGCCAGTAATATACGTGTGAGTCCCGCCACTGGTATTCCAGTAGCTATGATACAAAACTGTTTCCCCAGTTGCGCCATAGCAAACAATAGCATCCGGCCAGCCCGAAGCCATCGTCGTGGTGCTCATGGCAGTGCCGATGTTTACATTTTTCCACTTCGATGACGTGCTGTCGTAGCGGAGGATGTCGTTGTTGGCAGTCGATGTAAGAGCCACATCCGTGAGCGCCGAAAGCGCACCGGCGCCACCGCCTACTGCACCCCATGCGGTGCCGTTGTAAACCGCCAGCTGATTGAGCGTTGAATCATAAACCGTGAGCCCCGCTGCCGGGCTGCTAATCGCCGTCTTCTGTGCCGTCGTCATGCGCGGCGGCAGCATCCCCTTGGTGTTGGAAGACAGGTCAAGCAATGATGATGCAGCCGGTGCGGTCGTCCCGATACCGACGTTGCCGCTATTGAGAATGGTCATGACCGGTGACATCGTTGCGGCGGAGCCGGTAGCGACGGTTTGCGTTGCACCGGTGTAGAAAGTAATGTTGCTGTTTGCCGTAATCGCGGAACGGCCCAGGGCGATCGGCGTTGACGAAAGGAAGTTTGCTAACGCGGATGTGCTTGGCGTAACGCCATAGCCGATAATGGGAGCGCCGCTGGAATATTCAGTGGCGAAAGTCGCAAGAGCACCGCTCGAGTAGTATCCTTGCATGAGGATTGTGCCAGACGTCGAAGAGGCATTGCCGGCCGTGATCGTTCCTCGAACATCTAGCGTCGTGAGCGGAGACGTCGCGCCGATACCTACATTTCCGCCCGGTGCCACGAATATGCGGGAGACAGAATTGGTGTTGTCCCACAACGAAGCATTGCCGAGGTTTGCATACCATTGGAAGCCCGCACCTCCATCGCGCCCGCCAAAATTGAATCCGGAAGAAGCTCCGCGGACTGTTATAAGCCCGCTGACGACGTCGAGTGCGCTAGTCGGGCCGTTCGTGCCAATGCCTAATCGCTTCGTGCTATTATCCCAATGGAAAGCTAAGTCGGCGCCGAGGCTGCCCGCATTGTTGAACTGCACTTGTCCGTTCGTGCCCGCGACCGCAACGCCGCCGACCACGGTGCCGGTGAATGTTCCGTTGAAGGAGCCGTAGAAGCCGCCCGTGGCTGTCGCTGCACCGCCAATTGTCATATCGCCGGATGTCGAGATCGCTCCCGTTGCGCGGCTAATCGCGAGCGCATTGCCGATCGCGGTACCCGCATCCGAATAGCGCGTAATGACGAAATTGGAGCCCGCATCGCTGCCGCTCTCGGCCACGGCATTGGTCGAGACCGACCAACGGTTAGAGCCCAGTGTGCTCATTAGCAGCGATCGGTCCGATCCAGCCGCGCCCCGCACACGCACATTGCCATTTACATCGAGCTTATCGGCCGGGCTTGCGGTGCCAATGCCAACGTTGCCAGTAGGCCCAACCGTCAGGCGCGCGAGGCCCTCGGTCGTGATCGTTACCGTGCCATCGCTTCCCGTGTCGGAAACGCTGACCCCGGAATTACCCTGAGTGATCGCATTGGCAGCGATCTCGCGCGCTTCGAGTACACGTCCATAGGCGTCGATTGTGCCCCAGCCATACGTACCGGCCGGACTTGGAGTGACGAGCGGCAGACGTGCTTCTGACAGCGTGCCAGACAACAGGTTGCTGGCGTTGTCGGTACCGATCAGGTTGCGCAGGTTGGCGTTGCTCGAGGCCGCGACGCCGGTTCCACCTTGGGCCAATGACACGATGCCGGTGATCCCCGACGCTGCCACCGTATCGGCACTGCCGACACTTCCGGTAACGCCGGAGCCTGGCATCGTCGAACCGGTCAGATCCGCCCCGCTGATGGTGCCGCCCGTTATGGCGACGTTGTCGGCATTCTGTATCGCCATGCTGCCGAGGCCGAGCGTGATGCGCGCCGCAGCAGCATCAGCTGCGGTGAATAGCGCGGTACCCGTCGCAGTGGCGCCGAGTGTCGTGCGTGCCGCCGCAGCGTTGGCAGTCGTGAAGAGAGCGTCACCGATAGCCGTGGAGCCGAGATTGGTGCGGGCGCCGCCTGCCGTGACGGCGCCGGTGCCGCCATTGGTAATCGCAAGTGTGCCGCCGAGCGCCAGCGCCACATCGGCAGTGCCGTCGAAGGCAATTGCCGATGCCACCAAACCGCTTGAGCCAGCGATTGACACGTCGCGCGGCGTCAGCAACGCCGTTGCCGTCGCCGCGTTGCCGGAAATACCGATATCCCATAAACCGCTAGCGCCGTTACCGGTATTGCTTGGAACGCTCAAATTGGTACGTGCGCCTACTGCATCGACTGCACCTGTACCGCCCGACGTAATGGCAAGCGGCGTTGCAAGCGTCAGGCTTTTTGCCTCCATTGAGCCGTCATCATTGACTTTAACGGCATCGGCTTGAATACCGAATTTCACCTGCGATGAACTATTCACCTGCCACACATTGGCGCGGTTGATGGCTTCGGCGACAGTGAGTTTGTTTAAACGGTCATCGCCTTGTGCGGCGGTGTCACCGCATTTGGTCGATAGCAATCCGTCAGGACCACCCGAGATAACCATGATGGATGGAGCCGCAGCATTTGAAACCGGATTTTCCCAGCGGCAATACACATAGTATTTGCCCCACGGATCAAGTTGGCGAACACCTGTGTTCACATCAACCACACCGTAACTATGTGGTGTACCCGTCGCATTCACGGCGGCGTAATTTCCGGGAAGGCGCGCAGTGTCGGTCACTGCGCTGAACAATTGAACATTGGGTGGCTGCACGATGGTGCTGGTTGCGCTATCCAGCACCGCAGAAGCAGAAAGCGTTTGTCCGGCGGAATTAAGTTGTTGGCGAACGGTATTGATCGCCGTCATCTCGGCGTTGGACCGCAGCACTTGGCTGTAGCCGGAGAACATAACAGCCGCGCCAATGCCCCCGAGCGCCAGCATGTAGAGCAGCGGTGCCAGCATAAAGCCGCGTTGCCCACCATGACAGACGGCAGGCCGGCTCGCGGCGGAACAGGTCTTTCGGCTCAATTTCATGCGTTCGCAATATGTATCGGCAACTAATAGTTGAATATGGTGTCACGACCGTTGATAATTCGTTAATGAGCGATTTTTCAAAGTTAATTGACGGCATTACAAAGCCGCGCCGGAGGCCATCCCGCCGGTCCCCGACCTGCCGCATCGTGGTGCCCCTCAATGCGGAGGCCGCGCGCGTCCTGGGTGAAATCGCCCTGACCAACGGCTTGACCCTACGGCTGATCGTCCTGCGCGCCCTGTCCCTTATCGGTGTCAAGGTCGCCGCCCGTCATCTGGTTCAAAGAAATCAAATTAACAACCGCCTCTCCGGACGCCAGCGCATCAACCCAAACGCCTACGCAGTCTCAATCATTCTGCCATCCTCCTCGTTCTCTTCAATGAAGGCCATTGCTCAGCGCAACGATTGGACCATCAACCAAATCGTCCGAATTGCGTTGCGCGAAGCGGGCCTCCCGATCTTGCAAGCCGAGATCGACGGCGACAAGCGCTGCAGTGCCCGGCGCACGCAGCGGCGACACTATGCATGCCAGAACTAAGTCTAGCGGTCGCCGTATCCCCAAGCAGCAATTGTAGTCCGGCGAACAATCGGCGGCGTACAGTCGACAGGCAGTGATGTTGGATTATCTTCTGACCTCATTGCGAGGGTCGGGCGTGTCCCCGTGCAAGAGCACGGGGCCTGGGTCTCCGCCCATACGGGTGACGATCCATCACGCGGGCAGCGATGCGTGCCTGCGAAAGCCCGGTCTGTGCGTGGCTAGTCTCGGCTTTGGACGGGCACCTCAGTCCAGTTGATGGCGCTTTACGAAGTCTACACCTATTTGTGGTATCTACACCTTGGTGAATATAAATCGTGAGGGCGAATGACCGACAAATACAAGGAATTGGATGTCTGCGAAGTCGACACCATATCGCGGCCGCCAACCGCCCCTTCTGGAAATGCGCGCGTGGATGGTGGCACGATCAGGTGTAGCGATGGCACGGCCATCTCGAAACAAACGCAAGAACGCTATCGACCCGATGGCAAAGGCGTTGGAACAGGCGAAAGCCTTGGCGTCGATACGCGCGAGCCCAAACAACAGCCTCGCCCGCTTTTGCCGCCCCGGATAATGTAGCCCATCCTGCCGATTGACAGCGTTGATCTCACTTGAGCCGGATGCGCTTCTTCAATGCCGCCCGTACCTTCTTGTCCGTCTTGGTAGCGTCAAAGCGCTCGGCATCGAACTTGCCGCCGCTCCAGCGCTTGAGGTGCTGCTGTTCCTCGCGGTCTTCGGGATCAGTGCTCGATAGGACGCGCAGGAACTCTTCATAGCCACTGGTGCTGCCGACGTCCTCGGGCGGGCAACTGCGGGCACCAGCGATGCAGGTTGGTGTCTTCGGCGTTGGTGTTATTGCGACCAGTTTTTCCAGGGTGACAGTGTGGCGCCAGTTATCGCCGAAATCATAGATGTAGGTGAATGCCGTGCCGGGTTTGCGGCTGAAGTCCTTGAGGCGGACCTGGGCGGCATCGAAAGCCTGCGCATCGTCTTCGAAGCGATCCTCGTTGAGCATGTCCGGATCGCCATAGCGCAGACCGCCGATGTCGAACTCGTGCAGGTGAGAGTCTGTCCAGCCCATTGCGGCCTGCAGGATGTGATGCAGTTCGGCGAGCGTGGTATTGAGCGGCACGATTAATCGCCGCCAGATCGCTGGTTCGATGTCATTCAATACAACGTGCACCTCCACGGCATTGGGGTCTTGCCAGGTCGTAGGTTCTGTTGCTGATGCCTTCGTTGCCACGCGGCCGTCTCCTCTGTTGCTCGGTATCATGCACCGTTTGCAGGCCGGTGAACAATCGACAGCGTAGAGTCGTCAGCCAGTGATGTTGGAAGATCTTCTGACCTCATTGCGAGGGTCGGGCGTGTCCCCGTGCAAGAGCACGGGGCCTGGCTCTAGTCGGTCATAAACAATGACCGACCGGAGCCCCAGGATGGCTGCGATGAATGTGGGCCTGGGTCTCCGCCCATGCGGGTGACGATCCATCACGCGAGCAGCGCCGCTTGCCTGCACAAATGCACGATATCACGTTGATCGCTTTCACGTGCTCCCGCCGCCGCACAGCTTTGCCTCGCCCACCACTGATGAGGAAAAGCCAATGACACAAGATGACCAGATCGCAACTGCTCCCGTGCCACCGGCCCTGGTTGCGGCGGCATTCGATACCCTCGCCCGCGTGCCGCTCGCGCATCGGCTCGAGCCGTCCATGATCATCGCAATCTCCTGGCGCTATGGAGGCGACAACGCTCAATCGAAGGCGTTGCTTGCCCGTATCCGTGCAGCGGCGATCGTGCTGCGCGATCCTCGCTGGCGGCCTTGGGCGGCGTATTTCCAGAGCTGCGACCGCGACGCGCACTGCCTGTTCGATGCCGTACTGCTGCACCTCGTCGCCAGCTTGCCGCTGACGCCCACACTGCACTTTGCGAGCGATGACTTTTTCGATGCGCTACTCGCCCGTGTTCCGGCCCACTGCCGCAACTGATGCCAATGCGCCCGGGCAGGCCGCTCCGATCTCACCAAGAAAACAGCCCCGGGGCTGTCTCTGCGCCGCCCACGCGGGCCTCAGCTTGTGAAGGCCCGCGATGGTCGGCTCCGAGAAAACAGCCCCGAGACTCGGAGGCTTGCAAGCACGAGGCAGGGCGCTGTTGGGGCCATTCGACAAAACGACCAGCCACGCTGGACCAACGGGACAGACGAAGTTCGGCAACATGGTCATTGGCTCTTTCTGTAGGCGGAACGACTGCGCTAGCTTCGGCTCGTTGCTTTAGACATTTTCAAACGGAGACACACATGACGACCACCACGACGACCGCCGCCGCGCCGGATGCCGGCACTCAAGTCCAAGCCAATAGCGGCTTCTTCATCAACAACGGAACCCTCTCGGGCTGGTTCACTACCCCCGATGGCGACGTCTACGACATTCGCAAGTTGGAACCGCGCGAAGTGACCGATCCGCGTGATGGCACCGTGTCCACCATCTGGGGCAGCTATGCGACCGCGCGCGATCGTGATCTCGCCGCCAAGGATGCGATGCTGCAAGCCGAGTTCAAGAAGACCGGCGAACGCCCCGCCGGATTGTTTGCACCAGAATCCAAGGACATTCCGCTCTACGTCACGTTGCGCAATCGCCCCGGCAAGGCCAACGCACAAACCGGCAAACCCAGCTACACCGACATTGGCTCGTTCTGGAATGCCAAAGGCCGCTACACCGTGCTTGCCCGCGATCTCGCTGGCAAAAGCGGCCTGCGCTTCGGCGGCAATCTGCTCGCCTGGAAATCAGCGGAGACGCTCGAAGCCGAACGTACCGCCCGCGCTGAAACCGCTGCACCCGATGCTGCAGCGGCAAGAGCCAATGCCGGCACGCGTGCCCGCACCGGCCGTGGCAAGGCGCCAAGCGCCGACGCGTAAAGCCAAGCTTTTGGGAGAGGGACGTTCGGCATTCGAAGCCGCGCGTCTCCTTTCGTGGCGAGGGGCCCCTTGGGGCAAACCCCTCGCCGCAAAAGGAGCCCCCAATGGCAAAACCAAAATCAAATCCGCGCAAGTACGATCAGCTCAAACCTAGAATAGACGTTCACGAGGCCATCACCTCCAAGATCGTCGCCGCCATCGAAGCCGGTGCCGGCAGCTTCGAGATGCCCTGGCATCGTCCAGGCGTCGCCTTCACCCTGCCGATGAACGCAGTCACCGAGAAGACCTATCGCGGCTCCAACGTTCTCTCGCTGTGGATCGATGCCGATACCAAGAAATTCGAGCATCAGATCTGGGCAACGTTCAAGCAGTGGCTCGAACTCGATGCCGGCGTGCGCAAAGGCGAAAAAGGCTCGCTCATCGTCAAGTACGGCGAGTGGGTGCCCAAGGATGCCGCCACGGAAGTCAAGGCCAACACCGCGCCCGACGGCAACAATGAAGATAATGGCGGCAAGCGCCTGTTTGCCAAGGCGGCCTACGTCTTCAACATCGACCAGGTCGACATCCCCGCCGAGGTCCGCGCCAGGTTCATTCCTGCCGCCCAGCCGCGGCCGGATCTGACAACCCGCCTCGCTGCCGTCGATGCGTTCATCGCGCATGTCGGTGTCGAGGTGCGAGAAGGCGGACAGCGCGCCTTCTACCGTCATCGCGGTCTCAATGGTGAGGGCGACTTCATCCAGATGCCACCACGCGAATTATTCGTCGGCACTCCGACGTCCACCCCGACCGAAAGCTATTATTCGACCCTGCTGCACGAGGAAATTCACGGCAGCGGCGCCGCCCATCGCCTCAACCGGACATTTGGCGAGCGCTTTGGCGACAAGGCCTACGCGTTCGAGGAACTGGTCGCCGAATTGGGGGCGGCGTTCCTCTGTGCGCACTTGGAAGTGACCAACACGCCACGCATCGATCATGCGCAGTATTGCGCTTCGTGGATCGCGGCGCTGAAGGACGACAACAAGGCGATTTTCACCGCCGCATCGATGGCCACCCGCGCCGTCGACTACCTGTTCGACAGGCAGCCGGCAAAGCCAGATCCCGACCCGTTTGCAGAGGAGCCAACCGAAGACGGCATGCCGTCGCGACCCGACGGCGAAACGGCAGCGCGTATCGCCGGTTCCGATCCGAACGAAGGGCTGCGCTCATGACCGATCAACCCACAGAGCGCCGCAAGCTGCCCTACGAGGCCTTCACCGAATGCTGGTACGTACCGGGCGAAACCGCGATCCTCGATCTCATTCATCCCGATGATGGCCTGACGCTGCACTTCCAGGAAAGTGCCGCCGAGATCCAAGCACGCCATCCGGCCGCACAGCGCATCGCCTTCGACGACGCCTGGAAGCTCGCCGATGCCGCCGGCACCGCGCGATACATGCAGGACATCATCGAGGTCGACGAAGCGCGCTTCATGTACGCGCTCAACGTCCTGCCTCCCGTCGGCTGGACGACCAGGCATGGGGTCGAAAGCTTCCGCATCTCCGAGCGGCTGTGGGGCAACCTCACCGACATCTATGCGCGATTGGGTGACCGCTATTTCAAGCTGGTCGATGACATCCGCCTGCCGGCAGCGACCATCGCCGAGCGGGTCGCCGCCTATGCCAGGGCAAATCCGGCTCCCGTATCAAGTGCCAATGCGGATACCGACCCGGCACGCGATGCCAACAGTGATCGCCGTCTCAAGGGTCGAAGCGCATCGAGGTCTGAGCCGGAGCCCGGAGGATCGCCATGACCTCCAAGCACGAATTCCAGCGCATTCGCGTCAATCGCGATGGCTATGACAGCTCCGGTGCTTACTGGGGCGCCGGTCCCGACGTATTCATCGCCACATGCGAGGATGGTGCCGACGAAATCACCGTCCGGGCGCGGAATGTGACGGAGGCTCGGCAGAAAGTTGCGACCGAACTCGCGCGCAAACCGGGAGAAGCACGCAACGGCGAACGTCAACCCATTGGCGGCAACTCGCCCCACAAATCCCGCTATGAAATCGAGTGGCGCAATCCGGTGAGCAACGAGAGCGTGCGCATCCGCATCACCCATGCCCGCGACTACCTGTCGAGCGGCAGTGACCACATCGAAGTGGAGAGCATCGCTCCCAAGAAGTCACCGTTGCCGATTACCGAAACCGGCTACCGCTCGCACTTCATCCCGGCCCTCGAACTGATGAACGCGGGCGGGCCGGTGACGTTTGTGACGGCGTGGATCGAGCAACAAGCCAAGGGCAAGATGTGGAGCAAGGCCGCAGCAGCGAAAGTGCAGGGCGATCTGTTTCAGTGGGCGCAAGCACAGACCGAGGTTGCGCCGCGCAAGCGATCTGCAAGACCGCAGCGTCCGGCCCCGGCCCCGCAAAAATTACAGCAAGGTCGCGGCAAGCCGTCCAAACGGCGCGACCGCGATCCCGCATGACATTGACGCAAACCGAACGCAAGGCGATAGGAGCCGCCGCCGAAGACCGGTTCCGTGCCTGGCTCGATCGGTGTCACCTGCCCCACATCTATGTTGAACAGTCGCCCATGACCATCCCGCAGCACCTGCGCGGTGAGATCAAGCGGCCTGATTTTCTTGTCGGCATTCCGACCATCGGCACCATCGCCGTCGATGTGAAGGCCAAGCAGGTTTACCAGGACGCGATCATCATCGATGCCTACGAACATCGCACGCTGCTGAACTTCGAGACGTTCTTCAACATTAGCGTCTGGTTCGCCTGCTTCCCGCCCGACACGCCGTACGCGTGTCATCTGTTCTTGAACCGCAGCCTTGCCGGATTGCCAACCTCGCGCTTGAAGGGCAAGGACGTTGTCGCCGTGCCGTTGAAAATGACACGACCGGCGGATGAGCGGCGGGATTTAATGGCTGCGCTGCTGAGCGCGATCAGTTTGCGTTGACACCCGCCCGCTCGTCGAAGTTGGGACCGCAGGGTGCTGATTTGGTTCAGACGTGATCGCGCTGGTCTGCAAGCCGCATCAAGCGACACGCGTCGCGCCGCCAGCTGCTGCTATGAAGTGATGAAGGTCGGCTTCCGGGCCGAGGAAGAACTCGCGTTGGCCTTCGGCAGCCAGGCGGCAGCGTTGCTCGCACACGTAGATCATCTCGCGTTCGCGTGCGCGGGCGAGTTCGGTTGTGCAAGTTCCAGAGCGCCAAACTTCCTCTAGCTTCAACCCGAACAGCTTGGCAATGGCATGGTTGTTGTGGCCGCCGAGGCGGGCGTCGATATCGGAGGCGATGCCCGGTTTGTAGAGAATGTCACCCGCGCGCCAGAGCGGGATGCGGCGGAGCATGCTGATGTCCCGGCAGACAAGTAGATAATTGCGGTCGGGGACAGCATTAGGATCGGTAAGGCGTAAGGGCTGAAAGGGACGGCGGTAGACCGGCGTCTCCTCCAACAAGTACTGGTCTATGAGATTGAGATCCGTCCCGGTGATGGGAGCCATGTCGCGGGTTAGAATGAATCCTTTGCGTCTTGCGTCCGGCAGCGAGCCGCGCGTCATGACGTTGCTTTTGATAAAGCGCCAGGCCCGCACGGCTTTGAAGCCGAAGGGCCATCGAAATCGTCCGCTAGCATTCTGGAGGCGCGCATCATTCAACCAGGCGGGATCGATGGCCTCGGGATCAGTGGCACGAATTTTTTCGGGTGCGAATTCGTAAACGCCGAGCACGCGGCCTTGGTCAGCAGGCTCAATCTGTTCTTGAGGATTGTGGCTTGCGAAGCCGAGCACAAATCCGCCTTGAGGGCAGTCGTTCAGCCATCTGTTGACGATGGCCTCTTCACTGAACAGCACCGCGCCCCAGGAGTCGGGACGGAAGCCCCACCAGCGAGTCACGAAGAGGGAACGCTCGCCAATAATTTGCCGGACGTTGAGGTGGGGAAGATCAGCCATGTGACTGCGACTTCGTGCCGGGTGAGCTGGCTTGCCGTTGATCGGATGTCGCCGCTGGATGTGCAGAGGGCTGCGTAGGGATGAGCTTCGCGAGTTCCAGGAACCGGCAGAACGCATTCACCAGTTGAATTTGGCGCGGCGTGCGGCACTCGGCTTCCAGCAACCGAGGCGAGGCCACGATGATCGAGACGCACTTGGCGCGAGACGTGGCTACATTCAGACGGTTGAGGCTGTAGAGGAACTCCATGCCGCGTGGGGCATCTGCATGACTGGATGTAGCCATCGAGTAGATGGCTATGGGCGCCTCCTGGCCCTGGAACTTGTCGACGGTGCCAACACGGGCACCGGGGAGGCGCTGCTGGATTTCGAAGACCTGGGCATTGTAGGGCGTGATGATAATGATGTCTTCGAGCGTGAGCGTTTCCTCATTGCCTTCCCTGTCGAGCCACGTGGGCTTGCAATGCAGAATGCTTGTCACGAGTTCACGGATGACATCCGCCTCCTCGGGCGAGCAGTTCTGATTTCCGGTATGCGGGACCGGCACGAAGCCGAGGCCCGCTCCACTTACCGCCCCGGTTGACTTGATGACTTGCACGTCGAGGCCGTCCTTGGAGCGCAGCTTGCCGTCGTAAAACATCTCGGATGTGAATGCGGTGATGTCGGGATGGAGCCGCCATGTCTCTCCGAGGAAAAGGCCCTTGTCCGAAGGGATGGTGTGTGCGCCGTCGAGAATGTGTGTGAGTGCTGACACGTCCGTGCCTACGGGGTGAGTGCCCTGCATAGGTTGATCAAGCTGTTGCGGGTCACCCAGCAAGACGATTGTCTTGGCCGCTTGCGCTACCGCAAGCACGTTAGCCAGCGACATTTGCGCGGCTTCATCGACGAACAGCACGTCGAGGGTCTCGGCGGCCTCTGGACGGGACCAGAGCCAGGCGGTGCCGCCGCCGACCTGAATGCTGGTGCCGAGAGCCTGGAAGAATTCTGGATTGCCCTTGACGAGTGTCAGCATGGGCTGCGCGGGGGAAACGTCGTTTGTCCTATGCGCGCAGCGGATTGTAATTCGTTGTTTGGTCGCTTCCTTGATTACACCTTCAAAGAGGTTGCGGATCACCTTGTGGCTGTTCGCTGTGATGCCGACCGTTTTTCCCTGGCGGATCAGCTCGCAGATCATGCGCGCGCCGGTGTAGGTCTTACCAGCTCCGGGCGGGCCCTGGATGGGAAGGATACCGCCCTCAAGGTGGCTGCATAGGCGGATGGCAGCGTCTGTCGCCGTCTCACCATCGCGCATCAACTGCTCATCGCTGGTACGCGGCGACGATTTGAGCAGAAGGTCGCGCGGCGCCTGATAAGGCCCATCGCTGATGAGGCCGTGCTCGACCACATATTCGGCGAGGCGCGCGAGAGAATTCGAGAGTTCCTCTGTCCCCACGTGATCGTGTTCGAAGACGGCTTGCGGATGTAGCGCGGCGGCCTTGCCGGCTTTTCTAATGTTGATTGTGCGGTCTTCGAAGGAGATGGCGGTGACCTCACCGATCGCATCTCCGCCGGGAGCGCAAAGTTTGGCTTCAACTCTGATATCCGTATCTTGGGGCGGGAAGGAGTACCGATGGACGGGATTTCGCGCCTTACTGCCCGGCGGGTGGGGGACATCCCCAATGAAGCGCAGGCCCGAGAGCCCGGCGCGTTCGTCCCCAAGATCTTCAGGTGAGAGATCTCTAAGTCGGAAATATTCCCACCAGGTCGCTTTCTCTTCGCGTCGATGAAAGTCGAGGATGTTGCCGAGCAACCAACGACCGTGCTGCTCGGCCGTTCGCCCATCGGCATCGACGGGAACATCACCAGTTAGTTTTACGATGAGCGGGCCGATCCGCTGGAGCCATGCGGTTACTTTCTCCTTGGGCGCGCCATCTTCGCCGAGAGCAGGCCTTGGGATATCGCTGCCGCTCTCGATCACCTCCGCCCGCAATTTTTCAAGCCAGTCGCGCAGGGCGACGGCCGAGCGACAGTCATCCTTATTGTAGGCGCGGACCGCAGCTTTGATGTCCTCAGGTATGCCTTCGATGTCGCCGAGTTCGAGGCCTGCCTGCAGAGTGGCAAGGGCGCTGCTCGCATCGATTAACGGCATCTCGCGCTCAAAGCCGAAGAAGGGCTCCATCTGCTTGATGGAATAGCTCTCGACGCTGGCACGTAAAGCGCGGCGGACAATCTGGAAGAGATCAACAAAGAGGCCGGCTCTTAACATCCGGTCGATTTCATCTTCGCGCGTTGCGTATCGGCCCATCAGGCGCTTTAGCGCGGCCGGTTCGTAGGGGGCATAGTGATAGATATGAAGGCCAGGGTGCTGCCGCCAACGCGCCATGACGAGATCGACGAAGGTCTCAAATGCCGCCTTCTCGTCCGCACGACTAAAGGCCCACTCGCCGGTGTAGGTTTCGCCGTCTTCGCCCCGGCAGATGTAGCCGAAAAGGTACTCGATACCATGCTCGCCCACGAAGGGGTCACCTTCGAAGTCGAGGAAGATGTCGGCGGCAGACGGTTCCGGCAGACGGGTGAGGCCAAAGCCCTGTTCGATCGGCAGCAGCTCGAATTTGCGCTCGCCGCACCGACGCGCTTCGTGCTGAAGGCGTGCTTGTTCACGGATACGCGTATAGCTCTCGGCCGAACCGCGCTCCGGCTTCCACGTTAGCAGAAGAGGAACCGCGGCCAGTTGCGCCAAGGTTGAGATGTCGCGGTTTTTGAGTTCGCCGATCTGGACCTTAGAGATGTTCGCCACCAGGCACAGGTGATCATCATCGCGGCGACGCTTGTCACAATTATTGCGCCAGCGGCAGATGTCGCAGTGCTCTTTGGGATCGGGGTAGGTCTCGCCGCCGTCTGTCGCGGAGAGCGATACCGAAAGCCCGCGCTTAACCTTGCGGAAGTAGGCGGCACAATCGGCGTAGCGGTAGCGCTGCGGCACGAAGTCAGACCAGGGGGCGACTACATACATGTACTCAGGCTCAGCGTCCTGAACTCGCGCAAGCAGGTCGGAATAGAGGCATAATTGCAGCACGGCGCCCGCCTTGGTTTCGCGGGCAAGCTTGGTGTCGACGACCTCATAAGACCAGGAGCCGAACGCACTCGGGCGCGTGCCGATCCGCCGCAAAATATCGGCGCGGCCAATCCAGCCCTCATGCGCGAGTGCGCCTTGCACGATGATTTGCGCGCCGGCTTTCATAGCAGCCAGTGTCTCGGCGACCGCACTCTCGGTTACTTCGATGCCATCGATCCTGACGACCTCGAAGCCAGAAGCCTGGAGATGTTCAATGAACGCGTGCTCGTGCGCAGTGCCGCGCTCGGAGAGAATCCTGAGAAGCGGGTCCCAGACCTTGGGCTTGGTAAGGGCGCCCTCTGCGACTGCGCGATCGAGATACGTGAGATGCCGGCAGTTAAGATGCCCAACAAGATCACTGGCGCTGAGCTGAAATGAATCACCCGTCTTCCTCATTCGATCAGCCTAATCCGACAAGTGCGCAGAATCAAAGGTTCGCGCCTCGCCATGCACACGTTGCCTTCCCAACAGAAGCCTTGCTGGCTTGCAGCGGTCGAACTTGAAGGGCGAGACCGTCATCGCGGTGCCGTTGATCATGACACGGTCGGCGGACGAGCGGCGGGATTTCATGGCGGCGCTGCTGGGCGCCATCAGCATCAAATGAGCACGAGCGTTCGCGTATCAATGCGAGTTGGAATGGGTTGAGGATTCACGCCGAGCCAATCCTTGGATACCGCTGATAGCGGAACACAATAAATTATCGCCATTTTATTGGCTGGAGATTTGAAGCGCTTGGCCTCAACCAACCAATTCCGCAACCGTCCTCAAAATCGAAGGTTGGCCTGTGTACGCACCCTCCGTCAAATGAGCGACCGCTAGCGTGACGGCGCAAATGTCGTCAAAATTCGATAATGTCGAAGAATTGCGCGGGATCTGGCAGGCTGCGGCGCGCGAGAAAAAAGCCGTACAGGGGGATATTTGGATATCGCGCTGCAAGTACGCGCTTGGCGGCGACGAAGCTCGCGCCTGTTACCATCAGATCATCGAACAAGCCGATAACTGCCGGAGCTGGCGCTGCGACGGCTTCATCGATCCTGTACATCGCTGCAAGCTCATCCGGGTTTAGACGCGCGCCATCGTGCGCCGCCGCCTCGCGTGTGCCTATCTGAAAGAGCAGTTCCCGAATGTCGAGCCGCGTCTTGCACTGAATCTGCTGCAGCGTGCGCACGATGCGATCATCGTAACGCGGATCGTTCTTTGCCTTGGATGGCGGGATGGGCACCAATGTCGCCTGGGCGAGAAAAGCAGGATTGATCGCCTTGGTGAACGCCGCTGCGGCCTCTGTGATGCTTCGCTCTTTGTAGCGCCACTCCGGCTTGCCGCGACGATCCATGCCCTTCTTGAAATTCAAGATGAACTGGTTTGTCGGCCCGGCATTGTAGCCGGCGCGCGCCGTGTACTCGCCAAAATACAAGCAGCGATCCTCGGGCCGCAGATAACTGTGATCAGGCCGCGTGAGATCGTCGATCTCAGTGAGCCGTTGCGGAAAGGTGCCGTTTGACATCTTCGTAGCTCCGCACCCGGATCGCACCCTTTTCCTCGAACCGATGCGGCCAGGTCAGGCCCGGCTTCGAAAAATTGCTGTCGAGAATAAATAGCTTGCGCTTCTGCGCCAATGCAGCCCGCGCCTGAATTAGTGTGCCTGATGTCTCGCCCGCTTCCACGATCACCGTTGCTTCCGTGAGCGCAGACATCGTGATGTTGCGTTCGGGAAAGAAGAACCGATTGAGACGATGATCCTGTTTGTCCCATCGCTGCACCGGGACCTGACTAATCACCAGGAAGTCGCTGCCGATCTTCTCTTGCAGTTCCGCATTCGCGCGCGGATAGGCAAATGACAGCGGCGTCCCTATCACGGCAATCGTGCGACCGCCTTCCGTTAGCGCCGTCGTATGTGCTTCCGTATCCACACCGGCCGCGAGACCCGAAACGATCGTAAAACCGTCTTCGACAAGATTGCGCACAAGCTTGCGCGTGCGCGCGCGCCCTTCCGGAGACGGATTGCGTGTTCCGACAATGGCGACCGAGCGCGAATACACCAGATCCCAGTAGCCGCGATAATAGAGCACCTCTACCGGATGCGCCGCGTCGCGCAATTTGTCGGGATACTCGCCCGCACCATGCACCCGTACACCGTAGTGCGTAACGCCCGTCTCCTCGAAGCGGCGAACGACATAGTCGGCATAAGCACGGGCGCGCGACGCCGGAACGAAATCCGACGGCAGAGCGCCGCGTTCTTTTTCAAACCTCTCCGATAGCGTCTTGAACGTTGCGCCCTTCTCGTCCCAAAGTGCTTCGTAAGCACCAAGCTCGAGCAGAGGCGACACAGCCTGTGCGACACTGCCGGGGGCCGACAGATCCAACCGATCCATGTCCACCTCCTTGTTGCGACTCAACCCTAGAACGAACGAAGAACTAACGCCACACCTTTGCACGTGGAGCACCGAGTCGGAAGCCAACAGCTGCCAACTAAGGCAGCCAAATCCCTGATTATTCAAGATATCTGGCCCTTCTAGGCCACGTCGCTGTGGATAAACACAGCGCTTTTCCCTTCTCTTCCTTGACGGATCGAAGTTCCTCACCTAATTCATCGACAACGGTGAAGGTGGTGAAATGAAAACGCACATAGCCCAACTCTACGGTCAGACAGTCCTCGGCGGCGCCCAGGGAGGCAAGGCCCTTCTCTCTCGCCTCATCGACGTGGCAGCCGGCGCCAATGCCGACGTGCCAACCGTCTGGTTATGGGATTTTACAGATATCGAAGTCGTCAGCGCTAGTTTCGTGCGCGAGGCCTTTATTTCCATGCAAGCGCTCCTCAAGGCACAGCGCTCGCCGCTCCAGCCCGCAATCGCAAATGCCAGCCTCGATGTGCGCGAGGATCTCCAGCTCACACTCAAAGACGCCGGCAAAGCCATGCTGGTCTGCGATCTAGCTCCTGACGGTACGCCAACCGACGTCACGCCCATCGGCGCGCTCGACAGCTACGTCGCCGCAACCTTCGCCCTCGTTCATCAGCGCGGTGAAACCGACGCCAAAGAACTCATGAACGCCCAGGACGACACCATCAAGATTGGTCACACCGCCTGGAATAACCGCCTCGCTAATCTCGCGGCCATCGGCCTGCTCGTCGAGATCCCCCAAGGCCGCGCCAAGCGCTATCGCGCACTCGTCTGAAGGATAACCGCCATGGGCGTCGAGTTTCTCCAGAAAGTCGGCAAAAGCATCAAGGTCTCCCTCGACGGTGATCTCGAGGCGCTCGCGCGTGGCGATCTGTTCTCCCGCAATCTGCTTCGACCTAAGCGCTTCGAGCTGTTGCGGATCACAGCCGAAATCCCGGTGCACGCAAGCGATGATGTCCAGCTTGAGCAATCCGGCACGAAAATCGTTGCTGTCGTCGGTAACCGTATCATCGGCGACATCGAAGCACCGTCACCGGAATTGCGGGCAATGATCGAAGCCTACGGCATCGTGTCTGGTCGCGTGGAAGACGTGTTCGAAGGTGCAGGCGTCGCAGACATAGAGATCATTGAATGAATAATACGCCGCACGCTATTCCCCGCAGAGCCGCCAAAGCGCTCTATCATGATGCCGACCGCTACCATCAAGCGCTCGGATGCGAGACGTGCAAAGACCGCGATCATTGCGGCGGTCTTCATCTATCCGGCGGGCTCTTCAATTGCACCGTGCAGTGCTGCGGAAAGCCGCAAGAGTGCCAGTGGATCTGCCGCAATAATCCGCTTTTCGTCCGCCATGTGAAATCGTTTCGCGGCTTCGGGCTCGAGAACATCCGTATCAACGCAATCGATGGCTGCCCGCCGTTGCCGGCTATCGCCCCTCTCGTCTTCCACGGCTATCGCCGCACACGGCCCCTCGATGTTCCCGTCGCGGCAATCAAGCTCGTGCAACTTCTCGACCGGCGTGATGGAACGCCGCGCTTTTCATCGCGCAACGCCCTCACCTCCCATTTCAAAATTGCGCCTGAGGCCATGCTCATTGCTTCTGGCGTCGACCACGATCCCATCATCGAACGCTGGTGGTCGATCGGCACAAATGCCCGCCGCGATGTCATCGCGGCCATGAAGGCGTGCGGCATAGCGATCGTCACTTGCCCAAATTATTCCCTGTGTCTCGACTGGCCACGTACAGGCGATCTGGCTGCGATCAAACGTATCGCCATCTGCTACGAAGAGTTTGCGAGCGCCGGTTTGCCTGCCGCGCTTCACGTCAACGGCCGCACTGACAAGGACTTCGCCCGCTGGGCAGAGCTCCTCAAAGCGCATCCCTCCATCACGCATTTGTCCTACGAGTTTACGACTGGCGCATCCCATGCGCCGCGCCGCCCACAACATATAACGTGGCTCTCGCAGCTTGCCGCTGCTGTCGATCGTCCACTCGACCTTATCGTCTATGGCGAAAGCAGCGTCGCGCACGAACTCGGCGATGCATTTCGCACAGTGACCTGGATCGACACCACCAGCTTCATCAAAGCCATCCATCGCCAAAAGGCGACCCGTCTCGGCAACGGTCAGCTCATATGGCAACCACACCCGACAGCTCAACAGGCGCCGATCGACGATCTCATCGCACATAACGTAGCCGAGTCCGCCGCATTCCACACCTTGCGTCAACGCAAACAGTAATCCGGCGGAGATCCGACCAACATGCCAGCGCGGGATCTCTCATTCTCCTTGATCGATGACTGGGCATTCTGTGTCGCGGCAGACCGCCCGATCGCGGTTCAAGCGCAGACCAACATCGTGGATATCGGCGCGCTCATGGAACTAGGGCAGTTAGCACGGCAATACCCAGCGTTGCAGGCGCCGCTGACGGCCATCACTCAAGGCCATACGCTCGAGCCGGTGCTTCAAACACGCATCTGCAACCGGTTGATCGAAGTAAGTACGACGACAGGTATTCTTCATCTTGCGCAGGATGCCCTACCTGAAACCGAACGGACGCGGCTTTCCATTCGCGCCAAGGCAGCGGCAATGACCGCTGGATTTGCAGCGCGCAACGCCAGTCAGCTTACCGCAGCTATGCTTGAAATGTTGGACAACCTCGTTGAGCATTCCGGGGCGCAAGACACCGGCCGCCTTGCCTATCACGCGCGGCCTGGACAGCTGACCTTCGTTGTCGCCGATCACGGTATGGGCGCGCTCGCCAGCCTTCGCGGTAATCCGATTTACAGCAGCCTCGGCAGCGACCGTGACGCGCTTCCTCTGGTTCTACAAAATGGCTGCAGCCGATACCAGGACCCCAATCGCGGCAGAGGCTTCAATGACCTGTTCAGAGGTCTCGCCGATCACAACGGCGTTCTGAGGTTCCGCTCCGGGTCCGCCGCCGTGCTTATCGATGGCATATCCCCTGATCCCCTGCATCCCAAGGTCAAAGCTAAACCGGCGCTCAACGGGTTTTTTGCGTCTGTGACCTGCTCACCGTAGTCGGGATGTTTTCGACGATGTTGCTACCCCAATACAAGGACTACGAAGACACGATGACTGAGTGGCTCGAATTTTCATTCAAATTGCCGACCGCCAAGTCTGGCTCCGATGGGGCAGTCGACATTGATCGTGTCTACCATGTCGCTCATATCAGCAGCGCGCGTAGGATACTCGAAGATGGTCAGATACGCGCCGGACTGATCTACGACGAGAGCCGCCTCAACACAACTCGAACCTCGGTGAGCTGGTTCTCGGCGAATACTTGGGGGAATGGATCCATTTATGGCTCCGTGCAGTTTGCATTTTCCTGGTCGGATTTATCTGCCTCGAAGCAGTTTTATTGGGTGGAGGCCATAAAAAAATATAACCCGCCCGCCTTCAGAATTCTGCTCAGTGAACGAACAAAAGATCAGACTGGGATGCTCACGCCCTACAACCCGTCGTCAGAGTGCGGACCGCTTCGCACAAAAGATGACATTTGGTACCGCAACCGCAATCTCACATCCGAGTTTATGATCGATGGCAATATTGATCTGTCTCGATGCATCGACCTGGATTTCGTCACGCACAATCAAGACATCTGTCGCATGCATGGCGCCTCGTGTAGAGAAAAGTTACTGTCCCTGCACCGTGTCGGCGCGCGCATGCTGTCTTTTGTCATCGGCAATGACATTCATGTCGTCGATCATGCTCTAAAGCGCCCATCATGCTATGACGCGAAGCGGCCACTTTCCGAAGCTGTTGACGCTGCTGTAAGCGGCATTCGAACAGAGTTAGGTGCCGGCAAGAAACGCTTTGGTGGAAAGATCAAATCTGCAGCATCGCGAGGGGCGGTCATGCGCGGAGCTATGGCACTGTTTGGCGCAGACCAGAAAATTGCAGCAGAAGAACTATTATCGCTGCTGGCCTCCGAGGACATTTTTCGGAAGGCGTTGGAAGAGACAATCAATGCGCATTTTGGTATCGAGGGATGGTGCATCGAGTTTTGACAGAGGCTCTACCGCGGAACCAGCAGTGATAATTAGATCGGGGCTCCATTCACAGCTCTCCTTTGAACGCCCGATCGAGAATGGCGGGAAGTAGTGCATCGATCACTGGGAGGCTTTCCGCATGTATCCTTGAATGTGTGGCAACGGATTGCCGGATGCGGGCAATCTTGCGCTGCCATTCCAGTGGCGGCAGCAGTAGCTCATGCTTCAGAAGCTGCGCAGGTTGGACGCGCTGCCGCCGATCGCCGAGGCCTGAACTTCCCTCCGCGACGCTTCGCCAAACCGAAGGTGACTTGAAGTAGGCAGCCAAAAAATCGACCAAGACCTTGTCCGCCTTGCACGCAAACATCGGGTATTCGTTCGAAACGAAGAACCCGTCGAAGTCGGCGTCTACAACGCCATAAGAACCTTCGAACGCGAACAGCCGACTGTAGATGAACAACCCGGTCCGGGCGCGATATAGCCTTGTGGCCGACGTGTCGAAACCACTGATCGGCGGTTTCTCAAACAACCCGCGACTGTAGCTATAGATGCCGAAATTCGGATAGCTTCGGTCTGTCTGAACCGGATGGGGGTCGCTGAATTCGTCGACGATGTCGGTGAACCGTACGAGCTTCCAACCCGTACGTAGCTTCTCCTCGACTGACAAGTCGGCTCGGTGTGCCATCGCCACTAGCAACTTCGTCATGTCAGCGGAGGCCGCTTCTCTCATGGAGCGGGCTTCAGCGATCTTTCGGGCGAATTCGTCGATGCGCGCCACGATCCGGCGCTGCTCTTGGATGGATGGAAGGGGTATCGCTTCGGCGAGTAGTTGCTCGGGATGAATACGCTGACGACGATCGCCCATACCCGTGCTTCGGGCTGCGATGTCACGCCAAAGCGTGGGGCGCTTGAACAGCCAAGACAAATAACCAGTATCGAGGCGGTCCGGATCACAATCGAACGTCGGAAACTCGTTCGACACAAAACATCCGTCACACGCCCGAGGCACAATGCTGTATGCACCCTCAAATGCAAAAAGGCGGCTGTAGATGAATTGACCAGCGCGCACTCTGTAGAGCACCGAGGCGCTAGTGTTCGTGCCTCCGATCGCCGATTTTTCAAAAACGCCCCGGCCAAAGCTGTAAATACCGAGGTTTGGATAGTTGCGCGAGGCGTCAACCTTGTGTGGGTCAAGCGCAGGGCGCATGACCTCGCCAAGTGGGACGATATTCCAGCCCCCGCCCATCACGCCCGCGCTCCAAGCGCGGACTGAATATCAGCCATTAACTCGGCAATGCGAGCTTCTTTCGCAATAATACTGGCGACCAGTTCTTCAGGAGGCAGATGCTCCACATCGACCTTCGCACGCGGATTTTTACGGTCGAGATTGCAGCCGTTGGTCAATAACTCTGCTGCGCTCACCCGCCATGCCCGTTCATTCTCCGTGCGCTTGTCCCACCAAGCGATGCAATCCGCGAATTCTTCAAACTGCATCGGTAGCGTCTTGGTGTAACCGCGACGGCCTTCAGGTAGAGCATGTTCATAGTACCAGACCGCCTCTGTCGGCCCCGTTCGGTCAAAGAACAGAATGTTCGTCGGGATTGGAGTGTACGGGGCAAACACCCCAGTTGGCAGTCGCACAATGGTGTGCAGGTTGAACTCTTTGAGTAGATCCTGTTTGATCCGTGCGCACACGCCATCACCGTACAACGTGCCATTGGGAACGACCACGGCGGCACGCGCATGCTGCCCCCTTAAGGTCGGAGTTCGCTTCAACCTCCGCATGATCAACTGGAGGAACAGAAGCGCCGTCTCGGATGCCTGACGATCAGCAGGGAAGTTGCCCTGAATGCCTTTCTCTTCCTCACCACCGAATGGCGGATTAGTCAAAATGACATCGACGCGCTCACGCTCGCCGATCTCCGACAGCTTGTGACGCAGTGCGTTGCCCGGATCTATCTCCGGTGCATCGAGGCCGTGAAGCAGCAAGTTCATCTGTCCGAGGAGAAACGGCAACGGCTTAGGCTCGCAACCCAACAGCGACCCGGATTGCAGCTTCTTGCGGTCAGCAACGGTCTTCACTTGCGCGCGCAAATGCTCAAACGCCTCGACTAGAAATCCGCCGGTGCCGGTCGCAGGATCGAGCACGGACTCGCCGAGACGCGGATCGGTTACCTTGACCATGAAACGGACGACTGCACGTGGCGTGTAGAACTCGCCGGAATCACCGGCCGCATCGCGCATTTCACGCAACATCGATTCATAAAGCGAACCTAGGGTGTGCAATTCGGCGCTTGCGGTAAAGTGGATGCCGTCCACCTTGTTGAGCAGGTCGCGCAACAGATAACCGTTGATCATCCGGTTCTGCACGCCCTTAAACACGGTCGCGATCACATCACGGCGTCGGTCGCTATTTGATCCGGTCAGGCCACGCAGGTAGGCAAACAGCCCAGCACCCTTGCTCCCATCGGGACGAACAGCTTCGCGGTCCTGGTTGATGAAAGCCAGAAGCTCATCGCCGGTGATGCCGTCCGCTTTCGCAGCCCAATCACGCCAACGGTACGGAGCTTCGATGGCACCGCGGAACTTCTCGCCCTTAGCCTTGGCCGCGTTCTCCCGCTGTCCCTCCAGATCGTCGAGAAATTTCAGGAACATGATCCAGGTCAGCATCGGCAGGCGATCGAGATCGCCGTTCAGCCCCTTGTCCTTGCGCATGATATTGCGCGCGGATTTCATCAAGCTCCCAAGGGATTGCGCCGTGGTCGGAGCCGCGCCATTGGTCTTCGGTTTGCGCGCCATTCGCTAGACGGTCTCCTGGTAGAGCAGCGATTGCAGATCGCGGATGGACTTGCCCAGGTTCTCTGGACCGCCAAACTCGCGCGCGATCTCGTCGAACGTCCCATACGCTGTCAGGGGTGCCACGTCGAAAATTTCCGGAATCTCAAACTGTGCGTCGCCGTGATCGGCGTACTTGTCGAGAAGATCAGACAGAATTTGGCGCGCTTTCTCACCGTGACTTTCGAAGAAATCTTTACGTCGTGATTTGAGGATGCGCGCGCGTTCACGCCGCGTGCGAAGCGGCGCATTGAACGCCAAGTGACACAGAAGATCGAAGGGGTCGGCATCCGGCTGCTTCGTTGCCTCCACGAGCGCATCGAACTCCACGCCTTCGTCCTTCAAGCGCTCGATGATTTCTGCGCGACTGACAGGATCGACCCATTTCGCTTTGAGGTCGAACACTGTCGGGCACAGCACGCGCACGCGCCCAGCAGCATATTCTTCATAGCGGGTTGTCCGCAGGACGTGCCCATCTGGATCGAGTTCTTGAACTTGATGGTGAATGATCCGCACTTCGCCGCCGTCGACATAGAGCTTGCGAGGCATTCCAGGCGCATCGTCCCCACCTTCGTCCGGGTCACCCGGCTCTTCGCCGTCAAGCGGTTGCGGCGGTTCAGGCGTCACAACCGGCGCGTCGATATCGGATACGTCCTCGCGAACGGGATCACCATCGAAATCTGGATCGGCAAATTTCGCTGTCGCGGTCCCGGTGTAGTCGATGATGTTGAACCAAAGCTTGTCGTACTCTGACCGCACGCGCGTGCCGCGTCCGATGATCTGCTTGAACTCGCTCATCGAGCCGATGACTCGCGCCAGCACCACATTCTTGACGGTCGGTGCGTTGACGCCTGTCGATAAGAGTTGCGATGTCGTCAGGATGATTGGGCTATCACTGTTGACTTCGAGGTCCTGGAACTTGCCCAGATGTGTTAGGCCGCGCGCGCCCTCGTCAGCTGTGACGCGGCACACAAAATTCGGATACTGGCGCCGATACTCGGCATTCAGGTTGCCGAGCGCATGCGCCATCTCCAGGGCGTGTTCCTGATCTACACAGAAAACGATGGTCTTCGCCATCGGATCGGTCTTGGTCATGAAGTCATGAAGGTGGCGTGCTATGGCCTCCGTGCGCGCCCTGAGCGCCACCACCTTTTCGAAATCCTTGGTGGCGTACTCATCATCCGGCACTGGGCGACCAAAGCGATCGAGCAACTCCTTGGTTGGGCGCCATCCTGTTGCATCCCATTCCGACACCACGCGATGCACGCGATAGGGTGCCAGAAAACCGTCCTCGATGCCCTGCCGCAAACTGTAGGTGTAAATCGGATCACCGAAGTAGCCGTACGTATCGGCATTGTCGTCCGATCGGGGCGTCGCAGTCATACCGAGCTGAACCGCTGACGAAAAATATTCCAGGATACGCCGCCAAGAGCTACCGCTACGCGCACTTCCGCGATGGCACTCGTCTACGATGATCAGATCGAAGAAGTCGGCCGGAATTTGTCGGAACAGGCCCTCGCGGCGGTCGTCCTCAGCCAGGGCTTGGTAGATGCCGAAGTACATCTCGCGCCCCAGCGACACTTCGCCGTCGCCGAGTTTGTGTATCGCATCTTTGAGCGGCGCGAAATCCTTGGTCATCGGGTCATTGACCAAGATGTTGCGATCCGCGAGGAACAGGATCTTAGGACGGCGATGCTCGCCCTTGCGGTTCCAGCGTGAGGACCAAAGCGTCCAGCAAATCTGAAATGCCGTGGTGGTCTTGCCAGTGCCCGTTGCCATGGTCAAAAGGAGCCGGGTTCGTCCCTTGAGGATCTCCTCGATGGCCCGGTTGATGGCAATGGTCTGATAGTAGCGCGGCGGGTCGGCGAGCGTCAGATTATACGGCGCCAACAACCGCTCGACGGTCTCGGGCTGGTCGATGCCAGCACCGGCGCAATAGCGCTGCCACATTTCGTCAGGCCGTGGGAATTCGCTGAGACGTCGCTCCACGCCAGTGAAGTAGTCAAACTCAACGATCTCAAGGCCATTGGTCGTGTAGGCGAATTTGACGCCCAGCAGATCCGCATAGTCCTTCGCCTGCTGGAGGCCGCTCAGGACGGGCTTGTCGTCTGCCTTGGCTTCGACAACGGCAATTGGCCGGTCGCGGCGATAGCTCAGCAGATAGTCGGCCTTCTTCGGTGCCTTACGCTTATACCGGTTGCCGACGGGAATGATCCGACCATCGGTGATGGGATGCTGTTCGGCCAAGCGATGGGGATCACTGTCCCAGCCGGCTGAGACCAACTTCGGCGTGATCAACCGGCGACAAGTGTCGGCCTCGTTTGCCATCCCCCCTCGCCGCCATCCTCAAGCTATCCGTCGTCAAGCCGACTGATAGCGCACAACCTGTGGGAACGCGAGCAAGCCCGCGCAATTTCAATCATTGTTCAACAGTTTGCCATCGCGCGACCGTGTATCGTGCCTCTCGATCAGATTGCTGCACTAGCAGGTCATCATCCGCAACGAGTTTGAGTAGGCTGGCAGCTCTCTCGGGCTGCACGGCCAAGAATCGCCGGTGTCGGTGCAAGTTCTGCGATGACGCCTGCAAATCTTTGCAGATGATTCTCAAGCCGCTCGGGCTCGATCCGAAAGACTGTCTCCACAGCCATTTAGGCCGATCCGAAAATGTCGTAATTCACTAACAACATGAGAGAATATCGCGCAACCCCGTCTGTCTGGCCGGTTCCGTGGCTGATCTCTGAAAGGCGCGATTCGGGCCAACACTTCGAACGTGTGCCTCAAGCTCTCCATCAACCGACTGAACGCAAAATACCCGATATCTTGGACTTTTCCGAGAACATGGCCGCAATCATGCTGGAAACCGCAGCCGAGGGAGGTACTGCACTGACGGTTGCGAGCCCCTGATCGAAATCAACTTGATAATTGCAATCTTCTGACGTCACCGCATTCGCCACAGACGGCCGTTCGCGTGGCAACGTACTTTTCCGGCACTGAATGCTTTGCATCGACCTCTTGGGGAGCATCAAGGCGAAGCAGTGTCGGCATTGCGCCGCTCTCGCCTCAGAATATAGATGTCCATAATCCAGCCGTGACGTTCGCGCGCCTGGGCTCGGGTCGTTACAATACGTGAACCCGTCTCGACTAGAGGACCCGCAAGAATGATTTCCTCTGGCATTCCGACATAGCACCCCCACCAGATCGATACACCCTCTGGATCGAGAAGTTGGAAGGCACAATCTCCGTCGAGCATGACAACGACGGTATCTGCGCAAGATGGCCAGCCATGGTCTCGAATTTGCCGACCGGTGGTCACTAAAAATGGCGCGCCAATGTCGTTGAGTGGGATCGCATGCGATGCCGCGAGCGCCTGTATCGACGTAATACCAGGTATGACCTGCACGCGCGGGACCGGATGCAGTCGTGTCGCGATGCGTAGCGTACTATCGTAAAGTGCCGGATCGCCCCACACCAGAAGTGCCGCTGAACCGCCATCGGCTAGGTGCGTTTCGATCGTCTTCGACCAGACCGAAGCAATGGCTTCGTGCCAGGCGTCCACGCCGTTGCGGTAGTCGGGATCGTTCGGATCGCGCTGTGGCAGATCGAATTCTACAATTCTTGTGGCAGCGTTGGTTACGACATCTGCGCAGATGACGCGTCTAAGTTCTGCCAAGTCCGCCTTATCTGGGCCTTTGCGTGGAATCAAAATGAGATCGACTGAATTCAAGGCCCGGATTGCCTGCAACGTCAGGTGCTCCGGGTTGCCAGTGCCTATTCCCACCAGAAGTAGCTTTATCATCTGCCACCAAATGAAAACGCGGCCCAATAAAGGGCCGCGCCATCTCCTAGCCAGGCTCAAGCTGCTTGAAACAGCCGCTGGGTCACGAATGGCGAACCATCCAGAGCTTTGTTCGCCGCTTTTGCGGCGGCCAGCACCACTAGGTCGATCAGCGGTTCAATCAACACGACCGACATGTAGGCCGCGCCGAACGTTCCAACTGCAGCGAGATTTTGAACGCCGAATCCCGCGCCGTAGATGGCCCAGAAAGCTACCCACGCAACAACCCCGCCCTGATAGGCTGTAGAGAGCGTGAGAGCCTGACTGTATTTGAGGTCCACATAGGCCGTGCCCGGCGCGATGATCCGTTTAGCCAGGATCTGCAATGCAAACAGCGGTAGCAGCAGCGTCGTGATGTTCATCCCAAATTGAGGTAGATCGGTCGGTGAAAAAAACAGTCCCTGCACGAGCAGGCCCAAGGCCAGACCTATGGCAGATGGAGCCGCACCAAGGATGAGAAACAGCGTCGAACCAAGAATGAAATGCACTTCTGAAACGCCAATTGGAAAATGCGGCATCACTTCGAAGAATACAAAAACGCCAACAGCTGCGATCAAGCTGCGCAACGTTAGTGAGACCAAACCGTTGTCGCCGATCGAATTCACGATTGTTTTCAGGGCAACGGCGCCGGCTGCAGCTGAAGTCGCGTAGCTCAGGACAATCTTTGTCCCGTCAACTAGTCCAGGTTCGATGTGCATAAGCCCTCCATGCCGTCTTCCCCGACGGCGGTGATCTAATGCCGGCTTGCCGGCGATGACTTGCGGTAGGGTAACTACCGGACGGCAGGTCTCCTGACTTGCGGATCATTGCATCCCTGAACCTTCCCGGCCCCCAAAAGGGCTAGTGGTATAAATCAGGGCGGCTAACCGCTCACAGTTGCGGGGGCAGTCACGGATTTGGCGCCTGATGGCTACACCTCACCGCGTTCCCTTTTAATCCTCTTGGCATTTCGGGCCGCGAGAAACCGTCGATAGAATGGTTGCCAGCAGACCGATGCCACGTCAACCTGACACCCGGCGTTTGAACTTCGATCAACGCAATTCATCGGAAAGCGCGCCGTACAATATCAGCGCAGGGGCATGGCTTGTGACGTTCGCGAGGGACGCCGCGAGACCGGCGATAGTCGAGCGTGTTAAGTGCTGTTCGGTGCGGCTCACAGACTCGGCCAGCAGCGCAGGTGTCGTACCGGGTAATCCCGCCGCCATTAGTTTGTCTGTAAGAGCTGTAAAGGTTCGCCTGCCCATATAGACCACTGTAGTTGCGGCAGGGTCCGCCAGCGCAGCCATGTTCAGTCCTTCAGGCAAAGTGCCGGTCACGTCATGGCCTGTCACGAATTGCACGCGTCGCGACGTCAGCCGCCGGGTCAGGGGCATGCCTGCCGCCGCTGCTGCTGCACAGGCGGATGGAACGCCGGGAATGATCTCATAGTTTATGCCAGCACAAGCCAGCGCAGATATTTCTTCCTCCAACCGACCAAAAATTCCGGCATCTCCAGACTTCAATCTAACGACCCGCCTGCCCATTGCGGCGTGTTTGACCAGAAGTTTGCTGACATCTGCTTGTGTCGGAGATGGTCGACCGGCGCGTTTTCCTACACTGACAAGATCAGCGCCGGATCGCGCATGGGCCAAGATTGGTCCCGAAGAAAGCTCGTCATATAATACGGAGTCGGCGGTCTGCAGTCGTGCCACTGCCTTCAACGTCAGTAGTTCTGGGTCGCCGGGTCCAGACGAGACAAACGAGACAAAGCCGGTCATGTGGCCTCTGCGATCATGTGAAAAAACGTTCCCGTGGCAAAGCCCCCGCCGGCGAACGTGACGTGCGATCCTGTTTCTGGAACCAGCGTACTGGTGGCGTCGATTACTTGGGCGAGCGGCGCGTCGGGTTGCTCAACGATCGTTGCGTAGTGGAACTCATGACCTCTCAATCGGGAGCCCGCCGCATGACTAGGTATTGCAGACTTCAACTGCGCGAGGCGATAGCCAAGATGCATCCGTCGCTTTTCAAACGACGTCACGAGCCCAAACAACCCCGCCATTTCATGCCGTTTGCCATCCGCATCAACCAACCCAGCACCCATGGCCATATAGCCACCACACTCACCGTGCACCGGCCGGTCTTCGGCAAAGTTTCGAAGGATTGCGCGAAACTGACCTGACGCTGCCAAACGGCCTGCATGCAGCTCCGGGTACCCGCCTGGAAGCCAGCAAACATCGGCAGACGGATCTGGGCCCTCGTCGGCCAACGGCGAAAATGGCAGGATGGTAGCGCCTGCCGACTGCCACGCTTCCAGCACATGCGGATAAATGAAGGAGAAGGCGACATCGCGAGCCAGCGCCACCCGCTGCCCTGGTGGCCGAAGCGATTGGGCTGCTCGATTTTTAACTGTTGATATGCACCCAGCCGCCGCACGTAGTGCCGGCAAATCAACGTGCTCAGCAACGAAGGCGCTCATCGCAGCCAGAGTCCCGGCCAGCTTTGGCTGTTCCTCCGCTTGCACAAGCCCCAGGTGGCGTTCTGGCAGAACGATACCTAGCCGCCGTGGCAGAGCGCCGAACACGCGAATGCCCGCAGCCTCCATGCCCGCCCGCACCAGCGTTTCATGGCGCTGGCTGGCAACACGGTTGAGGAGGACGCCGGCCAACACGACATCCGGACGCATCGAGGCAAACCCGCGGGCGACGGCGGCAGCCGATTGCGCCTGACCTGAAACATCAAGCACCAAAACAACCGGCCACCCCATCAGAGCAGCGACATCTGCGCTGGCGCCCGTTCCGAATTCACCGGGCATTGCGACACCATCGAACAGTCCCATCGACCCTTCAGCGAGACTAAGATCGGCGCCATGTGCCGCCTCGACGATGGCTGCCATCCGATCGGACGTCATCGCCCAGCTATCGAGATTATACGACGAGCGCCCGGAAGCCGCGGTGTGAAATGCCGGATCGATATAATCCGGCCCACTCTTGAATGGTTGAACTACCAGGCCCTGCTCGCGAAATGCCGCCAACAAGCCGAGCATGACTGTTGTCTTGCCCGTGCCCGACGCCGGCGCCGCAATGAGCAATCCTGGCGGTCTCATGTACCCTCCGGAAAACGCGGTGTCATACCAACCGGACGAAAGCGCCGGTCATAGTCGCCCGCATAGAGACGGCTTTCATCAAACTCTTGTGCGCCAATCGCCCGACCGACGAGGATCAAAGCGGTCCGCTCCATTTCGGCGGCCAGAGCTGTATCGAGCGTCGCGAGCGTTGCAATAACGACGCGTTGGTCTGGCCAACTCGCACGCCAAACGATGGCAATCGGGCAGTCCGCGCCATAGTGAGGCCTGAGCTCCTCCAAAACCCTTTCAAGCACATGCACGGACAAATGAATGGCAAGCGTCGCACCTGTCGCGGCAAACGCTGCGAGCTGCTCTCCCTGCGGCATCGCCGATGCGCGTCCGGCAGATCGGGTCAGCACGACCGATTGTGCAATACCGGGCAGCGTAAGCTCGGCACCGAGTGCCGCTGCTGCAGCGGCAAACGACGGTACACCAGGTGTCACGTCGTATGGAATTCCCATGGTGCGGAGGCGGCGCAACTGCTCGCCCATGGCCGACCATACCGAAAGATCGCCTGAATGGAGCCGTGCAACGTCAAGCCCAGCGGCATGCGCGGTCGCGATTTCTGTAATTATCTCATCCAAGGACAAAGGCGCCGTGTCGATAATGCGCGCATCGGGGGGGCAGTGATCAAGCAGCGCCACTGGAACCAGCGATCCAGCGAATAAGCAAACTGGACTTGCAGCGATCAAATTTCGTCCACGAATTGTGATGAGATCAGGCGCGCCCGGTCCGGCACCAATAAAGTGCACCGTCATGTCTCGCCTCCCTCTGCAATAGCCGCAGTCGCCATTCCGTCGCGCGACACCGAGCGAGGTCCGATCAGTCTCGCCCCGGGACCCGCCACAGCCAGTGCCGCCGCCTCGGCGAGGCTGCCCGCGCCAAAGAGCGACGCGACCCTCTCTGAGCGCGTCAAGGTTTCGGTGGCTGCCAGTGCGACCGGTGTTACGCCTCGTAAGGGCAGCACCAACTCCGCCGCCAAGGTCTGCAATGACTCCGCCGCGACTTTTTCCTGGGCGGTTGCCAAAGCGACAACGCCAGTAGCGCCGCCCGCTGCGGCGAGTGCGTCGCGCAATGAACCGACAGTTGCCGCCTCCCGGAATCCAAACCCAGCCACTCTCACCTGACAACACTCCATTGAATTATGGGGCGCGACGGAACCCAGCTTCGCATCGGGCCTAGTGGCGCGGCATGCGCAAGGTCGACCCGCAGAAGCTCGCCACCTCGCTGCTTCTGCTCAACAAGCAGCAAGCTCTCTGTCTCGAGTGTCACCGCATTCACGACGATTCGCGTCCCCACAGAAACGCGTGCCCAAAGAAATTCCATCAATTGGGAATCTGCACCGCCCCCCACAAAAACCGCTTGGGGCTGGGCAAGGCTTTCAAGCCCCGCTGGCGCTTTTCTCTCAATCACAGTCAGATTGCGCGTCACACCGAATGTCGCAGCATTAGCCCGAATATTTTGTACGCGATCATGCCGTGCCTCGATACAAACTGCGCTGCCCCCAGCAAGACACCACTCAATGGATACCGATCCCGATCCTGCCCCGATATCCCACAGCATGTCTCCTGGTCGCGGCGCCAATGCCGAGAGGGTCAGCGCACGCACGGGACGCTTCGTGATTTGGCCATCATGTACGAACGCGGCGTCCGGCAAGCCGGCAGCGCGTGACAACCCCATGCCCCCTTTGGCTTTGACCGCAACAGCCACCGGAGACAGAACATCGGAAAAGGCGTAGCGTTCAGCCTGCGCTTCGCGAATGCGTTCGGAGGCGCCACCGAGCGCTTCCAGCACCCACAATGACGATTTGCCAAAGCCCTGTTGTGTCAACCAATGGGCCAATGTGCCTACCGCCTCGCCATCCCGGACAAGACAGATCAACTTCTGGCGAGGTGCCAGATGCCGTACAAGCAGTTCGAACGGTGTCGCGTGCAGTCCAAGACACACAACCTCTTCCATCCGCCAACCAAGCTTCGCTGCGGCCAACGCAAATGTCGACGGCGCGGGAACCGCCGTCCACTCAGCAGCAGTCAGATCGGCGGCCAGACGACTGCCGACGCCAAACCAAAATGGATCACCTGACGCGAGCACAACGACTTTGCGCCCGCGCGCCGCAAGCACCGGGTCACTTGTAAATGGGACCTGCCAGGGCTGTCCGCGCGCACCGACTTCGGCTAAAATCAAATGACGCGGCCCCCCGAAAACGAGTTCCGCGCGCGAAAGCGCGTCGCGACTTGCCTGCGACAAGCCTCTAAGGCCGTCCTCACCGATACCGATAATGCACAGCCAAGGATCACTCATGACGCGCGTCCTTCTTCTGGGCGGCACGACGGAAGCAAGTCAGATCGCCCGTGTGTTGGCCGAGGCGGGCATTGCGGGCGTGTTCTCTTACGCCGGCCGTACGACTACTCCGATCACGCAACCTATGCCCACGCGCGTAGGAGGATTTGGTGGCGTCGACGGCTTTGTCGCCTACCTGCGGCACGAAAGCATTACCCACGTCATCGACGCCACCCACCCATTCGCGACGCAAATGAGTGGCAATGCGGCCATCGCATGCAATCGGACACGCATACCGCTTGTCGCCTTCGAACGCCCTCAATGGGAGCCCGGCCCCGGTGACGATTGGAAGAACGTCGCTGATATCGACGCTGCGGTGGCGGCGCTGCCTGAAGAGCCAGCCCGCGTCTTTCTCGCCATCGGCAAACAGAAACTCATACCGTTCGCGGCACGAACACAGCACTTCTATCTGCTGCGGATCGTCGACGCGCCCCAGGCACAATTGCCACTGGCGAACACCGAAGTGATCCTCGCTCGCGGCCCTTTCACAGCTGTCGGTGATCTGGCACTGATGAAGGTCCACCACATCACCCATGTCGTTGCCAAAAATTCTGGCGGCGACAGCGCGCGCGCCAAGCTTGATGCCGCGCGAACTCTCCAACTGCCTGTCATCCTGATCGACCGCCCACGCTTGCCGGAGCGTAGAGCTGTTCAATCCATTGTTGACGTCATGAGATGGCTCGGTCATTCGGACCGCCTCGGCGTGTAAACGTACCGGCCAACTCTTCGGGTTGTCGAATTGCCAACCAATACAACTGTCCGCATATCGGCCATCTCTGGCCGCGCGTCGGCAAGCGCAACCGTTTCAATGCTCTCGTCAGGCGTCGACACCGCGCGCGCAAATATGATCAGTCGTTGCGTCCCGCAGACATCCCGCAAAATATCCAGTGCAAGCGCAAACTGATGCGGACGGCTCTTCGATCTCGGATTATAGAGGGCCATGGCGAAATCCGCTTCCGCGGCCAAGCGGAGACGTTGCTCCACGCGTGACCAAGGTTTGAGATTATCGCTAAGATTGATGGCGCAGAAATCATGTCCGAGGGGGGCGCCAACACGGGCAGCGGCCGCCAGCATCGCGGTGATGCCAGGGAGCACCCGAATATCGAGCGCGTGAAATTCCGGCGCAACTTCGAGTGCTTCAAAGACAGCCGATGCCATCGCGAAGACACCAGGATCACCTGACGACACAACCACAACATGCCGTCCTGACGCCGCCATGGCCAGTGCATGCCGAGCGCGGGTAACCTCCTCGCGATTATCCGACGTGTGCAAAACCAAGCCATTGCGCGGCACTATGCGCGCCACATACGGGCCGTAACCCACCACATCAGAAGCACCTGCTAGCGCCGCCGCAACCTCAGGCGTCACAAGCGACGTAACCCCTGGGCCAAGTCCAACCACAACCAATGATCCGGTCATTCTGCCGCCTTCGGTCGGCGACCCCGGCCATGCACAAGAACAGTCGCAAAATAAGGACAATCCGACTCCTCCGTATCGGCAAGCCGCAAGATCCTTTGTGCTGGCATCGTACCGCTTTCGACCAGCCAAGCGTCATTCAATCGCCCGGCACACCTGAGCGCGCGGCGCACCTTGGGCAGATTGCGTCCTGTTTTCATAATCACCAACGCATCGGCCATCTTGATGTGGCGAAGCAGGTCCTCTTCCGGGAGCGTGCCCATCAGCACTGCCAGCACGTCGTCTCCCCATGTCATCGGAACGCCGGTTGCGTTCCAACATCCGGTCATGCCGGTAATGCCTGGGACGATTTCGACTTCGACGTGACCCTGGAGTCGCGTGTGCAAATGCATGAAAGAACCATAAAAGAGCGGATCTCCTTCGCACAACACCACAACATCTTCAGTTGCAGCCAACCGGGTCAGGCGTCCGGCCCAATCGTCGTAGAATGCTGCCAAGAGTTGATTGTATTCGCGACTGTCGAACCGCAGTTCTGTCGTCACGGGATACTCCATAGGATATTCCGTGACGTCGTCCGCCAACATGCCTTGCACGATACGACGTGCTTGGCCGGCGCGACCGGCCTTACGAAAATACGCGACATGCCTCGCCGAGCGAACCAATCGGTCTGATCGAACGCTGATGAGGTCAGGATCGCCAGGGCCGAGGCCGGTGCAGATGATTTTTCCCATGTGATTTAGCCTGAGGCTCACTCCTTCCGGCTGGCCAGCGCGTTGACGGCCGCAACTGCAATGGCCGAGCCGCCCAGTCGGCCGGCGACGATGAGCGCAGGCACTGGAAGAGCGGCCATCAACGCGTCTTTTGATTCTGCAGCACCTACAAAACCAACAGGGCAGCCGATAATCGCGGCCGGTCGAGGACATGTTGGATCTTCAAGCATATTTAAAAGATGAAACAGTGCCGTTGGCGCATTGCCGATCGCAACCACTGCCCCTGCCAGATGCGATCGCCACAGCTCAACCGCAGCGGCTGAGCGCGTATTGTTCATGACGCGCGCCATCTCTGACACTCTTGCATCATGCAACGTACAAATGACGGCATTGTCCGCCGGCAATCGTTGCCGAGTAATTCCTTCGCTCACCATGCGGGCGTCGCAAAGGATTGGCGCGCCCGTTTCAAGGGCCGCTCGTGCCGCAGATGCCATCCCAGGGCTGAAGCGAATATGAAACGCAAGCTCGACCATTCCTGCAGCATGGATCATGCGAACCGCTACCACTTCTTCCACTGGCTCAAATCGTGAAAGATCCGCTTCCGCCCTGATCGTGGCGAATGATTTGCGATAAATCGCGGCTCCGTCCGTTTCGTAGTGATAAAGCATCAGAGCAACTCACTGAAAATAGCAGGGTGATCATCAAGCCAAGATGCGGTGAGGCCCCGCCGCGACGGCGCGTCTGCTGCACGGCCGTTGCGGATGAAATCAAATCCGGCGGGTTGCGCCGTCAATGTGACATCCGCAGCTCCAGCATGCGCACATCCCTTCGCGCATCCAGAGACATGCAACGTCGCTCTCTCAGGCAGCTGCCGTGCAAGACGCCTGGCCAATTTCCGCGTCGGCTGCAGCGCCTGAAAGCAAGCCGGCTTTCCTGTACACGCGATCACACGTAGCATCGGATCGGCAGGTCGCGTGATGAGACCTTCGATGTTAGGCGGCTCATTCATGCCCTCGACCAACAGCATCCGCCAAGGCGTAACTCTCAATGCTCCATGGCACGCCAGGGCGATGAGAGTTTCTGCGTGCATCTGGCCAAACTCGAAGCCGACGAGTACGCCGGGCTCCAAGCGGCCTGGGCGCGCAGGAAATGCTAGTGTTGCTTGAGCAGGAACCTGTGTGAAGACGCTCGGCAGCACCGCACCAGTCGCCAAATGCCGGGACATGCGGCCGCGACCACTGTGGGCACCACCGGACTCGACAAACCACTGTGCGAGGGCCATCGCCGTTGCCGTCGCCGTCCCTTCTGAAACGGGCGCGCCGGAGGCCGCACCGTCGGCCCGGCATATCAATATGCCCTCCGCATTTCGCTCTAGACGGATATCAGCGGAAACGGTGCTCAACACCGGACAAGATCCACAATCAATGGCGAAGCCAAACTTGGACGGCAACTGTGGAGCGTCCTCCACGCCCAGGGCTGCAGCTAAGGCCGCAGCCAAGGTTTGAACGCCATCGTGCTCTGTCCATAACGGCGTGACGACAATGTTGCGTCGCCCTTCCGCCTCGGCGCTTTTGTCGACCAAGCCCAAGCCAGCAAGACCATCGATCAATGGGCCGTGGCTATGCTCTGTTGCGCCGCGGATTTGGATGTTGGCGCGCGTTGATAAATCGATCTGTCCATTGCCATAAGTCAGTGCAAGACGGCCAAGGCCCTCAGCTTGCACGCGTGACAACCGACCACCATGCGGACGCACTCGCACCACCCATCCGTCTCCGGATAACATTGGACGAAGAGCGCCAGGGCACCAACCCTGAATGACGGGCTCAGACATGGCCGCCACCGAGGGCTATTGCGATGGAATTCCGTCGTGTCACCCACAACCCGGCTTCATGCAGAGCGTTGAAGCGCGCACGCAGCGCAGTAAGCGCCGCAGGATTATTATCTGCCAAGAAGTCAACCACGTCGGATCGACCGAGCGTTGCCTCATGATAAAGGTCGAACAAATGTCCCGGCACAGCCCGCGTCAAATGCGCGAAAGCCGAGAGGTGGTCGAGTGTTGCCACGATCTCCGCCGCGCCGCGAAAGCCATGGCGCATCATCCCCCCCACCCAGTCGGGATTAGCGGCGCGGGCGCGAACCACACGCGCGATCTCTTCTGGCAACGTGCGAGCCTGCGGTGCATGAGGGCGCGTTGCATCAAGGTGGTAAAGCGCGGGCGCTTTACCGCCCAGTCGCGCGATAGCTGCTGCAAACCCGCCCTCATGCGCGGCATAATCCGAGGCCAACAGCACATCGGTTTCGGCGAGATCCTGTACATGGACGAAACCATCCGCTGCCAGAACGCGCGCTTCGAGCGCTGCGCGTTGCCGATGTGCAGCACCAGTCGCGTCAATTGTCCATTCCGACCCCGCCAGCCAAGCTTCTCCAAGCACCTCGCGACTTTCAGTGCTATAGTCATCTAATCCGCTGCCCATCCCAAGACCGTAGTGCCCAGGACGCGGACCAAAAACGCGGGCTATGCGCGCCGAGTACGGGTTGCCGACCGACCTGTCATCGCTGTCGGCCAACGCGGCAACGCCCGCCTCGAACAGTTGCGCGAGCCCCGGAAACACGTCACGGAATAACCCCGACACACGAAGCGTGACATCCACACGCGGCCGAGCCAAATCGGCAAGTGGTAAGATCTCGAAGCCCGTGACACGTTCCGAGCCAACGTCCCAACGCGGCGCCAATCCCGCCAAATGCAGTGCCATGGCGAATTCTTCGCCGGCCGTCCGCATTGTCGCCGAGCCCCACAGATCGACCACGAGCGCACGCGGCCAATCACCATGATCTTGCAGGTAGCGGCGCACCAATTCTTCGGCGAGCTTCACGCCCTGCGCATAAGCTGAACGCGACGGCACCGCGCGTGGATCGACGGAATAGAGATTACGTCCAGTCGGCAGCACATCCGATCGCCCCCGCCATGGCGACCCCGAAGGCCCCGCTGCGACGCGATGTCCGGCAAGTGCTGCCCGTAGCCCGTCGCGCTCACCCGCTCCTTGTCCGTAGATATGTAGGCCGTCGCCAAATTGGCTTGCCTTTATGTCGCAGACAAAGCGGTCGATGCGGATGATCGCCTCGATCGCACTGGCATTAGTTGGTAGGCCCAGGTCCTGCTCGACGCCTGCGCATTGTGCCTCCGAACGGATAGAATCGATCAGACGCATCCGGCGGGCTGGATCAAGGCCGTCGGCAGTCGAATATTCATCGAGCAGCCGTTCCAAATTCCGTAAACCCTGGGGCACAGAGCTCGCAACTTGCAACGGCGGTTGATGCCCAAGTGTAACGGCGCCGATCCGCCGTTTGGCCTGCGCGGCTTCCCCCGGATCATTGACGATAAATGGATAGACCACGGGCAGACCGGCCGTGAGGGCCTCTGGCCAGCACTCTTCGGACAACGCAACCGATTTGCCTGGCAGCCATTCGAGCGTTCCGTGCGCACCCACATGAACCAGCGCATGGACGGCTTGAGCTCGTAGCCACAGGTAAAACGCGACATAACTATGCCGCGGTATATGCGCGAGATCATGATACTCCCCATCCCGCACGGCGACGTCGCCGCGCTCGGGCTGGAGTGCGATCAATGCAGTTCCACGTCTGACAGCTGCGAAATGCAAAGCCCCATCGCGAACCGCTGGATCTGCATCCGGCTCGCCCCACGCGGCAGTCAACGCCTCTTGTAACGCGTTCGGCAATTGCAGCAGAGCGGAACGATAACTTTCGACTGACCAACAAAGCGTTTCATGCGCAAGTACGTTCGCCAAAGGCGAACCGCCGCTTACCGCATAACCGTCGGCGGCGAGGTCGCCGAGGATCGTTTCTGTCGAGGCCAATGCATCAAGACCGACCGCGTGGGCCATTTGATCGGCCCGACCAGGGTATGTCGAGAGCACAAGCGCAATGTGCCGGTTACCGGGCGGTGTTGCGGCCAGTCGGCACCAGGCCGTTACGCGATTGACGATCGCTTGCACACGAGACGGGTCGGCATGATGAGAGAAGCGGGAAAATTGCAAATCTGAATCGCGTCGACCTGGCGATTTGAAACTGACGACGCCAGCAAAGATGCGGCCATCAACTTCCGGCAGGACGACATGCATCGCCAGATCTGCAGCCGACAAGCCGCGATCCGACGTTGCCCAATCCCTTTTGCGTGCTGTCGCAAGTGCTACTTGAAAAACCGGACATCCCGCAACATCGAGTGGCGAGACACCTTTGTCGTCCCGCGCCGAAAAGGCGGTCGCGTTGACGACTGCAGCAGGAGCAAGACGGTTTAGGGCATCATGTATCCATCCCGCAGCACCATCCGCTTTTAGCGATGGCACAAATAATCCAACGGCGCCAAACCCTCGTGCCCTGAAGGCGTTGATCAACGCATCAATGGGATCTGTATCGGCCGCCATCAAATAGGAGCGATAAAACGTGATGACGATGACCGGCGCGTCAATGAGCAGCGGCTCTGCGACGACGCCCAGTGCGGGGTCGTACCAACCACAATCAGGAACCGTCGTTGAAGTAGCAACGACCTGCGGCACGTCGAACCCGGCTGCTATTGCCAATTCCCCAAGTGCGGCCCGCGCGGCGAGCACGCCACCACTGTCACACAGGGTTGCGAGTCGGCGAAGAACGCCAACAGGTATTGTCGCGAAAGCATCAAGCGCGAGATCTTCACGCCCATCGGCCGGCAACACAGCAAGCGCAATAGCGTCCCGGCGAGCAAGTTCCGACACTTGCTGAAGTCCATAGGGCCAGTAGCTCTCGCCGCCGATCAATCGGATTAGAATCCCTTTGGCCCCCGTGAGTGTTTGCTCAAGGTACATATCAACTGACATCGGATGGCGAAGTGCCACGAGATTGGCCAATCGCAGCGTCGGAAGCGTGCTTTTTGCGCTGTGCCAGCCAGCGGCGAACGCCCCGAGATCGCTGTCCGAAAACGATAAGACAATCAACTCCGCGGGCGTTTGCCCCAATTCAAATGGCTGCCCCGTTTCGTCAAGCGCATAGGACTCGCGAAAGCTGCCGTGCATGGTCGATCATGCCCCAAGGGTAGCTCGGATAGCCGCCAGATCGATGTGATGGCGCTCAGCGATCACCACCAGTTGGGACGTTCGGGGCAACGCTCCCCACGGCCGGTCAAACTGGCTTCGTACCCGTTCGCCCACGGCCTGCACCAGCAACCGCATCGGTTTGTCCTTGACGGCCACATAGCCCTTCACACGCAAAATGTTTTGCTCGCGCGCCAATCGCCGGATCGCCTCTGACAATGCCGCAGGATCGGCTGTCTCCGGCAAGTCGACCACTACAGTGTCGAAATCCTCATGTTCATGATCGTCGTCGCCATCATGATGCGAGGGCCGCGACGCCAAATCGTTTTCCGCGGCGGCGTTGAGGCCGAGAATGATGCGGGGGTCAATAATGCCGTCTGTCATCGGCAGTATCGGCAATGCGCGCGGTGCCTCCGCTTCGATCACCTTGCGCGCCGTCGCGATTCCCTCATCGCCTGCCAGATCGGCCTTCGACAACAGCACGATGTCGGCACAGGAGATTTGATCTTCGAAAACTTCCGAAAGTGGCGTCTCGTGATCGAGGTTCTCATCCGCCGCCCGTTGCGCCTCGACCGCAGACACGTCGGGTGCGAACCGGCCAGCCGCGACGGCCTCGGCGTCCGCGACAGTAATAACGCCATCAACAGTGATGCGTGATCGGATCGCCGGCCAGTCGAACGCCTTCAGAAGCGGCTTCGGAAGCGCAAGCCCGGACGTCTCGATCAGAATGTGATCGGGCCGCCTTGGCAACGCCATCAGCGCCTCGATCGCGGGGATGAAATCGACCGCGACGGTGCAGCAAATGCATCCGTTTGCCAGTTCGACGATATTCTCAACCGGACAATTCTCGTCGGCGCACGATTTCAAAATATCGCCGTCGACACCGAGCGTGCCGAACTCATTGACGAGAATAGCCAACCGTTTGCCCGCAGGGTTGCGCATCAGGTGACGGACGAGCGTCGTCTTTCCCGAACCCAGAAAGCCGGTAATGACTGTGACGGGAATTTTGGCGAGATCGGTCATGCGAGCACCATGGGTGGAATGCGGGCAAGGCTCTGCTTGCGGAAAATGAGGGGACGCTCGCGCCACGGGACGAGGCCATCAGGCGCATTTGCATAGGCAGCAGCACCAGCGAGAATGTCGCCAGCGTCCGTTTCGGCCAGGCGCCCATAGACGTAGGACCATCGGCCGGGACCACTGAGCGCTACCGTGCTCCCTTGAGTGCAGGCGGAGAGACATTCGACGGGGACGATGTTGACCGACTGAGGCGCGCCCAATGTCGCAAGAGCCTCATGCAGCCGCTTTCCAGGACACTTCTCACCTTCCGAGACGGTTTGCCCAGCCCGGCAAGTGATGCAAACATGCAGCGTAACGGCCATCGTCGTGTCCCATGCGTCGTTACAATGGGCAGGACAGAAGGCGGCGCGGCCATAGTGATCGGAAAGCGCGTGCCAACCGGCCGCGGAACACCCCGTCCGCCCGTTCAGTCATTCGCTCTGGCAGGTCTCCCGGCTTGCGGATTTCAGACTTTCCCTAGTCGGGTCGGCCCTTCGATCACTCCACCTTCCCAGCCGTAAGGCCAGTGGCTTGAAGCAACCTCTCCGGTCACGGTCGCGGGGGCGGCAGCGCTTCAGGGGTATTCCCCTATCGCATTCCCTCTTCGCCTGTCGTACACAGGAACCAGTGCTGCCTCACTTGGGGAAAAATCACTCCCCTTGTCAAGCAATGGAATCCGAAATGCCCTCCGATACCCATGAAACTGATGACGCGCGACACGCCGTGAAGATGGCGAAGAAGAAGGCCGCGCGTGACAAGATCATGGCGAAGAAGGAGGGTGATAAGGGACTGATCATCGTCCATACCGGTGCGGGCAAAGGTAAATCGTCGTCAGGGTTTGGCATGGTGCTGCGTTGCATCGCGCACGGGATGCCGTCGGCTGTGGTCCAGTTCATCAAAGGCGCCTGGGATACCGGCGAACGCCGGCTCATCGAGGGGCATTTCAGCCATCTCTGTCAATTCCATGCCATGGGCGAAGGCTTTACGTGGGAGACGCAAGACCGTGCCCGCGACATTGCGGCAGCCCTTGCCGGTTGGGAGAAGGCCAAAGAGCTAATCCGCAACCCAGAGATCCGATTGATCTTATTGGACGAAATCAACATAGCGCTGCGTTACGATTATCTTGATGTTGCGGATGTTGTAAGTTTTCTGCGCGATGAAAAGCCACCCCTCACGCATGTCGTTCTGACTGGGCGCAATGCCAAAGAAGAACTCATCGCGATCGCCGATCTGGTCACCGAAATGACCTTGATCAAGCATCCGTTCCGATCCGGCATCAAGGCTCAACCAGGTGTCGAGTTCTAGAGCGATGCGGGCGCTGATGATCCAAGGCGCAGGCTCAAATGTCGGCAAGTCACTCCTCGTTGCCGGCCTCTGTCGTGCCGCGAAATTGCGGGGGCTGCAGGTCACACCGTTCAAACCGCAAAACATGTCCAATAACGCCGCAGTCACCGTAGATGGCGGCGAGATCGGACGCGCACAGGCCCTGCAGGCTCTCGCTTGTGGCGTCGATCTCCATACCGACATGAACCCAGTATTGCTTAAACCAGAAAGCGAAACAGGCGCCCAGGTAATCTTGCAGGGACGGCGTTTAACGACTGTGCGGGCCCGAGACTATGGCCATCTTAGGCCATCTTTGCTGGCACCCGTGCTGGAGAGTTTCCACCGGTTGAAGCTTTGCTCCGATCTGGTGATCGTCGAGGGTGCCGGCAGCCCGGCCGAGATCAATCTGCGCGCTGGCGACATTGCAAATATGGGATTTGCACGAGCGGCGAATGTCCCCGTCGTGTTGGCGGGCGATATCGACCGGGGTGGCGTCATCGCTCAGATCGTTGGCACTCAGGTCGTTCTTGACCCCGCCGATGCCGCGATGATCGAAGGCTTCGTGATCAACAAATTCCGCGGCGATGTCAGGCTCTTCAAAGAAGGATACAGCGAGATTGAGGCGCGCACCAACTGGCACGGTTATGGTGTACTGCCCTTCTTCCCGGCCGCCGCTCGACTTCCCGCCGAAGACGCACTCGATCTTCCTCTTAAAAATTCGCGCAGGAGCGCCAACAACGATCGTCTGCGTATCGCGGCTTTGGTATTATCGCGCATCGCCAATTTCGACGATCTCGACCCACTGGCGCAAGAACCCGGCGTTTCGCTGACAATGGTCCGTCCTGGCGAGCCGATCCCCGGCGATACGCAACTCGTTGTCCTGCCCGGGTCAAAATCGACACGCAGCGATTTGACGTTCCTGCGTGAACAAGGCTGGGACATTGACCTTGCCGCCCACATCAGGCGTGGCGGTCATGTTCTCGGCATCTGCGGCGGTTATCAGATGTTAGGCCGCACAATCAACGATCCAGCAGGCATTGAAGGACCGGCCGGCGAGACACGAGGTCTTGGCCTTCTCGACGTCGAGACTGAAATGACCAGTGACAAGCGCTTGACGCAAACCAGCGCCAAGCACATCGCGACCGGCGCAGCAATTCGAGGGTATGAAATTCACATAGGGAAAACCAGAGGCCCTGACTGCGGGCGACCATTTGCATTCGTAGCGGACTGCCCAGAGGGAGCGGTTTCGACCAATGGCCGGATCATTGGAACCTATCTGCACGGCATGTTCGCCGGCGATGCCTTTCGCTCCGCTTTCCTGCAGCACCTCGGCGCAACGCCATCAACGGCAGTTTACGCTAACGAGATTGAAGGCACGCTTGATGCTTTGGCGGCTCATCTCGAAGCACATCTCAATGTCGACGGCCTCTTTGCTCTGGCCCGTTAAACTCTGCTACTCTTGAGTAATGGTACAAATCGCCGCGGAGATCATCGTTCATCCCAAGCAGTAGGACAATTTTTTTGCCAATCAACTCGATGCAGCAGCGGCTGGTCGTCCGAAAATTCGGGATGTCCCAGACACAAATACGCCGAAAATTCCCAACCAACCGGCACGTGAAAAAGCTGCTCCATGACGCGCGGATCAAAAATCGAAACCATTCCCAATCCGATGTTTTCGACCCGCGCTGCCAACCACAAGGTGTGAACGGCCATCGCCGTCGACTGTCGAAGCGTTTCGGGAAGAGTTTGCCGGCCTAGTCCGTGTCCCTCGGCCGGGTCAACGACGGTAAATATCGCAAGCTGCACCGGTGCCGCATCAAGGCCGGCCAATTTCAATTCTAAATAATCTGCGAGCCGATCGCCGTCATACTGAGCTGCAGCAACGGCATTGCACTTTGCAAAATTGTCCCGGACGCTCTTGCGTAAGATGGGGTCGTTGACGCGGATCACGCGCCAGGGGCGGGCATTACCGACCGATGGCGCACAATCCATTGCGCGACGCATCCGACCGAGAACATCTTCATCGACCGCATTCTTTTTGAAATGCCGTACATCGCGGCGCCATCGCAAGATGCGCGCGAATGTCTCTGCATCATCCGTGGTGAACTGCATCGGTTAGTCTCTCATCGCCGCGGCAAGGCGCTGCCATTCGCACGGTGCTCCCGGCAAGCCTAGTCTCAACCACCGATCGGAATAAGGAAATATGCGTGTCCAGATGCATCGCCGTGCGAGGTAGTCCTGCGAGGCGGTCGCATTCGTCGTCTCATAGAGGCGAAACAATTCGGTTCCGCCAACAACGGACCAGCCCGCCGAGCGAGCTAGCCCGTCCAGACGTTCAACTTCTGTGCGCAATCGCGCTTTTGTAGCCTCGATCCAGTCGTTGTCAGATAACGCTGCACAGCCAATCTCAATGGCAGCGCCGGAAACAGGCCAAGGCCCTGCCATTTCTGAAAGTGCCGAGATATCGGCGTGGCCGCCAATCACAAATCCCAACCGGACGCCGGCCAAACCGAAAAACTTGCCGAAGGATCGCAACACCAGAATGCGCTTGTCACCGGCAACAGATGCCAGCGACAAATCGGGCCGTGTGTCAGCAAAGCTTTCATCCACCACCAACTTCCCCACCTGCGCGGACAGGGCCAATAGGACGTCGGGTGAGTGACTCTGGCCATCCGGATTGTTGGGGTTGACTACCACAGCGAGATCGGCTCCCGCCAATTCACTGAGTATCCGAACTTCGGCCACATCCCAGCCGGCAGCACGTAAAGACGCAGCATGCTCGTTATAGGTAGGCGCCAGGACGCGGGCATGTCCCGGAACGCCCAGGCGCGGAATCATCTGAATTGCGGCCTGGGCTCCAGCAATAGCCAACATTGGAGCGGAGCTACGATACGCGGTGCGTCCCGCAGCTTCCAGGCGAGCGATAGATGCGCACGTGGGAAGCGAAGTCCATGCTTCGCCTGACACCGGTGGCACCGGATAGCGCACGCGATTGATACCCGTCGAAAGGTCGATCCAATCGGTGCCACCGTAACGTGCACGCGCCGTGTCAATGTTGCCTCCGTGATCGCGAATAGTACCCTCCGTTGAAATTCGAGCTCAGATGAGCGAAATGAGAGCGAGTACTGCACCTAGCACGAGCATCGCCCGGCGGTAGAGCGCCAGTGCGCGCTTCAGATCATCGGGCCCAGGGTCCGGCGCCGTCCCATTGACCCAAGGTTCCTCGGACAATCGTCCGGCATAGATCCTTGGCCCCGAAAGCCGCACTCCTAATGCCCCTGCCATCGACGATTCTGGCCATCCTGCATTGGGCGATCGATGATGGCGCGCATACTTCATCATGGTGTTGAACGCAACGCGCGGTTGGGCCGACACAGCCGCGAACAGGAGGCCAGTCAATCGTGCAGGTACCAAATTTGCGACGTCGTCTATCCGTGCTGCTGCCCAGCCGAACGCGTTGTGCCGCGGCGTCCGATGGCCAATCATGGAGTCCAGTGTGTTAATCGCCTTGAAGGCGGCAATGCCAGGCAGACCGAACAGCACGCCCCAAAAGACGGGAGCAACGATGCCATCGGAGGTGTTTTCGGCCAGGCTCTCCATGGCCGCTCGGCTGATCCCGGCCATGTCGAGCAACGATGGGTCCCGTCCGACGATCATCGCAACCGCTTGCCGCGCCTTATCAATATCTCCGGTCGCCAGCGGCCCCGCGACGGCAACGACATGATCGTGCATCGAACGCGCCGCAATTAATGGCCATGCGAGTATACCTCCGACCAACACCCCGCCCCAACCGGAGGGCAAACATAGCGAGACAAGCCAGGTCGTGGCAGTCGTAAGCGCAATGACAAAAGCGGCGACGACCACCCCTGCTGATCGCCGTACCATGTCCGTTGCCCCCTCCCGGTTGAGAGCCTTATCCAATGTGGAGATAAGCGCCCCAATCCAGGTCACCGGGTGACCCATACGGACAAAAAACGCATCCGGCCAGCCAAGCCCCGCATCAATGATCAACGCCAGCAGCATCAGTGCAGCTCCATTCATGTATCGCCCCCGACCTCACGTGGACGTCCGAGACCGGACCAGTTCACCGAACCAATTGACCACTCACGGCCGTTTCGAACGGTCAGCTGCGTGAGCGACAAGGGCGCAACATGAAAAGAGAGCGCGGCAGCGCGCAGGCCCAAGGCTAGCGACAGCGCAGCGCGCACCGTGCCGGCATGAGCCACGACCGCGATGCGACCGCCACGACCAGCCAACTCTTCAAGAGATGGGCTGCATCTGGCGCACAGATCGCCGAAACTTTCCCCACCTGGCGGACGCATGTCGACCAGGGCCTCCGGTTCTAAAGACCCAAGATCTGGTATGCGTTCGAATGCGACCCCTTCCCAACTACCAAAATCCTGCTCCCACAACCGCTGATCTGTTTCAGGTTCAGGGCGCTCTGGCCAAAGCGCCGTCGCCGTCTGCAAACAGCGCAATGCAGGACTGATAATGAGGTGATCGAAGGCCCCGATCCTTGCCCGCAATTCGCCCAGCCGCCAGCCGTTGGAGCAGTCCGCATGCACATCACGGCGTCCGGCAAGCCGCCCGTCCGGCACAACGGGTGCGTGTCGGATCAGCAAGAGGTCGGTCGCGAGTGTCGAGGTCACGGTTGCAATGGTCTTTCATCTTTCGCGTTGCCGCCGTTTCTGCTTTGTGGGTGCCAAAAGGACAAGGGGTATCATGAGCCGAACCATCCTCATCACTGGCGGCGCTCGGTCAGGCAAGAGCCGGATTGCCGAAACGCAAACCTTGGGCTTTTCGCCCCGCGCGACATACATCGCGACGGCCGAACCGCGTGACGCTGAAATGGCCGCACGCATTGCCGTTCATCAAGCCCGGCGGGGAAAGGGTTGGGCAACGCATGCCGCGCCTCTAGATTTGACGGGTGCGCTGACCGTGACCGATGGCCAGGGACCACGTCTTATCGATTGCCTGACGCTCTGGCTGACAAATCTCATGCTGGGTGAGCACGACTGGCAGGGTGCGGGCCGCGCACTTGTCGCGGCGTTGCCGTGTCAGATCGATCCCGTCATCATCGTTACGAACGAAGTAGGCGGCGGCATTGTGCCGGACAATGCGCTAGCGCGTGAATTTCGTGATGCCGCGGGAATTTTAAACCAATGGGTCGCCAGTGCGGCCGATGAGGTCTATCTGGCCGTTGCTGGCCTACCTCTGAAAGTGAAATAAGTGATGCCCTCGCCATTTCCTATGACCGACTTAAGCGCGATTTCCTCCCTCGCAGCTAGCTTACCGTGCGCTGACACAGTCGCGGTCACGGCCGCTAGAGACCGGCAAGCAAGCCTCACAAAGCCACCCGGATCGCTCGGCCGCCTTGAGGAACTGGCAGAGTTCATGGCGGCTTGGCAGGCCACACCGCGCCCCGAGATTGTCAAAGCACAAGCATTGGTATTTGCCGGAAACCATGGTGTTTGCGCACAAGGTGTAAATCCATATCCGCAAGCGGTTACGGCTCAGATGGTCGCCAATTTCGAGGCCGGTGGCGCCGCGATCAACCAGCTGTGCAAGATATCTGGCGCTGAATTGTCAGTGATTGCGCTTGAATTGGACCGACCAACAGCAGACTTCACTCAAGGTCCGGCGATGACCGACACCGAGTGTCTCGCAGCCCTCAATCGAGGAGCAGCGGCCGTTGATCACAGCGCCAGTATTCTGATCCTGGGCGAAATGGGTATCGGAAATTCAACCGTCGCAGCAGCGCTCGCGAACGCCTTGTTCGATGGCAATCCATCCGAATGGGTCGGCCCGGGGACCGGATCTGACGCGGCGGGCATCGCTCGAAAAATATCGGCGATCGCCAAAGGACTTTCACGTCACGCCAATTTGACGCCCATTGCGACACTTGCCGCCTTTGGCGGACGCGAACAAGCGGCGATCTGTGGTGCAGTCCTGGCCGCGCGAACATTGCGAATTCCGGTCATTCTTGATGGCTTCATATGCACAGCCGCAGCGGCGGTCTTGTATGCCATTGACACGCGATTACTCGACCACTGCCTCGTTGGTCATGCCAGTGCAGAACCAGGCCATCGGCGACTTTTGGCGGCGATCAGCCAGCGCCCAGTGCTCGATTTCGACATGCGTTTAGGAGAGGGCACGGGTGCTGCGCTGGCTTTGGGAATTCTACGCGCGGCCCTCGCCTGTCACAACGGGATGGCCACCTTCGCCGAAGCTGGGGTTTCAAGCTCATGACGCCGCTAAGCTTCCACTTGAAATCCAGACTGTCTGAAGCGCAACTGGCAATGATGATGCTCACGCGCTTTCCCGTCGGCCGGATCAACGATCCTGTACCGTCAGCCTCTGCGGCATGTTGGGCTTTTCCATTGGTCGGAGTTGCCGTCGGATTGGTCGTCTCGCTGGTTCTGGGTTGCGCACTACGGATTGGCTTGCCAGCCGAAATCGCAGTTGGGCTGGCATTGGCAACGGGCGTTATTGCGACTGGCGGACTGCATGAAGATGGCCTTGCCGATGTTGCAGATGGCTTCGGCGGCGGTCAAACTCGCGAACGTAAACTCGAAATAATGCGTGATAGCCGCATTGGGACCTACGGCACGCTCGCCTTAATATTGATGATAGGATTGCGCTGGTCGGCAATGACCACTCTGGCAGATCTGGATCCGGAAAAATCGCTTTTTGCGGTTGTAGGAATTGCCATCATCAGTCGCAGCGTCTTACCGCTACTTCTTGCAGGGCTCCCGCCCGCTCGCTTGGAGGGGCTGGGTCAGAGCGCTTCTAATCCGGGAACCTATGCCGTCATAGTCTCGGTAGCCCTTGGTGTTCTAGGACTGATGTTTCTGGTCGGTGCCTGGGCAACGCTTGTGATATCACTAAGCCAGGTCGCAGCGGTCCTACTCATAGGTCGGTTGTCATTCCGCCTGATAGGGGGCCAAACCGGTGATGTCCTCGGCGCGATCCAACAAGTTGCCGACCTTTGCGCTTGGATAGCCGTATTGTTGATCGTTGCTCCGTGAGTACCGCATTCAAGTTCAAAGCGACAACACAAGATAGGGCACGCTCTTTCTACCTACTACTGTCACCTGACGTTGCGGTGGCGAACCTCTCCAGCTCCCCGCGCAAGAAGGAAAAATCATGCAGTAGAGTAACAGTCCGGTTCAAAAGTGCATGCTATCTTGGACTTTCATAAGAACATCGCCACTATCATGCCATGAAACGCATCTGAGGCCATGACTGCAATAGCTGTTGCGGGCCCCCGCAACCAATCTTTTCAAGCACTTAACAAGACGGCAGCAACCCTAAAAACCCGATTGGGTAGCACATGGGTAGCAAAACAGCCGGTCTTGGTATGCTCAGGCATGCCCCTCAACGCTGGCATGCGGCGGTCGAACTGAGGGGGCGGGCACTCAAGCTCGAAGGTTAACGGCGCTTAACCGACAAGCCGCGCGAAGCAGCACAAACTGAGGCCGACGCATTCCAGCGAGGCCTCCGATGCGCTGCCACTATGTGAGCGACCTTCACCTCGAATCCCAAGACTTCCCGTGGAAACTGCCGAGCGGTGAAGTGCTGATCATTGCGGGCGATCTTTGCCATGCCGCTCGGCTCGATCCCACTCGTACCGACAAGTACAGCCTCAACCAGCGCGAGCGTGTCCTTCGGTTTGCGGAGCAAGTGAGCGCACAATTCCGTCATGTCCTCCTCGTCGCAGGCAACCACGACCACTACGACGGCGTGCTCGACGAGACTGCCGCGCACCTACGGCGATGGCTTCCAGGCTTCACAGTGCTCGATAACGAGAGCTTAGAGATCGACGGCGTAAGGTTCTTCGGCTCGACGTTGTGGTCGGACTTCGATGGGCGGAGCCAGGTTGCGATGGAGCGTGCCCGCAAGGGCATGGGAGAATTCTTCTTCGTGAAGGTACGGGAGACGCAACTGGACGGGGGACAGACCCTGCGAAAGTTCCGTCCCGAGGATGCCGTCGCGGCATTCGATACAGCGACGGCAGCGCTCCAGCGGGTGGTTGCCGAAGCAGCAGGCAAACCGCTCGTTGTCATCACGCACCATGCCCCGAGTTTGCAGGGGCTCAATCCGCTGCATCAGGGCAATGGTCTCGACTGCGCTTACGCCAGCGATCTCGATCACGAGATCAAAGCGCTCGGTGCGATTCACTTCTGGGTACATGGGCATACACACATCCGGCGCAGCTACAGGATTGGCGATACCCACGTCCTCACCAATTGCCGTGGTTTCGACGGCAAGGATCACAGTTCCCGTTCGTTCAAACCAAACAAGTTCTTCAGCTTCTGACCGCGATCAGTCGCAACTGAGCGGCTAAATCACGTCGCCTCAATGCGTTCTATGAAGGCCAACGCGGCAAGCGTGCAATCGATCAGGAATTGCGCTTCTGACAAATCGAGCAGCTCGTTGTCGTGTGCGAGGGATCGCTTGTTGCGTGCCTTATTGAGACCGTCAAACAGCTTGTGCTGAACGCGCAAGGTCGGCAGCGCGAACTCGCTGACTGCTCCGGTGTCCTTCAAGATGCGGCCATAGGCACCGAAGAGGGCATCAAGTGGGGTGGCAACGTCGAATGGCCGCCCCTTGCTTTCGAGTAGGTGACGCAAACGCTTCACGCAATAAGTGTGGACGCGATCCAGTGCGACGTCGGGCTTCTCGGCGAGTAAGTCTTCAGCGATCGATGCTCTCAGCTTTGCGAGGGTTGTGTCGTCGGTGAAATTGCGGAAAGCATCTTCGATTGGCATCGATGACGCCGCGTCGAGTTCAACGGTAAACTGTTCGAACCAAGTTGCCAGTCTTGCTTCTTCAACCGGATCCTTCGAAACGTGGTCTGGAAGTGTAGATCGGTATGCCCATAGCGCACGAAGTACGCGCGCGACTAGTCGTGGCTCCGCGACCGCTACGAAGCCGCGGAGCGTCTTCCCCTTGCTGGAACCTTCAATCTGGAAGCGCGGCTGAAAGATCTGGAGACCACAATTCTCCTCAAACCACTCGGCCATTGTCCTATCGGAGAAGTCGAGGACGTAGCCATCGCCCGAGCGAAAGATGCGATCGAATATCTCGCGCTGCTTGGTTGGGAGTCGCTTAGTGCGACCTAGGATCTTGGCCGGTTGAGGGGGTGACATTTAATTATCGTAGTAGACAAAGGTCAATTTCTGTAGCCAGCACACGGCTTTATCCACCGTCTGCTACTGTCATGTTGGCCCTTAGGGCGTGGTCGATGGAGAGATTGAGTTCATCGTCCTCTCGACGTTTGGCATCGAGCGCGGCCCGAATGCTCCCGCCTTCGGCGAGCAGCCACATCGCATCAGCATCATATCCGGCAGCTTTGGCCTGACCAGCCTTGTAGGCCGCGAAGCGCTCGACGGCACGGCCGTAATCCTTGTCCCTGACCCCTGGCATGCCGACCGGATAAAGCGACCGCCAGAAGGCGAGCAAGAGGCCGAACGTCTCCTCGGGCCCAAGGGCGAGGCGGCGTGCTACAGCATCCTGACGGCTCCGATCCTTCAGCCACCCGACACCTGCTTCCGAGAAACTGGCCTCGTGCGCGTAAAGCTTTGTCCTCGGCGCGAGCGGCTTATCGGTGCGCGGCAGGCCGATGCGAGCCAGCAATCCTGGCTCTCGGATCAATCGCGTGAGCTTCTCGTCGAAGAACCGATTGAACAGCGCGACGTCGTCAGTGTCCGCGATGACGGTCAAAACGATAGACGTACCTCTGGAGGTCATGGCTCGAACTCCCGTCCCAGATCGTGGCCCGGGTTCCTTTGGCGGTATTGAGCCATGTCGCGCTTGATCTGCTCCGCACGGCTTGGGGCCGGAGGGGGCGGCGCATACCCTGCCGCGTTGAACTCCGTCGTGGTGTCGACGTCTCGGGTGGCGTCGGGTGGCATTTGTTGGCCGGCGGCCTTCAAAGCTTCACGCTCGGCTTCGTAAGCGTCCCGCATTTTCTGCGGGATGTTGCGCTCGCGGTGCTGTGCCATGTCCTCCCGTATGCGGGCGACGTATTCGCCGTCGGTCTCGGGAGCGACTTCGGCGGCTTGGCGAGCGGGGTATTCAAGCTGGCGTTCGAGGATCAACTGGTTCTTGGCGCGACGGTAATCGATCGTGGACTCCGTCGCGTTCTGCAGTGTCTTCAACTCCAGGCGCTCGGCGGCAAAGCGCTCCTTCAATGCCTGCGCATTGTGGTCGTGAGCCACCCAGATCCGCTCCAGACGGCTCTTGGTCTCGAATTTCTGGACGGCTGAGAGAAAGCTCCGTTCGCGGCCATGCATGCGCTCCACGGCCGCAAGAAAGCGCTTCGGTGACGTGATCAGCCGAACCTTCTCACGGAAGGAGAGGGGCTTCGAGCCCGCCAGCCGCTCCGCATTCCAGAACACGAAAGCGGCCCGCTCGAAGAGATTGCCCTGAATCTTGCCGACGTGGGCGCTCTCCTGGCGCTGAGCTTCGTAGAGCTCTTTCCATCGGGGTTTGAAGCGCGCCTTCGTGTAATCGAGGGCGACGTTGGCGGCAGCCTCGGTCTTGGACGCGAGCGCCTGACGCTCTTCCCGCTGGCGCGCATAGTGGACGTCCCGCTCGACCATATGGCGGTGGTCGATCTCGGCACGGAGCCGCTTCATCCGGTCGACGACCTCTTTCTTCTCGAAGGCACGTGGCCGGGGCGGGGATCGATCCCGTACCCGCTTCGGCTTCTTGTCCGGTGGCGGCGCCATGCCGAGCGCTTGCTCGGGCGTTACCTTAGGTCGATCGTTGCGTATCTTTTCCTTATCGCGGCGCTTCTCCCGCTCCTCATTGTTCTTGATGCGCTGTTCGCACTTGATGCCGTGCTCGCGCTCATAGGCCTCGGCCCAGTTGGAGAGTTCGATCTTCGAGTGCTTGAGGGGAGCCGTGCGGCCAGTTACCGGATGCACGGTGTTGACGATCACATGGACGTGGAGGTGCTCCTTGTCAGCGTGGGCCGCGAGAACGGCCTGGTGCTCGTCGAGCTTCAAGGCCTTGAGAGCCGAGAGCGCGGCTTCCTTCATATGCTCGGGCGAGGGTTTCTCGTCATGAGCCCAGGCGAGCGTAAAGTGAAGGACAGGCTCCTTGTTGTCCCGGCCTCGGAGATCGACCCCGGCCTCGCGCTTCAGGTTGGTGCGATCCTTCCAGGTCTCATACATTGGACGCCAGGCGTCATCGACGGCCACCTCGCCGAGGTTGGCCGTGTGCGCCCATAGGACACGATCATCGCTCGTCTTCCCTTGGTCGTGCAGGATGTACCAGCACGCCCTACGGAAGTCCGCGCCGCGATTGTGGATGCGCGGTACCATTGAATTCAGACCTCATGCGAATGGCGTCGAGGCGGCGACGGAACTCGACGTCATCCGTGAGTGCCTCGAAGAGGTGGCGGAAACTCTGCACTGTGAATTTGACGTCGGGCGGGAGGCTCCCGTTCACGGCGTGGGCGATCTGGTTGATGTTGTTGCCGATGCGTTTGAGCTCGTAGAGCACCGCCGGGTCAGCACGGTTCACCGGTGGCTCATTGGTCTTGCGTGCCTTGTCATCGCGCTCGAAAAACCGACTGAGATCGAGGCGCAGCCGACGGTTGGGATCGTTGGGTGGCGTAGGGGCCGTAGACCTCAGGCGCAGACCGCCGCGCGGACGATCCGATGGCACTTGCCATGTCGGCACCTTCACGCGTTGGTCGGTGACGTTCTGCACCCCGAGGCCCGTCTGTGTACCAATGTAGGTGAAGCCCGGAACTTGGCCGTATACAGGGATCGAGGCGCTGATTTTAACCGGCGGCTGGCTGTTTACAGCCGATGCCGGCGCCGATGTGGTCGCCGAGGCCTTGTATACAGCGGTGTTTTCAGGGCGATCCAACGGCTTCTCGAACAACGCCGCGAGTTCCCGTTCAAGCTCGTCGTTAGATGCTTTGCGTTCCGCGTAGTCCACGTCTTTGGCTGCGGCGGCGTCCTTGTATACAGCGGACTCCACGGCGGCAGGCTTCAACGGTTGGCTGTTTACAGGGAGGCTCACGTCATTCGCAGGTGCAGACCCACTGTTTACAGCCGCCATGGCAGCGCTCGATGCGCTCGCACGGAGGCTCGCAACGCTGTCGGAGACATCACCATTTGAAGCCACGATCCTCGCCATGGCTTCGGCCACGAAGGCGCTCAAGCTCGTGCCAACAGCGATAGCCGCGGCTTCGATCGCCTCGCGTTGTTCGAGCGGCATGCGCACGGATACGACACCCGTCGGGCCACTCTCAAATTTTTGCGCTCTCTTGCGCATGACAGCCACCTCATTCTGACGTGATGGGGATGTCCGTCTCGTAGGCCTCACGGGTTGGGCCTGGGGACGAGCGGAGCGGCTCCCCAGCGAGTGACGTTTTTGTGTACGTGTATACGTATACAAAAACACATCTCGCTTGCGTACGCATTCAGCCTATTCGCTTCGTTTCTTACGTCTGCATTTTGCTCTTCAGTTATTCGCAACTTCATGTGCTTCATCGCAGCAATCCAATCAATCCGCAGCTTTGCAGCCCATCGCAAAACATTGGCGCTCGTGGTTGAACATACTCACGCATGCATTGGCCGAATTTATTTTCGATATCGATGACCCTCGTAAACGCAATCGGAGTCTTTGGCGGCGCGTTCCCCCGACTGACACGAGTGTGCCGTCGTGCTCGCTGTGCACAAGGCTGGCCTGCGCCCACCCACGTGGCTGCCGCCTCGCGGGCCCCTGCGGCTCGGCCACCGCTCGCGCGGCTATCGGCCTTGCGCTTCTCTGCGCGCGAGCGGCGTATCGTGTGCGTGGGTCGGGGCGGAAGGATGGGCTCTTCAGGTCGAACAGAAGGATGACACCTCAGGCGGGCTTACGCCCGAGGTGCGGTGGTCGTCATTCATAGGCAGCCGTAGGCCACGCAATTCCAGGCGTCGTAGGCGCGCGGCTTCACTTCATAGATCGTGATCGAGTTGTCGTGGTGCCAATCGTACAAGTCGGCCATGTGGGCGGTGCGCTCCTCGAAGGAGAACGCTTGGGCGTTGAAGATTGAGGTCATGTCAGGCTCCGTTCTGTGATTGGGTCGGGCACTGCGCCCGACCGATGCCTCCTTTGAGACCGGGCCCGAGAGGACGACGGGTCAAACGTTGCGCGAAGCGCGCCCGAAGGGGGCGGAGCTGCACAAGCAAGCGTAGCGCTGCGCGGAAGCGAGCCGCGTTGACCAGACGTCCGGGCTCGGTCAGGAGCATCGAAGAGGTCGGGCGTGGTGACGAACCCGATCCAAATGGAGTGCGGCTGAGATGACCGCATCGAAATGACGCGTTCTCCGTCGTGGTCTGTACCGAAACCAAATGGCAGAGGTCGGTACGCGGCACGATGACGACGCTGATCGCAATTGCCGCGCCGCCGAGACGTCGGAATAAAGCTGCTGAAAATTCTTGCGAAGAGTGACTGAGCATCGCACCGCGTCGGGCAGCTTTGAGAGCGCTTCACTGAACATCCCGACGCCGTTGAATTTCCCACCGTCCACTCCATGTGCGGAGAACTCGCCGCGAAGCGGCAATCATCCTATCGGGGGGCTGCCGTGATCGATCCTAATTTTCCTCCGCGCGGCTCGGGTGTCGAAGGGCGGGCTGAAAGCCCGCCGGCACAGATCTGGGGCCATCCGTGGGAGCTGGGTGGAAGCTGGGATTGGAAGTCGGGCAATGTGTTACTCGGCGAGTGGCAGGGCCGGTTCATCGGCCGCGAAGACGACCGTCATGTCGTCATCATTGCGGGCACGCGGGCCGGCAAGACAGCAACCATCCTCATCCCGAACCTGCGGCGCTATCCGGGTTCGGTCATCGTGATCGACCCCAAGGGCGAGCTTGTGCGCAAGACGGCCGCGTACCGCGTCCGCATGGGCCAGCAGGTTTACGTCCTCGACCCGTTCGGGGAGACGAACGTCCCGAGCGCGCATTACAATCCGTTCGCGGAACTCGGACGCAAGGATGCCGACCACGTGTCGGCGGACGTGGCGCAGATCGCGGACGCGCTCATCATCAACAATGCCAAAGACCCTCATTGGACGGATAGCGGCAAGAACCTGATCCGTGGCGTCGTTCTGCATCTCCTCGACCGCGAACCCAAGGCCGTAACCTTGCGCGAAGTCCGCAAGGTGTTGAGCTACACGCCGGCGGAGCTGGAGAAGCTTTTCACGTCGATGGCGGAATCAACCGCCTTCGACGGGATCGTCTCGAACATCGGCGCGGCCTTCCTCGGCAAGCAGGAAAGCGGCGGGCGGGAGTTGCAGAGCATCCTCTCAACCGCTCAGGAGCAGACGGCGCCGATCGACGATGTCGTTCACATGTCGGATCGGTCGGACTTCAATCTCCGGGACTTGAGCCGTGGCGGCACCACGATCTATCTCGTGCTGCCCGGCATGCGCATGGGCACGCATTATCGCTGGCTGCGGCTCGTGGTGCAGCAGGCGCTCGCCGCCATGGAGAAGTCGCCCGTCCAGCGTGGCAGGCTTCCTGTCTGGTTCATGCTCGAAGAGTTTCCGTCGCTCGGGTACATGCGATCGATCGAGACGGCGGCAGGTCTCTTGGCTGGGTTCGGCGTCAAGCTCTGGGCTGTCCTTCAAGACCTCACACAGCTTCAGACGCATTATTCCAAATCCTGGGAGACCTTTCTCGGCAATGCCGGCGTCATCCAGGCTTTCGGCAACGCCGATATCACCACGACCGAACATCTCTCGAAGATGCTGGGATCGACACAGGTGATCGAGCGGCAGGAAGTGCGCGTGAACGGCCAAGCCATGGCCCATGGCGATCTTGGCCGCCGCGAGAATCTCCGCAGCGTGCGGCTCCTCGATCCCAACGAGATCACCCGCTGGTTCGCGCGCGAGACGTGCCGCCAGCTTGTCCTCGTGCCTGGGCGGCCCCCCATCTACATGAATCGGCTCCCGTTCGAGAAGGACTGAGCGCCATGTTCTCTCATAATTTCGAATGCCGACGTATCGACAAGCGTGACGACAAGAATCGCCTCGTCTCGACGGGCGTCGAATGGACGGAGCACAACACCTATTTTGAGAATTTCGGGATTGTCCTGTTCGCCTTGGTCTGCGTGGCGGGGCTGCTCGTGTGTGTCATCGGTATTGTCATGACCGCCAGTCCAGCGGCGAGTTTCAAGGGCGTGACCGTCGTCGCAGCGGGCATCTGGCTTGTTTGGTTCGCCTATACGTTCATGGCGCGGCCCGTGAAGGGGATGCCGCGCTCGGTGTTGTTCCACCGCGACGGTCGCGTCGAGTACGAGCATGGTCTCCCGTGGTGGCCGAAGGTCAAAGAAGCGTCGGCTCCTCACACCGAGATCACGTCGATCGAGGCACGCCAGTCGACGATTTGCATTCACGGCCCGCCGTACGACCAGGGCGTCGTCGTCTATCGCCGCAACGGCGATATCGTCGAGATCGGCATGAGCCTGTCTCGGGATGAGGCGCACAAGGTGGCCGTGCAGTTGATGCAGGCATTGACGGCGATGCGGGAAGACCTGACCAGTTTGGAGACACGGCGATCGAGCTACAAGGAACAGGTCGCGGCATTCTCCGGGCCATCCCAGCGCGGCAAGCGCGCGACCGTCGTCATCGAGTAAATGACGCGCGCCGTTGCAAGGAGCTTAGGCCAACTCAATCGCAGATTCGTATTCCGTCGCTACTGTACCATCAGGATTGATGTGGGCGACAAGCAGTGCATTCCGCTTTTTAATGCGCTCTATGATTTCTTGTGGTAGCTCGTCGTCGAGTGTTTCTTCTGACCCATCCGACGTCACTACGACACACATCCCGACGTCGCGATGAAGGCGGAATTGTGCAATATTTTGATGGACTCCATATTGAGCGAAAGCAGGCTCGCCGTCATTGTTGATCAAAAAGATGCCAATCATGGTTTGGGAGTGTTCGGCGCGACGCCGTGCTTGCGCATCGCTTCGATTTCGCCCTGGCGGCGCTTTGCTTCGCGTCGAAGCATAGTTTTTTCGAAGTAGTTCTTGCCCATTTTTATAAGTGCATATGCGCATAGACCAGAGCCAACCAATCCCAGAAATGGAGTTGCGACTGTTGCGCCAAGTAATAGTTTGGAGCCCCATACTAGGCCAACTCCAGCCCAAGATATAGCTATCCCGCGATTCAAATGACGTTCGGCATGATCTAGAGTGTTGAGTTCGTGTTTCGAGAGGTACTCTTTCCAGCCCCCCTCAACAGATTGCACTGGAGCCGCATATGCGGTATTTCCAATAAATTCCTTTTCAATTCGACTGGGCATGCGAAATGCTTTCTTTGGCAATAGTTATAATGATAGCAGTTTATCATATTACATAATTCAGCGTAATAAGAACATATTCCTTGGCCAGCGCAACCGTTGTCGTCGAGTAACGCGCCTGAGCCTTCTTGCCACGAGACGACCGCTTACGCGGTCGGCGGTCACTGTGGCAAGCCCAGCCCCCGAAGAGGGGTGGCAGGCGGTTCGATGTGTCGCCCGCGAGGGCGTCTATTGAGTGATCGGAAAATCGAGCCGCGACAAAGGCGCTGCACCAAAGGTGCAGCGCCCAGGCGATCACTCGACGCCGATGATCTTGAGCAGCGCCGTGAGATCCTTCGTGAGCCTGATCGCGTCGGTGCTGCCGATCGGGATGGGTTCATCCATCAGGCTGAGAGCGTTCCGGACGTTGGCAATGTGTTCGTAGCGGTACGGTAGGAACCAGAGTTGCCCCTGATCCAGGGTGTTGGGAGACTTGTTGCAGTCGGTGCACATATTGAGGTCCTTTTCGTTGCGGTCTGTTGATTCAGCCGTGAGACGTGAGAACCCGGCTCGAAGCGTCCTCGGCGTCAATGGCACGGAACGTTAGCGAGCCCTGCGCGCAGCGCAGAAAGCGAGGTTATGTTTCGAAGCGATTGACGAGGCGCCAAAGGCGCCGACAGGACGGAGACGGGTTAAACGTGGAAAGAGGCTGAATTTACCGAGAGACCGCACGCGAAAGGGCCTGTGCGCCGACGGCAACGAGTTGACGAACGCCCGCCTTTCGAACAGGGGCAGCTTTGCGATCCGTTACTGGCGCGCGGAGAACGGATTGCCACCGGCAGGCATTTGACGCTCCCAGCCCCCTTCGGCAGCGGCGACGCGCTCGTGTCAGGCGATGATCTCATAGAGCTGGTCAAGTCGTTCGGGCGGCGATCGTGACGCCGATGACAGGCCGCAGAATCGAGTGGCCGTGACGGGATCGGCGCGGCACGCAAGGGCCAATCATCGAGCGAAATCGGCGCGCGCACGCGATAGCGCTGCACCGAAAGTGCAGCGCCCAGGCGGTCACTCCGCCCCGATCATCCGGAGGAGGAGCGAGAGGTCATTGCCGAGTTCTGTTGAGGTAGTGTAGCCGATCTGAACCGGCTGGGGGAGGCCATAGAGGGCGCTGCGTATCTCGATGATCGATTCGGGGCGCAAGCGGGCGGTCTTCAGGAAGCCGGCAGCTTCGTAAGGGCAGGCTTTTTGGTTGAAGGCGGTCATGGTTCAAGTTCTTTCGTTCGTGGGCTGTTGATTCAGCCCTGCATACGGATGACCCGTCTCGATGGGTTCGAGCGTCAAACGAACGGAACACTAGCGAGCCCTGCGGCTTGCCCGCAGTTGGCGAGTTTGAGTTTCGAAGCGATTGACGAGGCGCGAAGCGCCGGCCGGACAGAGACGGGTTAACGTGGCGCATGGCTGAATAAAACAAGTAGCGCACGCGCGAAAGAACTCATGACCGGCGGCAACCAGTAAAGCCGACCCGTTCGACGAAGAGGACGGCTGTATGAAGCCGCCTGCATTCACGGCACGAAGCGATCCGAGAGAAGCAGGTCATCGGCCGTACGGTTCACATCGGCAACGCCAGCGAGGCATTATGAAATCGTCCTCACGCTTCGACGGAGATGGCGGGAGCGGGTGAACGCCGAGTGTCTTTCCTGCGCGTCGTCATGGGCTGGTGTCGAGGACGACCGTATATGCTGTGCCAGCCTCGATCGGCGTGTCGGTCACGAGGTAGCCGAGACGGTTGACGAGGTGAAGGCCACTCTCGATTGCGAGCGTCCCGTTGTCGCCTTCGATCAGCGTCCAGATCGTGCGCGGATTCTGGGCGAGCACGTACCGCCATTCCTTCCCGGCGTAGGCGAACAGGCAACCGCCCTGGCCGAGATCGAACGAGGCCATAAGATCAAGGTGGTTCGGCTTCGGGCGGAACCGGTCGATGAACGTATCCTCGTCGATTGTACGGCTGTTGATCGTCATCGCGGCGATCATTGAACACCTCCTGCGGCTGCGGTCTCGCGCGCATCGCGATGGAGCGAGAGAATGACACGGAAAAGCGCCGAGGCCTCGTCAATCCGTTGCTGGGCGGGCAGCAAGGTACCGATGGCGAGATTCATTTCGCCTTTCTGGGCGGCTTCATGGGCACAGCGAGCGATGTAGCTCGCGGTCATGAGCTGCTGGTCGAGCACCATCAAGATGGCGGTCACGTGGTTGGGCTTGGTCATGAGTATCTCCTTCGTTGGTAAGCGTTGAACTTGTAGGCAATGGCGGGGGCACGGAATTTCTCGGACGAGAGCCACCAGAACGATGGCGGCCCTTGATGCTCGGGCGTCCAGACAGCCCAGACATAGCGATGCTTGGTGAAGTGCCTCGGCGGTGGGCCGTAGCGGTCTTCAGGCCAGCACACGATGTCGTCGATGGCGTAAAGCCTGGCGGGCGGCGATTGCTGCCACTCGGTCGTCCTGCGGGGATGGCTCAGCGAAGCCATGTTGAGCAACATGGCAACCTTGCCGTCAGTCGCCCGCGTCAGCGCCAGCGCGCGGCGAACGAAGCGGTCGGCAAGCCCCCACCCGTAGGGTGGGTTGGTTACGATGTGCTTCGCGCGTGGCGCGGTCTCGCGCAGGAAATCAACGCCCGATAGGCCGTGGCCATAAGCATGGAGATCCGTGCTGACCACGGTGTGGCCGTGCTCAGTCAAGACCTTGGCGATACGACCGTCACCACAGGCCGGCTCCCAGATGTCGCCGTCGAACTGTTCGACGGAGAGGAGCGCGCGCGTGGCCTCGGGCGGCGTTGGATAGAACTCGTTCGGCAGTCGGTGCGGATGGCGGCGCGGCACGCTGCGCGTGTTCGACGTTGGGTCTTGCCATTGGGCTGGAAGGGCGAAGGTCATGATGCGACCTCCTTGGGACGGAAGTCGGCGATGGTGCCGCTTTCGCCGCAGTAGTCGCACTCACACTCGCTCCACTCCTGCCACTGTCGCTCGACGTTCTCGGTCTCAACGAGGCCCTCCGGCGTCGCGGTAAACCAGGTGCTCGCTTCGAAGCTGAGATATTCGTCGCTGCCGCAATTGGGGCAGATCAGATCGTAGCGCTGCAGGACGGTCGTTGGGGTGTCACTGGTCATGAGCGCACCTCCGCTTCGTACTGATGGCGGACACGCGCGAGCGCGAGGTCGAAATCGAACCCGCACAGGCTAGACCAGTGCATGAGATGATTCAGGAGGTTGCCGAGTTTGTCGTCATAATGGCAGTCCGTCGCATTCTGGAGAACGCTCAGAGCGCGTTCCGCCAGGCAGGCACGTGTGACAGAGGCTTGGGAGGTCATGAGAGACCTCCCTGATCGAGAAGGTCGGCGTCGAAGGACACCACGCGGCCATCGCGGCGGAAGAGGGCGGTTTCGCCATCCAGATGGTAGAGATCACGGGCGCGGCCGATCGTGTCGCCCATGAAGAGGTCGAGGCCTTCGGCGGCGTCTGGGTTGAAAAGGGCGGGGGTCATTGCGCACCCCCTTTCGGTGCCACAGGCACGCTCTCGGGGGCTTCCTCTGCGATCTCGCGAACCACGACGCGTCCCGAGAGCGGGATCGAGTCAAATTTCAGGTTGGCTCCCTTCAGGTCTTTGTGCATCCAGGCGGCGCCCACGCGGTTCCAGCGCGCTTTGTCGCCTTCGCCCTGCACCTGCCAGATGGCGTGGGTCGGCCTCGATTTATTGTTCGTCTTGTTACTCATGATTAGCTCCGTTCATCGGTTCTCGGCCGAGCACCATGCTCGTCCGATGGGAGCCGTGAAAACCGAAGCCCAAGGGAGCGCGTCAAACGACAAAACGCTACGAAGCCTCGCGCCGAAGGCGCTTAAGGCGCTGTTGTGTTTTGCAGCGATTGACGCATAGCGAACGGGCTCGGTTAGGACCCATCATCGAGGACGTGCATGTGATCAGTGCCGACGATCCGATCTTGAATGGAGCCACGATCTCATGAGGAACCCTCAAGACGAACTTGAGGCTGATCCCCTCCAGCTGGCAGGTGCAGATTGGATGAAGGTTCGCCGGAACCGCACCGGGCGTCCCCAGCACCAAGACCACAACCAGGCCGAATTCGGCTGATACCGCGATCCTTGGAGAAGTCGACCGCAAGATCGGCACGACGAGGATGACATCACGAGGCCCGCGCGCATTACCGAGGGAGCACCATGAAGACCAGACCACCCCTGATGCCGACGAGAGGCCGCACGGAATGGGAGGCGACCAAGATCGCCGCCGCCGTCTCAAAATATGGACAGGCATCACCTCACGAGCCGCCGATGGTGGCGACCCGTGGCCTGAGCCCGGAATTCTTGGAACTGGCGATCAGGCTCGACGAAGCGCTGGCCGTATTCCGTGACCGCTTCGGACGCGCGCATCTCCTGCGGCGTCACTGCGAGCGGCAAGGGACACCGATGACGATCCCGGAACTGGCAGCAATCGAGCGGGCAGGGGACGAGGCGCAGCAGGCCGTATTCAAGCTGATCACGGAAGTCGAGAGCAGCAAGCCCGTGACCACGGGCGACAGACGATTGAAGCGCCGTGTCGTCGATCTCAGAGGCGACAACTGGCTGCGCCAGCTGGATTGGCTCTACGACCTTTACGAGGAAGATCGGCGCGAGCGTTACGGAAAGTGACGCCATGACACGGGCGAAGCACATGACTGTAAGTACAGGAGTATGGGTGTTCGTGTGGCTGGCGGCGACAGTGATCATGTTGGCCTGGATGACGGATGGCTTGCGGCCATTGCAGCCGATCCCGATTGCGGTCGGCCCCGAGCGATGAAGTCGCTTTACACGGACGATTCCGTGGCGTTACGATTCCGATGTGATGACGATGAAGGCCTACCTCGAACGGTGTGATACGACGCGCAACATGGCGCGCTACTACCGGCTGTCGGTCGTCCAGACCCTCTTTGGCCAGTGGGCCATGGTTCGCGAATGGGGCCGGATCGGCAGTGGCGGCCAATCGCGCGAGCACTGGTGTGGATCTGAAGGCGAGGCCGCAGATCTGCTCACAGCGCACCTCAAAGAGCGCCAGCGGCGCGGATACCGCTGATCCCACGGAAATGCTCAGGCATGTCGTGCCGCGCTGCAATTGTGCGCAGGCGCATGGATTCCCAGATCAGGATCACGCAAATGCACGTGATGACGATGGGATGGATGCCATGTCTGCGCAAACCACAAAGATCGAGGAGCCACGAGTGCCGGTCATGATCATGACCGACCGATGGTCGCTCGCGGACTGGGTTGAAGGGTGGGCACTCGATCCCGATTGCATGGACTTCGCGGTGTTCGTCAGTGCCTGGGCCTTGAATGGCGAGGACGTCGTCGTGACGGTCGCCGCGCGCCTCGGGTATGTTCAGAGCATTCAGCGCCAGAAAAGGAACCCCGTGTGGGTGGCAACTGCGATTGCCAAGGAGCTCACGGACGAGAGCAACGAAATCGTCGACGCGCACATGCGCAAGCTGGAAGCACTGGCGGCAATCCAAGAGCCTGGAGAAAGCCAGAGCGCGAAGCCGCCGCAACGGATGATTGAATTGGACGAGGAGGACATCCCGTTCTGAGCGAGTGGCCCCTCAGTCAGGGGCCTGAAGCTTCCGGAGGTAGGCGACGGCCTCGGAGGCACGCGCGGCTGCCGTGAAGACGGCTCGGCTGTCGGACTTCAGCAGCGTCAGCCATTGCGAGAGGTATTGCGCATGGTCGGCGCGCTACAATCGGCCCCGCAGCATCCTGTTGACTTGGATCGGCGTATAGCCCTTTAGGCGAGCGTTGGGGCCATCAGCGGCGGCAGCCTTGATCGCGGCCAAAGTCGTTTCGGCTGATTTCAATGCTTTCTGGTACTCGGGGCTCTTCTTGTCCTGTTCTGTCAGTATGCGACTATGTCCCCAGCTAGCCGACATGTCTTCGATAAGTGCTTCAGGTGGAAGCTTCGAGAGATCAGAGACGAGATGATACTCGTCACCGGGAATCATCCTGTTGGTGACTGAAAGTGCTACATATTGAGTCTCGGGTGATAGCCCACAACTCTCATCGAAAGACCCGTCGTGACGACGTCTATGAACAAAAGCTGCGGTGGTAAATCCGCTAAATGACTTAATTGAGTATCGGGATGAATAGCCAAAATCGTCTCGTGACTTCATTTGCATCTCCAAAAGTTTGAAATAGTATTAAATATACATAATAATCCCACAATCTACAGATTATGTCAAATTTCTAGCAGGCGGGCTAACAACTTGATTATATCGTACGTTTCAATGCTTCCTCAGGCACGATGAAATCTCAAGCGCCTTTCCAGTGGCTCGTATAATCGCTTGAATCGCATGCCCGATGCTTAACTCGGCTACTCCGCACTGGATGGGCGTATTGGAAGGTTCATGCTCTCCACGAGTTGAGTGTCAGCTACGTCGGAGCGTGCGTCGATCACGGCTGATAGCCGAGCGAATGCCTCTTCCTTGGAGTCGTATTCAGACCTCCCATCAGTCGGGGGCCTGAAGCTTCCGGAGGTAGGCGACGGCCTCGGAGGCACGGGCGGCTGCTGTGAAGACGGCGCGGCTGTCGGACTTCAGCAGGGTCAGCCATTGCGAGAGGTACTGCGCATGGTCGGCACGCGGCTCGCCCTCGGTGATACCGAGTTCAGCGCAGAGGAACGCGCTGCCGATCTCGGCGACCAGTTCTTCGGCGGCATAGGCAGCATCGCCAAAGCGCTTCCCGAATTCACGGGCGAGGCGCTTCTCGGAGCCCGACCAATGGATTGTCTCGTGCCCGAGGACGGCGAAATAGCTCTCGGAGCGGTTCATCGTGTCAGTACCGCAGAACTGGATCTCATCCGGCATGTGGATGGTATCGGTCGAAGGACGATAGAAAGCGCGATCGCCACCGTGTTGGACGAGTGCGCCGGTCGCGGCAAAGAAGCGGTCGGCGGCCTCAATGCGGTCGATGGCCCCGAGGGGCTGCGGCGCATTAGGAAGCGTATATCCGTCGACCTGCGCGGCGTTGAACACGTAAGAGGCGCGAGCGACACGGCGCTTGCCGTCGTCGTCGGCGCGATCAGCATCGGGCTCGGTCTCGTATTCCTGTAGAAGACCACCAGCGACGACTTCTCGCCTTTGCGCACCTGGGCGCCGATTTCAGACCATTGGCGATAGGTGGCCCAGACCGGTGCATCGTAGCCCGCAACCTCGGCGGAGACCCAGAGGCTCACGATGTTGATGCCGTTGTAAGGCTTCTTGGTAAGGGCGTTCTCGGGCATGAACAGCGGCTTCGAATGGCGACGCCATGGCATCGTGGGACGGCCAGGGTCGGCTTCGATGGCGGCGATCAGCTTTGCGGTGATTTCGGCGTGAATGTCGCGGCGTTCGGTGCGTGCGATCGTGGCTGTGGACATGACGGTCTCCTTCGTCGTTGGACGAGGCCCGCCCCATTGGCGGTCTCGATGCCGGACGAAGGCGACGGGGGAGAAGCGGGAGCGGAACCGAGCCCAACAGGGCGAGGCGGCCGGCGAAGCCGAAAGCCGAGGGCGAAGCCCTTGAAGCGAGCGCGCACCGGCGCATGGTCGGCATGATGAGAGACCGCAAGGCGGGACTTCCGACGGGAGAGCGGCATTCGCGGCACACCGTAAGAAGAGCCCGACTGCGCGCGGATCGCGCAGCCGGGCGGCGAGGCTTACTCTGCCTCGTCAGAAGGAGCGGTATCGATGCTGCTGCCGCGCAGCGGCTCTGGGAGCCAGTTGCTGCCGTCGATCAATTGCTCGGCACGGATTGCAAGCTCGGCCTTCTTGAGCTTGTCGAGCGCAGGGGCATGGCTGCCCTTGGCCTCGTCAATGGCGGCCAGTATCTGCGTCTTGCTGACACGAGCGAAGTAGCTCTCGGCGGTCGGCGTAAAGTACGCAGTCATGTCGAGCTTCAGCGCTTGTGCCAGTGCGTCGGCATGGACCAGACGCGGCGAATCCCGTCGATCGGATTTCGATTGAATCGCATTGACGGACGTGGCCGCGACATAGGCTAGTACATCGAGCAGTTCATCGCGAGAACGCGCGAGGCACCAATCCCAGAGGTCGTAAGCATCACCGGGCAGATGGTCACCAAGGCGCGTACGGGCTGCATCCAGCGCAATCAGGCCACGGCAATCATCGGGCTTGGTTACGACCAGTCTGGCGCGTGACGGCTTCGCGGTCAGATCGAGGCAGGTTGACGACTGGTATCCGGGGTAGATCGCACCCAAGGCCAAGGCGTGAACGGTCGCGGCCAGCGCGATATCGGGATTGGTCGCCAACTCAGCTGCGATCGCTGCAGTTCGCTGTGCGGTCAGATCCTCGACGAGGGCTACCGAGTGAGCGGCAGGTGCCTCAGGCTGATCGGACTCGGTCGAAGTGCCGGTTGCGTCGACCTTGGCAGCACGGGCGTCCTCCTTGCGGACGAGGCCCCGCTCGATACGGGGTGTACCATCGTGGTTGATCGATACCAGAGCACCAGCGATAGCCAGTGTTTCGGGCGACCAGGATTGCGCGCGGTCATTCAGGGCGTCGATCTGCGCTTCGAGGGCGGCCAGACGATTCTCATCGGCATCATCGCAATCTACGAGGTTGTCATATTCCTCGGAGAGACGATCGAGTTCGGCTTTATCGGCCTCGGAGAGATCTACTTGCTCGGGATGACGGCGCGAGAACGTGGAGAGCGTCTGGTAGTCGGTCTCGACGGCGGCTTCGACCCAATGCCAGCCTTCGGCGCGCAGCTCGGCTGCGAGCGTGTCGAGCTTGGCGATAACGAGCCGATCGAGGAGAGCCGTGTCGGTTACGTAGCCGGAGCCTTCTTCGCAGAACAGATCCTGACGGACATGTCCGCCAGCCTGGACGTAAGCATCGAGGCCAACGAACCCGACGCGCTTGTCGGAGGTCGCGATTTCGTCCTCGGTCAGAGCGCGGCGGATGGTATGGGCCTGCCGGTTCCACGATGAGAGCGAACCAAACACGCGCTCCTGCGCGGCATGATCGTCGCTGATGGCGAAGGCCTGAGCCTGGTCGAGGTCGATCTCGCCGTTCCGATAGGCGTCAAGCACCACTGGCGAGAGGCGACCAAGCTTCAGGCGCTTGGCGACAGTGATCTCGGAGACGCCGAAGCGTGCGGCCACGTCGGCGACACTGGCACCGTCATCGATGAGGGTACGATAGGCTTCGAACTGGTCAGCTGGATGCATGGGGGCTCGGATGATATTCTCAGCGAGGCTGAGTTCAGCTGCGTCGATGTCATCGGCGGCCATCAGGCAGGGGACGGGGAAGTCCTTGGCGATGGTACCGTCATTGGCGAGAGACTGGAGGGCCAAGTAGCGGCGCTGTCCGGCGACGATCTCGTACTTGCCGCGTTTGCCTTTGCGGATAACGAGCGATTGCAGCAGGCCATGGGATGCGATGGATGCAGCCAGCTCGGCAATGCCGTCGTTGATGCCCGTCTTGCGGACGTTGCCGGCCCACAGGCCAAGGCGGTTCAAGGGAAGGGTTATGGTATCGGTCATGAAGTGCTCCGTTCGTTGACCGAGCCCGCCGGGATGGCGGTCTCGTTGCCGAACGGAAGGCGACGGGGCTAGGCGGGAGCGGAACCGACCCCGTACCCGGTACGGGGGAGGCGGCCGGCGAAGCCGAAAGCCGAGGGCGAAGCCCTTGAAGCGAGCGCGCACCGGCGCAAGGTCGGCATGATGAGAGACCGCACGGCGGGATCGGCTTACGGAGGAGATCATGCCGCCGGAGTCTGAGCAGAGAGGCGGTATGGGGTTCACCTCAAGCTAGACGACGTTCGAGAGCCGATTTTCTGTCTGGCCAATCCGGCATCACGCGGTCGAGAAGCTCGAAGAACTTTGGGCCATGGTGATGATGAACCCGGTGGCAGAGTTCGTGGGTAATGACATAATCGATCTCAAAAACTGCCGCTCCTATGAGCGAACGGTTGAGAAGGAGCCGCCCGGCAGGGCTCATCGAGCCCCAACGCTGTTTCATCAGCCGGACAATCAGCGACTTAGGGGCGATCTTCTCGGGTTCTTTAAATCGGGCAAGGCATAAAGCGAGCCTTCGCTCGAACCATGTACGAGCTTGCGTCTTCTGCCATTGGTCGAACAACGCACGGACTCCTTCGCGGTCGGTCGGGTCGGGAACATTCACAACAATCCAACCGGGGAGGACTTTCACGGACGTCAGATTTGATCGGACGATCTTGAGGCGGTAACGACGGCCAAGGTAGAGGTGCGTTTCTCCGGCTTCATAACGGCGCTTCGGTGTCTTGGGATGGAACTGACGAAAGAACTCGATCTGTCGCAGAATCCAGCGTGCGCGGCGCGTAACGCGCTGCTGAATAGCGACGTCATTGGCGGCACGTGGCGCAACCACCTCGACGGACATATCCGGCAGCACCGATATTTGGAGGGTTCGTCGATCACGACGAACCACCCGATAAGCAATTGTTCTCGAACCGTAGACCAGAGTATGGGCCGCCGTGGTCACGCTGGAAACCTTGCACGGGCGAGGTTCATGATTTTGGTCTGAAGCGTGTCAAGCTGGTCGCCATTGAGGTCGATGCCCTTCTGGTCACGAACGACGTCGAAGAAGTAGTCGTCGATGGCGTTGCGCATCTTGTTCTTGGCCTGATCGTTCGACCACACGTCGACGATCAACTGGCTCTTAATGATGTCGATGATCGAAAGTGAAACCTCAGCAGCGTCATCCTTCCGTGTATCGGCACCATCATCAGGGGCGAGGATGGGCTCAAGGATGCCAAAAAACGCTGCGGCGTCGTCATTGCCCTTGATCGAGGCGGGTAGCTGACGGCCATGGTCTTTGGCGGCCACGCGGCTTGTGATGTCGACCACGTTACTGAGGTACGCGGTCTCGGAGAGACGATGTTCCCGATACGCTCGGATCGTCTCTTCAAGCATTTCGGAAAACTGCTTATAGAAGGCAGGGTCTTCATCCATCTTTTCGGAGATGGTGCGCTTTGTAGCGCTCGCGATGCGATCTGCCTTGGATGCGACCGTTATGCCCTTTTCCTCGATAACGGCCTGTAGATCAGCCCGGTTGTTGATATTGACGGGCTTGATGATGACCTCGGCAGGCATAGCGATCACGTGATCGTCGAGGAGCTTTTGAATCTTCGGCTCATACTCTTTGATGTCGACGATCTCCTGATAGCGCAACTGCACCGACCGCTTGAGCTCCAAGAACTGCTTCCCGTCGCGCTTGAACTCGGCCACCTTGGCGTCTGAGAACACCTCATGCACTTTGTCCGAGGCGAGCGAGATGTGTAAGCAACGATTGAATGCGCGCAGCCTCTCATAGAATTCCTGGCGCTTGTCCTCGTCCGCGAGTAGCTGCTCGAACTGCTCCATATCCTTCTTGTTGCGGACTTGCTTGAAGATATCCCAGAGCTGCTCGTGCAGTTGGGGGAGACGTTTCATTTCTTCGCGGACATCCGTCAGGGCGCCGGCAACATCCTCGGCCTCGTAGCCCTCGAATGCACTGTAGGTGGTGAGGGCCTTGTCGAGTTCACCTAAGAGCCCTTCGTAGTCGATGATGAACCCGAACTCCTTCTCTTGATCGTCTTCTTCGAAGAGGCGGTTCACACGCGCGATGGCCTGCAAGAGGGTGTGCTCCCGGAGGGGCTTGCACACGTAGAGGATTGTGTTGCGGGGGGCATCGAAGCCGGTCAGTAGCTTCGAGACGACAATCAGTATTTCTGGATCGCCACTGCCTTTAAAAGCTTCCGTTATCTGACGGTTATACTCGTCCTCGGAACTGTTGAACCGCTTCATCATCTGTTCCCAGAACTGGCGAACCAGATCCTTGGATTCCTTGTCGACCTCTTCGTTGCCCTCGTTATCGTCTGGTGGCGAAATGATGATCTCGCTCGTCACATGCCCGATCTCATCGAGCACCTGCTTGTAACGGACGGCAGCGGCCTTTGAGGGCGCAACCAGCTGTGCCTTGAATCCAGTGCCCTGCCAGTGCTGACGGTAATGCTCCGAGATATCGAACGCCTTAGCGCGGATGGCCTGCCCCGTCTTGGAGAGAGCATCCATGCGGGAGAACTTGCGTTTGAGGTCGGCGATTTGGTCAGCGGTGAGCCCGGCCGTGATCTTTTCGAACCATTTGTCGATAACCTTGCCGGTGACCTCTTGCTCGACAAGCCGCCCCTCATAGAGGAGAGGCACGACGGCCTCGTCGGCGACGGCTTCGTCGATGGTGTATTTGTGGATGAGGCCGCCGAAGGTATGGAGCGTGTTCTTCTCGCTCTTCAGGAGCGGTGTGCCGGTGAAGCCGAGGTAGCATGCCTTGGGCAACATCCGACGCATCTTCTTCGCGAAGTCGCCGTAGCCACCATATTTGCCAGTTTGTGTGCGATGGCTTTCGTCGACGAGGATGAAGATGTCCGAGCTTTCGTCGTTGAAATTGCTGCCGGCTAGTGCCGTCGAGAACTTGTTGATGATGGTCGTGACGAGAGGCGCGCGCGCCTCGATCAACTCGGCCAAATGTGCACCCGAGCGGGCGCGGACGGGCTCCAGCTCGCAGGATTTGAAGGTGCCCTTGATCTGCTTGTCCAGATCGTCACGATCCGTGACGATCACGATGCGCGGATTGGTGATGTCCTTGTCGAGCGCGAGGCAGCGCCCCAGCATGACCATGGTCAGCGATTTACCAGAACCTTGCGTGTGCCAGATGACACCACCCTTCCTAACGTCGCCGAGATTGCGCTGTTTTAGGCGCGTCATGGCGGCCTTGATTCCGAAATATTGCTGGTGGCGGGCGATCTTCCGCATGCCGCCGTCAAAGACGGTGAAGAACCGCGTTAGATCGAGAAGGCGTTCAGGACGGCAGAGGGCGTAGATCAAACGATCCTGCACCGTCACCGCACGATCGCCCTCGGCTGCCAAGGCCTCAAAGAAGGGACGAGCGGGAGCGAAATCGCCTGAGAAGACAGCTTTCTTTTCGGCCTCCGACAGCGTGCGATTGGCGAGAAGCCCGATGGCGGCATCCTGATCGTCCTCGTCGCGCCAGGTCTGCCAGAACTTCTGCGGCGTTCCGACGGCGGCGTAGCGCGCCTCGGTACGGTTCAGGGTCATCAGCATCTGCGCGAAATGAAAAAGGTGCGGGATATTGTCTTCGCTCTGATACCCGATCAGTTGGCTTCCGGCTTTCTTCAGACTCTCCGTCGGGCGTTTATTCTCGATAACGACGAAGGGAATTCCATTGACGAAACAGACGAGGTCACAGCGCTTGGTCTGGCTCGTGCCCGATCGTTCAACTGACATCTCAGCGGTCACGTGAAAGACGTTGTTCGACGGCGTCTCCCAATCAATGTACCTGAATGAGTAGCTCTTGCTGTCCCCGTCGATTGACTTCGTGATCGTGGTGCCAAGGACGAGGAGGTCGTAAACGTCCTGATTGGTGCCTTTGATCCCTTTGATCTTGTCAGGGGTCGGCTTCAGGCGGCGCAGAGCCTCGTGAGCATCCTGCAAATCAAACGGATACTCTTTGCCCCGATGGCTGAACCGATTGATCTTGAGCAGCTGCTCGACCAGGACTGAATCGAGCGTGACGTTGCGCGGTCGTGCGCGCAGCTTATCTGCATCGGCCTGGGAGAGCGGCTTGAAGCCCAATCCCACTAGCAATTGGATAGCCGGAATCTGCGACTGATACTTCTCGGCGGCGTCGAAGCTCATATCGCCCACTCCGGATGCTTGGCTCGCTCGAAGAACTTGACCGACGGAGTGTCGGGTGTGCGGCCGATCTTCTCGCGGCTTCGCTCAAGCCTGTGAACCAGACCGGCGTAGTAAGTTTTCTCGCCGACCCAGGCCTCGGCAGCGGTCAACAGCTCAATGTGTCGCCGATAAACGTAGCAAATCGCGTCAGCGACCTGGACAAGTGACGAGTGGTCGGACTTCACTGCGAAGGCCGTGTCAACGATATGGTCGAACCGGTCGTCGTTTGTTCGGAAGGTCCAGACTGTTCTTCCACGCCTCTTTGTCTGGATCTGATAGAGGCCGTCGAACCATGGATCGGCGTTATGGATCGCCTCGGAAAGCCCCGGCATCTCGGCCTTGTTGTCGTCCATGATGACGACGGTTAGCCCCTTGCTGTTCTTGACGTTCTGCATCTTCTTCTGCACGAGGCAAGCCGTGAAGGTCGCACCTGCCAGCCAATAGCTGTTTGCGAAGGGGTGGCGAAAACCTTCGGCGATGGCTGAATCGAAGGCCAAGAATGACAAACCAATGCCGAAGATCTTGCCGCCATTGTCGACGGCAAGATTACAGAGATCGGTGAGGAACTGCTTGCGCTCGTCAGCAGGCACCTGCCTCCATCCGCCAACACCATTGATGAATCGGCTCGTCTTAAGATCGTTGTGGATGCCCGGATGTTTCGCAAACATAGATGCAAGCATCTGGTCGAAGTCTTCAGTCTTCTTCCGTAACCTGTAGGCATCAATCATTAATCCGCACATGACAAAAGCATCGCCTTGGTCGCGAGCGCCGCTCTCGTCAACGTAGATGAACTTCATGGGGCCTCCTGGTGCAGGATGGCCGAGAGACCCGCTCGAGCAGCGACAGCGTCGATATTCGCCTTGATAATTTTGTCGAGTTCGCTGCCCTCGGAGTAGGCAGCCGGCACTGCACAATGCACTCGTCCATCGGCGTGATAGCCATCAGCCTTGCTGCGCGCCCCTTTGGTGCCTGGTTTGTAGACGGCAACGGATAGCCCGCCCTGCTCTTTGATCAATCGGAAGCAAGGGATGTCGGTAGCACCATCGCCGATGAACACCATGTTCTCGAACGGCACGGGGCGATCGCTCTTCTCGACGAACTTGTTAACGGCCGAGTTGTCGCTGAGATCGTGTGCGCCTTTGTTGATGCGGAACAGATATTGCGTTTTCGTCGTGTAATTGACCGCCAGGGCGGGCCATGCGGCGATGCCGTTGTGATCGAACAGGAACTTGGAGGCATACACGCGCGTGAACTTCGATGCGATAGAAGTTCCAGCGAAAATCTCCGCGTTGCCAGAGGAGATCAGATAGTGCTCGATTTTCACGCCTCGTTGGCGCCCGTACTCGGAGATGCGGTCGAACCAGCCATCGACGCCATCGAACAGCTTGATCTGGCGACCGCGAGCAATGAAATCCTCTCGCCGAACAGAGACCTCGGCTGCTTGCGCCTTCCGTAGCATCAAGTTCATGTAGACAAGCACTTCGTCGGCTTGATGCTGCTCGGTCACACGCTTGACCTCGGCCCAAAATGCCTTGGGCGTCATCCCGATATCCGGCAGGAACTGGTGTTCCTGCATGTTGCCATCGGCGAGCGTGCCATCGAAGTCGTAGGCGATGGCCATGGGGACATGCTTCTTAGCCATGTGCGGCCTCCTTGTCGACCTTCGCCCGCCACTCGCCCGTCAGTAGTTTCTGCATGAGGCCGCGCTTTTGCTTCTTGAGTGCATCATGTGACTTGGTGGTCAGCTCAAGATCACGGCCGATCTCGCCAAGCGCCGCAGCAATCCGATCCTGCTCCGCTCGCGGCGGAAGCATGAACGGGATCGACGAGAACTCATCGCTCCTTAGGATGCGGCGCTTGCCCTCGCGGTTGCCCTGTGATGAGCGGTTTTCTAGCTCGAACGCGACGTAGTGAGACTTGAGAAGCGCTTCGACGAAGGACGGATTGATACCGTCGGCTAGACGAATGACGGTGTAGGCAGGGCTCACGATTCCGAGCGCATCGCCTGCGTAACGACCTATCGCGCCATAGTAGGCGGACATCGGATCGTAGACGAAGTCGCCGGGGGTCAGCAGTTGGTAATTGCCGAGGTTCGCGCTAGCGACCGACCGGGTGAAATGCTCGACTTGCCGGCGGATCGCGTACTTGCCAACGGTTATGACAGCGTTGGGTCCGAGACCTGGGTTGAGCTCACCAATCTCGGTGAAAACTTCGCCAAGCGTGGTCTCGTCCCATGTTTCGGCTCTATCAGGGTCGGCGCCGGGCCGCGTTGCGGCGAACAATCTCTGGCGCACCGCCACTAGCCGCCTCTGCTTCGATGCAATCAACCGCGCGCAGGCCGCGATGGCCTCATCCCATGTTTGAAGGATTGACGCGATTGCCTTTTGGGTCGCTCTTTCTCGCGGGACTCGAAGGCGAAATTTGCCAAGATCTCCCAAATGGACAACTGGCTGTGCACCAGCTTTGATTGATGAGTAGATCTGGTTCGCCCAGTGATGAGACTTTAGATACTGCTCAACGTAACCGGAACATGCGATGCTATCGTCAACAGCAATTCTAGCTGAAGCTCGGGAGATGTTTGCGCCGTCCAGTTCATCAGGAACTCGTGTAACTAGCCCGGTATTAGCCCCAACGACAGTCATAAGCAGATCACCTGCACGAACTCGGGAACGCTCATACGGTCGGGCAATTTCTAGCGCGACGCTTGCCACCGAGTCGAAAGAGATCCAGCCGTCGGAATAGTCTCCACTTCGGATCATCTTGAAGCCAGTTTGTACAAAATCCCCTGGCTGAACAATCCCGTATGTCAGTGGCCGATCCTTACGAATGAGCTGCTCAAGACTGAGTTCTTGCCAATCATCAAGCATCGACTCCAAGCTCCTTCAGATGCTTGGCCATGCGCTTGCGCACGTCGGCGAGCTCGGTCTCGATAGCGACGATCTCCTTCTGCACCGCCGCGACGTCGATCTCGGCTTCAGGCTCGAACGTATCGACATAGCGGGGAATGTTGAGGTTGTAGTCGTTCTCGGCGATCTCCTTGGTCGTCGCCTTGTGCGAGTACTTCTCGATCGCCTTACGCTTGCGGTAGGTGTCGATGATCTTCGCGATGTGCGCGTCTTCGATCACGCTCTGCGTCTTGACGCTGGTGTACTCGCGGCTGGCGTCGATGAAGAGCACGTCGCGGCGCTTCTCATTGGCGCCGCCCTGTTCGCGCGAGCGGTCGAAGACGAGGATGGCGACGGGGATGCCCGTTGTGGTGAACAGGTTCGACGGCAGGCCGATCACGGCGTCGAGCAGGTTGTCCTCGATCAGCCGCTTACGGATTTCACCTTCGGAGCCGCCACGGAACAGTACGCCATGCGGCACGATCACGGCCACGCGGCCGGACTGCCGCTTGGCGATCTCAATCATGTGGGTGATGAAGGCATAGTCGCCCTTGGACTTCGGCGGGATGCCGCGCCAGTAGCGCTTGTAGGGATCGTCGCCCGCGTGCTCCGAGCCCCACTTGTCGAGCGAGAAGGGGGGATTGGCGACGACCACGTCGAAGCGCATCAGCTGGTCGCCCTCGATAAGGGCAGGGCTGTTGAGCGTGTCGCACCACTCGATGCGCGCGGCATCCTTGGCGTGCAGGAACATGTTCATGCGGGCAAGAGCCCAGGTCGCGCCGTTCACCTCCTGCCCGTAGAGGGAGAAGTTGTCGGAGCCGACCTCCTCGGCCGCGCGGATGAGGAGCGAACCCGAGCCGCACGCCGGATCACAGATGGTGTTGCCGGGCTGTGCGCCTGCGAGCTTGGCCAAGAGGCGCGAGACAGCGGTCGGGGTATAGAACTCGCCCGCCTTCTTGCCGGCGTCGGAGGCAAATTTCGAGATCAGGTAGATGTAGCACTCGCCGATGATGTCCTCGGTGACGCGCGAGGGGCGGAGGTCGAGGGCGGGCTTGGCGAAATCTTCGAGCAGGTTCTTAAGGCGACGATTGCGGTCCTTGGCCTTGCCGAGATTGGCTTCCGAGTTGAAGTCGATGTTGCGGAAGACTCCTTCGAGCTTGGAGCGGTTCGCATCTTCGATCTTCTCGAAGGCGATGTTGATCATCTCGCCGATATTGGCCTCGTTACGGGCCTCGTAGAGGTCGTAGAAGCTGGCACCCTTGGGCAGGATGAAGCGCTCGCGCTCAAGGCGACGCCGGATGCGCGTATCGTCACCCCCGAACTGCTTCTTGTACTCCTCGACGTGGGCGTTCCACTGATCCGAGATGTACTTCAGGAACAACATCACGAGGATGTAGTCCTTGTACTGGGCAGCATCGACGACGCCCCGGAAGGTATCGCAGGCGGCCCACGCCGTATTGTTCACTTGGGATTGGGTTACTTGGTCGGTCATTATGCCCCCTGCTTTCCGGTGCGCGGCGCGGTGGCGCGCTCTGCCCGATTTTGATGTTGTGAATTGCGATTGGCGCGCTCGTGGAGCGCAAAAGCTGTGAGTTGCCGGCGCTTGCCTGCAAGGCGGGTTGCGAGGTCGTGCTCGCGCTCGGCCAGCCGATCGATCTCAGCGATGGCACGTTGCGTGGCGAGGTCTGGCAGGGGGATTTCGAGGCTGGAGAGGCAGCCGATAGGGATCATCCGCATGCCTGTACCGCGCGCGCATTCATCGAAGTGACGCTGCGCTGCGGGCTGATTGATGCACCACGCGAGATAGGTCGGAACGACCCGATCAACCTTGGGCCTCAAGATCACGAGCGGCATAACGGCGACAGCTGGCTCGCGGAATTCAGCCCCTAACGCTGTGGCGGTGTTTTTGTCACCGCGCGAGCGAAACAGCACATCACCGGCTTTGGTCCAGTAGCGGTCAGGCACCGAATCCATGCGGTATCGACCGATAGCCTCACTGGCAATGCCGCCATCGGGGCGGGTGTCACGCAGCTGGACAGCCGGGATGCCGTTGGCGTCCGCAGCCTCAAGGCGGCTGCGGGCCGTGTGGCCAAGCTGGATGGTGCAAAGCTGGGCAATGGTTGTCATGATTTTCTCTGTAACTTGACCTACAGATAACACGATCACGCAGTCCGCGTCAATCCTATATTGCTGTATATCGTTCTACTGTGAAAAATATAGGCTCCGCCGGGCTCGCCGGCGAAGCCCATGAGCGCCCTCAATACTCGCTCGGCAGGAGGATCGTGCGGTTCGTGACGTAGAACTTGATCTCTGGCAGCGGGAAGTCGGTGTAGGCGATCTGCTCGGTCAAGATCACGGTGCCGTTGCCGTCGGTGCAGACGAGGTCGGCGGAGAGATCGTCCTTCACGGTCAGCGTCCACAGCTGGAATTCCTCGGCACGGATCCTGGGTTCCAGCTGCGAGCAGGCGATCTTGTCGATGAGCCAGTAGGCTTCGCCTACCTCGGCGACGTGCTGGACGCCGTCCGTGTAGACGATGTGGCGGACGAGGCTATGGCGATAGATCTGCTCGGTGCCGGTGAAGTGGGTGAGATCGGATTTGGTCAAGGTCTTGGGGCTCATGGGTGGCGTCCTTCTGGTGGTGGAGCCGCGCCGATCGCGGCCCCTGACGCCGCTCCAAAAGCCAACGCCTCTAAGCACGGCCTGCAAGGCTGCGGCTGTGCCGCACCGCCTCGGCGGCGCGCTGCTGCAGGGAGTGAAACGACCGAAGCGAGCGGCCTTGCGGGACGGGCGGGCGATGGCTCAATAGCGGCCAGGGGTTTGCGGCCGGCTTCACAAGGACGGCACGCGTGGTGACGTGGGCCAATGCTGGCGGTCGATTGTCCGCATCGGGAGATGCGCCACCGCAACCGTGATGTGATCGAAGGCGAAATTCCCGGCCCAGACCACAGTGCTGCCTTGGAGGGCACGCCTCGGATCGGCATCGCGATCAGCTTGCACCCATCCCCTCGGAGCCGTCCGTCGCTCGCTCATGGCGCATGGCGAGCGCGGCGGCGGAGAGGGGATCGGCCATCCCCTTGGTGAGTCCAGAAGTGAGCTTGTCTGGAGCCGCGTCTCACTTTTGGCTGCGCGCTGAAATTGGGACAACCCCAACTCGATCTTGTCGACGCGTGGGGCCGGTCAGGGTTCCCAACGAATGGCGTAGCGGTTGCGAGGGGTCGAGAAGGCGAAGAGGAACGGTGCGTCACCTTCGGGTATGTCGCGGTCAACAGGTTCGAGACTGACGAGCCCATGATGCGTAGCGATTTCAGATTGGCGGAGACGATGGATAGCGTCTGCTAAGGACGGAAACGCAGCGACAAGCGTCCAGTCGTCGCTGCGTTCGGTTGAATAGAGGCACCATTGGCCGTCGGTCACGGCATCAGGCCGGGCGAGCGGCGCGTGCGGGTTTCGGCTTCGAGGCCGTGGCTGCGGGTGCCGGTGTGGGCTCAGGCGCCGCAGCTGCGGGCTGATACTGCTTGATGCGGCTCTCGGCATTGGTCAGCTCGTGACGCGATGGCACGACATTGCCGGCCAGATGCAGGCTGGCACTGACCGAGGGGCTGGCAACGATCGTCCAGAGACCTTCATGCGTCCAGACTTCACCTACGAGCGTGTCGGCGTTCTTCTCGTTGCGCTTGGCCTGTGGGACGCGGTTGAGCTTGATGCGCAGCGGCTCGGCGTTGGAATTGGCATGGAAGTAGCCGGGGCGCTGGCCATCGCGATTGAAGCGATCCTTCAGATTGGTGTCGGCCGTAACATGGTCTTTCATCTCGGCGCGGATGTAGCCCTCGTACCAGTGCTCGCCGTCAACGTCGTTGGATGGATGCTGGCGCAGCTTGCCGCGATATTCGACGCCGGAGGGCGTGCGCATCACGCAATTGAGATCTGGGAATACGGCAAAAGGCAATTTGTTCGTGGTCATGAAAATCACTCCTGAAAAGTGTTGAACGAGCAATGGTCAAAATTGACCATGCGAGGAATCCGGAACAAGACTGCATACAAATTCAGTCCACAGCCTGACGTGCGGCGGTGCGGCATGGACTCTGCGCGATGTGTGCCAGTGAATTTCAATAACGCGCAGGCCTCGGCATCAGCCAATTGTTGCGGCTTGTCTCGCTTGCTTGCGCTGACGCGCGAGGCGCGACTGCAGGGTCACGCCCAGAATGCGGAGTTCTTCGGGCGAGAACTCGGAGGAGAGGGCCGCAATCCTGCGGTCGAGCACTTCGGTTATGCCGGGTAACTCAATGATCCGATCTTCGGGATGGCGATGCTCCCAGACTGCAAGTGCCTTGTAGGCTGTCGAATCCAAGCGACCGAGTTTCTGGCGGGTCAATCCTCGACCGATCCATTGGGCATAAACCCGCCGCACGAATTGTGCCGGGTTCTGTCGTTGTGTGCGATCACGCTCAGCCCAGATTTCTGGCGCCGTGTCTGGAAGTGGTATTGAAGCTGAGACGGCAGCATCGCGGCTACCCGTCGCAATAGCGAGGTCTTCGATGATTGCAGCGCGTTCGTCTGAGGTCAGGTTATGTGCGAGGCATGCGGTCTCGAAGGCTCTCAGCAGGAACTCACGGGCGGCTTCCATGCGCTCAGTGGTTCGGCAATCGGTCGTCACGGGCTGAATATTACACCGCAAACGGAGTATTATGCAAATTTGTAGCTCTCGACTACCATCGGCGCGCCGAAGTTGAGCGCAAGGGATCAAAGCCCGGAGGGCCGAGACGCGAGCCCTCAGAGAGCAACGCGGCTCGGCATGCGCGAGCCCGACCGTCGCCGCCGGCGACGGGAGCGCCCAATCGGTCATGGAACCGGTCATCAAAGCGGACAAAAAAGCGGTCGCCGCCAGGGTAAATCCATGGCAGAATGCGCCATAAGGCATTGATAATACATGCATGTGGGATGGGCCGGATGGCAAAGAAAGCGGACAACAAAGCGGACAAAAAACCGGTCATCAAAGCGGTCAGAGCCGCCAAACCGAAGGTGGTCGACGGCGGGGAGTCGGTTACGGCCATGGAGCCGATGACGATCTCGGAGTCGTCACGGCATCGCGCCGCGCTCAGCGACAAGGTCATGGCGTTGACGCAGCGTGCGGCGACGTTCCGGAGCCGATTGCCTGAAGGACTGATCGAGCCGCTTTCTGGTCTCGTGCGTGAAATGAATTGCTACTACTCGAACTTGATCGAGGGGCACAACACGCATCCGATCGATATCCAGCGCGCGCTGTTCGGGCAGACGAGCACTGATCCGAAGAAGCGGGATCTTCAGCTCGAAGCCGTTGCCCATATCGAGGTGCAGCGCTGGATCGACGAGGGTGGTCTTGGGAGCACGACGGCAAGCATGGCCTCGATCCTGGAAATCCATCGCAGGTTCTACGATGCGCTCCCCGACAGTCTGGCCTGGGTCGAAAAGCCAGAGACAGGAGAGAAGCTGAGGGTCGTTCCGGGCAAGCCGAGACACGACCACGTGGAAGTCGGGCGTCTCATCCCTGTGAGCCCTGGCGCAGTCGTACGTCATCTGGAGCACTGGGAGAGAAGCTACGGAAAGCTTGGCAGCTTCGAGACGGTTCTCAATACGGCGGTGGCTCACCATCGACTGCTCTGGGTGCATCCATTCCTCGATGGAAATGGACGCGTTGCACGACTGATGTCCTACGCCATGCTACGTCAGGCTCTCGATACTTGTGGATTGTGGTCGGTCGCGCGCGGGCTTGCCCGCAACGCCCAAGCCTACAAGGCCCATCTCATGGCGTGCGATGCGCCTCGCCGCAACGATCTGGACGGTCGCGGCAATCTTTCAGAAGAAACGCTTGTCGAGTTCACGGGCTTCTTCCTCGATATCTGCCTCGACCAGATCGACTTCATGGAAGGGCTTATGCGGCCGAGGGATCTTCGCACGCGCATCATGGCCTGGGCCGACGATGAAATCCGGTTGAAGCGTCTCAGCGAAAAGGCAAAGCAAATCCTCGACCATATTCTGTTCAACGGCAGCCTTGAGCGGAAAGACTTGCCAGGTCTTGTCGGGACAGACGAGAGACAAGCGCGCCGAATGGCGCAGCCGCTGGTCGAGATCGGCTTGATCCGAGCCTCTACGACCCGTTCACCGTATGTGTTGGCATTCCCGGCCGTGCTGGCACCGCGGTTGATGCCGGGCCTCTATCCGGGCACGTTGCCAAGCTGAAATGGGATATTACTCGGCTTATTTTCCATAAGTTCTATTATCACTTCGGATGGAATTATCACATCATCATCACATCACCATCACGCATTATCTCGAAAACGCCTTCAAAGGATCGATTGAGTTAGGAATGGCCTGACGTATGTCATCACCTCTTCGAAGCGGTCTTCCCTCAGAACTTGTTTCTTCTTGTAGGTAACGTCTATTACTTTGGCGTCGTGATCATCGTTAAACGCTTCGGTGCCAACGATGATTTGGGCATTTGGAGGCGCTTTGGTCAAAAGAAATTTCATAATTTGTTCCAAGTGCCCCTTGTCTTGCCCCTGCTGATTGGGAGCGTCAACGACAATTGGACAGAAGGTTGAAGAGCCATAGGCGTGCGTAGTTGTGAGGAATGCGTAGTAATAAGCAGCTAGACCGCGAGGCCCTTCGCTTCCTCTTCCAAATGTTGCACCTCGAATGATGTCTCTCTTGTTCTTTGGCATGGGGACGTCGAGTTCATTGGTGAATGTGGCGAGTGCATTCGAGAAATGTGTCAGGATTTCCTGCTTACGGCGCCGGCTTTCGGAGTTCTGCATGCTTTGCTCAGCGTTCGTGATCAGTCTCTGCTTCTCGCCTGCCTCGGCATCCAGCTCAGCCAGCCGCTCAGTCAGCACTCGGTGAGCCTCGGTTCGGCCTTGTGCGATGACAACATCCCGTAGCGACACCTCTTGACGGTGCGTGGCCAACACAGCAGCTACGCGCTCGATAGATGCCACAACCTCATCAATCTTGGATTTCTGGGCTTCGCGCCGCGCAGACAATTGCTTGAACTTTTGTCGGCCGACCTGCAGTGCGTGAAGCAGCTCGTCTTTGTCTGCAACCAGCTCAAATTGGTCAGCAACATGATTTTCGTAATGTTGGCCACACATGGGGCAGTCGACGTCCGGTGCCTCGCTCAATGCCTGTCGAAATGAATCGTCGACTTCCTTTAGCGCCGCCTCAACTACGGCCACATGCTCCATCCATAGATGATACTCTTCGTTGATGACAGCTAGTTCGTTCCTGTAGCGAGTCTGAACATCGTGCAGTGCCTGGCTCTCCCTTACGAGTGCTTCTGTTTCTTGCTTGAAGTGCTCAAGATCAAGGGTGAGCGGTGCGCCCGTCATGGTCGCAGCAACACGGCGAGACGCCTGGTCTACTGCCTTTCGTTCGGCATCGATCCTATTCCACTCAGCCTTAAGCCGATCGCGTAGTGCTTTGGCCTCGTAAAAGGCATTAGGGCGCAAGCCACTATGGTATTCCGAAAGCGGCTTAGCTGATCCAGGATACATCTTGAGGTCGGTAAAGCTTACCCAAGGATTCTGCCAACTCACGTCTTGATCCGCGTAATAAGGAGCAAAGATGTAGGACGGCGGCGGAATCTTGGTTTCATCCTTCTTGTTCACGAGCACGAGCTTGAACGCCAAGAGATCAGCGAGGTATGGTGCTAACTCGGAGGTCACGTGCTGGGTGCTAATCAGAACCCTTTTGTCATGATCAAGGACTGTATAGACATCCCCCGTCTTCAGCATCGCGTAGTATCTGTGGCCAACGCGGAATTCGAGCAGCGTCGTAACGGAAGCGTCACGCCAATCTGCGTCTTGCTTATGGGGCTTAGCGCCAAAAGCTTCATACAGGCTCTTGAGGATCGCGGATTTTCCGAAGCCGTTTCCTGCCACCAGAACTGTTGCTGGCGCCGACAAGTCGATCTGCAATGCTCTTCGCTCTTTGTTTGAGAGTAGGGAGAGCTTTAAAAATTTCATCTGTTCCATTTTTCGTTCCCCGAAGGCTTTTCAATAGTCGACGCAAGCCTTCCGTATTATGTCGTGGCATAAACGACCTCATATGCTTCAACAATAAATGCAGCGTAAGCCTGAATTGGTGTATAGCCGCAGTGATTATCAATGCCTGCAAGCATGGCTGTCGCGATGCCCGTGATCGTCGAGCAAGTTTCTACAAAATTGACATTCTGCTTGGCCCAAGCGTCGGCCATTGATCGCAGATTATGGGCTTGTGGCTGCCTTGAGCTACGTTGTTGTTGATACTGCACAGCGCATGTCCGTAGCCGGATTATATCTGCTGAACCCCTCCCATCATTGACAAGATCTCGTTCAATAGTATCCCAGACTGCGACTATGTTCTTAGGGCGACGAGCTGCATGCCTTAGAAGGTCGAAGAAATGTTGCCTGGATAGAGATTTCCTCGCAAGCAAGTCGGACAAGGAAAGGCCTTCTTGAGCAAACCCCATTTTCTGGCTGATATTGGCATGAAGGGCGCCATAGACGGCTGAGAGGCTCATGTCGTCAGCTATGCCGGCCGCCTCCAAATATTCGTTGAGCAGTCCCTTGATCGTTGCTTCGTGGTTGTGCACGCCCAATGGGGCCCTAATCAGCACCAGCTTTGGCAGCCAGAAGCTGGCAATGGATGTAGGATAATCTTTCGCAATAGATTCAATTATTTTCGTATGCTCGGCTCCGCTCATATCAGTGCTGGCTATGCGATGCCGGGAACCAGATGACGTCCCTCCCGCAGCCATCTCCACAGCATACGGCGCATTGCTGATAATGCCGGTCTCCCCGAGGCATGCACCAAAGGTTTCAGCGTGAGCATAAAGCCGAGACACTATGGAACGCGGCTTGGTCTTTCCCTCGAATTTGCAAAGAGAGGAAATCGTCCATTCGCCAGTATCCTTGGTCTTCACTTGATAAAGTTGGATCGATGTTGGCGAATCTGGATGATCAAGAACGGCAAGGTCGTCGAAATAGTCAAAGACAAGACAAAAATCCTGCTCCGTAGGCACAAGTTCGATAAGTTTGAGGATGCCGATGTTAGCTTGGTAGCCGTAGCGGCCAGCAGTACGGCTGCCAGCAATCTCTCTCGGCTTAGTGCCGTGGAGCACTGTCATTAGGCTAGCAGTAGTCATGGCCCCTCCCGCTCGCTGGATGCTTGCGCAATCTACAAGCCCTCGCATGGGAGGAGGCGAACTGAGCCAACATTATAGCGATCAGTTGGCATCCACCAAGTGGCAAGGTGCGGCTGCTCCAGCAAATGTACAAATCCACATTTGGGCACTTGGCGACTTGCTCCTGCCGTGCCGTCAAGCGACCAGATTGCCTTGCGTCATGAGCGTGTTCTCATCAAGCGCCGTCACGCCTTCCAGCCTTGCGACCTGTGCCCAGGTATGGGCCGTGCCCGTACCGTCACGATCGATGCTCATGAGCGTGTCGCTGCCTGAGTCTGCGAGCATCAGGAAGTCCGTGATGACGCTTGATGTGCCGTAGCCGATCAGCAGGTCATGGATATCGAGGATATCCTCAGCTGCGCCCTGATTGTCGTTGGCGACAAAATCCTTGATGAGGTCGATATCAGCGAAGGCCGAGGCGGCCAGGAACATGAACGTATCGCCGTCCGCACCGCCTTCAAGGGTATCAAACCCGAGATCGCCCTGCATGATATCGGCACCAGCGCCACCGTAGATGAAGTCGTCACCATTGTGGCCCTTGATGATATCGTCACCATCATTGCCGTAGAGGATATCGATGTCGTGCGACGTGGCCGTCGTGCTGTTGCCGTTGATCGTGTCGTTACCGTTCCCGCCATGGACGGTATCCATGCCGTTGCCACCGTTGATCACGTCGTCGCCTGAGCCGCCATCAAGGGTATCGTCGCCATCGTTCCCGTTGATGGTATCGGCACCAAACCCGCCATAGGCTGTATCGTTGCCAGCCCCGCCTGTGATGGTATCCTCGCCGTCATCCCCGAGGAGGGTGTCGTTGCCGTCACCGCCATCGAGGTTATCGTTGCCCTTGCCGCCGTAGATGGTGTCGTTATCAGACAAGCCTTTGATGGTGTCGTTGCCATCTTCCCCATAGAGGGTATCGAGACCGACGCCACCGTAGATGGCATCGTGGCCCTGCCCCCCGTAGATCACATCATCGCCACCCGTAGTGTCGGTGGTGAAGGTCTCGCCGTAGAGGGTATCGTCGCCGTCACCGCCGTAAACGGTATCGGCACCCGCATCGCCCTTGACCAGATCGTCACCCGAGCCGCCATGGACGACATCGTTGTCGTTGCCGCCGTAGACAATATCGTTACCCGCCCCACCATAGAGGGTGTCAGAGAGGTCATAGCCGCGCAGGGTATCCGCGCCAATGCCGCCGATGATGGTATCGGCTGTATTGATGCCGCTAGCGTTGTTGTTGTCACCCGAGAGACCGCCGCCCGCGCTCGACGCGAATAGCCACTGGGCATAATCACCAAAATTGAGGGAGAGGCCATCCGAGAAGGCAATGGTATCGACGCGACCCGTGGCGGTTCCACGCTGGTTCTGGACGATCGCCGTAACGCCTGAAGCCACCGTGATGGTCACATCTTCGGTGCCAGTGTTAGCGAAGGTCAACTGCTCTGCCGTCACCGTGGGTGCAAAGGTTAGGACATCAGCGCCATCACTCTCGGTGATCGTATCCGTGCCAGCCGTCACCACGTAGATGTCATGGCCCGTGCCGCCAGCAAGGCTGTCATCCCCTGCCCCGCCATACAGCGTGTCATTGCCGTCACCGCCGCTAACAGTATCGTTGTCGCGGCCACCGTGCAGGAGGTCGTTGCCGTTGCCGCCATTGACGGTATCGGTACCATCGCCGCCATGCAGTTCATCGTGGCCGTCATTGCCGTTGAGCGTATCATTCCCGGCAAACCCAAGGATCGTGTTGTCAGCCGCTGAACCGTTATGGGTTGATCCCGCCGAAGTACCCTTCATCCAGCTCGTGTAACGCGATAGGGTCAAAGCGTAGCCATCGGCGAAGAGGAGACGCTCCAGATGCAGCGACGAGCTTGATGAGTTCTGGTTCTCGATCTCGACCGAGTCTACGCCGCCATTCCAGCCGATGACGAGGTCATTGGCATCGGTCTGGTCACGGCTACCGTTGGTGAAGATGAGATCGCTGGCATCGATCGTGGCCCCGAAGACCAGCTTATCGAGTGTGCCTGCGGAATCGTAGATGTAGTCGGCACCTGCGCTGGCCACGTAGGTATCTGAACCCTCGAAGCCCTTCAGGATATCGTCGCCCGTACCGCCGTCGAGGACGTCATCGCCCTGCCCTGAATAAAGCTCGTCGTTGCCGGCATCGCCGTAGAGTTCGTCATTACCGACGAACGTATCGGACGTGCTGGATGAGCCGCCATAAACGACGTCATTGCCGTCACCGCCACGGACGATGTTGTCATCGGTACCACCGCGCACATCGTCGTTCCCGGCACCACCGTCGAGGATGTCTTCGCCCTCTTCACCACGGATGGAGTCGTTGCCATCACCACCATTGATGATGTCATCGCCTGTGCCGCCATAGAGCGTGTCGTTACCAGCATCGCCGTTGATGACGTCATCGCCCGAGTCCCCGTTGACGTAGTCATCAGCGCCGCCCGCATGAACGGTATCCCTGCCAGAATTACCCCGCACGTAGTCGTAGCCTGCCCCGCCATAGATAGTGTCGTTCCCAGCCCCACCCCAAAGACCTTGGTTGGTACCATCGTCTACGAGATCGCTGTCGCCACCGTGCAAGATATCGTCCCCGGCATCGCCGTAGAGTAGATCGTCACCTGCCTCACCATGAAGGACGTCATTGTCGTTTCCGCCTCTCAGCGTATCCCGTTCATCGCCGCCGAACAGAATGTCAGATCCATAGTCACCCGTCAGGCTATCGAGACCAATCCCACCGTAAATGGTGTCGTTGCCGTAGGCACCACGCAACGAGTCGTTACCGTCATCGCCATGAATGGTGTCCGCATCATCACCGCCGTAGATGTAATCAAAGCCGCTACCGCCTTTGAGCAGATCGTTGCCAGCATCACCGTAGACGGTATCGTTGTTGTTCCCCGCTTCAACGACATCGTTTCCAGCGCCAGCAGTGATGTAGTCCTGACCAGCGTAGCCAAAGATGATGTCCTTAGTTGCAGTTCCTGCCAACGTGTTGGCGGAATCGTTTGCGGTGAAGAATTGGGCCGTGGCCGTGAGGGAGACATTGAACTCGTTCACAACCGTATAGGTGAAAGAGTCGAACCCGACATAGCCGCTGGCTGAGGTGTAACTGAATGCACCGTCAGCGCCCAAGGTCACAGCGCCGCCATTGCTGGTCGTGATCGAGGCTGGCGTCACGCTCAACAGGCCACCGACATCCGCGCCGTTGCCGTTGTTGTGAAGGATATTGCCCGTTAATGCCTGGGCCGAAAAAGATGCAAACGTGTCGTTACGTGCGATAAAGAGAGCGGCAAGATCAAGGGAGAGATTATTGCCGTATTTGAGTGTTTCGGTGCGCTGGGTTAGAGCGCCATTTTCTGATGTATATTGGCTGGCTATATGGATCGTGCGACCATCGGCGATCTTCAACTGAAGAAGGTCGCTCAGCTGTTGGCCACCCACTACCAAGGTCGTCAATCGATCGAATGTGATGTCCGAGAGCTGAACGCTCGAACCGATTTGAAGATCATCGTTACCATATCCCCCGTAAGCGACATCGTTGCCAGCAAGAGAGATGAGCGTATCATTGCCACCTTCTCCTGATAGTCCGTCGTCGCCCTGGCCTCCATCGATAGTGTCATCACCGTCGTTCCCGTAGATGAGGTCTGTATCCGCGCCGCCATATACGGTATCGTTATCGGAGCCTGAATAGATCTCATCGTTACCGTCACCGCCGTAGATGGTGTCATTCCCACTGTTGGTCGTGATCGTGTCATTGCCGCCGTAGCTAGTAATGACATCATGACCGCCGCCTGTAATAATTATATCTGCTGTTGAGCCGGCAATAGCTGCTATAGTGGCATTGCCGCCAAACGATGTGCTGATGTTGGTGTAGGTATCTGCGATTGAGAACGCGCTCGCGGAGCCGCCAAAAGCGATTTCCCAACGGCTGGTATCCGACACAAACCCCTGGAGACGCGCAGAGACACTCGCTACTGCTGCCGTTACATCAGACGAATTTTCGATGTAACTGTAAGTCAGACTTCCAGACGATACCGCAGAACCAAAATCGACGACTGCCCGCTCGAGCGAGCCCGCAAACCCAATTATATCGTGGCCACTGAGAACAACTACTCTGGATGTCCCGCTACCGACCAAGCTAATGCCATCATTTCCCTCGCCGCCTTCTATCGTGCTATTCGCGGCCGCGGTAATGATATCATCGCCTGCACGGGCACTTATAGTGCTGTTGCTGCCCGCTATTATGATATCGGCGAAGATGCTTCCTGTAATTGTATCGTGCCCGTCACCGTTTGCGACGTCGCTTACAGTATCGCCATATATGGTTGCTGATTTCTCAGCTACTATGACATCTGTGCCGCCGCCGCCTATCAAAACATCAGTGCCAACCACATACTCGGTATACTCATACGAGTTGATTGTGTCATCTCCCGCACCACCATCGAGCGTACCCTCGCCGATAAGCGTATCGTTGCCAGTGTCGCCAAAAAGCAGACCATACCCTTCGATAGAATCATTACCATCATCGCCATGTATCTCACCAGAACCGACAATTATATCGTTCCCAAGACCACCTGAAATATCCGCGTTGACTCCATTTGAATTGATAGTGTCGCTACCATCGCCGCCAGTGATGTCGACATCGTCTCCGAGCGCCGTGATAGTATCATCACCATCACCGCCTTCGAGAAAATCGTCGCCAGAATAGCTCGTCAGTATATCATTGCCTAAACCACCTATTAGCGTATCTTTATCGCTAAAACCTGACACACCAAACGTGCCATCATAGACAGTATCATCACCATCACCGCCGATTAGGGTATCATTGCCATCATCGCCTTCGATAAAGTCATCACCCGTATCGCCATTGATAATGTCGTTTCCAGCGCCGCCATGCAGCTCATCGATACCCTGACCGCCATAGACGGTATCATTGCCGTCACCCGCATGGACGACATCCTGACCAGCGCCAGCGTTGATCGTGCTGCCAACTGAGCCGCCGTAAATCGTATCGCTGCCGCTGAGCGTAGTAATGGAGGCAAGCGTGAGATTTTGTGCATAGACCACGACGTTTTCGGTGACACTCTGCGTGTAAGTCGTAGGGGCGTCTTCCAGAGGCGCTGTCGCACTAGTCCCGATCAGCAGAAGCCAATTCTGCGGATTGGATGCGTAGCCAGCCAAGCGAACGCTACCGCCCGTAAAGGACAGTGTTGCTTCGGGTGTATTGGGGATGATGGAAAGGGTGACTGCTGAGGTCGACGTGACACCGTCAATCTCAAGAATGACCGTCCCCGACTTGTTGTAAATGATGTCGCCGCCACTGCCTGCGACCTTCACGCGGTTAAGGCCGCTGAGATACATGACGTCCGCGCCATCGCCCGAGTCGATATAGTTCGCTTCGCTATTGTTTGTAGAGCCACTGTTGCTGCTGACGATGACGTCGTTACCAGTGCCCGCAATGATCTGGTTGCCGAGGCCTGTTACGAAGTATGAATCGGCTTCTACCGCGCCTTGTGAGGCGCTGTTGCCGTAGATGGTATTGGCGTTGCCGAAGACATGGAAAGAGTCTTGCCCATCACCGCCTGAGATCGTGCTGCTATCGGCCTCGATAACGAATTTGTCCGAACCGAGCCCGCCATTGGCGGTGATCGAGTAGCTTACATCTGCGGTGATGTAGTCGTTGTCAGCACCACCATCCATGACCTTGCCGTTTTGCAGCCAGTCATCACCTTCACCACCATCAAGCAGACTATCGGAACCATCGCCTGTCAGAATGTCATTTCCAGAATTCCCATAGATAGTGTCGACACCGTCGCCACCGTCAATGACATCATGGCCAGCGCCACCGGAGAGCGTGTCGTTGAACAAATTCCCATAGATCCTGTCGTTCTCGATGCCACCATTGATCGTATCTGCTTGATCCTCATAGACCGTGTAGGGTTGGTTGTTCCCATCGAAATACTCGACTGGTGTTCCGGCGAGGATCGTTGTCGTGGAGTTGCTGAATACGCCCGTGTAGGTAATGCCCGTATAGGACATGCCCGAGAGCGTCTCGACACCCTCAGCAGTGATCGTCGCGCCGAACTCCCCGAGGTTGACGGTTACGACATCGCCCGAACGGGAGACCATCTCCTCAGTGATACCAAGACCGAACCGAAGGATGTCGTTAGCGCCTGATGCATCCCTGATGTGGTCATTGCCGTGACCCGCTGCCCAGTTGTAGGTATCGTCACCCGCACCACCGCGAAGGAAGTCATTGCCATAGCGGCCACTGAGGCTGTTATTCGCTGCGTTCCCGTAGATGTAGTCGGCAATATTCTCGTCCGCACTCCCGAAGAACGTTCCGCTCGTCCCGGCAGGTATTGTGAAGATTTGGGAGACGTCAATCGGTGCGCCATCAAGGTCAGCGGTATCAATCAAATCGAGGTTAACCTCGCGGATGACCGTGTTGGTCTCGCCCAGGAATTGTATTTTGCCTACGGTCTTCCCATTCGTTGCATCGAAGTGCTGTCGCGCGGTTATGCTGGAATTATAGCCGTTCGTTCCGTAGTGAATGATTAGATCATCGCTGTATAGCGGCCCTGGCAGATCGCCACGTTCGATAGCAACCTTCCCAAAGGCCATGCGCGTGAAGCTGATGATATTCTCGAGACCGCTATCCTCGATGATGTCGTCGCCGTCGAAGGCCGCGAAATGATAGGTGTCAGCCCCGCCGAGCCCTCGCATGATGTCATTGCCGTAGCCACCGGTAATTCCATTAGCCAACGAATTCCCAGTGATGTCATCCGCAACATTCCCACCGATCGCGTTCTCAATGGTTTCGGCACCATTCAGACCTGGCACAATGCTGACGTTCTTGATATCCCTGAGGACTACACCAAGAACCTCGTGATATCCCTGCTCACCTTTGCCGTTACCGCCTATTGAACTAAACTCGCCTGCCCTGAGATCAATCCGTGCGCGGTAGCCCATAAACCCCGAAGCATCGATGGTGTCGGTCGTACCACCGCCATCCCAGATAGTGTACATGAATGCTTTATTGGCGTTGCCATCTCGACCAAGCCCTTGGCCAAGCTTGTAAGTCGTTCCTGTTGTATTGCTATCCCCGTCCAATAATTCGTTACGGGTGCTGGTGTTGGCGCCGTATATGCTTTGAAGGGCCTGAATATCGTATAATTGCAGCCCACTAGGCGCCAACAAGGTTTGACTGTCATAAAATAGATCGGTGGGCGCTTGGTTCGTCATGATGGTATGGCGAAAACTATTATCGCCATCCAACGGGCTCCATACTTGATAGATATCGACAAATCCGGCAACAGCATGGGCGAGCTCATGTAGAGAAACAAGTCGGCCGAGTTGCCCCGCCTCGAGAAATATACTTATGTCGTTATCGACATTGTCGAACCAGACATCACCGGAAGTTTCGCTTGTGCCGGGGAATTTTGCAATTCCGTTCGATATCCCACTCCGTATATCTGCGGCGCCGATTTCGATCATGCCCCCAGAAGAAGCTTCGATAAAGGTTACGCTCGCAACATCAGAGAAGGATACTCCAAAAGCACTGCCACCCAAAAGAAATTCTCTAACCACGCCGTTAAGTTGGTTTGATAGCTCTTCAAAATGTGGGGCGTCAGCGAATAGCGTTTCCGCCAGGGTATTGCCAGGATTTGATGGATCAGGCTGATAATAGGGGCTGCCGCTTGATGGTCCATCTACAAAAGAAAATGTAATCGGTTGAGAACTCCACGTGCTACCAGACAAAAGGTTAGACCAACGCATAAAAACTCCACATCAGGGGTTGCTAATACTAAGGCGCTGCGCAATAGTCTTTCCAGTAGCCAAGAGAGCTTCACGAAGGCTTGAAATGTCGATGGTTTGTCCGTTATTGGAGAATGCAATCGTGGCGGTACTGCTGTAAGACGCCACAAACTTCGACGTGGCCATATCATCTCGTGAGAACGAGAGCTGCAATCCCCAAAATCGTTGATGTTTGCTCGCATCAGGGGGCAGAAGACTGACAGTGGCCTTCAATATGTTTCCTTGAGATTGCTTATTCGCTTTCAGGTCCGCGTGAATGGTTGCAGTCTCACTTTCGACCGTGAGTGACGCATTATTTATCACTCCAGAGAATCCATCGGCTACCAGCTGGAGTGCGTCGCTTTTAGTAATAAAACCAAAATCCGCGGTGTGATCGATAACAATATCGATCTGGCTAACCGAGAAGAAGTTAAGTCGCGCGGAATATTGTTCTCTCATTTGGGATTGCATACCCCACACGTCCGATCGCTCGTGAATGAAGCCGGTGGCAGATAGATCTGGCTCCATTGGCTTTGATTCAAAAATAACAGCAAAGGCAATGCCGACAAGAAAGATGACTATTATTGTAATATTAATGAGCCTCATGAAATACACCAAAAACATGTTTTATATACAAAGTCAAACCGCATCGTTAACCAACTCCGAGATGGTGATGCAAATCATGATCGTTGTCTGCGCCCATCCTCGATCATATCGCTCTCGGCAATTGCGATGCCGTGCTGTTTCAAGGCAGACATGATGATGTGGCGTACGCTCACTTGCTCCTTGGCCGCGCGGATCTTGAGCTCCGTCCAGGCATAGTCGGGCAGTTCAAGGTTGACCGCTTTCATGCGACTGCGTGGCGTCGGTACGGAAGTAGTACCGGCTTCTGTCGCATGGGTGTGCTTCTGCGTGACGAGGGCGGGCGAAGCGGCTTCAACGGGTGAAGCCCCCTCACCTCCCCTGTTGGCGATTGGCTTTACGAGTGAGCCGACACCTTTGCCGCGCGCCAAGCTTTCAATGGCGTCGTCGTCGATATCAGGAGTTACGGGCATGAAGGGTGCGCGTTGCTGTTTCATGGATCAACCAGCCTTTCTGAGTTCTTCGTGTTGTTCGGCAACGATGGCCTTGATCTCCTCGACGAGGCTGGTGACTTCGATCCCGGCCCCCTTCCCTGCTTCCGTGATCGTCGGCGGCTGGCCATTCAGAAACATCTCCCGGTAGGCAGATCGCTCCACAAGCGCGGTACGGAACAGCGGCAACCCGAGCCGTGCCAACTCGGCATACGCAAAGTCCGTCACGCGCGTGCGCAACGGATAGACCTTGGTCAGCAAGAGGCGATACGGGATTGGCCGGCCCGTTGTCTCGCGGACGTCCTTGACGTCGCCGGCCACGACCAACGCTTCACGGAGATCAGGCTCCGACGCTTGGGCTGGGATGATGACGAGATCGGAGCGGGCCAGCGCCTTGAACAGCGTGACCTCCCTGCTCCCTGGCAGATCGATGCAGATGTGATCGAATTCACCGGAGGTGGCGTTGTCGCGGAAGACGGTGCCAAAATCCTTGGGCTCGATGGCCTGGACAGTGAGCCCGGTGATCGGCGCCTTCTTCGACCAGCGCTGGAGGGTGCGGTTCTGATCGAGATCGATCAGGAGGACGCTTTCACCGCCCAGTGCGAGCGCGGATGCGACGGCAGCGCAGGTCGTCGACTTCCCGACGCCCCCTTTCGATGATGCGAATGTGATGATCATGCAATGCCCCAAATAGTGATTTATACAAATATGGATTTGGGCGATCGCCCAATTGAATATCTTAAATGCTACCGTATTCGTTCATTCCTCCAAGTGCTTCCTTTGGTAATTGGGCAAACCCATAAATCTACAATTGCATGTTTGTGGATCAGCACACTCGCGCCGACGCCGACGACATCACGTCATCGATTGTCGCGGCCTGATGTGAAGAGTGAGATCGGTCGCATCACCTCTCACTTTGGGATCGAGCTGCTGTGGAAGCGCGCGCACGCGCCGCCGGTACTCATGCAATTGGGCAAGTGTGGATTTGGGCAGTTGGGCAGAATGCGTGCGCGGATGTTCAGCGCTTGCTCGGCTTGTGCGCCTTGGCGGCTTCGCGGTTCAACCGCTCGTCATCGGCGGCGTCGGGTTCCAGAAGAATGACGCGACCGTCGAGCGGGACAGAGTCGAGCACCACGGTCAGGCCAGCGCCGGTCTCATGCGGGTAGGCTTGCCCGATGCGCGTCCAGACGAGCTTCTTGCCGGTCGAGATGCGCTTTGCCGTGTAGGCGATAAGGACGGGGTCGGTGGCCATGCGTGGTCATAGCGTGGCGAAGACGAGGGCAGGGGTCAAGATGCCCGTCATGTGAGGTGAGACCGGACGCATCTCACCTCACTTTCCCTCACGCGGCGAAGGTCGTCGGCACGACGTGCTGCAACGGGCGGTGCATCGACCAGAGGCAACGCTTGGGCAATTGTGGATTTGCTCACTTGGGCAAATACGCATGAAGTCCGTGGCGGCGAATATCGGCGCGCGACGTCTACGGTGAAACGGCTACAGTCACTTCAGCAATTGCTTCTAACGCTCTGCCTTAAGTGAGAAATTGGGCGGCAGATGGTAATGTCGAGAGATCATCCCGTGCTCTGAGCGCGGCTGGTGCGTCCTTGATGTTCGGTAGGGCAGGGTGGCGGCGATGCATCTTCATCCTGCTGTCGGACGTCCTCTGGCCCGATCTGGGCCTATCCACAAGGGAGATGGGGGGCGCCATAGGATGTTGGAGCCACACGCTTCATCTCGCTAAGCCCCTTTACGGTTGTGCCGTTAGCACTGATGGTTTTGTGAGGGGCATTGGTACCGCAGCTAGGATCAATATGCGTATCCGCGAAGCGGATTCCTTCTATTAGGTGCGGCGAGCGAGCGGTTACGCGAGCGAAGGGTGAGGGTGAGTATGGTTTGTGACCGCGTATGCGGTCACGCCATTGACGCTGAGCGCAGCGAGGCGCTTTCATCTGGCGAAGTCGTTTCACTTTTGCCGGCGTTGGCGCTGTCGAGACCCCGTTCTCTTTATTCAATGATTCAAGATTCAGATTCAGCGCCTGAATTTGCACGCAAGAACAGTGGTTTGCGCGGCCAAAAGTGAGAATATGGGCGGGATAGGTGAGATAATGGGCCGAGTCGCGTGAGAGATTGGGCGGCTCAAGTGAGAGAACGGGCGGGTTCAGGTGAGGAAGTGGGCGGAATCCGAGCCTTTGGAGTCGCCTCTGAGCCCTTAGGTGAGAAAATGGGCGGTAGGCGCTGCCAAGATCCAAAAGTGAGAGATTGGGCGGAGCGGTTCGGTCAGTCTTCACGGTTGCTGTTGTCGAAGCTGATCACCTCGACCGAGCCATTCCAGCGGGCCTGGCGGCCGATCCGGCTTTTCTCGCGCTCGTCGAAGGCGCGCTTCAAGGCATTCGGCGATTTCTTGAACCAGCTCAGCTGGAGCTTTTCGACGGAGCGGCCCTTCTTGATGGCCATCACCTCGACGTTGAAGTCGGTCAGGTGATTGACCTCGTCGAGGGCGGGTTTGAGGCAGTGCTTGTTGAAGTCGGCATAGCGTTCGAGCTTGCCCTCGGGCACGCCGAGAAGCGCGCGGAACTCCTCGATCGTGAACTCTTCGTGCTGCTTCATCAAGCCGATCCGGCGCTCGACCATCTCGTAGAGGCGGATCGAGTATTTGGAGCGCAGCGCGTACATGATGTGCGACTTGATGGTCGCCCACGCCTTGCTCTGGCTGATCACGGCCAGAAGGTCGGGTGGGAAGGTGTAGTAGAAATACCCGTCGTCCTTGTCCTCTTCCTTGTTGGTGCCCAACAAGTGAACCCGGAACGTCGCCATCTCACCTGTCTGGGGATCGCGGGCGCGGATCTTGGCCCAGGCGCTCATCAGACGGTCGAAAGCGTCGTGGAGGCGGTCGTTGCTCTCATGCGTGCCGCGGAGGCTTGCCTTCAAGACCTTGTGGACGGGGTTGGTCTTGATGTTGTTCCAGGCGTGGGCGAGGAGCTGATTGTAGAGGATGGTCTCGGAGCGGTTGAGCGGCGTCAGTTCGATGATGTCGACCAGCTCGCGCGGCTTGATGATGCGGCCCATATGGGTGGGATCGAGCGGCTGGCCTGTTACCTTGATGTCGGTCGCGAGCAGGCTCCCTGTCGGTCTTAAGGCCTCGGGCTCGTTGGATTGTCCAGTGTAGGGCGCAATAGTCCGTTTACTCACAATCCAACCGTGCCGAGGAAAAGTGAGGCAGTCAATAGGTGAGTTCACAATTGCCGGCGTCTCACTTTTTGCCGCCCAATTTCTCACTTTTCGAATCGGCAGAGGGCACGGAATCCGTGCTGCGACTCGGGCTCCGCCCAATCTCTCACTTTTGGAGTTACGCACAGACCAGCGTCACGCGGCCTCGGATCGCGGACGCCGGTCGAGCAGAACGAACTCGCGGTGGGAGAGGGCCCGATTCCTTGCGAGGGCGTCGGAGACCAGGTTCACAAAATCCCATTCGTGGCCGATGAGAGCAAGAGCGGCCTCATAACGCTCCGCTAACATCGCGTCGACCTCTTCGATCACGTGATGCGGAAACCGGTTCCGGTCGGCACCTTTGTCGCCGGGATACCAGCCGAGCGGCTTCGTCTCGGAAAGTCCCAGTGTGGCGACGGCTTCGAGCGCCAAGCGCGTTGCTTGGCCCAATGCCGAGTGCTCGCCACCTCCGGCACCACCACTGACCGAGCCGCAGAAGATTTGCTCAGCCGCGCGTCCAGCCAACAGCGCCGTAATATGCCGATCGATCAGGTTGCGCGTCGCGGTGCGTGGATCGAGGGATATGGGCACACAGTCGGAACCGTTCCGCGATGCGATCGACATGGTGATCTCGGACGCGAGGCCGAGGCGGTAGCGCGCCACGCCGCAGCCAGCCTCATACACGGCAAGGCGGCGGCGTTCGTCGGGAGCCATGGCGTGATCGGTGTGGCCAAGGGAGGCCATGATGTCCGCCACGGTGATATAGCGGTCGGCATCGCCGGCTTTGGCGCGTGCTTCACGGACGAGTCGGGCGATATCGGCGCCGGACATGCCGACGCAGTATTTGGCGATCTCGCTCAAGTCCGACCGTTTGGTTTCCCTCATGAGGGCAAGCCGATCGATCAAGGTGAGATGGTGCTCCAATATGTTGGCGAGTGCCGTGACGTCGGGGAGATCAATCTTGATCTTGGTGTCCATTCGGCCGGAACGGACAACGGCTGGATCGAGGCGGTCGGGATGATTGCAGGCGCCGATCACGACAACGCCTTCGGCCTGGCCGATCTTATCGAGCGCCTTCAACAGTTCGTTGGTGACGGCCATCCAGTAGGTGTCGTTGTGCCGGGTCGAGCCGCGCGACGGAATCGAATCCAGCTCGTCGATGAATAGGATGCAGGGCTTGACCGCGCGCGCGGTCGCGAACACATCGGCCATCGCCTTGAGCAACGACCCCAGATGGCCTTCACCGGAGCCTTGCCATTCGCCGAAAGTGGTTTCGACGAGCGGGAGGCCGCAGGTCGCAGCGAGTGCTTTGCCGAAGGTAGTCTTGCCAGTACCGGGCGGGCCGTGCAGCACGCATCCCGGCGCGATGTCACGCCAGCGCATCTCGTCTCGGGCGTAGGCTTTGAGATGGCGCGCCATGCGCAGCCCCCAGGTACGGGCGGCATCCATGCCGGCGAGATCATCGAGCATTGGTTCGGTTGGGATCGGCGATTGCCGGTCGGGTACTGCTGGATCGCTAGCGGGTTTGGTCTTGGTCGTCATGGCCGTCACTCCGGCAAGGCGGGAAGAAGAAACCCGCCGCTCGTGTGAGGGACGGGTTTCAGGTGGTTACTGGTCGTTCTCGTCGCCGTAGGTGCGGCGAGGGCGTGATTTGATCCACGCCACGATCTGGTCGTAGTCCCAACCGACCCGGTTCTCGCCGACGTCCAGCCGGCGTGGGAACTTGCCCTTCTTCTCCAGCCGCAGAATGTGCTGGTCGCAGTAGGGCACGATCCGCAACAGCTCTTTCTTGGAGATGATGCGGGGCAGGGGCGAGAAGTCCGCCCCTTGCACTTCTTTGTGCGTCGACATGACGTGTCGCTCCATGGGCCTGGGTAAGGCTCAAGTTGGTTGATCCGGTGCTGGGGGTTGAGAGGAGACGCGGCTCACGCGCGACGCTGAGCGCCGCTACGATTGTCATAACATAAATGCAAAATTTAGCAAGCCTCAGTTTTCATTCGGCTGTGCTTTTTTGCGGCGGTGCCTCGATTGGATGGCCGAGCCCAGCTTGCGCAACTCCTCCTCCGACATCTCGGCGGATAGGAGGGCAATCTTCTCGTCGATGACCTGGGTTGCCGTCGGCAACTCATGAATGCGTTGCTCGGGGTGGCGATGCTCCCAAACGGCCAGCGCCTTGTAGAGATCGGGGTCGATCTCGTTGAGGTCTTTTCTGGTTAGCCCCTCTCCGATCCACGAGGCGTAGACCTTACGCGTGAACTCGACAGGGTTGAGGTTCGGCGCGAAGCCGCCTTCGACTGCGTTTTTATAGCTGCGGTAGGCGACAGGCGGCACGTCGGGGAGTTCTTTCTCACCTCCCGCCTTTGGCGAGAGACGCGCCGGCAGATGCCTCGACAGCTGGAGGAGGACGTCGGTGCGCTCCGAGGGCTTCAGGCGCTTGTCGGCTTCGATATCGGCGACGACCGCTTCCAAACGTACAAGGGCCTCGCCATAAGTACGGGCAAGCTCTACCGCCCGCTCTCCGTTCTCGGAGAACAGTGTCGCATGGGCTGCCAGAATTTTTGAAGGATCGATTTTCTTCGGCATCGGCGCCTCGCTGGCTGAGAGCTGAGCCATACCATGGACCTTGCATCATGAAAACCCAGACCGACCACGCTTTGCATGACGCCGCAAGGATCGAACGGCAATTAACAGCCAGAATCGAGTGCCGCTATTTCTTGCGAGTGCCCTTAGGTTTCGCCGGCTTCTTGGTCGACTTCGGCTTGGCGGGCTTCGTGGCTTTCGCCTTCGCTGGTCGCGGCACGCCACGCGCGGCGATTGCGGCGATGCCTTTCTGGATCTTCGTGGCAGACGCTTTGGTGACGCCAGCGGCTTCGGCATGAATGGCCCAGCGTGCCGTGGCTGCCATCACACGGTCGATGATGGCGTTCGTCGCGCGCAGCCCATGCTTCTCGCCGAGTGCCCGCAATTGGGCGACGCCCGGCGACTTGCCTTCGCCCATCACCATCATGCTCTGCTCGCCGCCAGGGCCGAAGGAGAAAGTCAGGTCATAAGCGGGCGCGAGTTGCCACGCGCCGGCACCGTCCATCAGAAAGGACACGTTTTTGGAGTGGTCATCGCGGTTGTGCGCAAGCACGTTGAAGCAAGCGATGGCGAAGGCTTTTTCCACCTCGCGCACATCCTTGGTCAGTAGCAGCGTCACCTTGAGAAGCCCGTCGTAATCCATCGTGGGCAGACGATGATCGGCGTGCATCAGGCCAGAGAGTGAGTGCATGTGCACGCGCCGGTCGCCATCTCGGTCGAAGCGCCTAATCCCAAAATACCGCTGCCGCGTTTTCGAGCGGAACAAATGGGTCTCGGGCATCGGGACGCCCGCTTCCTTGGCCATCAGGCTGTAGGCGTATTCGATGGGGCCGGCGTCCTTGCTGTCGTTGGCCGACGGGAACTTGATCATCCAGTGGCTGTATCCTGCGGGCAGCGTGGTAGGCCCGTGAATGATCTTGGAGTGATCGGCGCTGACTTGCGCGACCACCTTGGGACGCGCACCGGCCGAGGCACCATTGAGCTTCAGCAGCTTCTCGATGACTGCGCCTTCCTCCCCCGCCAGAACGGTTTCGGCCTCGGCCGCCAGTTTGGCGAGATCGAGGGTCATCGCCTTGCGGTCGCCACCGCTATGGTCGGGCTCGTAGCTCAGCGCGCCCATGCCGTGAACGCCGACATGGGCGAGCCTGTCGAGCGGCGTCAGCTGACCACGATCGATGCCTTGCTTCTCCACCGCGCGGTCTAGCAGCAAGCGGCCCCAGCCGTCGGGGAGGCTGTCGTTGAACACGCCAAAGAGACCATCGAAGATGGCGGGATCGCCGGTCTGCACGCCTGACCGCAGCGGCAGATGGAACGGCGAGATTGGGAGTCCAGAGGCCAGAAAACCGGGATCGCATTCGAAAAGGATGCGACGGCCCTGGGTTGCAAGCCGGCCGACCTTGCGGCGCTCACCAGCGTCCAGATAGACATTGAGGATGGTGGTGGGTTTGTACGTCACTTGAGGCGTCCCCGGTTGCGGGTCTTGCTGGACGCCAGGATTTCATCGAGGGAGCGTGTGTCCTCGGGCTTGAGATCGCCTGCTGCGATCTGGTCGAAATCGGCCAGAACGCCGAGCACGAGCGCGATCTTGAGCAGGCTATCGAGCGCGATCAGACCGGTTTTTTCGAAGCGACGCAGCGAATGCAGATTGACGCCGGAACGCTCGGCGAGGCCAGCTTGCGAGAGGTTGAGCGCCAGCCTGCGGCGCTTCATGCGGTCGCGCAGGGCGTGGGCGACATCCTCTGGAGACTGGAGTATAAGAGACAACATGTTATCCCTTGGTAGCTATTTTTGCCTTTAGATCATAATATATTACCACTTAAAATGCAAGCTCCGATGCGGCACCAAAGGGGCCGGCGAGCGGCAGCCTCATGCTCCCGCTTGGGACGGCTCTGCGAGGCGTGCCGGATGTGTGGCCGAGAGGTCGGCCAGATGCGCTTTCCAGGCTGTCAGCGCCGCCCGCATATCGTCGACCGAGGCGTCGCGCGCCGTGCGCGGTATTCGGGCGGGCCGCCAACCACGCCACGCCCTCGTCAAGTCGGAGCGTGTGGACAAAATGAGACCGAGGATGGCGGTAGTACCACTGCAAGCAATAAACTTGGAGCAGCACAACGATCGAAAGGGTGCTCGCGCTGGACATGACCGATAACGGACAACCGATCGATATCGAAGCGCTTCTCGCTCGGATACAGCCGCCGAGCGTTCCGGAGGAAGCGGCGGCGACAGCGCCGGAACTGTTGTCCGAGATCGCCCAGTGGAGCCGCAACTATGCGGTCACCATCATCGCGGGCTTGTTGACTGAGCCGCGACTGCACGCCAACGCTATTCGCCTCGAATGGCTGCTACGTCTGGTGATTGCCAAGTCGCACGGGAAGCGGAAGCCGACGCGCGATCAATTGTCCAAGGTTCTGAACACGCATCTGGTCGAGGCGCGTGTCGAGCGTCTGGAAGACCCGATCGAGGACTTTTTCTGCGATCACGTCAACACGGCGGAGGGTAGCTTTCGGATCATTCTCGGTCGTTGGGAGGCCGCGGCATCCTACACGCAGACCGTCTACGATGCGTTCGCATCCCTTCCGGATAACGAGCTGAAGCAGAGCGCATTGCAAGCGGTACATGCATTGCTCCGCCTCAGCGATGCACTTGCGGAGCGCGCGTCGCTGTCGCGTGACACCCACTCGGCGGGCGAGGCGGCCAGTACCATCCTCCTGCCCAGCAAGGATCGATTGGAACAACTGGCGCGGCGCGTCCGGTTCCGGCGTGATGCTTTGGCCACGCTTGGCATCGAGCCGGAAGACCTGGCGAGCTTCGTCCTCAAACACGAGCATTTTCGTCACGTCGCCGATCGCGACGTTGGCGACACGCCGTTGGAGTTTCATCCTCTTCTGCAAGAGGGCGACCTAATCACCGTAGCGGCGCCGTCGAACCTATCGATAGCCGTGCGGGCAGTGCTGATCGGAGCTGCGGTGTTCGGCGGCATCGAAAAGACGTTGCAATTGCGGCTGCTCGAACGACAAGAGCGGTACTCGGAAGTAACAGGCTTCTGGCCGGTGCCGAACATCCATCTCTCGCCGCCCAACAAGTTCGGTATGCGCGCGTCTGTGTGCGCGTTCCAACCTGGGCGCTACCTGCACATCGTCCAGCTCCCCGTGCCGTTCGATGGCTTTCCTGCAGGTGGGTTCGCAGGTGTCCGTCGGCTTGCCGAAGACGCGAACAAGTTCTTGGGCGAGGACATCGAGCGGTTTTGGCGCTTCGCCGGGGCGCAACCGGACTGTCGGTGGAGCGCAACGGTTCTGCTGCTCAGTGGTTGGGGGTGCCCGCACGCGGTTGCCCCGCCCATCGACGAGTCGAAGGTGCCTGCTCACTGGAAGTTCCTTGCGCTCAGTTTCGCGGACGCGGCGACTCTCGGGCCGTGCGATGACGGAAAACTCGTCGACGTCTTCCGCATGCTCGAACAGCAGGACATGCTGGAAAAGCAGGGGTTCACATTCACGAACCCGAATGGACTGCTCAATCTGTTCGGGTTCTGGAAGGGCACCAAAGGGAACCTGATCCCCGAGCACATGTGTGAGATCAAGCCCCCGTGTAACATTCTCATCGATGTCGGTGAAATCCTGAGGCCCAGGCACGAGGGCATCAGGCGGCAGGATCAACGTGCCCTGCGACTGCCGGAAGGCGGCTTCAAAGTTGTTCAACGCAAGGACTGGGGACGCGATGGGATCAGGCCAATCTATGCGAACGTAGAGGATCTGGGCGAGGCTCGGCTAACAGGTGCGGTCTCGGTTGCCGGCCGGACGTGGTGGATCGAGACGACGGCCGGCGAGGGTGAACCACGAAATTGGCGCTATCAGATCTGGAATGCTGTGGTCGAATGGCTCGCGGAGATCGCGCCGACGTTGATCCGGGAACATCCGACTATCTTCCCGGTCGGTGCGTATCGGGTTCATATCGAGCTTCCAGATAACGCCGAGTTTCACGCTGGAGCCGTCGACGGCGACCAGTTGGACACGGTGCCGCTATCGGAGACCGTCGCATTCAGGTCGCATACGAGCGCGGCGCGGTGCGGAAGCGTTTCTATATCGGTCTATTGGCCAAGTTATCTCAGATCTGCAGAGAACGTCGCGGAAGCTGAACTGGTCGCCACGGCGCTCGAAGCATTCTTGGACAAAAATAAGTCGAGTGCCACACGAGCGCAGCTCGTCGGAATGGTGAAAGCGGCGATCGGATCGCCGGACTGGCGCTGGCTGCACGCGCAAGAAGCTGTCACGCCGCTGCAACGGCTCGCTGGCCATGGGCTAATCGACGACTTCCGGGACATCGCATTCTCTGCACACGCTCTCAGCAAGTGCGGGTCTGTCTGGGCGTTCCGGGACAGAGCGAAGGGAAGCGAGATCGATGGCGAAGCGGCCTGTCGAGAGTTCCTGAAGGACTACCGGGATCATGTCCTGGCCTCGATCGTCTCCGACGTTCGTCGATTCGATCGAGGAGCGTTGGTCGAGGCGGCCGCTCGGAGATTTCAAGCGGCACGACATGAGCAAGCGCGGTGGCGTGGAACGATCCGCGCGCTGAGGTCGATCCGCGGCGCCAAGGCGGACGAAGATGCGTTCCGTCGCCAGAACGACATCAACGGCGTGCAGAGGGCGGCCAAGGGCATCTGCGAGATTGCAGCGTGCGAAGCCGCTCGGGATGGCGGTCTGATCCCAAGTCGTATCGAGGTGGACGAGTTGTTCGCGAAGGTATTGTTGCTGATGGGTAACGGGCAGCTGTTCGCCGCGATCCGAGGCGGGCTCATCCCGCCCAAGATCCGCGTTAGCCCGGCAGGTGACGTGCTTTGTGACAGGGACGTGTTTACGAAACTGCTCGAACCCGGAGCGACCTGGGTTCATGCGCGTGCTCTCAACGAGGCGGACAAGCGTTATGGCAGACGGAAAGCAGCGGACGAGGAGTCGCGGACCGAGCGGTTGTCATGGAGTGCTCAGCTCCGTGCTGCAGTGGAAGGTGAATACCAGACGTCGGCAGAAACATTCGTCGATCTACAGTTTGCCATGATCCAAGCCGCCGAGAGGCGTGGCCAGGGCGTCTTCTTCGCGCGCCATTCCGAGCTTCTCGATGAGCTGCGCAGGAATGATGCGTATCCGCGAGGGGACGTGAGCGGATTGCTTCGTCGGCTAACGTTGCCATGTCGCACCGCATGGGATGCAGAGCTTGCAGAGACGGATCGAGACCTCAGCAAGTTCGACCGAAGATGCTCGCTCATCAATCGCCCGCTGCTCGCGATCGATCGCGACGACGATCCAACGGTTCTGATTGCTCCGGCGTTCGTCAGCGATGCGATCATGTATGCGATCTCAGGCCTTCATGAAGGCGAGCTGCAAGGTACTTACTGGGACTCGGCAATCGCACGAAGCCATGCAGGCGCGATGGCGAAGGCCAACGGGGAGGCGTTCGAGAAGTCGGTCCAGGAACGCCTGACCGCGCTTGGCCTGAATGCACGAATGCGTTGCAGCCTATCCTTGCTGCTCAACGAGAAGGTCGATCCTCAGTACGGTGACATTGATGTGTTCGCGATTGCCAAGGACAAACGAACTGTATGGGTGATCGAATCCAAGAACTTGAGGCTCTGCCGGACGGAAAGCGAGGTCGCTGCACGGCTCTCGGAGTATCGCGGTCAGATGGTTGCGGATTCGAAAGGCAAAGAGAAACCCGACAAACTGCTGCGGCACATTCGTCGCGTGGAGTATCTTCGCGCGCGAATTCCAGCACTGGCCAAAACCCTGAAACTGGATCGGCTGCAGGCCGTGAATGGGTTGGTGATCGTCGACGTGCCGCAGCCGATGAATTTCCACATGCTCGATCAGCTGGCGGATGCGGAGAGTGTGTTCCTCGATGCAGTCGAAAGCTTCAAGTTTGATCGCTAGCCGCGCCATTGCTGCGAGGGTCGACTCGAACATCGAGCGGAGTCCAGCGACGCGGCAGCGGCAAGCGTCAAGACGTGTGCTTCCCAAAGCTCCAAGGCGGCCCGCATCTCGTCGAGATACTGGAAGCGATTGTAGACGCCGGCGACGCCGGAAAACGTGCCCGAGACGTGGTTCAGGATGCGCTCGATCACATGTGGGGCGACACCGAGCTTGGCCATGTGGGTGGCGGCGGTGCGGCGGAGGTCGTGCAGCGTCCAATCTTCGACACCTGAGACTTCATCGAGGCGGCGCTTGGCGCGCGTGAAGCCGGAGATCACGCTGTCGGCGTTGCCTCGGGCAGGAAACACGTACCCTGTCGCCTTCGGCAATTTCTTGATCAAGGCTGTCGCGGTATCGGCCAGCGGCAGCACGTGTTCCCGACTGTTCTTGGCGAGTTCAGCCGGAATTGTCCAAATGCCAGTGGCGAGATCGAGTTGATCCCATTGCATCTGCGTAACCTCGCCCCGACGCTGGGCGGTCAGGATCAGCAACTTGGTCATGGTGCCGAACGGATGTCCTTCGGCATCGGCCGCATGCCAGACGGCGGCCAGCTCATCGTCGGTCAGAACCCGGGCACGCGAGCCATGCTTGGCTGGCTTCTTGATCTTGTCGCAGGGATTGACCGCGAGCATGTCGCGATCACAGCACCAGCGGAAGAAGGTCTTGATGACGCCGAGGGCATGATTGGCCTCGCTCGGCTTGCCGGCGGCGACCAGCCCATCGAGAATGTCGTTGATCTGCGGCTGCTGGATGTCGCGGATATCGCGCTTGCCCCAAGCGGCGATGAAGTGCTTGCGCAACAGCCGCTCCGTCTCCTTCGCGGTGCTCGGCTTATTGTGGACGACGCAGTGCCGCTCGACATAGCGCTCGATGGCGGTTTCGACCTGATAAGTGGGATCATCAGCCGCCTCCTTGACAAGGGCGGGATCGACGCCGCTCTCCAGATGGCGCAGGGCCGCCTCGGCCTTGTCGCGCGCGTCCGCCAGCGAGAGGAAGGGATAGCGCCCGAGCGTGAGGCGTCGCGGGCGACCGCGATGGCGGTAGACCAGGATGAACGTCTTGGTGCCTGCGCCGGAGACACGCACGCCGAACCCGGGGATGCGCTGATCCCAGATTTCGAGGCGTGGCGCGCCATTGCTGGAGAGGTTTCGCAGCAGCAGATCGGTGAATTTCTGGGCCACGGAATAGGGCTCCCGGAACGGGGGCGAGGAGGGGCCAAACGACCCTCCTTGCCGAAACCTGAAAGTCGTTCTGGGTAGCACATGGGTAGCAAAATGGCGAGTCTGGGCAAGTTCAGAGATGCTCAGAGATGCGCCATATATCGATGATATATATAGATTATTTTCACTGAACGCGCGCAGCGATGTTCTGCCAGGAATCGCTAGAATAAAGGCTCATAACCTGAAGGTCGTTGGTTCAAATCCAGCCCCCGCAACCAAATTTTGATAACAAAATCAATAACTTAACCCACAGCAAAAGTGGCGCCCTCGGACGAAAAAATGGTACTGGGTAAGCCTCGGGTAAGCCGAAAGCTGAGCTCGGGTGAGACGCCATCTGGGGTAGAGACGTTTACGTGCAGTTTCCCTGCAGCGACGAGCTGGCACCCGTTCAACGAACCACAAGCTACGACTGACCGAATTCGTGCGGTTGTTTCGGCCGTAACAGCCATGAGCCCACTGGATCGAATTACTTAGTTTTTCGAAGCGGGGGACCACCAAGGGTGTTCCGCGTGCACCAGCTGGGGGCTACTGTCGCGGGCTTTAGGTGGATGCCTTGGGGACTGGGGGCGCGGGTTCAAATCGCGCCGCTCCGACCAACACAAAATACAAACAATTTCAGCAAGTTATTACTGGTTCGGCGGGAACTTTTTGGGGTCATTTGTCCGTACTAAGAATGGCGAATTGACACATCCTGACACATGAAACTGAGACAGACTGCGACGGCCTGCCGCATCATGAATTGATGCCGACGGAAGTGCTCGCTGCTACGTCGCCGAAAGCGAGTCTCGCTAGGCGGACGGCACCGTAGCGGACCGCTCTTCTTTACCGGCTGCAGTGTGGTCTCAACGGCGGCGATGACGAGATTCCAGACAATGCACCTCGCCACTCGATTGCCACTCGATTGGCCCGGCGGTCCACCGGAGGCTCGTCCGGATGTCACCACCAAGCAGACGTGATGACTGGGTAAGAGCTGCACGCGACTGTCGATGTCGGGCGCGAGGCAGTGGGAGGACCCGGATGGTTGGAGACGGTGCCGGTGCGATCCGGTGGGGCACCGGCTAGGCGAACTTCACGACCAGCTACAGCCCGACCTCATGCGATGAGCACAGGGGCACGCCCAAGTGCCACCTCGATCGTCGTCCATCATCACATGACAGCAGCAGAAATTGCGCCTGCACCAGCGATAAACTGTTCTTGTCGCGAGCCCGGTGTCATCATGGATGACCAGCTGATTCGCTGGCCGGCATTTTTTTACAGGATCGTCTCGGAGTGTCCGAAGCCAACGCATCCAAGCCCAGAACTCCGGGCCCCTTCAAGGGCTGGGATTTGGCACGTCGCCTCGAGGGAACCGACGCGCTGCGGAAGGGAAGCCGTTCGATCGACGAGCTTATCGGTGGCCCGTCGATGCGTCAGCTGCTCGACATCGCGGCTGCGACGCGGCTCGAAGTTCCAGGCAGCCGGCCAATGAGCCAGATGGACGAGTTCTTCGAGGTGAAGCTGCAGCTGGAAGGATCGTCCGTTTCCAAGATGATGAAGAAGCTGAGCTTGCCTGATCCGAATCTCTTTCAGAAGCATCTCGACGCGTCCCCCGTGTCGAAGATGCGGCTGGATCTCGAAAAGCTGATGGGCAGCCCAGCACACAAAGCGGATCTGTGGAGCGCTGCGGCTCTCAAAGGACTTCCGGATTGGACGCAGTCGCGTGCGGCAGCAAAGCTCGTGTCAGCCGATCGCGATCTTGCGCGTTATGCCTCGTTCCTTGGCGAGGCATCGACGTTCAAGGACACATGGAAAGCCATAGGCCTCGGAGAGGCCTCTGCGACGCCGAAGGCGATGGCCGGGTTTCTGCCTCCGGGTAACAGCACGTTCGCCCTGCTGACGAGCCGTCTCGCACGCACGGTCGATCCCTTCGGAGGCGCTCTCAAAGCAGCGGGCCAGTGGGAAGCTTCGCTCGCGACACGGATGGCGTCGATCAATGCGGCGTGGACATGCCCCGACGATCTCGGCCTATCAATGCTGGGCTTCGCGCGGATCGCACGCTTGAGCGATGCGGTGCATGCCGCGCGGCCGTTCGGTGGTGAGGTCGCCGAGTTGGTCACGGAGGAGCTCGGAACTGGAGCGGATTACAACGAGGAGGAGACGCCGGCGGAGCGCGATTCGGCTGCTGTCCGGGCGGGCCTGAAATCCGATCTCATCACCTTTCCGGAGCTGGCATACGACGAGGTTATCTTCGCGGCGGGCTTCCAGTTCCGCCTGGCTCCGACGCCGGTCCCTATGTCACTCGAGGGGGCAGATACTGGCGCGCTGTTCGACACGGACCACAGTGCGTTGCTCACCGCCGTCGAGCAGCGGTTGCGTCAATGCATTGAGGAGAAGCTGTCGGCGGTCGAAGGGCCTGCCTGGGTGAAGCGGCGTGTCGCTGAGCAGGTTCGAAAGCGCTGGAGCGAGCGTCAGCAGGAGGATCGGGACCTGGGACGGCCTGTATATGCCCTGATCCAGTACGCCGATTTCATGGATCTGGCCGACGTCATCCTGCAGTCGAACAATTGGAAGCAGTCGTTCGCCGCGGTGTTCGGCAACAAGGACGACTTCCAAGTGGCGCTGCGCCGGCTGCATCCGGTGCGCAAGGCGATCGCGCATGGTCGCCCTCTGTGCCGTGCCGATGTCCTAACGCTCGCCAACGAGGCGACCCGCATCCTTCGGGCCCTAGGCATCAATCTTCTACAGTAGCTGTTGGGCAGTCTATAAGACTCGAGCGCGACTACCGAACTATTCAGCTGGATCAACAATCGAAGAGACAGCGGAACCGGCGTCTCCGAGCCAGCTCTGCGGGATGAGCTTGATGCCTTTGCGCCAACGTGCCGCGACGGCCGTCTCGAACCACTCTTCCTTGAAGTCGACGTGGTCGACGACGATGATCTGGAAGCGGTCGGAATGGGCGAGATTGAAGTCGTATAGCCGCTTGAACAGATTGATCACGGCAGAGCGGTCCTCGTCGCTCGGCTGGGTCGCGCCTTCCTCCACGTCTGCCGGATAATGGGCCTGTGAAGGCTGATCGAGTACAAGGAACCCCGGAACTGGCCTGCTTCGGGCAAGGAAGAGCCGGTGAAGGCCGAGGTGAGCTGCCACGTGGTAGCCGATCCAGTTCTCGCCGCTGCCGATCTGGGAGAGCGGGATTGGGCCGTTGATGGTGTCGGCGACGATGGTGAGCTTCTTCCGGTCCAGGCGGATGCTCTGATTTCCGTGTTCGAGGTTCAGTTGCGTCGCGATCTCGGTCATGTAGAGCGAGACGAGATTGAGGGCTGTGATGACGCGCTCTTCGAGCGCTTCTGGATCGAGACTGCGCTCAAGTTCGGCTACCTGGGCATTGAGGGTACTGATGCGCTCCGCGAGACCGTCCGGTCCGTCAGCAGCCTGCGAGGTTTCGAGGTAGAGACCGATGCGACCGAGGGCGCGAGCCTGCTCAAGGAAAAGAGCTTGCTGCGATTGCAATCTGGCTGAGGCGCGACTGCGCTCCTCCATAGCGCGATGGTTGTCGCGGAGCTGGTCTTCGACGCGCCCAATAGCTTCGCGCAGCTCACCACGTCGTCTTTCTATTTGCGGCTGCTCGCGGCTCACAGCATTGAGCTGGCCACGGATCTGGCCGAGCGCCGCCGAAATATCGACGACGGTCGGAGTGGGCTTCTCGAGCCGACTGGAGCACACCGGGCAGAGTTCTGGATCGTGGAGCGGATCTTCCCGAACGAGCTGAAGCGTCGAGAGCCGGGCCTTCTGCTCCACTGCTTCTTTGGTAAAGCCGGCTGCGTCGTGGAGGAGCTGATCGAGCTCCTGGCGCTGATCCTGAAGCGATCTCAAGGTCGTTCTCAGGTCGCGGCGACGATCCTGCAACGCGACGATTTCCGCTTCCGGATCGGTAAGCACAAGAGCGTCGGGACGCTCGCCCCGCCGGTTGGCTTCTTCGAGAAGTGCCAATGAAGCCGCCCGCCCGGCGGCAGTGGCGTCAGGAGGCAAGAGCTGGACGCGCTTGGCTTCTGCGATCAGGGAGTGCGCACGCGTCTGCACCTCGTCGTCGGCCGCGCGTTCCGAAGCAAGCTCCTTCGAAAGCCGCCTTAACTGCCGACGGGCCTCATCAAGCTGCAGCTGGAGAGCGAAGGCGCGCGAATCCATCGCGCCCAGGAAATAGGGCAGCGTATCCTTGATTGCCTGCGGGAGAAACGGCTCTGCCTGACGGTGGAACAGCGCCGTCCGGCTCGCGATCTCGTCCTGGTTCTGCAGGCAGAAGATGATGGCATGGCGTGCGGAGGCAGGCGTCGGATTCCGGGTCGATCCTTCGGGCGGCCGGAACTCGTTCTGGGAAATACCGAGCAATTCACCAAGTGTCGCCTTCAGGCCATCGGCCGTGATGTTCTTCTCTCGCCCGTGCATCGAAGGCGGCGCGTCTGCGACAGGACGCACAAAGTGGAACTCGTCGCTCGTGCTTGCCCCGATCGGCGGGTTCCGGCGGGCGAGAAAGATCCCCTCGCCATCGCGATCGAGCAAAAGCCCATACCAGTCCGCGGTCCGGCGCACGGGACCTTCGGGGATTGTGCATTCATCGCGACCCCAGACAAAATCGATAATGCCGAGCAGCGCCGACTTTCCGGTGCGGGACCCGCCGGTGATAATGTTGAGGGCGCCGGTCTTGAATTCGACGTCACGGCGTTCGCCGTTGTTTCCGTAAATCAGAATTTTCCTGATCTGGAGCGTCATGGCCGTATCCCCCAGGTGGCGAGGATGGTGTGGGGAGAGTCGGTCTCCGCAAACCATCGGCCAATGAAAGCCGCCTTCTGCAGGCAGACCTTAACTTCGTCAGTGGCATCAGGCGGCGCGGCACTGAGGGCGAACTTGCGAATGCCCATGTCCAGCGAAGGCCCTGCTACGGCGAGCTTGCCGTAAATGATGCCGAAGCGGATCGCTTCCTGCGTGAACGGGATGGATTTGCGAGCACGCGCCGGGAAGAGCGCCTTGAGGTGCGGATGCTCAGCAATCCAGCCATACATGTTCGTGCTGGAGGCTCGGGGCAGCGCATCACGCGTGTCCGGATGCAGTATGATCGGTAGGACAAGGTAGGAGAGCACAACGGGCATGCCAGTCGGTTTGCCACTGGCATAACCCGCCAGCGTCTTCGCCAAAAGCAGGGCCGTGAAAGCAGGGTTGAACAGATTGGCGATTTCCCGGGGTCGTTCCTGCCAGCGGGGCAATACATCCGTCATGAATCGCTCCCTTCGGCCGGAGGCTCACCGTCCAAAAGCCGGCGAAAGTCCGGGTGCCAGCCAAGCCTCTCGTCGTCGGCGAGCATGTGACAGGAGCCGATAGCAAGATATCGGTCGGTAACGTTGCGGAGCGGCTGCTGCATGTCCGTCTCGACCCAGAAGATGAGGTCCTGAGCCGCCTTGACCGGATCGGCGAACGGCTCTGTCTTGGTGACCTGCCCTGACATCCGGTCAAAGCGCGGCTCCCACTGCTCGATCAGTCGGCGCTCGTAATCAGTCATCTCGGTGGCATCAACGAGATATTCCCGGCTCCATTTCGAGCGCTGCTCAAAGGCGCGATAGTAGTCGCGTTTGGCCCTGGCCACGCGGTTGGGTGGACAGTCGGCAAGGTGGAGCTGTCGCACGAACGTGCGGGCGTCGTAGGCCTGGGCAGTCGAGTTTGGCGGCTCCGCGCCGGCAAAATCTACGGGCAGGTTCTCGGCCCTGAAAGTCTCGCGGACGGTGTCGACGAATGTCTCAACCTCTATCAATGAAATGTGTTTGCGGGCCGGCTCGACGAGCGCCTGGGCGACACGCGCCCACCACCAACCTTCCACTCGCTGCAGCGCTGCGTCCCGCGATTGGGCAGTGGCCACGAAGCGGAGCTCATGCTTGAGCGGGGCGTCGAGGTCGGCGAGCGACGGACTGCGATCCAGGACTTGAATGGCTCTGAGAAGGGCTACCTGCGCCTCGTCCGTGAGGGCCAAGAACGCGGCATAGTAATTGGCGTTAGTCTCGCTGCGGCTCTTCGAGATAGCCGTGGTAAGGAGCGTGCGGGCAGCGGCCTCGTCCTTGCTATTTGCGCGCAGTAGGCTCGCGGCAGAGCCGGCCGGCGCTTCTGCCGTGGTGACAAGCAGCAATCTCTGTGTGTCCAGCTTGCTGGGATCAGACGCGATCTCAGTGGCCCAGATCCCTATTGTCTTCCATAAGTCGGAGCAGCTGTCGGTGAGCGAGGCAGCACGGACGAGCTGGTGTTTGGCCTGCAGGCGCGCGACCGGCTCGGCACCCTCTTCGAAGGCTACGTCGTCGAGATGCTCGATTGTCAGCAGTAGACTCGGGCTGGAGGCCGTGTGCTGCAAGGCAAGCAGGAGAGCGTACCGACACTGGTAAAGGTACCCAGCCGTTTGTCCGGGCGCGGTATGAACCGTCATCGCACCTCCGGCTCGGCTTTGGGCGGCTGCAGGCAAGCGGGCAGGTGGGAAAGCATCCTGCAGAGCCGATGATGCAGATTCAAATCAGTGTCAGTCAACCATAACAATACCATAACAAGACGATAACCCACAGATTTTGATTGCAGAAGTCGAGTCCACCAAAGTCTATAACGCTGTGGGAAAACCCCTTCCGCATCTCGAAGGCGTGCGGGCTGAGCCATGCGGCGTGCCATGATATCTTTAGCTGATTCGCAGGAGGCGTCCGTGGAGCAGATCGAGAATTGGAATGTAGGCGCCAGTTTAGCCGTAGAGATGTGGATGGACTACGGACCACGAAAGCTGCCTCCCGCATGGCGAGAAGCGATCCGCAGGTATGGCGTGGGCGAGATGAAGAAGGACGGACAGGTTGCACTAACCTCTCTCGGGTGGAAATACGAATCGAGCCTTTCTCGACTACGCCGCGGCCACTGTTGATGCCCGCACATCGACGGCGTGTCGCAGTCGTGCAAGGCGGCGCAACATGAAGGTTTGTCCACACATGGGATATCTCGTCGGCGTTGGTTGCTCCTCCATTTACGGAGCGCGCCGACCTGTATTCTCCCTGCCTCAGTCGGTTTCACTTTGGCGGTCCAATTTTGGCCGACTCTCGATCCAGGCGATCATCTCTGACGCCAGCCACGCCACGCGACCAGGGCCGACGCGGCGGCGAGGAGGAAGGATACCCTTGATGGTGTAACGGTAGACCGTAGCGCGGGACAGGCCGGTTCGCTCGACGACAGTCTTGATGCCCCACAACGCCTGACCGTCGGCGTCGGTGAAGCGAGGCAAATGCTCACTCAAAACGGGCATGGCTAAGCCTTTCGCGAAACGTATGGCCGCTACGGATGAGGAGGTCGCCGCTGGCGTGATGAAGCGGAGCGCGGATGTTGGTCCCACGAGAATTCTGAGCCCTCGCAATTGCCCCGTTGATTGGTACGGGAAGGACGAAGCTGTCCTCTGGTGATTGATCGCCACCCAAGCCGTTGGACATGAGCGCTGAGCCGACGGACGAGCCCAGAACAGTGAGCAGCATGATCGACGCCGCTGCAGCCGAGCGCCAAATCGCGATTTGATTGCGAGCTTGCCTTGTCTGTAGCGCCCATCTCATCGTGGCGGCCCGATAAGCTTCGCTTCTGGAAGGCTGCCCGACGTCTGGGGTGGTTGGGTGATGCCGGTGTTCATTGTGCCGCTTCACAGTTGCTGGCTTCAGCGCCGTTGCGAACCAACCGAACGCCACGAGCTGCAGCCCAATGAAGAACACCAATGCTGTGCGGTAGGCTTCGGGCGGGTATTGGCCGGCGTTCGGTTCCCACAGGGCGACGATCCCGCCGAACACCGATTGCACGGCGAATGCGGCGGCGACTTGCAGCAGGTTGAGCGCGCCGTTGGCGCGGCCAGAGGCGTGCTTGGGGAAGATGTCGCCGAGCACCGTGTAGCCGAGCACGGTGGCGACGCCGGCCATCGCGATCAGGCTCCAGGACACGATCGTGGGAACCGGCCAGTCGAGCACAAGCGCCACCTGCGCCGCCAGCGACAGCGCGAACGTTTCCGCCAGCAAGAATTCCGTGCGGATACCCATTCGGCGCAATCGGTCGGCAGCGAGGCCAAGTACCAGGCCGCTGACGCTCAGCACGATTGCCATGATGCCAAGATGACCGACGACCGCGGCGCGATCCAGTCCATCGACATCGCGGAGCCAGGGCGCAGCCCACAGTCCTTGCAGAGCCCACGACGTGCCGATGCCGAGCGCGGACAGCGGGGCGATGCGCCAGAAGCGCACGTCGGAAAAGATCGTCCAGACGGTGATCGTCGGCGCAGAACGCGGTGCCGCTCGCGACGGCCTATGATCAGGGACCAGAAACAACACCATCAGAGCCGCGAGTGCCGACAGACCGCCCATCATTGCGAACAGTCCGCGCCAACCAATGCTGTCGATCATGACATCGGCCGGCACCGAGGCTGTGACGGCGCCGAGCGTGCCGAGCATCATCATCCAGCCGTTGGCGAGCGCCTGCCGCTCGGCGGGGAACCACAGCACGATGGCCTTGAGGCCAGCCATCAGGCCGGCGGCGACGCCGAGCCCGATGAGTGCGCGGCCGAACATGAGCAGCACGAAATTGTCCGCTATTGCGAAGACGAGCGCGCCGACGCTGCCGATCAGCAGCAAAACACTCTGGACGAGCTTCGGGCCGTGACGGTCGAGCAGGATGCCGCATGGGATCTGGGCGGCGCCGAAGGCCAGGAAGTACGCCGACGTCAGCAGCCCGAGCTGGGCGGGGCCGATGCCGAATTCGCTGGCGAGCTGGCCGGCGATCAGAGCATTGATGGTCCGCAGAAGACAGGAGAGATGGAAGCCTGCCGCGAATGGCAGCAGCACGCAGACCACAAGCCGCCAGGGCACTGCGGATATGCGCCATCGTCGTCTGCCGCTCGTGGCGGCTCCCGGAAACCGAAGCTGCGCAGCCCGAGCCATCGGTGGTCACCCTTGCCGGTCGCGGGACCAGATGAGACGCACGACTCCGTCCTCGCTCGCCTCGAGCAGGGCGCCCCAGATCGGCTGCGGAAAAGCCGGATCGTCGAGCTTGACGCGCAGGTAGGTCTCGTCGCTGCCCTGCTTGGTTTTGCGCCAGGCCGCGCCGATCTCGGTGCTGCCGGCGAAGATCCGGAAGTCCGGAGCGCTGTCGCCGTCCTTGCGGTCGTTGGCGACGAAGCGCACCTTGGCGGTCAAGGTCAGCGTCTTGATGGTTCCGGCGTAGCCGTCCTGGGCGGCCGAGAACGTGCCGATGATGGGCATGGGTTTACTCCTTGGTTGTGAGAGGAAGCGAAGCTGGGCCGCGGTAGGGCCGCATGATGAGGTCCTTGTGCACGATGATGCGCAGGGGCCAGCCGGGGCGCACGGTGATGGTCGGTTGGACGTTGAGGGTGCGCTCGACCAGGCGCTGGCCGGCGCGGTTGGTGGTCTGCCCCGTCGACTCGCGCAGCGCCTTGACGAGATCGCTGTCGGTAGTGCCGAACGCGAGCTGGTTGCCGATGCCGAGCAGCGTCGACAGGGCGATGCCCTTGAGCAACTTCCAGGTGTGCAGGTCGACCTCGTCGGCGAGGCCGGCGTAACCGCCGGTGTCGGTGGCCGGCAGGTTGTCGATCACGATCGAGCTTCCGTCGGGCAGGATGATGCGCTGCCAGACGACCAGCGCGCGCTCCTGGCCGAAGGCGACGACGCTGTCGTACTTGCCGACGAGACGCGAGCCCTGCGGTATCAGCAGATGCCGCCCGCTGACGGTGTCGTAGGCGTGCTCGGTGACCTGGGCGATGACGAATCCAGGCAGATCGGAGCTGAGCCCCGAGACGAGGCTGGCGGCGATTACCGTGCCGGCCATCACCTGGTAGGGCGAAGCCGGCGTCTGCAGCGCATGCGGATTGTAGATCTCCTTCTCGGGTCCCGCCTTCAGAAACGACAGCTTGCGCGTTTGGTCGGTGTTGTCGTTGGCCAGTGGGTCGGTATCGGTTCCGCCGAGCGCGCGGGCACGATCCGCTGCACGCAGCACGCGCAGCGACTCGAGACCGCCATCGGTCAGCGCCGGCCGCGGCACCGGTTCAGGCGCAGTGCGCGGTGAGACAGGTGGCACGGTCTCGCGCGGGGTCCCTTTCAACTGCAGGCGGAAGAACAGCGGCGCCTCGCGTGCCTGGGTCGCCATACGGGCAAGGCGCGACTTTTCGGCCTTCTCGGCTTCTGACGCAGTATCGGTGGCAGACGCCGTCAACTGGCGCACCCCGGGCGGCAATGGCGAAGCTCCAGCAGGTCCTTTCGGCTCAGCCGGTCCTTGCGTGCGCACGCCGTCGTAGCTCGACGGCAGTTGGCCAAGGCCGTCGGCGATCGGCTTGCGGTCGACATTGTAGAGCTCGAGCGGGTTGGCCGTGCGCCATGTCGGCGGTTTCAGCGCCACCAGAACGAGTCCGGAGATCACCATCAGCACGACAGCCGCGCCGCCGATCAGCACCTTGCGATTGATTCGGGTGATCGGCTGCGGCCGGGCGCGCAGCTCGAGCGTCTCCGGTGGCACCTTGTCGTCCGGCTTCGCTTCTGGCTTGTTGGTGTCGTTGCTCATCCGCGCGGCTCCCGCCAGACGGCATCGGTGCGGACAATACGGACCACACGCTGCGGAGCGGTGCCGAGGCGCAGCTCCGCGGCGGCGAACAGCCGGTCGACGATGTATGTGGTGCCGCGGACGCGGTAGTTGACGAGAGCGGGCTTACCGTCTGGGCCGATCACGAACAGCGGCGGCGCCTCGCCCTGGGCGAGCCCGGGCGGGAACTGGATGTAGACCTTGGCGCCATCGTCGAACACCTGACGCGGCTTCCACGGTGCGTCGCCCTCGATGGTGTACCGGAACCGCAGCTGGTCGAGATTGACGCCGGTGTCGGCGACGACGGTTTGCGCTGCTTCTGCCTTGGCGCGGTCGGCCTTGAGCGCCAGTAGTGCCGAGGCCGGATAGGTCCACGATACCGAGGCCATGTAGGTCTTGTCGGTGGAGCGAAACTCGAGGTGATAGGTACGCCGGTCGGTGGTGATGACGAGGTTGGTCTCGAACTCGGCGCCGATCGGCTTGACCAGGATGTGCACCTGCGCCGTCGCACCCTCGCCGCTGGTGGTGTCGCCGACCACCCAGCGGACCGTGTCGCCGGCCGAGACTGAAACCAGCTTCTCGCCGGCCTCGAGCGCGATGTCGGTGACCTGGTTGACGGCGGCATAGACCTGATAGAGCGCGCCCACCGTGAAGGGATAGACCTGGATCGCGTTGATGTAGCCGTCCTTGGCCGGCTCGATGCGCGCATCGCGGTTGGCGCCCGCCACGCGGTCCTTTGGAGAGGTCGCGTCTTTCGCGCGCTCCGTGCGCTTCGACGGTATGGGCTTGAGTTGGCCGGGTAGCGGCAACGGCTTGGGCACCTCGACGATCTGCACCGGCTGCTTCGGCTCCGGCTCGCGCTTGGCCGCGGTGAACTCGCGGTTGTCGAACAGCGGCACCTCTGGCACCCGGATGTTCGTCGCACACGCCGACAGCGCGAACGCCAGACCGGAGGCGACAAGCATGGATTGTCTCATTTGCCGTCTCCGGTGGTGACGTCCTGCGACCAGTTGAAGGTGTGGATGTAGATGCCGAGCGGGTTGCGGCGGACGAGGTCGGCGGTGCGCGGCGCGGTTACCACGATCGAGAACAGGCCGGTCAGGCGCCGGCTGTCCTTTGGTGCGCCGCCCTCGAACGATCGCTCCAGCCAGCGGATCTGGAACGAGCTGTCGGATGCGCGCACCACGCTGGTGATCTCGACGGTCACCGTCTCGCGTC
>CAZNMY010000001.1:13421-249442 GCA_964574325.1 uncultured Devosia sp. | reverse complement strand
CCCCACTCCCCACTCCCCACTCCCCACTCCCCCCACACCACTCACCAATACCCCCTCACCCCGTCCCACAGCATCTTGACCGAGGCGAGCACCAGCAGGAAATAGCAGCCCTGGTACATCCGCCGCTGATCGAGCTTCCCGTGCACGAGCCAGCCGAGCCAGACCCCGAACATCGCGACCGGCGTACAGATCGCGATCAGCGTCCACATCGCCGCCGTCGGTTTGCCCAGATAGAGCCACGGCCACACCTTGATGGCATTGCCGAACAGGAAATAGATCGTCGTCGTCCCGACGTAGACTTCCTTGGCGAGCCCGAGCCGCAGCAGATAAACCGCGAGCGGCGGCCCGCCCGAATGCGCCACCATCGTCGTGATGCCCGACACGATGCCGGCCACCACCGCGTGCCAGCTCTTTCGCGCCGACGCGACGATCTTCTGGCCCCCCGCATACCACTGCGCCGCGAACGCCAGCGCCACCAGCCCGATCACGATCGACACGAGCCGCGTATCGAGCAGCGACAGCAACGCCGTCCCGAGCCCGATTCCGATGATCGCGGTGGGAATGAGGATCTTCACGTCCGGCGCCGACCACGTGCGCGGCGGGAAATAGCGCAGCGCCATCACGTCCATCGGAATGAACAGCGGCGCGACGATGGCTCCCGCCGAGATCGGGTCCATCACCAGCGACATCAGCGGAATGCCGACGAGGCCGAAACCGCCGCCGAACGCCCCCTTCACGAACGCGATCAGAAGTATCGCGAGCCCCGTGACGAGCACGTGCTCGATCCCCAGTTCAGTCATCGAGACCGGCCCCCTGACCGCCACTCTTCGGCTTCATCGCGACCGCCTGAAGCGCTTCGACTTCTTGGTCCGGGTCTTCTTCACGACCGGAGCCGACGGTGCGACGGCCGCGCGCGGCTGATTGGGATCGAACGGCTCGGCCATCCGCGGCGGCAGCTTGTTCACCTTCGGCGCGGGCTTTGCATTCGCGCCATCCGGTCGGACGCCTCGCGGCGACGCCTTAGTCGGCTCCTCCGTGCACCGCGGCTCGCCCGCACACGTGCAGCCGACTTTGCATCGCAACGTCGTTCGAATGCAACCGATCCCGGGAGAGCACACCCCCGTCGAGATCACCAGCGTACGCCCCACGCACGTGCACGACTTGGTACAGGTCTGCCTGATCGCGCTTCCTTGCACGCACCGCCCCGAGAGAGCATCGCAGCGATTGCCGCCGCCACCGACGTAGACATTGCCCTGGCAGCTCCCGCCGAGGCTGCCGCCACCGCAGCTCATGCGGCCGGTCTCCTGCTCGAGACACTGTCCGGCCACGCAGATCCGCCGCCGCATGATCAGCGTGTCGCCGAGACAGACGTTGTAGCCGCCCGCACTCGGCCCGCACTGCGCATCCGACGAGCACGCCTGCGCCAGCGCTTTGTCTGCCCCCGGAAATCCAAGAAGAATGCCGCAGACAACGAAAAATACACTTGCCAGCAGGGCGCGCCCCGAATGCACAACGCCTCGATACCCGTACACACCTCGCAGCTTCAGTCCCCCTCCCCCTCGTGGGGAGGGGACAGGGGTGGGGGAAGAGAGAGGGGTGGGGGAAGAGAGAGGGGTGGGGGGGACGAAGTTACGCAAGGAAGCAACGGATCGCTTCACTGAAACATCCGCGCTCGCGCGATCCGATATCCTGCCCAGCATGACCGATCCCACGCCGAACTCTCACCTGCCGATGTCGTATGCCGCCAGCGCCGCCATGTTGACGATCTCGTTGTCCTTCGCCCCGAGCGGACAGATCTGCACCGGATGCGACAGGCCGACGAGCAGCGGCCCGATCAGCGTGGCCCCGCCGAGCTCCTTCATCATCTTCGATGCGATCGACGCCGAGTGGAACGCCGGCATGACCAGCACGTTGGCCGTATCCTTCAACCGGCAGAACGGATAGCGCGCCATCGCCTCGCGGTTGAGCGCGACATCCGCCGCCATCTCGCCGTCGTATTCGAAGTCGACGCGCCGCTCGTCCAGGAGCTCGACCGCGCGTCGCGCCACATCCGACCGGTCGCCGCGCGGGTGCCCGAACGTCGAATACGCGAGCAGCGCCACGCGCGGGTCCATCCCGAGCCGCCGCGCCACTTTGGCGGCACATTCCGCGATATCGGCCAGTTCCTCCGACGTCGGCATGTCGTGCACGCTGGAATCCGCGATCAGCACCGCCCGCCCCCGCGACAGCATCAGCGAAACGCCGATCGGCCGATGACCCGGCTTCGCGTCCAGCACCTGCCGCACGTCCTCGTAGGCCGTGTACCAGTTGCGCGTCACGCCCGTGACGACACCGTCGGCATGGCCCAGCGCGGTCATGCAGGCCGAGAAGACGTTGCGATCGTTGGTGACGAGCCGCATGCAGTCGCTCAGCAGATAGCCCTTGCGCTGTAACCGGCCGAAGAGGAACTCGGCGTACTCCTCGCGCCGCGCATCGAGACTCGTGTCGTGGCGTTCGAACGCATCCGACATCTCGATGCCGGCCTCTTGGAACGCCGCGCGGATGGGCCCTTCGCGACCGATCAGGATCGGCTTGCCCAGACCCGCCTGCAGGAATGCGTTGGCCGCTCGCGCGACTTGCGGCTGCTCGCCTTCTGCGAAAATGATGCGCTTGGGCTCGTTCTTCACGCGGTCGAAGATCGTCTGCAACCACCCGGCGACCGGATCGAGCCGCCCGGAGAGCCGCGCGACATAGGCGTCCATGTCCGCGATCGGCTTGCGCGCCACACCGCTTTCCATCGCCGCCTTCGCGACGGCGAGCGGCACGTGCGTGATGAGCCGCGGATCGAACGGCGCCGGGATGATGTACTCCGGCCCGTACTTCACGTGACGCCCATAGGCCGAGGCGACCTGATCGGGCACGTCGAGCTTGGCCAGTTCCGCCAGCGCCTTCGCCGCCGCCAGCTTCATCGTGTCGTTGATCTGCGTCGCCTGCACGTCGAGCGCGCCGCGGAACAGGAATGGGAACCCCAGCACGTTGTTGATCTGGTTGGGATAGTCCGACCGCCCGGTCGCCATGATCGCATCATCGCGAACCTCTGCGACCTCTTCCGGCGTGATCTCGGGGTCGGGATTGGCCATCGCGAAGATCATCGGCCGCTTCGCCATCGACGCGACCATCTCCTTCGTCACGGCGCCCTTGACTGACAGCCCGAAGAACACGTCCGCGCCCGCCATCGCATCGGCGAGCGTGCGAGCCTTGGTGGTCGCCGCATACGTCGACTTCCACTGGTTCATGCCTTCCTTGCGGCCCTCGTAGACGACGCCCTTGGTGTCGACGAGCAGGATGTTCTTGCGCTGCAATCCAAGCGCCACCAGCAGGTCGAGGCACGAGATCGCGGCAGCCCCCGCGCCGTTCACCACGAGACGCGTGTTCTCGATCTTCCGGCCCGTGAGTTCGAGCCCGTTGATGACGCCCGCCGCCGCGATGATCGCCGTGCCGTGCTGATCGTCGTGGAACACCGGGATGTTCATCAGCTCCTTGAGCTTCTGTTCGATCACGAAGCAGTCCGGCGCACGAATGTCTTCCAGATTGATGCCGCCGAAGCTCGGCGCCAGATAGCGCACGCAATTGATGAACTGATCGACATCGGCCGTGTCGACCAGCACGTCGATGCCGTCGATGTCGGCGAACCGCTTGAACAGCGCTCCCTTGCCTTCCATCACCGGCTTGGAGGCGAGCGCACCGAGATTGCCCATCCCCAGGATCGCGGTTCCATTCGAGATCACCGCGACGAGATTGCCCTTGTTCGTGTACTCGTAGGCGAGCGCCGGATTGTCGGCGATCGCCTGCACCGGCACGGCCACGCCGGGAGAATAAGCGAGCGACAGATCGAGTTGTGTCGCCAGCGGCTTGGTCGGGGTGATCTCGAGCTTGCCCGGCTTACCTTGAGAATGGAACAGCAGCGCTTCTTCTTCGGTGAAACGCGCGCGGGGGGATTTCGTGACCATCGGCGAACTCTCGTGGGATTGAATGTCTGTCGGGAACCGGATCGAAGCTGGAAGAGAAGCCAAATCGGGTGTGGCGATCATCGCCCAGACCGGGAAGTGGGCCACGACAAGCTCTGGCTTGCAAGCGAGATCGCACCGCAACAAAGGAAAACCTGCCCCTGTGAAAGCCCGGTTTTCGCAAAGCTGAAATTCGGCTCGCGTTGTGGGTACGGCGCGTGCATCGTGATATCCGGAGACGGTGGGGACGCTACGAGGGGGATGATGGCGAGAGCAAGATCGATCCGGCGTTCGGATGCGCTGGAGTTCGTCGCGGACGTGCTCGTGATCGGCGGGGGGCCGGCCGGCGCCTGGGCAGCGCTGACCGCACGAGCCAACGGCTGTGAGGTTCTGCTCGTAGATAAGGGCTTCCTGGGAACGAGCGGCGCGACGGCCCCCTCCAACACGGAAACCTGGGTCGTACCGCCGGGCCCTGCACGCCGGACGGCGATCGAGCGCCACGTCGAAAAGACCCGCGGCCTGTGTGACGCCGGCCACGTCGAAGACGTGCTGGACCGCGCCCACGAGGCCCTCGAACGGTTGGTAGCGCTGTCATACCCGTTTCCCGCAGACGCCGGCGGCCGACCCTATCTCGGCAACCTCCGCGGTCCCGACTACATGCGCTTCATGCGCAAACGGGTCATCGGAGCGGGCGTACAGGTTCTCGATCACCACCCCGCTCTCGGCCTTCTCGCCGACGAGGACGGCGTCGGCGGCGCCCACGGCATCGACCGCCAGTTCGGCACGCCGTGGTCCGCGCGCGTATCCGCCGTCGTTCTGGCGAGCGGCGGCTGCGCCTTCGGCGAACGCTTCATCGGAGCAACCGGCCTGACCGGTGACGGCCTGCTCATGGCCGCTGAAGCCGGAGCGATCCTGTCCGGCATGGAAATGTCGTCGCAGTACGCCGTCACCCCAGCCGGCACGTCGCTCAACAAGGGCATGCCCTTTCGCTTCGCCACATTCATCGACGTTGACGGCAACGAGATGGGCGAAATGGGCGACGATCGCCAGGTCGCGATCGCTTCGGCCATGCAGAAAGGTCCGGTGTACGCTCGCCTGGACAAGGCGGCGGCGAACGAGCGCGACATGCTGAGACGTGGCCAGCCCAACTGCTTTCTGCCTTACGATCGGCTGGGCATCGATCCGTTCCGCGACAAGTTCGAGCTCACCCTGCGCTGCGAAGGGACGGTCCGCGGCGTCGGCGGGATCAGGATATCCACCGACCGTTGCGCCACGGATGTCCCCGGCCTCTATGCCGCCGGCGATGTCGCCAGTCGGCAGGAACTGATGGGCGCAATCTCCGGCGGCGGCGGCCCCAACGCATCATGGGCCATCGCCAGCGGCATCATGTCGGGCCGCGCCGCCGCCGCCGAAGCCACCCGCAGACGACCGACCCGCGACAGCAGGACACCTTCGCCGATCGACGCTGTCGCGACCCGCCGCCCCCCGCGGAACTCGGACAGCCCCGCAGCGAGCCACCCCACGCCGGCCGATATCGTCGCCACCGTACGCGCCCACATGCTTCCGCTGGAGTTGAACTTCTACCGCAACGCACGAGACCTGGAGCGTACGCGTGTGTCGCTCGACGACGCCTGGACCGACCTCGGCTTCGACCACGATGTCGGCCGTTCCGCGCCGACGCCCGAAGCGGTGAAACGTCGCGAGGCCGCCGCGATGCTCGCATGTGCACGGTGGGCGATTTCGAGCGCCATCGTCCGCCGGGACAGCCGGGGCATGCACCGGCGCACTGATTTCCCCGAATTCAGGCGCGACATGCCGTCCCGGATCTACGCGCGGGGACTGGACGCCGTCGAAGTCTCCGGCGATGGCGAGACCTGGAGCCCCGCCCGATGATCGAGATCGTATCGCCGTCGCGCTGCACCGCCTGCAACATCTGTGTTCGCGTCTGCCCTTCGAACGTGTTCGACATCGTACCGGGAGCAGCGCCGGAGATCGCGCGCCAGGACGACTGCCAGACGTGCTTCATGTGCGAGATCTACTGCCCGCAGGACGCTCTTTACGTGGCCCCGAACGCCGAGGGGCCCGTCGCCGTCACCGAAGATGAAGTCGAGCGCCGCGGCCTGTTCGGCAGCTATGCGAAAGCGCTCGGCTGGCACGTCGGGCGCATGGGCGGCACGCGCGAGGACACCACCTGGGAATTGCGCGCCACCCTCGACGGAAGGAAAAAAGCCGGCTCTTGAACATGCGCATTTCAGCGATGCTGACGGACAGGCCTTCTCATGACTCGCGCTGGACGACGATCGGTGATGTCAGCGCCAGCGGCGACCACCGCGCCAGTAGCGGCCGCCATAGATTCCTGCGCGATAGAACCTGACGGGCCGGTAGCGATAGACCGGAGTGTAGACCCGCCGATACCGATAGACCGGGGCATAGTACGTTCGGTAGCGGTAGACCGGACGATAGCTGTAGGTTGGAAAGAAGAATGGTGCCGCGTAGGCATACGAGGGCCTGTAGTAATAACCGTACGACCGGGGATAATAAGTATAGTGTCGCCGATGCGAAGCGATGCTCGCAGCAATGACACCGCCGATCAGTGCCCCTGCTAAGATCCCGGCTCCCCAGCCGCCGCGGCGTGCTTCAGCTTGCGGAGAAGCTACCACTGCGCCGGCCGCGAATACCATCACGGATGCCAGAACACCCAGTTTTCTCATTGTTGCCTCCTGTGGGCCGGTTTGAGCTTGCAGGCGTGAGCTTCCACCTGAATTCGCAAACGTGAGCCCCCCGGTGACAGTTCCGCGCTCGCCCCTTCAACACCCCACGTATCAACTCCAATACGCAACGAGCCGCCCGGTGAGGGGCGGCTCGAGACAATTGCAGTAGGTATTCGTACCGAGATCGAACCGATCAGCGCGAGTAGAACTCGACCACCAGGTTCGGTTCCATCACGACCGGGAACGGCACGTCGGACAGAACCGGCACGCGCACGAATTTGGCCGACATCTTCGAGTGATCGACCTCGAGATAATCAGGCGTATCGCGCTCCGAACTCTTGCTGGCTTCGAGCACCAGGGCGAGTTCACGCGACTTGTCCTTGACCTCGATGAGGTCTCCGACCTTGCAGCGATAGCTCGGGATGTCGACGCGCTTGCCGTTGACCTTGATATGGCCGTGGCTGACGATCTGGCGGGCGGCGAACACCGTCGGTACGAACTTGGCGCGATAGACGACCGTATCGAGGCGGCGCTCGAGAAGGCCGATCATCTGCTCGGAGGTCGAGCCCTTGAAGCGGCGGGCTTCCTCGTAGATCTTGCGGAACTGGCGCTCGCCGATGCTGCCGTAGTAGCCCTTCAGCTTCTGCTTTGCGCGCAACTGCTGGCCGTAGTCCGACAGCTTGCCGGCGCGACGCTCGCCGTGTTGCCCCGGGCGCTTCTCGCGCTTGTTGACGGGGCTCTTCGGCCGCCCCCAGATGTTTTCGCCCAGACGGCGGTCGATCTTGTGCTTCGCGTTGGCGCGTTTCGTCATTCCGGCACTCCTGTTTTTGGCTGGGAGCGCCCCCTCCTCTGTCCTGCGCGGTCGGCGCTGGCATCGAGCCAGACCATCCGGCGGAACCGACAGGCTCAGGCTCAGAACGAGCCCCGCCGCGGGTGCGCAAATAAAACGCGGGCCCGATCGGGGCCCGCGCGGCAGATCACTATAACGGCCAGCATCACCGGTCAACGGTCATCTGACCGGGTTGCTGCTACTTTCTGACCCTACTTCTTCGCGGGAGCAGACGTCGGCGTGGCCGCCGGCGCACCCGGCGCCGGTCCCCCGGCTGCAGCATCGGCAGCCGTGAATTGCGGCCCCGACTTGAGGTAGGCCGTGATCGCATCCTTGACCTTGACCCGCTGCTCCGGCGGGCAAGATGCTTTCTTCCCGATCGATTCTTCGGCCACCTGGACGTCCTTGCCGTCCTTCCCTTCTTCGCTCTCGATCAGCTTCAACTGGCCCGTGAGAAGCATCACCGTGACCATGTGCAGCTGGTTCATGTAGACGAACTGCGGCTCGGTCCACATCGGCGCAGGCGGATTGCTGTTCGGCTTCCGCTTGATCGCCTCGCGCCCCATCAGCGTGCGGAAGTTGGCGGCGTGCTCTTCCTTCAGGTCGCAGAGCTGCGCGTGCGCCGACAACCGCCCGACACGGATGATCTCGCGCGCCGTATCGAGCGGCACCTCCACACCCTTGCGATTGTTGCGATCGATCTCGACCAGCTGCCCGTTGGGCTTGGTGAACCTGTCGGGCGTGATCGCCCACGCATATTCCATGAGCGTCTCGACGGACTTCTGGCTCATCTCCTGCGCCTGGACCCTCTGGTCCATCAGCGCGGGGCTCGCCAGCAGCGCCACGGCCGCTCCTGCCGCAGTAAACAGCTTACGCATCTCGATCGGCCCCTGTTCCGCCATCCGTTGGATGCCTGAAGTCTGAAATGCCGATCCACTCCCGGCAGGACTGCACTGTGCAAGTCCGCCCGTCGCAGCTACCGGCGCCTGAACGCGCAACCCCGCACTGCGATATGCCATCCCGTCCGCAGCATCTACCCGGCATCTGGGCAGTGCTTGAGCGGCTCGGCATAGCGCCCCGCAATCATCTCGGCCCCCCGGCCGCGACGCCCCGGTGGTTCGGCTTCAATAAGGGCAACATCATGGCGTCTTGCGCCCCTGCCCCTTGCCTTTTGCAAGCGTGGCTACAATGCCACGCAGTGTGCGAACCTCCTGCTCGGTCGCCCCCATTCGGGTGAACATCGACCGCATATTGTTGACCACTGTCGGCCGCTTATCTGCCGACTTGAAGAACCCGAGCGCCTCCAGCTCCGCTTCCAGATGCTGGAAGAAGCCTGCCAGCTCGTCTTTGTTGGCGAGCCGGTCTGCACCCAACCTGAGCCCCGTCTCGATCGGCGTTTCATAGGTCGTGACGCGTCCCAGGCTCGCGCCGCCCGTTCGCTTCGTCCACTCGTATCCGTGGATCAACACGGCTTGCGCCAGATTGAGCGACGCGAAACGGCTGTTCACGGGTATCATCACGATCGCATCGGCATTGGCGACTTCCGCCGTCTCGAGGCCGTTCCGCTCGCGCCCGAACAGAAAGCCGCACCGCTCCCCGCGCCCGATTCGGGTGAACGCCTCCTCGACCGCCTGCTCCGGCGTCAGAACCGGCTTCCTGAGGTCACGCTGCCGCGCCGTCGTCGCTGCCACCCACGTGAGATCGCCCACGGCGGCATCGAGCGTGGGATAAGCCGCCGCATCGTCGATGACGTAGTTCGCGCCCGAAGCAGCGATCCGCGCCTTCTCCTGCGGCCAGCCGTCCCGCGGTGCGACCAGCCGCAACTCGTCCAGGCCGAAGTTGGCCATCGCGCGCGCGACCATGCCGATGTTGTCGGGCAGTTGCGGCTCCATCAGGATCACCGCCGGCGTCTGGCCGGAGTCCGCAACGGCCGATCCCTGGATGTGCGCCCGCCGGATGCCGTGCCGCAGCTTGCGCAGCACGCGACGCGCCCAGAACCAGTAGTTCTCGCCCGACCACGTCTTCGCCAGCGCCTCGAGCGCGGGCGTCGACACGGTGCCCTCGCCCTGCCCCGTCAGCCTGACACGGCCGTCCCCGACGATGATCTCGCGATGCCGCGCGATGAACTCGTCGAGACTTCCGATGCCCTGCACCTCCGTGCGCCGCTTGCATCCCGGACAGCTCGCGCCGTCCGCCTCGCAGGCAAGCTCCGCGCAATAGGTCAGGATCGGCTCGAGGCTGGCACGATCGAGCCCCGGCACGCCCAGCTCGACCAGCGCCACGTCGATCGTCCGCTCGTGGCAGGCATGCACGATCTCGGCGACGGCCCTGCCGTCACCGGCGATCCGCGGCTCGTTGTCGGTGATATCGATCGATGGAGGTCGCAAGGTGTCCGCACGGTTCGAGCTTCGAGACCTCGCTTATTCCACGACGCCCCCACCCGAGACAACGAACAGGTGCCAGCCCTCTCGTCCGGCATCCCCGGAATTCCCGGTTCTGAGGGTAGGGCCAGCTTGGCACTGTCATGGCCATCGAAGCAGGGCATGACCCAGAGCAACATAAGGCGTAGGCGGAATTTCCGCAGCCGAGATAAGTCCGCTTATTGGAAGAGCTTCCGGGTGGCGATAAGCAGGCCTTCTCAATATCAATCTATCTAATTCTTGCAACCTCCACACATCATTGACCTTATTGGCGAAATTAAAGGGAAGTACCCATCAGAGTAGGCTCGACTCTGGCACTCCCTGACCTTCGCGCATTGCAGAACATTCGCACGCAATTGAGTTGAGACATCTTGAAATGGTTCGATCCAAGTCCGCGTTGCGGACCACTTTTTAGCAAGCTCACAAGCCTCGGGCTTGGGTTGTGCGCGCTTGTCGTTTCTGTGACTATCCAATCGCAATCTGTCGATTTCGCGCATCTCCTTCTGGACATCCCACATGTAGAAGCGAATAGTCTTACGGTTGAACTCGTCCTTGATTTCCTCGCCTCGTTGCAGTGCAGCTTCGTTGAGCTGATACTTCGTCTCCTTGCAATTCTCAACGATTGCAACCGCCCTCACGATTTCCTTGTCTGTAGCACCGGCTGTTGCGAAGTCCTGCCCAAAAAACAAATTGAAAAAATCGGATTTGCCTAACCATGCAGCCTCATCTGATCGCAATGGGCTGGCTCCAAAAAACACCGCAAAAAATGCAACACTGAGCACGCAACGTAAGCGAGTGGCGCATCTTTGAAGTGCATCGTTCATATATTCGCACCTTTGACTTTGCGACTGTCGGCTATCCTACCTACGAGTTGCCATTCGGCAAGTCCCAGATCATGTAGTCCACGACTGTCGCAGGTGGCCTTCATTATGAGCACACCGACGTCAGAGATCACGGTGGCTATCCGGGTTGCGGCCGACGTGGCCGGTTTCGCCGTCAGCACAACCAAGCGGCACCCGTTCGCACTGTGTTCCACCACTCTTTCTGAGAGCACGGGCCCACCAGAAGCCCTCTTCCCCCCTCGACAACCCGCGCGCGGCTCGGCTATCTTAGATGTCTAACAAACATCTGACCGATCGCGCCCGAGCCTCCCGGGGCCGACGCGAGAAGTCCAGGTCGAACGCCACTGTCCGTCCACATTCCGGAGGAACTCGCGATGCTGACGCCCGAGGAAAACGAGCTGCTGTGCCGCGTCGAAGGCGATGCCCCCATGGGCAGGATCTTCCGCAGCCATTGGCTTCCCGCATTGCTGTCGGAGGAGGTGGCCGAGCCCGATGGCGCCCCGGTTCGCGTCAAGCTGCTGGGCGAAAACCTCGTCGCCTTCCGCGACACCGACGGCCGCGTCGGCCTCATCCAGGAGGCATGCCCGCATCGCAACGCCTCGTTGTTCTACGGCCGCAACGAGGAAGCCGGCCTGCGCTGCCTCTATCATGGGTGGAAATTCGACGTCGAAGGCAACTGCGTCGAAATGGCCTCCGAACCCGCCGAGTCGAGCTTCTGCGACAAGGTCAAGATCAAGTCCTATCCCGTCGTCGAGACGGGCGGCTTCATCTGGACCTGGATGGGCGACCGCGAGACCATGCCGGAGTTCGCCCCCCCGGTCTGGCAACCCACCCCTGAGACCAACGTCGTCACCACCAAGGTGATCGTCGGCGCCAACTGGGCCCAGATGCTCGAAGGCTCGATCGACAGCGCACACTCGTCCTCGCTGCATTCGTCCGACATGGTGCCGGCCCGCGTTCCCGGCGCGCAATCGACCGTCACCCAGTGGCAGCGCCCGTCGACCGACAAGGCCCCGCGCCTCGTCGTTCAGCGCACGCCCTACGGCTTCCGCTATTCCGCGATCCGTCGTCCGATCAAGGACGCAGCGAGCCATGACTACGTGCGCACCACGCTGTTCGTGGCCCCCTACGTCGTGCACATCCCGCCCAACAACCTGCATCGCTCGTGCACCGTCCACGTCCCCCGCGACGACAACTCGACGACGTTCTATTTCGTCGCGTTCGGCGGGGACACGGTGCCCGCGCAGGAGGACTGGCGGAAACTCCACGCCAACCGCGTCGGCTTCGATCTCGATGCCACCTATCGCAACACCCGGACCCGCGAGAACGACTACAAGCAGGACCGCCAGGCGATGAAGCTCGGCAACTTCACCGGCGTCCCCGGCATCACCAACCAGGACATCGTGATGTGGGAGTCGATGGGGCCGATCGTCGATCGCACCCTGGACCGCCTGGGCGCTTCCGACCTCGCCATCGTCGAGTTCCGCAAGCAGATGGTGGAAGCCGCGTGCACGGTCGCAGCCGGCGGCCCCGCCATCGGCACGACCGAGCCCCGCGTCCCCTTGGCTAAGCTCGCCTCGTTCGAAGGGATCGTGCCCAAGTCCGCCGACTGGCGCACCCTCGGCGCCTCGCCCGAGGAGATCGCGATCAACGCCAGAATGGCCGGCGGCGGCAAATCACACGCCGCCGAGTAACAGCGTTCGGCCGAAAACGCTGAAAGCCGACGAGCGCCATTCCCCAGGAGTGGCGCTCCGCCTTCACGCCACCAACGCCGCAACCAGCTTCGCGATGTGATCCTGCGCACGCCGCGAGTTCGGCGAACGCTCACCGCCCATCAAGCCCTCGAACACGTTCTCCCCGGCGAGCCAGCGCGCTTCCGCTTCCGGCGCGTCGATCACCGCCATCACCCCCGCCGTCAACTCGATGCCGCGGTCGGAAAGCCCCGCCGCACTCACCGCTGCGAGCAGCAGCGTGCGCGCCATCTCGCCTTTCTGCATCGCGCCGACGACGACCGGCACGTCGCCCGCGCTCTCTTCCAGCGCGAGACGGCACGCCTCCGACGACGTCGAATAGAGCGACCGGCACGGGATCGGCCGCACAGGATAGACCCCGCACCCACCCGACACGAGCAACGGACACGGCGTCCAATCGATGAGCTTCTGATCCGGTTTCAGCGCGTGCCGATGAGCCGCCGCTGCGGCGATCTCAGGCAGCTTGATCGGCGCTGCCGCCGCACCCGCGTTCTCCCGCAGCCACGCCGCGACCCTGAAAATCTCCGGTGCCGAACACGTGACGAGCGCGCTGCAGCAGTAGTTGCACCCCTTGCGGCAGCCCAGATCGAGCCCGCGAACTTCTGTCGCAAGCGTCTTCTCGAGCAGCGTTTCGACCATGCCGGCAGCCTCGCCCGCCCGCCCTGGCCGTGAAGAATCGGTGAGGCGCTCGTGCACCATCAGCGCGATACCCAGCGCTTCCGCCTCGCCGAGTTCCGGCCCGAGCCCGCGCGCCATCGCCTTCGCCCCACGCTCCAACGCCTCCCGCTGGACCTTGCGGCGCTGTTGACGTGAAAGCTGAATGCCTGCCATGGACGCTCCGTTATACCCTGGTGTTTCGCCTCCGACGCTATGAAACCGCTGTCATCCCGGTGCCCGTCACCGGGATCCACCTCGAAGCAGCCTCGGCGCTGGCGGCACACTGGGCCCCGGCAACACGTGCCGGGACGACATACGTAAATCATCGGCGGTGACGAAACCCTACGTCGCTCGCGCCGCCACACGTCTTCGCGCCAACTGCAATGCGATCGCCACGACCAGCACGCCGACGCCGCTGAGTTCCGGGAAGGGCATACCACGCCCCACCAGCGGTTTCGTGACCGCCTCGATGAGGCTCGGAAATACGAGCAGCGTGCCTGCGAGCCAGAACAGCACCGCCTCGACGCCGTTGCTCTTCGCCACGCAGCGCCCCTGCAGCGCAAAGCCATAGGCAGCGATGCCTGCCGCCGACGCCAGCGTGATCGTGACGATATCGACCCAGCTTCCGCCCTTCGGGATCTTCATCAGGAGCCCGATGCCGTCGGGATCGAGCACGAACACGAACGGCAGCAGGAACGCGGGCATCGTGTATTTCCACGCCTGCAGCGTCGTCTTGTAGGGATTGCCGCCCGTGATCGCCGCAGCCGCGAACGGCGACAGCGCGGTCGGTGGCGAAACCTCCGACAGCACCGCGTAGTAGAAGATGAACATATGCGCGGCAAAGTCCGGCACGCCGAGTTTGATCAGTGCCGGCGCCGCGATGACAGCACACATGATGTACGACGCCGTCACCGGCACGGCGAGCCCGACCACCCAGACGATCGCCGCCGAGAACAGCGCGGTCAGCAGCAGGTTGCCGCCGGCATAGCCGATGATGATGTCCGCGAACCGCTGCGCCAGTCCCGTCAGCGTCACCACGCCGACGATGATGCCCGCCGCTGCACACGTCGTCGCGACGTTCAGCACGCCCGTCGTGCCCTCCTTCAGCGCCTCCGCCAGCTTCGGCGGCATCAGCGCCGTCTCGCGCGACAGGAAGCTGACGGCGATGGCGAGCACGATCGACCAGAACACCGCGAGCGTAGGCGAATAGCCCAGCAGCATGAACGCGATGATCGAGATCAGCGAGACGAAGTGGAACCAGAACCGCTTCGCGAGCTGCCACGCCTGGCCTTCCGCGACCAGCCGCTCGCTCGCCCCCCCATACTTCGCTGCGTCCAGTTCCACCATGACGAGGATGGCGAGGTAGTAGAGCAGCGTCGGGATCGCCGCCATCAGGATCACGTCGAAATACGAGATCTTGAGGAACTCCGCGATCAGGAACGCGGCTGCTCCCAGCACCGGCGGCGAGATGATCGCGCCGAGCCCGCCTGCCGCCAGAAGCCCGCCCGCCGCGTTCTTGTCGTATCCGGCCTTGTCGAGCAGCGGATAGGCGACCGTTCCGATCGCGACCGTCGTCGCCACGCCGGAGCCCGAAGGTCCCCCCATCAGGAACGAGGACAGCACGACGGCCCGCCCGGCCGAGTTGCGCCGACCGCCCATCGCCGCGAACGAGAAGTCGATGAAGAACTTGCCGGCGCCCGAATGGAACAGGATCGCGCCGAAGATCGTGAACAGGATGATCAGGCTCGACGACACGTCGACGGTGGTGCCGAACACGCCTTCGAGCGTCATGTAGAGGTGGGCCACGAGATCGCCGAACGCGTAGCCGCGATGCGTCCACGGCGCCGGCAGCAGATGCCCGAACATCGCATAGAGAATGAAACAGATGGCAACACCCGGCATGATGATGCCGGTCGTGCGCCGGGTCGCCTCGAGCAGCAGCCCGACGAACACGACGCCGACCCAGACATCGGTGTCGGTCGGCACGACGGCGCGATCGCCGAACGTATCGCCTTGGCTGAGGATGTAGCCGATCACCCCGATACAGGCCGCCGCCAGCAGCCAGTCCCACCACATGATCCGGTCACGGAACCGCCGCGCCACCGGATAGAGCAGGAATGCCAGGAACATCACGCAGAACACGTGCACCGGCCGCATCACGTAGGCCGGCACGATCTCGTAGGCCGCATAGAGGTGGAACAGCGAAACGAGGATGGCGAACCCCGCGATCGACTTTCCGAGCCAGCCGCCGAGACGGTTGGCGGCCCCCTCCTCGGCCTCGATCAGCTCTTCGACTTTCTTCTGAATAGAAGGGTCGGCTTCGACGCGCTGCTCCCCTCCCCTTGATGGAGAGGGGTCGGGGGCGGGGTGATTTCCTGTCGCGGTAGTCAATGTTCCCCCCACCCCTACCCCTCCCCACGAGGGTGAGGGGGAAGCTTTCCTATCGTGGCGCATCGGGTCAGACCCGGACGGTCTGACCCGAAAGCAAAGTCAGTCGAGCTTCACGCCCTTCTCGGCCAGGAACTTGACCGCGCCGGGGTGGTAGGGAATGCCGGCATTCTTCTTGTTCTGCACCTTCAGGCTGAAGTTCTTGCCCTCGGCATGAACGATCGCCAGATCCGCCTGCTTGTCGAACAGAGTCTTGGTGATCTCGTAAGCCTGCGCATCCGACGTCGCCCCGTGCACCGCCAGGATGTTCCACACCGCATTGTTCTTGTTGTCGGCATCCATCCCCTTGTAGGTCGTCTTGGGGATCACGGTCTCCGAATAGAGCGGGCCGTACTTCGCATTCATTTTCGCGGTGAGGTCGGAGAAATCGATCAGCGCGATTTTGGTGTTCGGGGTTGCAGCAAGATCGGTCACTGCCGCCGTCGGCAGGCCGCCGACCCAGAAGAACGCTTCGATCTTTCCGTCTTTCACCGCATTGACGCTCTCGGCAACGCCGAGCCGCTCCTTGCGGATATCCTTGGCATGGTCGAGCCCGGCAGCTTCCAGCACCCGGTTCGCGAACACTTCCGTGGCGCTGCCCGTCGAACCCGTCGACACCCGCCGCCCCTTCATCGCGGCGACCGACTTGATGCCCGTCGTCGAGATCGTCACGACGTGCATGTGGTTGGGGTAGAGAACCGCGAGCGCTTTGATATCCAGTTTGCCGTTGGCGAACTTGTCTTTGCCGCTCACCGCATCCCACGCCGCATCGACCTGGCTGAACGCGATGTCGGCCTTCTTGGCCCCGAGCAGCCGCAGATTGTCGACCGAGCCGCCAGTCACCTGCGCCGTGGCGACGACGCCCGGGATGGTCTTGCCGAGGATGTTCGCGAGGCCGCCGCCGAGCGGATAGTAGACGCCGCCCGTGCCGCCGGTCGCGATCACCCATTGGCGGGCCGGCTGCGCCTGCGCGGCGACAGCGCCGGTCAGCATTGCCACGCCGGCAGCCAGACAGGTCGCACGCACCCTGATCTTGGTCGATGTCATCCGATTTTTCCTCCCTTGCGGATTATGGTCGCTCACTCTAGTCCAAATCGAGATCGCGAAATAGTGTTCCCCCGCTAGACTTTCTGACCGGGGCGGATCTACCTATCGAACGAGAAACCCGCGCCGAGATCGGCGGCGCCCGGCGCCGGAAATCGCTGCGACTGAATGAAGCTAACATTCTGCAATCCCTACAAAGCAAACGATTGCATGATGCCCGGAATGCCTTTATATGATCGCGCGCACACCGTGGCGGCGGCTTGATCGAGGGAAGAACATGGCCAAGACGAGGGATCGTGGCACGGCTCATGCCGCAGGCAGCCCGGCCGGATCGACTTCCGGACCCGGCGCTCCCGGGCCCAACGACGACATCGGCGAAGCTACAAGGCTGGCGCTTTACCGCTCCCAGGTCGAGATCCGGCAGGCCGAGCAGCGCGCCTACGATCTGTTCCTGCAGAACCTCGTCAAAGGCACGAGCCACCTGTCGCTCGGCCAGGAAGCGATTGCCGCCGGCTTCGGCGTGGCGATGAAGAAGGGCGACCTCACCTTCTGCACCTATCGCGGCCACGCCCACACCCTCGCGCGCGGCGTTCCCATCGAGAAGGTCCTCGGCGAGCTGATGCAGCGCGACAATGGCCTGATGCGCGGCAAGGGCGGCTCGATGCATCTCACCTCCGAAGAGCACGGCGTGATGGGCTCCTACGCCATCATCGGCGCGCATCTTCCGATCGCCTGCGGCGCCGCCCTCACTGCCCAGTACAAGGGCGAGGACTTCGTCTCCGTCTGCTTCTTCGGCGATGGCACCACCAACATCGGCGCCTTCCACGAAGCGTTGAATTTCGCGGTCATCTGGAAGCTGCCGGTGATCTTCGTGTGCGAGAACAACCTCTACATGGAGTACACGCCGATCCACGAAGTGACGGCCGTCCACAACCCGGCCGGCGACCGCGCCTCTGCCTACGGCCTCGACAAGATCGTCATCGACGGCAACGACGCCGACGTCGTCTATCGCGAAGCGCAGAAGGCATTCGCCAAGGCGCGTTCCGGTGGCGGCCCCTCGCTCATCGAATGCCTCACCTACCGCCACAGCGGCCATTCCCGCGCCGATCCCGCCAAGTATCGCCCCGAAGGCGAGCTGGAGCGCTGGAAGGAGAAGGACCCGATCAAGGTCTATCGCGAGCGCCTCAAGCAGTTCGGCATCAAGCAGGCCGTGATCGACGACATCGACAAGCAGGTTGCAAGCGTCGTCGAAGCCGCCACCGAAGCCTGCAAGGCCTCTCCGAACCCGCCGACCGACATCATTTTCACCGACGTATATGCAGACGGAGGCTGGGCATGGCGGAATTGACCTATCGCGACGCGGTCGCACGCGGCATCGCTCAGGAGATGGCGCGTGATCCCGACGTCATCTTCTTCGGTGAGGACGTCGCCAAGGCCGGCGGCGTGTTCAAGGCGACCGTCGGCCTCTACGAACAATTCGGCCCGCGCCGCGTGCGCGACACGCCGATCTCCGAGCAGGCGATCCTCGGCGCTGCGATGGGAGCGGCCATGACCGGCCTGAAGCCGATCGCCGAGATCATGTTCTCCGACTTCATCGCCGTCTGCTTCGACTTCATCGCCAACGAGTTCCCGAAGTCGCGCTATATGTCGAACGGGCAGACCAAATGCCCGCTCGTGGTGCGCACCGGCAATGGCGCGGGCTCCCGCTTCGGCGCGCAGCACAGCCAGTCGGTCGAGAACTGGTGCATGATGATCCCCGGCCTCAAGGTCGTGGCCCCCTCCACTCCGCTCGACGTGATCGGCCTCCTCGCTGCCGCCGTGCGCGATCCCGACCCCGTCATTTTCTTCGAGCACAAGTCGCTCTACGCCGTGAAGGGCGAGGTGCCCGACGGCGAGATCCTCGACACCCTCGGCACCGCCCGGATCGTCCGCCCCGGCAAGGACTGCACGATCCTCGCCCTCGCTCTGATGGTGCCGCGCGCGCTGGAGGCTGCCCAGCGCCTGAAAGCCCAGCATGGCGTCGATTGCGAGGTGATCGACGTGCGCAGCCTCGTGCCCCTCGATACGCAGACGATCCTCGGCTCCGTCGCCCGCACCCATCGCGTCTTCACCGTCGAGGAGAACCCACGTTTGTGCGGCTGGGGCGCGGAAATCGCGTCGATCATCGCCGACGAAGCCTTCTACGATCTCGACGGTCCCATCGTCCGCATTACCACGCCGCACATCCCGCTGCCCGCCGCCGACATCCTGGAGGACATGGTGCTGCCGACGGCCGATCGCATCGCAGAAACGGTAAGGCGCAGCTTGGCGGCTTGAGGCAGCGCGAGTTCGGATCGGGTCTGGGCCCCAGCGGCACGCCGCAGTTTCGGTTCAGCAGATGGAGAGTTTCTATGCCGGACCTGGCATCACTCGATCAACCGGAGCCGATCGAGATGGCGAGCCTCGATGAGCTTCGCGCCCATCAACTCGAGCGCCTTCAGCAGACGCTCGACACCGCATACGAGCACATCCCACACTACCGGAAGTCCTTCGACACGGCAGGCGTTCACCCCAGTGATCTCCGCGAACTGAGCGACCTGCAGCGGTTTCCGTTCACGATGAAAGCCGACCTCCGCAACAACTACCCCTACGGCATGTTCGCGGTTCCAATGGACCGCATCGCTCGCATACATGCCTCGAGTGGCACCACCGGCAAGCCGACCATCGTCGGCTATACGCGCGGCGACATCGACACCTGGTCCCGGCTCGTCGCCCGTTCGATCCGCGCGGCAGGCGGCAGACGTGGCGACAAGATCCATGTCGCATACGGCTATGGTTTGTTCACCGGCGGTCTCGGCCTTCACTACGGCGCAGAGATGCTCGGGTGCGCAGTGATCCCCGTCAGCGGCGGCTTCACCCAACGCCAGGTGCAGCTCATCACCGATCTCGAGCCCGATATCATCGCGGTCACTCCCTCCTATCTGCTGGCCATCGCCGACGAGTTCGACCGGCAGGGCATCGACGCACGCGCCACGAGCCTGCGTATCGCCATCTGCGGCGCCGAGCCTTGGACCGAAGGCATGCGGCAGGAGATCGAGCGGCGGCTCGGCGTCGTCGCCGTCAACATCTATGGCCTCTCCGAAGTGATGGGACCCGGCGTTGGCCAGGAGTACGCCAGCACCATGGATGGCCTGACCTTGTGGGAGGATCACTTCCTGCCCGAGATCATCGATCCCGCCACCGGCCGGGTCGTTCCAGACGGCGAAGAAGGCGAGCTGGTATTCACCTCGCTCAGCAAGGAAGCGATGCCGGTCATCCGCTACCGCACACACGACCTGACGCGCATGCTTCCCGGCGCCGGACGGGCCATGCGGCGCATCGAACGCATCAAGGGTCGCAGTGACGACATGCTCATCATTCGCGGTGTGAACGTCTTTCCATCCCAGATCGAAACGGTGCTGACGCGCGAGCCGGCCCTGGCACCGCATTACATGCTCGAGGTCTCGCGCACGGATCGCCTCGACGAGCTCGAAGTGGTCGTGGAGACCCGCGCGACGGCATCGGAGTCGGAGATGGCGGCGCTCGCGCACCTCGCCGAACGCAGCATCAAGGATCAGGTCGGCGTGACGGCCCGCTTGCGGGTCGTGCCGCCGGGTACGATCGAGCGCTCACAAGGCAAGGCGACCCGCGTGATCGACAAACGGCCGAGAACCTGACGATGAGCAAGCTCGACGAAACTGAAGGGCACGACGCAGATCCGGGACCGGCAGCAACGCCGGACTTCGCTGGCGACGTCGCGCGCTTTTCGGCGTATTTCGCCAGCGCCGCTCGTCGTTTGGCGAGCCTGCCCGCCAAGCCCGCGCGCAATGCGGCTGAAGCCGCCGACGCAGCCGCCCTCCTCGCCCGCACACGGGCCGCCCGCGAGCGCTTCCTGACGCAGCACGTCGCCAGCCTCTACGACCGGCTGACCGCCGACCGGACGCGCTTCCTGCGCATCCCCGAGATTGCCTGCGAAGCGGCCGTAATTGTCCCCGGACTGGTCCCGACAAGGCAGCAGGTCGACGCCGAGTCAACGCTCGACCAATCCGCCAAAGACGGAATCGAGATCGACCAGGGACTCCTGTTCGCACAGATCCTCGCGCGTTCGGATATCGGCAGCCACCTCTGCCACGCCATGCTGTTGCCCCTGCCTACGTCGGCTGAGCACGCGCGCCGGTTGACCTTGGATGGAAAACTGGATCTCGGCGCCGTCCATCTTCAGCGCCGCGGCAAGGCGTTGCACTTCACCTTTGCCAATCCCCGCTTCCTGAATGCCGAGGACGACACGACGATCGAGGCGATGGAAGCGGCCGTCGACGCGGCCATCCTCGACCCGTTGAACGAGATCGTGGTGATGCGTGGCGGCCCCGTCGAGCACCCGAAGTATTTCCAGCGCCGGCTGTTCGGCGCCGGCATCAACCTGACCCACCTCTACCGCGGCAGGATTCCGTATCTCTGGTATCTCGTCCGGGATCTCGGTTTCGTGCACAAGATCATGCGCGGCCTCGCGTCTCCGGTTGCACTTCCCGACGATGTCTCCGGAACCGCCATGGAAAAGCCGTGGATCGCCGCCGTCGACACATTCGCGATCGGCGGTCACTGCCAGCTGCTGTTGTGCATGGATTACGTCGTCGCCGCATCCGACGCCTACATGACCTTGCCGGCGCGCAAGGAAGGCATCATTCCCGGCTTCGCAAACCTCCGCCTGCCGCGCTTCGTCGGCGACAGGATTGCGCGGCAAGCGATCCAGTACGAGCGAAGGCTCGACTGCGACAGCCCCGCAGGCCGCATGATCTGCGATGAAATAGTGCCGCCGCAGGCAATGGACGAGGCGGTCGAGAAAGTCGTCGCCGGACTGACCAGTTCCGGTGTCGTCAGCGCTGTCGGTAATCGCCGCGCATTCCGCGTCGGCCAGGAGCCGTTCGATCTGTTCCGCCGTTATGCTGCGGTATACGCCCGCGAGCAGGCCTACTGTCACTTCAGCCCGGCACTCATTGCAAACCTCGAACGCAATTGGGATGCACGCAATCGCAGATACTGACCTTCACTCAAAGCAAACGGACGCCGGTCACGGCTCCGCTCCATCGCCAGAACGAGATTCGAATAAAGGTGATCCAATGGCCAAATCCAGTTCCTCCTACGACAACCTCCTCGCCGGCGTTCCGACCGACCTGTGGATCGGCGGCAAATGGAAGAAGGCCTCCGACGGCGCGCGCTTCGACATCATCGATCCCGCCACCGAGGATAAGATCTGCGACGTCGCCTCCGCCACCGTCGATGACGCGCAAGCTGCGGTCGATGCCGCCCACGCCTCGATGGCAGACTGGGCCGGGAGGAAGCCGCGCGAGCGCGCCGAGATCCTGCGCAAAGCCTACGAGTTCATCATCGCCGACGCCGAGCGGCTTGCAAAACTCATCACGCTGGAGAACGGCAAGGCCCTGTCCGACAGCCGCGGCGAGGTCGCCTACTCCGCCGAGTTCTTCCGCTGGTACGCGGAGGAAGGCGTCCGCAACCTCGGCCAGATGTCGATCGCTCCGTCGTCGGGCGCGCGCATCCTCGTGCAGCACCGCCCGATCGGCGTCGCCTGCCTCGTCACGCCGTGGAACTTCCCCGCCGCCATGGCGACCCGCAAGATCGGACCAGCACTCGCCGCCGGCTGCCCCGTCGTGCTGAAGCCCGCGTCGGAAACGCCGCTGACCATGCTCGCGCTGATGCCGATCCTGGAGAAGGCGGGCGTCCCTGCCGGCGTCGTCAACGTCATTCCCTCGCGCCGCTCCGGCCCCGTCGTGTCCAAGATGCTGCACGACCCGCGCGTCCGCATCGTCTCCTTCACCGGCAGCACGGAAGTCGGCCGCAAGCTCCTGCACGAAGCCGCCGACAATATCGTGAAGCCCGCGATGGAGCTGGGCGGCAACGCGCCCTTCCTCGTGTTCGAGGACGCCGACATCGACGCCGCCATCGAAGGCGCGATGATTGCCAAGATGCGCAACATGGGTGAAGCCTGCACCGCCGCGAACCGTTTCTACGTCCACGAAAAGGTCGCCGACAGCTTCGCGAAGAAGCTGACCGAGAAGATGGGCGCGCTGAAAATGGGCAACGGCCTCACCGAAGGCGTGGCGCTCGGCCCGCTCGTCAACGCCGAGACCCGCGACAAGGTGCAGGAACTCGTCGACGACGCGGTGAAGAAAGGCGCGAAAGTCACCGCCGGCGGCAAGTCTCCGGGCGGCAAGGGGTTCTTCTATCCCGCCACCGTGCTGACGAACGTCCCGGACACCGCCAACCTCCTGCGCGAGGAGATCTTCGGACCGGTCGCCCCGATCCAGACCTTCAAGACCGAGGAAGAAGTCATCAGGAAAGCGAACGACACCGAATACGGCCTCGTCGCCTACCTCTATACAAAGGATCTCGCCCGCGGCATGCGCGTCTCCGAAAAGCTCGACTTCGGGATGATCGGCTTGAACCGCGGCCTAGTCTCCGATCCCGCCGCCCCCTTCGGCGGCATGAAGCAGTCGGGTCTTGGGCGCGAAGGCGCGCACGAGGGCCTGATGGAGTTCCTCGAGACGCAGTACGTTTCCGTAACGTGGTGATCTCCTGCCTCTCCGCGTAGCGCCCTCCGGCGCGTACGGGGAGAGGGTCGGGGTGAGGAGCGGCCCCTCGCTCCGCGTGGTATTGGCTGCAGCCCATCTCCCTAAACCTCTCCCCGCAACATCGGGGAGAGTGGATATCCGAGGAATTCGCAATGGACGTCCTGATGCCGCAGCTCGGCGAAACTGTCGCCGAAGGCAAGATCGTCAAGTGGTTCAAGAAGGCGGGCGACCCTGTCGCGGCCGGCGACAACCTGTTCGAGATCGAGACCGACAAGACTTCCATGGAGGTCCCCGCGACATCCCCCGGCGTGCTGTCGGAGGTGCGCGTTCCCGTCGGCGCCGTCGTTCCCGTGGGTGCCGTCGTCGCCGTTATCGCAGCCCCAGGCTCCGCCGTCGCTGCAGGCTCCTCGAACAAACCTTCCGCCCCGAAGGCAGCGCCCCCGGCCATCGCAGCAGCGTTCGGCTCGGCCTCATCTTCCCCGGCACACGTTGCGCCCGCCCCTGGCGCAATGCCACTGCCGACCGCCATCGCTCAGCGCCAGTTCGCAGCGCCGGCAGCTACAGCGCCGGCCAAGCCCGCCGCCGTCGTCCAGCTCGAGCCGTTCCGCGAAGTCCGCACACCTGAACGGAACTACGGCCCGGCACGCCTTCCCGGCGGCGGCACGGTGACACCGCTCGCTCGCCGCCTCGCCGCCGAATCCGGCGTCGACCTCGCTCGCGTATCGCCATCCGGCCCCCACGGCCGCATTCTCGCCCGCGACATCGGCGTCGCCATCGCCAGCGGCGCAGGCGCCCCTCGCGCCGCACTGGCGCCCGCCATCGTCACCACGGCCGCCGGCCCCTCCGCCGACAAGGTCAAGGCCCTCTACGCTCCCGGCTCCTACGAGGAGGTCGAAGTCGACGGCATGCGCCGCACGATCGCCGAGCGCCTGACTCGAGCCAAGCAGACGATCCCCCACTTCTACCTGACCGCCGACTTCGAGCTCGACGCACTGCTCGAAGTCCGCGACCAGGCGAACGAGAAAGTCCGCCGCAACGCCGACGGCAAGCCCGCCTACAAGCTCTCCGTCAACGACTTCCTCATCAAGGCGCTGGCTGCCGCCATGCAACGCGTGCCGGCCGCCAATGCCGCCTGGGCCGAAGATCGCATCCTCTATTTCAACAACGCCGATATCGCCGTCGCCGTCGCCATCGACGGTGGTCTGCTGACCCCCGTGCTCCGCAACGCCGACCAGAAATCCGTGGCGATGATCTCGCAGGAAATGAAGGAGCTTGCCGCCCGCGCCCGCGCCAAGAAGCTGCGGCCCGAGGAATATCTCGGCGGCGCGACGACCATCTCCAACCTCGGCATGTACGGCGTGCGCGAGTTCTCCGCGATCATCAACCCGCCTCAGGCGACGATCTTCGCCATCGGCGCCGCCGAGCGCCGTCCCGTGGAAGCCAAGGGCGGCGGCATCCGCTTCGTCACCAAGATGTCGGTGACGGTCTCCTGCGACCACCGCGTGGTCGATGGCGCGCTCGGCGCGGAGTTGCTCGCCAACTACAAAGGCTTCGTCGAGCAACCGGTAACCGCCCTCGTCTGACGCGCCTCGCCTATTGCAAAGTCGCAGCGGCCTCCGATCGCGTAATCGCCGGCCGCCGTTTCGCGATCCGTTCGATGAGCGCGCGTGTGGCGTCGATCCGCGCCTGCAGAGAGACCGACCCATGCTTGCGGGACATGGCATCCGCAGCGTCGAGCTTGCGTCGTGCATCCAATAGCTGGCCGGCGTCGTCCTCCACCATGGCCCATGCTTCCAGCCTCTGCACATCGGGCATGTACAGCCACTCTCCACGCCGTTCTCCGGCATCCCGCACCGAAGCCAGCAGCGCTATCGCGTCTTTCGCCCGCCCGGCCCTGATCGCGACATCAGCCGTAAGGCACGCGGAGAACACGGCAGCGCGGCTCGATCCGGTGGCCGCGTAGGCATCGAGCGCGGCGCGCATCGCATCGAGCCCGCCCTCGGCATTCTGCACCGACGCCTGCCAGGCGAAAATGATGTCGCTGCGCGCGCACCAGTACCGGAACCCATGCTGCGTCGATATTTCCTTGCAGCCCCGCGCCAGCGCCGTCGCAACCCCGGTCTCCCCCATGTGGACCGCGCTGATCGTCAGCACGCCCAGCACGTTTGCCGACGTATGCGGATGCTTCATTTCGGCTGCGAGCTGCAATGCCTTGTTCCGACATCCCCGCGCAGCCTCTTTGTTCCCCGCGATGGCATAGGCGGTGGCGAGATGGGCGAACGTAACCGCGCCCGGATCGGATACGAAGCCCCGCTGGAATTCGCCGAGCATGTTCCGGTCGTAGCGGGAGGTCGCATCCTCGAGAAGTCGGATCGCCTCGCACACCGCCCCGGCGAGAAGCCGCGCCGTGCCGTGCACCCTCAGCGCCAGCAGAGAGATGTCGTGCCGGTTGCGCTCGGTCGCCTCGCTCAACAGCCGGCTGCTGCTTTCGGCTGCCGCCTGGATATCCCCGCGCACCAGATGGATCGTCGAGATCCCCCATGCGATCTCGAGATCGATGTCGTCCGGCCGTGCCGGCATGCTCGACACCACCTCCATCGCCCGCTCGTAGGCAGCGACCGCCTCTCGCGAAGCACTTCCGCGCAGCACGCGCAATTGCCCCCCCAGCACGCTCATCAAGGTCGCTTCGTCGTGCGCCGAGCACGCGTGCGGCGCCAACTCCTTGGCGGTGAGCGCATGATTGATGAATGCGACCGCCCTGGCTGCAGCGCCGCGCTCCGCGGCTTCGAGCGATGCTCTGAACCACCATTCGAACGCCTTGGCTTGATCGCCGGCCTTTTTCCAGTGATGCGCGACGATCTCGGGCCTCGTCTCGAATTTCTCCCCCGCGTCGCCCTCGATGACGCCGGCGATCCTGCGATGCAGATCACGGCGCCGCGCCTTCAGGACGGACCCATAAGCCTGCGACCACAACAGCGCGTCCTGAAACCGATACAGCCCCCCTCTGCCCCGTCGCGGCATCAGCAGCCCCATGTCGACCAGCATCGCCAGACGCTCGTCGATGACGCGGTCCTCCATGCCCAGAACGCTCGCCAGAACCCGACTGTCGAACAGCCGTCCGAGCACGGCCGCCGCCTGCGCCAGAGGCTTCAATGTCGCCAGCGCATCGAGCCGGTTCGTCAACGCCGAATTCAGCCGGTTCGGCCGCGCCAGCAACCGGTGATCACCATCCTTGTCGGCATGCTTCGCGCACAATTGCGCGAGTTCGAAGGCGATGAATGGAATACCGTCCGAACGCTCGGCAATCCTCTCCCTCGTCTCCGCGTCGAGGGCCGCCGCGAACTCGCACGTGTCGACGAGCTGCTGCATCTCCGACAGCGAATGCCGCGCCAGGTGAAGCTGGCGCCATCTGCAGCATCCTTCCTTGGAGGCGCCGCTCCCGCGAACCGGCCGCGACGTGACGACGAGCAGTGCGCCGAATTCCCGACAACCCGGCCGGCCGAGATCGTCGACGACACGCGCGGAGGTCTCGTCGGCCCAATGCATGTCCTCGATCACCACGACCAGACTGCGTGATCGGGACTTGTAGGCGATCAACTCGGCGAGGAGCCGCGCCATGGTTTCGGCCACGAACTTCTTGGAACGCAGGGCTTCTCCGCAGGCAGCGAAAAGCGCGGCCCCCTCGACGTCGCCATCACAAGGAAACGCGTCGATCACCAACGCGCCTGCTGCCGTCGCGCTCCTTGCCGGAGAGGGCAGCCGCGCCAGTTTCCCGATCAGGCGTCGCACCGGTTCCAATGGCTTGTGCTGTTGCTCTGGCAGGCACGGCACGAGAACGACCTCCGCGACGAACCGGGCCGCCTCCTGCTCGATCCATTCCACGAGCGCGGTCTTTCCCACCCCCGCCACACCTTCGATGCGCAGCAGCTGCGCCTCCCCGCTCATCGCCGCATTGAGAAGCTTTCCGATCTCGGCCCGTTCTGCGTTCCGCCCGATCCTCGGGCTCTGCCCCACGCATCGCCCGATCCGCTCCCTCGGCCGTACGCCGCGGCGCTCGACCAGCCACAACGGCACATCTGCCTGTCGTTCGCGGCATTCGATCAGGATGAACGCATCCGCGACGAGCCGGGCAACGGCATCGCTGACGACGACTTCACCGGCCGATGCCGTCGCTTGAAACGATACCGCGGCGCCGACCATCTCGCCGACGAATCCGAGATCGAACGAGCCGTTCTCTGCATCCGAGGTGATCGCAATTCCCGCATCGACCCCGCACCGCGCCATTTGCGAGGTATCGGCGGCGATTTCGAGTGCCGCCGATACCGCGAACCGGGTATCGGCCTCCCCTGCCACCGGCCACCCCCAAGCCACGATCTGGAGATTGGGATCGATCCGGCCGACGCTACCGCCGCTGCGGGCCACGATGTCGAGAACGAAGTGCCGGCGTCTGGACAAGGCGTCGACCAGTTCCTCGGGGTCCGTCACTTTGACGGGATCGAACCCGACGGCCAGCACGACCACCTGCCGTCGCTCGGCACGACCGGTACTTCGACCGATCCATGCCAGATCGAACGGATCTCCATCCGGCGCCCGCACGACACGCTCGCTCCCCTCCCTGCCCGGACTCGACTGACTACTCATCTGCAGACACCCCAGACCCCAATGCGTGACCCCGATACCTGACCCCGATACGTGCCCCCGACCCGTTGCACGAACGGAGGCGACGAAACGAATGAGAGCGCCGCTGAATTGCCCGATAGCTCCATGGCCGCTCGACCGCGATCTTACCGTTCCAGCCGATAAGAAACGACGTGAGCAGACGATTGCAATCATCTCAAGTTTTCAGCGTTTCCGAACGCGACCGGAGCGCCCTCGCTCGACAGGGCGGATCGTAGGCTGTCATCCGCAGTGCGCGGCGGCCGAACGCATCAACGCGCCGTCGTTCGCCCGGCGATCGGGCCGCCCATCTCGGGGCGCGTACCTTTGGCGTGCCCGACGATCAGCGATTGCTGAAATGCCCCGGCCGCCGCTTCGATGCGGGTCGTGCGGCGCGCCTCCGGCATCGGCCCCCCGAGGTCACGCCCGGCGACGCCCGGTCCCGGATCGAGCCCGAACCGTGCGGCGATGGTCGGTCCGATATCGACGATCCCCGCCACGGCCGTACTGATCTGGCCTCGGCCGAATCCGGGCCCACCCACCAGCAGTAGCGTGGACATTTCCATCGGGTTGAGCCCGCCGTGCGTCCCCTGACAATGCGCGGAAACGGCATTGTGCAACCCTCGCCCCGGCATCCCGTTCCTGTCCAGTCCGCAGTCGGAAGCGAACGTGAACATCACGTCCGCCGCCCGGTCGTGACCGAGTCCCGCCATCTCCAACGCCAACGTCCCGGGAAAACCGCCTTCGACGGTTTCGCCTTCCGGCGCGCCACCCCGCCTCGAAAAGATCTGGCCGACCCAGCTCTGCTCCATCAGCCAGTCGACGATGCGCCGGTTGCGATTCACGTCCTCCGCCGTGAAATGCAGCGCACCATAGCCTTGGCCGGTCACCACCACCTCGCAGCCTCCCAGCCCCTTGCGGTCTCCCGCAACGAAACCTGCACGTCGCATTTCGGCTGCGACGTCGATGTTGCCGATCGAAGATATCTGACCATGATCCGACGCCACGATCACCAGCGTCCGCTCGAGCCCCTGACGCTGATCGACCGCTGCCAGCACCCGCCCGAGTTGCCGGTCCACGTGCCGCAAGGCATTCTCGCTCTCGAGCGATCCGAGTTCGCGATACCGGGACGTCGCATCGGGCTCGGACAGCCACAGCACCGCGACATCCCGCGCCGCTCCCTCTATCACCTCGCGGATGAACACGTCGGCGGCATAACCGACCTCATCGAAACGTGGCAATTCACGCTCTGGCGGAAAGCCATGGCGGCGCACCACTTCGTCCCACGCCGCGACAGTGGCCGTCGCATCGCGACCTCGGGTCGAGAACGTCCAATGCCTGTTCCTGGCTGCCCGAGGATTGAGCAGGCTCGACGCCACGGGAGCGCCGGCATCCACGATGGCCATGCTCCGCTTGTTCGCTGCGAGCGCATCAGCGAATGTCCGCGCCGTGACGAGATTGTGAGCCAGCGTCTGATCGAGCCCCCGCACGATGCGATGGTCACCGAGATCGAGCACACGTTCCCGCGGGAACCCGTCACCGAACACCTCGTTTCCCACAACCCCGTGTCTCACAGGCAACTCCCCCGTCGCAATCGACGCGGCTGCCACAGAAGTGACGCTTGGGAACACGGACTTTGCGTGTACGAAGTCTATGGCGACTCTGCGGAATGCGAACAGGTTGGGCGTAACGTCCGCCGTGACCATGTCCGGCCGCAAGCCGTCCAGGATGACGAGTACCGCGCCTATGATTGCTCCGGAAGCCATCCCCGCTCTGCCCCTGCTCTGCGCGCCGACTGCGTGCACTACGTGAGAGCACCAGATCGGGCATACAGCCACCGCTTAATGGACTGAGGCAACACAATTGAGAATATGGCGCCATCTGGTCGCCGAACCAGACGAGCAGATCGAACCGCTATAGATGAACCACTGACGAATGGCCTGGACGAACGTCGTGTTCAAGCGCCGATAGCCCAATTCGGCCATCCGGCCGAATCCTCTGGCAATAGTCCCGGCAAGCGACCAGAGAATGGTACGGGGAAGCGAAGTTGGCAGCCAACAGGCAAACCCAATGCCCCGGGGCAAGACCCAGGGCCAAAGCAAGGGCAAAGAAAGGGCAAAGAAAGGGCAAAGCGCGAGCAAGCGATAAGCGCACCATTGAGCAGGCCGGGCCACGCAGTAAGCCTACGATCAATTCCCGTTGCGGCGCATCACGAAAAGAAATTTTATTTCAATATCTCACCAGAAGATCACGCCAGACCAACGCCATCAGAAAATAATTCCAAAAGTGCAACATACAGACTCTGATACGCTATTCCACTTTCGTCCGCACGCGCCACCATGGTGTGTTTGGCACCTTCCCGAAAATGAACCCCGAAAATGAACATGGCGAGCAGCAACGCCGCTCGCCATGCCCACGCCGCGTCGAGAACAGCCGCCACCCGCCCGTGGCGGCTCAGGCGTCCTCGAGGGCTAGCTCGAACAATCTCAGGACCTCGTCGTGAGAGGCTCCGTCATTGAATACAGGAAGCCTTTTGATCGCGGAGCGGCGACCATCCCCCAATGTCTTCATCAGGAGCTTGAAAGAGCCAGAAGCCGGCAATCCCAGGTCCTGGGCGGCGTCATAGACGGCTTGATAAGCGCATCTCTGAAAACCGCCCACCTTCCGGGGTCGCTTCCACGCACCCTGTAGCCAGCACTCTTTCTCGGCGATCATTCCTTGAGCGCGAGTAAGCACCTGCCTTGCTATCGATTGAGCCATTTCTTCAACTCCACATTTTTTCACAACGCCGGGAGAGAAAGGCTCGATGCGGCGAGCCGAACTTCCCTTCACCACGCCAGTCAGAGGGCCCCACGAAAGATCGGATAACCGATCTCAAAACCGCGGTAAAGCGAAATGTGCAGCATTCGCGAAATTGCAGGATGACCAGCACCCGACACAACGGACATTAGATACTCGAATGCAATCGCGTGCTTTCGCATATACAATATCACATACGCGACACCACAACTTTTTGCCGTCGCCTTGCTGTTCCGGAATTTTTCGGGCACCGTATGCCGCAGACCGAAACGTGACGATTGGAAACTGAATGTCCGGACACGCAGAGCGAGCAACGAGAGTTTCAATCGGAGACGTCGAAGTGACGTCACTGTGGGACGGAACCTTGAACGCCAAACTGGAAACGATCCTGAATCTCGCCCCCTCGGAAGCCCGCCGATTGATCGATCTGGCCGCAAAAGCGAGCGGCGCGGACCCCCTGGTACTCCCCGTGCGGGCATTCCTGCTCGAAACCGCCGGCTGTCTGGCATTGGTCGATGCCGGCTCCGGCACGACGAAGGGGCCGAGCATGGGACATCTCCCCGCGAGCCTCGCAGCCATCGACGTCGCACCCGAGGACATCGATGCCGTGCTGCTGACCCATCTCCATATGGACCATATCGGCGGCCTGACCGACGACCGCGGCCGCGCAGCGTTTCCCAACGCCGAATTGGTGCTCCATCGCAAGGAAGCCGAGTTCTTCCTGGACACGCCGATCGACCGGCTGGATGAGCGCTCGGCCCGCCATGTGATGGTCCAGCGCGCGATCGTCGGAGCATATGGAGCACGCGTCCGCCGCGTCGCCGACGGAGAAGGTCTGCCCGGCATCTCGGCCAGCCTGGCGCCGGGCCATACGCCCGGCCACGCCACGTGGCGGATCGGTCCCCCGCAGGCGGACGCCGTGTTTTTGGGCGACGTCGTCCATCTCGCGGCGATCCAACTGCCGCTCCCCCTCGTGCCCATGATCTACGACGTCGATCCCGGCGAAGCAGGCCGCACCCGGCTGGCGCTGCTGGAGGAGATCGCGCGCAGTGGCACGCTGGTCGCCGGCGCCCATCTCCCGGCGCCCGGCCTGGGCCACATCGTGAAGCAGGCCGACGCGTTCGTTTTCATGCCGTATCGGCCGCCCGGCTGAGCGCCATCGCGTCGCCCCCGTCCTTCAGTCACGCGTCTCTCTCAAGCGTCGGGCGGCAGCAACGCGAGCGCTTGAGCCGCGATCGAAATCGCGATGACCGAAGGCTGCTTCGACTTGATCTGCGGCAGTCCGACGGGACACGACAGCCTTTCGAGTATCGCTGCCTCTATTCCGTCGGCTTCCAGGCGCCCGACCAGCCTCTCACGCTTCAACAGCGAACCGATCACGCCGAGGTAATGGAAGCTGCCCCTGCGCAGGATCTGGCGGCACACCCCGAGATCGAGATCGTGGTCGGCCGTCATCACGGCGTGAAGCGCACCATCCTGAGCCGATCGCGCAATCGCCTCGACATCGCCGCTCGCCATCGTGAGCACGCCCGCCGGCACATCGGCCGGAAAATTCCCCGGCGCCGTGTCGACCCAGATCACCTCGAAGGGAAGCCCCGCCAGCACCACCACGAGCGCCCGAGCAACGAGGCCGGTGCCATAGACGTAGAACGGCGGACGCGGCGGTCGGAGCCGCTCGACGACGATGTCCTCGCCTCCCGACGCCGAGGTCCGCGCCAATCTGGCGTGTGGCCGCCCCATCAATTCCGCGATGCCTGTCCGCCAGTCCGCGGACAGATCGGACCTCCCGGCCACGAGCAGCACTGGCACCTCGCCCGACCGGAGCCTGCGGCCGATGAAACGCGCCTCCGCCCCCAGGCCGCCCGAACGGGCAAGCGCCGCACATTCGGCCGGGCCGAACACCTCGATGAGAACCTCGACGGTACCGCCAGAACTCTCTCCGAGCACCTTCCCCGTCGAGTATCGCGCCGTTTCCCGGAACCATTTCACATCACGTCCCGCGGGCGCTTCGCCGAGGTCCACAGCGCCGAGCTCGTCGATCATCTTCCGCGCGATTTCGATCGAGCGCTGCTCGGCGTCCCCCCGGCCGATCCGCCCCGCCGCTCCGTCGCGCCAGACCAGCATCGCCGTGCCGGTCGCCCTGGGGGTCGGGCCGTCCGTCGCGATGATGAGCACTCGAGCCACCGGGCCCGACCGCTCGACGCGTCGTTCGATCTCGTCCAGCCAATTCATTGCCGTCGTCCGCCCCTCGCTGCATCCCTCGCTGCCCGTCGATAGCGGCGAACCAGCCGGACTGAGAGCGATCGAAACTCCATCGATCAGGAGAGCGTACGGCCGTTCGGCGCAAACTGCGACAGGAACTCGAGCAGCACGCGTGTCGCCGCCTCGACGTCTTCCGCCCTGACGGTTTCTTGCGAATGAGGGCCACTGCCGGCCTTGCTGCGCACGAACAGCATCCCGATCGGGCACATCCGCGAGATGGCGAGCCCATCGTGCCCAGCCCCGTTCGGCAACCCGATCCACGGCACACCGATGCGGTCGGCCGCTGAAGAAAGCTGGTGGATCAGCCGCTGATCGCAGGCGACGGCCTTCTCGTTGAGCATCTCCGTCGACTTGCACACCAGCCGCCGCAGTCGCGAGATCGCCCGCAGCCGCTTGTCGATCTCACGGCCACCACCGCGCCGGCTCCCGTCGACGGAACTCCGCACGTCGATACAGAAATCGACCTGATCGGGCACCGCGTTCACGCTGCCGGGCTTGATCGAGAGTTTCCCGACCGTTGCCAGCAGACCTGCCGTCGAGCGAGCGACATCCTCGATCGCGAGCAGCATTTCCGCTGCCCCCGTGAGCGCGTCGCACCGAACCTGCATCGGCGAAGTCCCCGCATGTCCAGCCTTGCCGCGCACCTCGACGGCGAACCGCGTGACGCCGCTGATCATCGTCACGACACCGACCCCCACGCCCTCGCCTTCGAGCACCGGCCCCTGCTCGATGTGCACCTCGACATATCCCAGCAGATCGGTCGAACGTCGCGCCACATCGGGAATTCTGTCGGGATCGCAGCCGAATTCGATCAAGGCCTGCCTGAGCGTGACACCATCGCTGTCGGCACAGTCGAGCATATCCGGATGGAAGCCTCCTGCCAGGGCCCGCGAGCCGAAGAGCGTGCAAGGAAAACGGCTGGCCTCCTCGCCGCCGAACGCCACCACGTCGACCGAATAAGGCAGCCTGACCCCGAGACGCTTCAATTCCGACATCGCCTCGATGGCCATCACGACGCCGAGGCAACCGTCGAAGCGACCGGCTTTGCGGACCGTATCGACGTGCGAGCCTAGCAGCAGCGTCTTGGCGCCGCGCGCCTCCCCTTCCTTGTGACCGATGAGCGTCCCCGCCGCGTCGACTTCCACCTCGAGACCAGCTTCGGTCATCCAACCCGAGATCAGCTCGAGCGCCGACTTGTGCTCCGGTGTCAGAAAAAAGCGCGAAACCTCTCCTTCGACGCTGGTGATGGCAGCGAGATGGTCCAGTCTTGTCATGATGCGCGCAGCGAGCGCATGCCTGGGATGACGAGCCATGTGAAGTATTGAACACCCTTAGAATGCAGCGCTGGAAAACTTCGAAGGCTCAGGACCTTCTGCCCCACGGTGAATTTTTGTTACCCTCAATTATCCGTCCCAAGAGGAAAGCTCCAGCACTTTTATTCTGCTGCTTGGAAATCGGGACCGGCCGCCCCGCTGGATCGCGTCGAGCGCGGCCCACTCCCGCCGCGACGCCACGAGGAAGGCCCCTGCTCAGATCAGCATTGCCCGCCCCCGTCCATTGAGGCAGTCTGCGTGCGACGACCACATCCGCCCGCTTACAGAAGAGTCCGGGGAACCGCCCATGACGGAGATCGCACTGGAGATCAACGGCCGCAGCATCAGGCGGCAGGTCGAGCCCAATCTACTCCTCGTCGACCTCCTGCGTCAGCACCTGGAACTGACCGGTACCCATGTCGGCTGCGACACGGCCCAGTGTGGCGCCTGTACGGTCCACGTCGACGGCCATTCCGCGAAAGCCTGCAACGTCCTCGCAGTCCAGGTCGACGGCTCCAGCGTCACCACCATCGAGGGCCTGTCGAGAGGCGCCGACATGAGCGTCGTGCAGGCAGCCTTCAAGGAAGCCCACGGCCTCCAGTGCGGTTTCTGTACGCCGGGCATGGTGATGGCCGCAACCGACCTCCTGGCGAAGAACCCGAAGCCGACCGAGGCCGAGATCCGAACGGGCCTCAAGGGCAACATCTGCCGCTGCACCGGCTACCACAACATCGTCAAAGCCGTTCAGATCGCATCCGGTCAGCTCCCGAATGGAGCGGGCAATCCCGCCTGATCAGGCATCCTTCCGAATTCCGATTTCTGATTTCCGACTTCCGACTTCCGACTTCCGAGGTGCGCCCATGACATCCACACCCGCCATCGGCGAAGCCGTAAAGCGCCGCGAGGACTTCCGCTTTCTCAAGGGCCTCGGCCGCTACACCGACGACATCAGCCTGCCGCGCCAAACCTGCTGCTACTTCCTCAGGTCGACCGTCGCGCACGCCGAGATCGGCCGCATCGACATATCCCGCGCGCTCACGGCACCGGGCGTCGTCGCCGTATTCACCCAAGCCGACATCGATGCGTCCGGACCTGTCGGCGGCCTGCCGTGCGGCTGGCAGGTCACCGGCAAGGACGGCGCCGTGATGAAGGAGCCCAAGCACCCGATCCTCGCTTCGGGCAAGGTCCGCCACGTCGGCGATCCCGTCGTCGCCGTCATCGCGGAAACCTATGCGGAAGCCCGCAGCGCGGCCGAATTGATCGACATCGAGCTGGCCGAACTCGCCGCCGTCGTGGACATGAAGAAAGCGATCGCCGGCGGCGGCCAGACCGTGCACGCCGAAGCCCCCGACAACCTCTGTTACGACTGGGAGCTGGGCGACAAAGCCGCGACCGATGCCGCTCTCGCCCGCGCAGCCCACGTCACCAAGCTCGATCTCGTCAACAACCGCCTGATCGCCAACGCGATAGAGCCGCGCGTCGCGATCGGCCACTACGAACTCGCCACCGGCGATTACACCCTCTACACGACGAGCCAGAATCCGCATGTGATCCGGCTGCTGATGGGCGCGTTCGTGCTGCAGATCCCAGAGCACAAGCTGCGCGTCTACGCCCCCGACGTCGGCGGCGGCTTCGGCTCCAAGATCTTCCACTATGCCGAGGAAGCCTTCGTCACCTGGGCGTCGAAGCAGATCCTCCGCCCCGTGAAATGGACCGCCGATCGCTCCGAGGCGTTCATCTCGGACGCTCATGGCCGCGATCACGTCACACACGTCGAGATGGCCTTCGACAAGGACGCCGTCATCATCGGCCTGAAGTGCGACACGCTCGCCAACATGGGCGCCTATCTCTCGACATTCGCCCCGAGCGTTCCGACCTGGCTTCACGGCACGCTGCTCGCCGGCCAATACCGGACGCCCGCGATCCACTGCAACGTCAGGGCCGTTTTCACCAACACCGTGCCGGTCGACGCCTACCGCGGTGCCGGTCGCCCCGAGGCGACGTTCATCCTCGAACGCACTTTGTCGAAAGCCGCGCGCGAGCTGGGTCTCGATCAGATCGAGATCCGCCGCCGCAACTTCATCGAGCCGGACCAGTTCCCCTACCAGACGCCTGTCGCCGTCGTGTACGACACCGGCAACTATCAGGCGAGCATGGACGAGGCCGTCAAACTCGCCGACGTCGCCGGCTTCCCCGCACGCAAGGCCGCGTCGAAAGCCAAAGGGCTGCTGCGCGGCCTCGGCGTCGCCAGCTACATCGAAGCCTGCGGCATCGCCCCGTCGAGCCTCGTCGGTTCGCTCGGCGCCCGCGCCGGACTTTTCGAAGCCGCCACCGTCCGCGTCAACCCGACCGGCAGCGTCACCGTGCTGACCGGGTCACACAGCCACGGCCAGGGCCACGAGACGAGTTTCGCCCAGGTCGTCGCCGATAAGCTCGGCATTCCCATGGACAGCATCGAGATCGTCCACGGCGACACCGACCGCGTCCCCTTCGGCCTCGGCACGTACGGCTCGCGCTCCCTGGCCGTCGGCGGCACCGCGATCGTCAACGCCCTCGACAAGGTGATCGAGAAGGGCCGCAAGATCGCAGCCCACCTGCTCGAAGCTGCAGAGGCCGACATCGAGTTCAAGGACGGCGCGTTCCAGGTGAAAGGTACCGACAAGAAGAAGGCGTTCGGCGAAATCTCGCTCGCCGCCTACGTGCCCCACAAATACCCGCTTGAAACCCTGGAACCGGGGCTCGAGGAAACCGCCTTCTACGACCCCAAGAACTTCACGTTCCCCGCCGGCACCTATATCTGCGAGGTCGAGATAGATCCGCGCACCGGCGAGGTCTCGATCGCCTCGTTCGTCGCCGCCGACGACTTCGGCAACATCGTCAACCCGATGATCGTCGAAGGCCAGGTCCACGGCGGTCTCGCGCAGGGCATCGGGCAGGCGCTGCTCGAGCACGCCGTCTACGACGACGCCGGCCAGCTCAAGTCCGGCTCCTACATGGACTACACGATGCCGCGCGCCGACGACCTGCCCTCGTTCACGGTCGCGACGACGGTCACCGCCTGCACACACAATCCGCTCGGCGTGAAGGGCTGCGGCGAAGCCGGCGCCATCGGTTCGCCCCCCGCCGTCATCAACGCCATCTGCGACGCCCTTGCCGACTACGGCGTCGACCACATCGACATGCCCGCCACCCCGGCGAAGGTCTGGGCGGCGATCGAAGCAGGACAACCACGGCAAGCCGCCGAGTAGTTTGGTCCCCCTCCCCTCGATGGGGAGGGGACAGGGGTGGGGTGATCCTCGGCATTCGTCGGCGGCTCTCCCCCACCCCCAACCCCTCCCCACACGGGGGAGGGGAGCAGGGAGAGCACCACAATGTACACCTTCGAATTCGTCCGCGCCGGCTCCATCGACGACGCCGCCAATATCCAGGAGCTGAACCCGGAGGCGCGCTACATCGCCGGCGGCCAGACGCTGATCCCGACGATGAAGCAGCGGCTCGCCAAGCCGCCGATGCTGATCGACATCCGCAACGTCGACGACCTCAAGGGCATCCACCGCAGCGGCACCGCCGTCGGTATCGGCGCGATGACCACGCATCGCGAGATCGCCGCCAGCGACGATCTCCGCGCCGCCTGTCCCGCGATCTGCCACCTCGGGAGTGAGATCGCCGATCCCGCGATCCGCAGCCGCGGCACCATCGGCGGCTCACTCGCCAACAACGATCCGTCCGCCGATTGGCCCGCCGCGATCCTCGCCCTCGGCGCTACCGTCGTCACCAACAAGCGCAAGATCCTCGCCGACGACTACTTCAAGGGCCTGTTCACGACGGCGCTCGAACCCGGCGAATTGATCACCGGCATCGGCTTCCAGCTTCCTGAAAAGGCCGGCTACGCCAAGTTCGCCCAGCGCGCCTCGCGCTTCGCCCTCGTCGGTGTGTTCGTCGCGAAGTTCGCCAACACCGTCCGCGTCGCGGTCACTGGCGCCAGCGAAAGCGGCGTGTTCCGCGCCCATGCCCTGGAAGCAGCGCTCAATGCGAACTTCTCCGTCGCCGCCCTCGCCGGCCAGAAAGCCTCATCCAGCGGCCTGATCGCGGATCTGCACGCCCCCGCCGAATACCGCGCCGCCCTCATCCCCGTGATGACCGAACGCGCCGTGACAGCTGCACTGAGTTGACACCGAATAAGCTTGGTTAATTTTTTGCACACTGGAGAAAAATACCGAATGTGGAAATTGAATTTATTCGGCACCAACTCCAATAAAAACAACAATTCTACGAACGACGACTGGCGCTTAGAGCTTGAATTCGTCGACGAGATTGAATTTCGCAACCTTGCAAAGAAGTATTTTGAATTGACAGTCAACGCGCAAGAAATCTTGACACATACACGATGGATGGAGTCCCATACAATCGACCCCAAAATCAGAGATTTATGCATAAAAAACAGATCGTTCGGCGAAAAATTTCGAGCACTCGTTCGACCATCCGAAAAACTATTTGGAAAATGGAGCAATTTCGACAATTTCGAAGTGAGCAACAGCGACGTGCGCAACGCTACCAACAATCGCGGCGCGCTGGAAACACTTGCGCATAACCGGGATCTACTTCTCCGAGTTTTGGAAGCTGCAGCCGACCCCAAGCTAGTTGAAACGAGAAAGAAGCGCGAACTTTCAATTCGCGGCCTCTCGACCAAGCGGATTTTTGTCGTTCACGGACACGATGCAGAGGCAAGGAAAGCCGTGTCGGATTTCCTGAAAATGTTAGACTTCGATCCAATCGTACTTCACGAACAAGCCAACCTTGGCAAGACAGTCATTGAAAAATTCGAAGCTAACGCCGACGTCGGCTTCGCAGTTGTCTTGCTAACGGCGGATGATCAAGTAAAAAGCACTGTTAGTACCGATCAGAGCATAACATACCGCGCGCGTCAGAACGTAATTCTTGAACTTGGCTACTTTATCGCAAAGCTGGGCAGGGATCGCGTTTGCGCACTAAAGAAGGGTGACATTGAATTACCGTCCGACATCCTTGGGGTTGCCTACACAAAACTAGACGACGCAGGAGGCTGGAAACTGGAACTTGCTCGGGAACTGGCAGCCGTCGGCTTCACGATTGATGCCACCAAATTGCTCGCACGCGCCCCTGTATGAAGACCGCAGACGTTCCATCTCACCGCTGGATCGTGCGCCACAGCAATATCAGACCCGACCAGATCACACCCGCGGTCATCACCCCGAGCAGGTGAAAGACGGTGAACCATCCCAGTGACGGCGCCGGCCCCAGCTCGGGCAGGTAGTTGTTGTTGTGCAGCGGGACCGTCAGACTGAGCGCGATGATCGAGCCCATTATCGAATTGAAAATGGTTTCCCTGAACAGCCACACCGCGTCGTAGACGATCGTCCCCTCCTGCAACGCCGCACGCCGCGTCGTGTCGGCAAACCACCGCCACCCCCGCCTGAGCGAAGCCACCCACAAGCGAACGCCCGTCGGCATCGGCACCGAACGCGCGACACCAGACGCCTCCGCCGCATGCAGCCGCCATGTCTCCGGCACCATCCGCAACGGCTCGTAGGGCGAGCGCGCCCCCTCGGCATAGGCGACCACACGCGGATCGATCGCGACGCCCGCCGCGATATCCTTCTCGATCCACGACCCGACGTAGGCACGCCCCCAGTCGGACAGCCGCCGCGGCATCGTCATCCCGTGCTCGCGAAACGCCTGATGCGCGTAGCTCTCCGCCTCCATTTCCTTCACGTGCGCCGGCAGATAGATCCCCGGCGGCGCATCCTGCAGGAAGATGTGGCCGCACTCGTGCGCCACTGTGTAGAGCTGCAGGATGTTCTTGCCCGCAGGCGAGAAGATCCGCCCCGTGCCGATGTAGGCGAGCCCGCCGAAGTCTTCCTTGTTGATCTCGTGGCCGGTGACGCCCGCCTCGGCCTTCATGGCCTCCGCGATCGCCAACCGCTTGATGCGATTGTCGTCGATCCGCTGCCGGATCTGGTCGCCCTTCAGCCTCCCGTGGGCGGGAGCCGACGGCGCGTCCGGCTGAACTTTTCGAGATGCCCCCATCTTCATATCGCCATGGGCGCATCCGACTGTGGCAACATGCTGGCGTGATGGCTTGAGACACAATCCGACCGGGAGTGGCGATTGAATCCGTATCGGCGTAGGCTGTTCCACCAAGCCTTGAACGCGCGAGTCTCCCCACCTGATGACCTCCCTTCCCACGACCGTTCCCGAGACATCGTCTCTTCTGGCGCATGGCGGCTACATCGCCGGCGAGGCGCTTTCGACCTCCGTCTTCCTGGCGCTGAAGCTGAAGCGCCCGCTGCTGCTCGAAGGCGAGCCCGGCACCGGCAAGACCGAGCTGGCGAAGGTGCTCGCCCGGGAACTCGACCGCCCGCTCGTCCGGCTGCAATGTTACGAAGGCCTCGATCTCGCCTCCGCCGCCTACGAGTGGAATTATTCGCGCCAGCTCATCCACATCCGGGCAACCGAAGCATCCGGCGAAGGCGCGTCGACCTCAGCGCTGGAGCGCGACATCTACACCGGCGAATACCTGCTGAAGCGCCCCCTGCTGCAGGCGCTCGAACTGTCGGCCGAAGGCCGCGCGCCCGTGCTGTTGATCGACGAACTCGATCGCGCCGACGAGCCGTTCGAGGCGTTCCTGCTCGAGATCCTCGGCGACTATCAGCTCACGATCCCCGAACTCGGCGTGATCCAGGCCAAGGAACCGCCGATCACCATCCTCACGTCGAACCGCACCCGCGAGGTGCACGATGCCGTCCGCCGCCGCTGCTTCTACCACTGGATCGATTTCCCGAACGCCGGCCGCGAGCGCGAAATCCTGTCGCTCAAGGTGCCGGAAGCCGCGCACGAACTGACGAAGCAGGTCGTCGCTTTCGTTCAGTCTCTGCGCCGCATGGACCTCTACAAGACGCCCGGGATCGCCGAGAGCATCAACTGGGCGCAGGCACTGGCCTCCCTCGACTGCGTCGCCCTCGACAGCCAGAAAGTCGGCAGCACGCTCGGCACCCTCCTCAAATACCAGGACGACATCGCCCGCATCCAAGGCACCGAAGCGGCCAGGCTGATCGAGGAGATCAGGGGGAAGTCGCGGGAAACGGCGGTCGGTGGATGAGCTACGCAGGCTGGGTCGAGTGCAGCTTTGCGCAGCGCGACCCACCATGCGCAATTGCTCCCTTCAAAGTTCTGAATGCGCGCCAGATCGACATGACCGAACGCCTCCGCCGCAGCGAAACGCTGACGAGCCGCGCTTGCGGGAAGATGTACGATGCGACACGGGAAACGCCGAGCAAGGACTTCAAGGTCTAACTCGACGAGCACCCAGTCGAGAGGATCGGCCTTGGCCGGGCGACCCGCTACGTTCCAAGCAGGAATTCACGACTTGACCAACACATCGAGGTTGCGGCCGTGTCCGCTTCCCCCTCGAGACCGCCTTTGTTCCGCCACTGCCGCGATCTCAGCAGTGGGCCACAAGGGGTCGAAATCTCACGTAGTGCCAAAGACTTCAGCATTTTTCAGCTTCGGACATGCCCCAGTGTGCGAGACACGAAGCCAGAGCGATTCAGCTCCCCGGTCAATACTCCGTTAGGGGCCAGCCGTTAGAGTTCTGGAAACCTTTAGCTGCGGCTGCTACCAATCGGGTCCAAAGCTGCGAACTGGGAACAAAGAGCGAATGTCAGCCTTGCGTTTTGAGCCCGTGCACGCCAAGCACTCGATCGAGGACTTCTTCCTCGGCATCCGCTTCGCACGCCAGCTTACGGAGGCCACGTTCACCAAGACCGTAGTGGAAGCGCGTCGCCTCGCTGGACTGCACAACCTGCCGGCGGAGAACCAGCAGGCAAACTTCCTGCTTGCGGTTGACCCTGTGGCCGGGATGCAGGCTCGGCCGGCTGCGGCCTATGGGACATACTTTCAACGGTTCAACTCAGTGGGAGCAGTTGAAGAAGAGCTCCGGCTGGAACGCAATTTCGTCGGCTATCGAACTAGCAAGTATGATCGCTGGAAAGCTATCGTTGAGAAGTTGGAAGCGATAGTCTTGCCGCTGGCGCAACAATATGCAAATGAAGCGTCGCTCCTCGACTCTGTAGTCCTGCAATATGTTGATCGGTTTACATCAAGCGAGGCGGGGAACATTGATTGGTCGGAGCTATTCAGTCCAACGACACCTTGGGTTGCTAGCGGGATGCTCGCAACTGCAACGGCTTGGCACTCGCACTCCGGCCGCTTTGAGCAGGTCCAGGAAACCTCCGGCGCGAGACGCTTAATCAACGTGAATGTCGACGTTGGGGAGCCGGTCATACGGCCCGGAGCAAGTTCTCCCCAGTCGTTGGCAATACTCACTCTCTGCACTGACCAATTCGTTCGGCCTGGGATCGCTCCATATGTCGTTGAACCCGGCTCGTTCCAGTCCGACATGCGATCACGATTTGAAGTCCTCCACGAGCGGGCAAAAGCTATCTTGATGGAGGTACTGTCAGATGCTTACCTAGAGCGAATCGACATGCCCAAGAGCGGAGCTCAAAAATGATGGCGCTACATCATTCTGCCAGTCGATTGACGTCTCCGTCTCATGACTACATTCCTTACAGTGGATGGAACACGGATGGCCGTGATGCTCCAACAGGCCCGAGTTGGTGCACTACCAGCCAATATGCTGACGGCATCTTGACCATGTCAGGCCGTCAGCGACCCGCAACCGATGTTGCAGGGGAACTGCATTCAGTGCTGGCAATGGTTCGGCGCGCCGTGATTTCCTTGCGGTGCGATCAAGCGGAACAGCAGATCGCTCGATTAGAGACCATGCGCGGCCAAGCCCCCGGCTGGGATGGACGGAACGCACAATCGCCGGACGAGCAGACGATAGAATTAGCCACGTCTCTCCTTAGGCGACTGGCAGAGGCAGGACTGCCAATTCCGACTGCGACAATGTCTCCGTCGGGGAATGCGGCGCTCTTTACTCATGGCCGCGGTGCTTATGCGGACATTGAGCTGCATGCTGATAAATCGGTCAGCTGGCTCATTCAACTTCCGTCGGGGCCCGAGATCGAGGATACAGAACCGTATGATGGGAAGACCAACTCCCTTCGGTTGATCAACATCCTGAAACACGCGGCGGGTGCAATTGCGTGACCCCCTGCCTCGACTTATTCTCGAAGTCCGGGCTGGCGGGCATTCCGCTTCAAGAGGCTGTCGAGGCCAAGTTCCCCAACGGAGAGTGCGAAGCTGTTTCGGTGAGCGAGTATTCGCCTTGCCCGGTCGATGCATCTGAGACACTTATCCGTCTGGCCTTTCACCCGATCCACGTCGATCCGAACGGCCGGATTCTTTCAGTCGCCTTCACTGATGCTTGGCGATCGGACCTCTCAGTATTCCGCGATGAGCGAGCGTCCGATGCCGAAATTGCATTGGCCATCGAGCAAATGAGGCTGACAGGCGTTAGCAAGACTCCCCCGCAGGACCGGCATGTCGCCGCTGCAATGGTTGCCAACGCCGGTACCATTCGCGCGCAGATGGTGGATGGCACAAGTAATTGTGCCTTTCGAGTCTACGATACCGCAGAAGAGGCGAAGCCCCACCACGCATCAATATTCCTAACACGCACCGCTCGAGCCAAGCTCACAGAAAAATCGGTCCGCAAGCGACTGTACGAACTGTTTTCTGTTGCAGCACCCAACTACAGAGCTGGCCGTCTCAATACGCCCACGTCCTATTAGTCGACCGCTTCGCGCTCACGCCACTCCCCGCCGGAATGTTGCGCGTCAGGGGCATTACCAGCATTTAGTCTGCTGATATCCGCTGCATCCTCAATCAGCAGACCAATCAGCGCCCGCTTTGGCTCTCACCGCCACATCTCCTCAGGGTCACTACCGACCGAGCCTTCCAGGCAGCGCCTGCTTCCGCTTGCGCCGATTGCGGACATGTCGCCACAGGGTCGTGAGTTGGTCAAGCGCTGGAACTCTGCTTAGCCGGCCTGTCCAGATTATAACTGTCAGGTTATCGTCAGGCATTTCCTTCGAACCGTCAGAAAGATGCCATCTGTTCCCTGATCTGCGCCCACTTCAATCGTCAGGCTATCGCCGGGCAGGCTATCTCCAGGTCTGGCGAACCTTTTCGTCAACTCCTGCATCGACGATCCATTGGAGCAGCAAACCGATGACGCGAGGTTTCTCACCCCGTATCATGCTCGCATGACCGACAACTGGTACGCCTCCGGCCATTCACCCGAACCCGCAACCCTCGCCCCAAACCTCATCGTCGGCGAGGCCGACGGCGGCAAGATCGCGGAGAACATTCTGCAGTTCTCCCGTCTCCTGCGCTCGGCCGGAATGCCCGTCGGCCCCGACCGGGTTATCCTCGCCACCCAAGCCGTCCTCGCCGCCGGCATCGAGCGCCCGCAGGTCCTCTACTGGACGTTGCACGCGAGCCTCGTCTCCCGCCCCGAGCACCGCGAGATCTTCGACCAGGCCTTCTACCTGTTCTGGAAGGACCCGAACTTCCTCGCCCAGATGCTGTCGGTCATGCTGCCCTCGTTCCGCGACGACAGCGGACCGAAGCAAGCCGAGCTGTCGCGCCGCCTTCGCGATCCCCTTCTCGCCGACCGGCCCAAGCCACAAGCGGCGCCACAAGAGCGGATCGAGCTCGACATGTCCGGAACATGGAGCGCGGACGAGCAGTTGAAGGCCAGGGATTTCGAGCAGATGAGCGCCGAGGAGCAGGCCCGCGCCCGCTCGGCGATCCAGCGCATGGACCTGATCCTCGACGAACGACCGACCCGCCGCTTCGTGCGCTCGACGCGATCCTCGAACCGCATCGACCTGCGCCGCATCCTGCGCGAGACCGCCACCCACGGCTCCGATCACGTCGCCCTGCACTTCAAGGCCCGCCGCTGGCGCAGCCCCCCGCTCGTCATCCTGTGCGACATCTCCGGCAGCATGGACGCCTACGCCCGCATGATGCTGCACTTCCTCTATGCCGCAACCAACGCCCGCGACCGCGTTTCGGCGTTCCTGTTCGGCACGCGACTGACCAACATCACCCGCAACCTGAAGGGAAAAGACCCCGACCGCGCCATCGCCAAGGTCGCCGGCGACGTCAAGGATTGGGCCGGCGGCACCCGCATCGGCCAGAGCATCGAGGATTTCAATCGCCTGTGGGCCCGCCGCGTTCTCGGCCAGAACGCGACGGTTCTGCTCATCACCGACGGCCTCGACCGCGAGGGCGGCGAGGGCCTCGGCGACGCCGCCCGCCGCCTGCGTGCATCCTGCAGACGACTGGTATGGTTGAACCCGCTGATGCGCTATGATGGCTATAGTCCGTTGGCCCAGGGCGCGCGCCTGTTGAAGCCGCACGTCACCGAGATGCGCCCCTGCCACAACCTGAACAGCCTGGAGGCGTTGGCGACATCGCTGGGAAGCGCCAGTCGGCAGATCGGCAGTCGGCAGTCGTGAAACGAGTGTTGCAAATGGCGAATTCCGCACGAACGACAAGGCATAGGTCGCATAGGTGGGAGGCAAACCCCTCGAACTGTCGACTGCCGATCTGCCGATCTGCCGACTGCCGTGTCCGCAGGATACCAGGATGAAATTCGGTATCATCAAGCTCGACGACGCGCTCGGCGCCATTCTCGCGCACTCGCTGCAGACGCGCGCCGGCATCATCAAGAAGGGCCGCCCGCTCGGACCAGCCGAGATCGAGAAGCTGCGCGCCGCCGGCTTCGACGAGGTGATGGCAGCCCGCCTCGACGACAACGATGTCGGAGAGGACGATGCCGCCGCTGTGGTAGCTCGCGCCATAGCAGGCACCGGCATCCGCGTGGCCGAACCGTTCACCGGCCGCTGCAATCTCTACGCCGAAAGCCCCGGCATCGCCTCGCTCGACGTCTCCGCGCTCCAGGCGATCAATCGCATCGACGAAGCCATGACCATCGCGACCGTCGCGCCGTTCGAGCGCGTCGAAGCCGGCCAAATGATAGCCACCGTCAAGGTGATCCCGTTCGCCGTTGCCGAGACGACCGTGGCCCAGGCCGTCGTTCTGGCCGAAGGCGGTCTCGTCACGGTCGCGCCGTTCGTGAAGAAGCGCGCCGGCCTCGTGCTGACCCGCCTGTCCAACACCAAGAACAGCGTGCTCAACAAACGCCAGCGCGTGATGACCGAACGCCTGACGACGCTCGGCAGCGAGTTGAGCGAAACCATCACCGTCGCCCACGAGACCCAAGCGGTCGCCAAGGCGATCGCCGAACTGCGCGAGCACGGGTGCGACCCGATCATCGTGTTCGCCGCCTCCGCCATCGTCGACCGGCACGACGTGATCCCGGCAGCCCTGGTCGAGGCCGGCGGCGAGGTCACTCACCTCGGCATGCCCGTCGATCCCGGCAACCTTCTGATGCTGGGACACCTCGACGGCAGCGACGTCTTCGGTGCGCCCAGTTGCGCCGGCAGCCCCACGCTCAACGGCTTCGATTGGGTGCTGGAGCGCCGTCTCGCCGGCTTGCCCGTAGGCCGCAGCGAGATCCAGGCGATGGGCGTCGGTGGCCTGCTCAAGGAGATCGCCACCCGCCCTCAGCCCCGCGAGAGCAACGACGATACCGCGCGTCGCGAAAAACGTGTCGCCTGCCTGATCCTGGCCGCCGGCCGGTCGAGCCGAATGGGGCCACGCAACAAGCTGCTCGAAGACCTCGGCGGCAAGCCCGTTGTGCGACGCACCGCCGAAACCGCCCTGGCAAGCCGAGCCCGCCCCGTCGTGGTCGTCACAGGCCATCAGGCCGCCGAAGTCGAAGCAGCCCTCGCCGGTCTCGATGTGACGATCATCCACAATCCCGATTACGCGACCGGCATGGCGAGTTCCCTCAAAGCCGGCATTGCCGCGCTTTCGCCGAACCTCGACGGCGCGATCGTAGCCCTCGGCGACATGCCCGAAATCCAGGCAGCCCACCTCGAACGCATGATCTCGGCATTCGAACCCAAGGAACACCGTTCGATCATCGTGCCCGTGCACCGGGGTAAGCGCGGCAATCCCGTACTCTGGTCGTCGGAGCTGTTTCCAGCGATGACCAGGCTGTCCGGAGACGTCGGCGCGCGCAGCATCATCGCCCAGAATGCCGAAAGCGTCGTCGAGTTGGATCTCGGCACGGCCGCCATCCACGTTGATCTCGACACCCCCGAAGCACTGGCCGAAGCGCGCATTCGCCACAGCACCTGATTCGGAGCGCGCTACCATACTCGAGCCGGAAACCGGACACTCCGCCGCGCCGGCACGAACTTATCCCCGGTGATTTCTGCGGCCGCAAGGTCGCGATCGAGCACGAGCCCCGTCGAAGCTAACCCGCTGCAACCCAAAGAACTGCTCGGCGATGATCGATCGTATCCCCGTGTACGACAAAGCCATCGATGCGGCCCCTCCGGCCGCAGATATCAGAATTGAACTCCAACCCGGCAAAGGTCGGCATATCATCATATCGTGGTCGTACTTCCGCCCGATGCGCATCGCAGAATGATCGGCCGGAATGTGAAATGCGGAGTGATCGGAATCCGGCGCCGATATTCGAACTATGCCAGATGGCAGTGTGGCTTACGGGTGTTAGTTGCGAACAGAAACAAATGAAGCGTGATCTAGTGGTTGCCGAAGGCAATGAGGAACACCAAATTCCTATTCAGAGAAACGAGAACAAGCACGATGCCACAGGGCGCACACGCGCACCGTGCGGCCCGATCGCGGGGAGAGCACCTCACGATCATGTCGGCAGCAAGGCGCGCGACACGACGCCCCGGAACACCAGCCTTCCCGAGCCCTGAAATGCGATCTGAAATACGAGAAGCATAAACCGCCGAAGGAGCCACGCACCGACGCGCGAAACGGCGCACGATAAGCCGACACGACGAGCCGACGAACCGAAGACAGGGAATACAGGGCAGCCAGGAAAAACGCAGCAGCAGGCCGGGGGAGCCAACGCGAGCCGGGGCACGAGATGGCAGGTACAAGCCTAAGACATCGCAGCAGAAGTGACATCCGCTGAGAACGCTCGAGCAACAGGTGCAAGCATGACCGTCGCAGATGAGATTTTCGAGCTCTATTCCCAGAGCTACGACCGCAACAAGCAGTCGGAGATGCCGTTGAAGCAGTTCCTGGAGAGCTGCCGCGACGACCCGATGCTCTACGCAGGCGCCGCCGAGCGCATGATAAAGGCCATCGGCGAGCCCGAGCTGGTCGACACTTCCAAGGAGCAGCGCCTCGGGCGCATCTTCCTCAACCGCACCATGAAGGTCTATCCGGCCTTCAGGGACTTCTACGGCCTCGAGGAAACGATCGAGCGTATCGTCGGCTTCTTCCGCCACGCCGCCCAGGGCCTGGAGGAGCGCAAACAGATCCTCTATCTCCTCGGGCCCGTCGGTGGCGGCAAATCGTCCCTCGCCGAACGCCTCAAAGAGCTGATGGAGAAGTGCCCGATCTACGTCCTCAAGGCCGGCGAGGAGGTCAGCCCGATCTTCGAAAGCCCCCTGGGTCTGTTCGATCCGGTCACCATGGGCCAGGCCCTCGAGGACAAGTACGGCATTCCCAAGCGCAAGCTGCTGGGTCGCATGAGCCCGTGGGCGGTCAAACGCCTGGACGAGTTCGGCGGCGACATCTCGAAATTCACGGTCGTCCGCCTGCAGCCCTCGCGCCTGCGCCAGATCTGTGTCGCCAAAACCGAGCCCGGCGACGAGAACAACCAGGACATCTCCGCCCTGGTCGGTAAGGTGGACATCCGCAAGCTGGAGTTCCACGGCCAGAACGACGCCGACGCCTACTCCTATTCGGGCGGCCTCAACCGCACGACGCAGGGCATGCTCGAGTTCGTCGAGATGTTCAAGGCGCCGATCAAGATGCTCCATCCCCTGCTCACCGCGACGCAGGACGGCACCTATGTCGGCACCGAGAACGTCGGCGCGCTCCCTTACCAGGGCATCATCGTCGCTCACTCCAACGAAAGCGAGTGGCAGACGTTCCGGGCGAACAAGAACAACGAAGCGTTCCTGGACCGCATCTGCGTGATCCAGGTGCCCTATTGCCTTCGTGTGTCCGAGGAGAAGCGGATCTACGAGAAGCTGCTCACCTCGAGCGAAGTTTCCGGTGCTCCGTGCGCACCGGCCACGCTCGAGATGCTGTCGCAGTTCTCCGTCCTGTCGCGCCTCAAGGAGCACGAGAACTCGAGCCTCTACTCGAAGATGCGCGTCTACGACGGCGAAAGCCTGAAGGACACCGACCCGCACGCCAAGACCATTCAGGAATACCGCGACGCGGGCGGCATCAACGAAGGCATGGACGGCATGTCCACGCGCTTCGCCTACAAGGTCCTGTCGGAAACCTTCAACTTCGACACCCAGGAGGTCGCCGCCGATCCCGTCCACCTGATGTTCGTGCTGGAACAGTCCATCCGCCGCGAGCAGTTGCCCGAGGAAACGGAGGATCGCTATCTCGAGTTCATCAAGGAGGAGTTGGCGCCGCGCTACGCGGAGTTCATCGGCAACGAAATCCAGAAGGCCTACCTCGAGAGTTACCACGATTTCGGCCAGAACCTGTTCGACCGTTACGTGGCCTACGCCGATGCATGGATCGAGGATTCGGACTTCAAGGATGCCGACACCGGCCAGCTCATGAACCGCCAGCTTCTCGACCAGGAGTTGTCGAAGATCGAGAAGCCTGCCGGCATCGCGAACCCGAAGGACTTCCGCTACGAGGTGGTCAAGTTCTCGCTCCGCGCGCGTGCCAAGAATGCCGGCAAGAACCCGGCTTGGACGAGCTACGAGAAGATTCGCGAAGTGATCGAGAAGCGCATGTTCAGCCAGGTCGAGGACCTGCTGCCCGTGATCTCGTTCGGCGCGAAGAAGGACGGCGACAGCGAGAAGAAGCATGAGGAGTTCGTCGAGCGCATGATGGCGCGAGGCTACACGCACCGTCAGGTCCGTCGCCTTGTCGAGTGGTACATGCGGGTGAAGAAGTCGGGCTGATGACAACAGGTTGATGCCACCACGGTGAGGGTGGGTGGCGAGTGGCGTGGTGGTGTCTATCCAGGTTCCACGGCGTCCACCACGCCCACCGCTCACTTTCGCCTCACCACTCACCTGGAGCGCTCATGGACATTGTCGACCGGCGCCTGAACCCAAAGGCCAAGAGCCTCGGCAACCGCCAGCGCTTTCTCCGCCGGGCGAAGGCGGAAATCCGCGAATCCGTCCGCGACGCCTTGAAGCGCCGCAAGGTTTCCGACGTCGACGCCGGGGAGAAGGTGAAAATCCGCTCCAAGAGTCTCCGCGAGCCGTCGTTCGGGCTCGGCTCCGGCACCGGCAAGCGTGACTTCGTGCTGCCGGGCAACAAGGAGTTCTCGGTCGGCGATGTGATCCGCAAGCCGGAAGGCGGCGCCGGCGGATCGGGCTCGAAAGGCAGCCCCGACGGCGAGGGCGAGGACGACTTCGTCTTCCAGCTCACTCGCGAAGAGTTCCTCGATATCTTCTTCGAGGATCTGAAGTTGCCCAATCTGGTGAAGGCGAAACTCAAGAGCATCTCGACGCCCGAGCGCATTCGCGCCGGCATCAGCTCCGACGGCTCCCCCTCGCGCCTCAACAAGATGCGCACGATGCGCAACAGTCTCGCCCGCCGCATCGCCTTGCACCGGCCGAAGATATCCGAGGTCGAGGAGCTCGAGCAGCTGATCGCCTTGCTCGAAGGTGAAAGCCCCCGCGACGAGGCCAGGTTGAACGAGTTGCGCGCCCGTCTCGCGCGCCTAAATTTCGTCCGCAAGATCGTCGCCTACATCGACCCCATCGATCTCAAGTACAATCGCTACGAGCGCGTCCCGCGGCCCAAGACGCAAGCCGTCATGTTCTGCCTGATGGACGTTTCCGCTTCGATGACGGAGCAGCTGAAGGACCTCGCCAAGCGGTTCTTCATGCTCCTGCACCTGTTCCTGTCGCGGCACTACACCGCCGTCGACGTGGTCTTCATCCGTCACACCACGGAGGCGCAGGAGGTCGACGAGGAAACTTTCTTCCGCGACACGGAGACGGGCGGCACCGTCATCTCGACCGCGCTCGAGGAAATGCAGCGCATCATCAAGGAGCGCTATCCCGTCGACGACTGGAACATCTACGCGGCACAAGCCTCGGACGGACACAACTTCGACGACGACATGGAGCACTGCCTGCAGCTTCTCAATAACGACCTGCTCCCCCTGTGCCAGTACTTCGCCTACATCGAGGTAGCGCCCGAGGACGGCATGCACTCGATGCAGTCGGTCGCCTGGAGCGGCTATACCGAGGTGGCAGCCGCGAACGCCCATTTCGCGATGAAGCGGGTGACCAACCCCGGCGAGATCTATCCCGTGTTCCGTGAGTTGTTCGCTGCCCAGCCGGCGAAGGAGACGCGCCGATGAGCAGTGTGAAGGCGAGCCGGCCCCTGTTCGAAAGAGCGGATTGGGATTTCAACCTCATTAATCGCACATACGACGCCATCGCCGAGATCGGCGTCGGCGAGATGGGCCTCGACATCTATCCCAATCAGATCGAGGTCATCACCGCCGAGCAGATGCTCGACGCCTATGCCTCGATCGGCATGCCGAACATGTACCGCCACTGGTCGTTCGGAAAGCACTTCGCCCGCGAGGAAGCGCTCTACCGCAAAGGCGCTCGCGCGCTCGCCTACGAGCTCGTCATCAACTCCGATCCCTGCATCAACTACATCATGGAAGAAAACACCATGACGATGCAGACGCTGGTGATGGCGCACGCCGCCATGGGCCACAATCACTTCTTCAAGAACAACTACATGTTCCGGCAGTGGACCGACGCGACGTCGATCCTGGACTACCTCCGCTACGCCAAGGACTACATCGTCGAGTGCGAGCAGAAGGTCGGCACGGAACGCGTCGAATTGGTGATCGACAGCGCGCATGCCTTGATGAACCAGGGCATCAGCCGCTACCCCGTGCATCGCCGCTCCGTCCGCGCGCTCCGCGACCGCGACATCGCCCGCCGCGAATACGAGGAAGCGACCTACAACGAGTTGTGGCGCACCGTGCCGCGCTCTGCATTGCCCAAGCCGCCGCCCGACCCGGAATCGCGCGCCAACCTCAAGGAAAGTGAAGCGCTCGGCCTGCCCCAGGAAAACCTGCTCTATTTCCTGGAGAAGCACGCGCCCAAGCTCGACGAATGGCAGCGCGAGATCCTGCGCATCGTGCGCATGCTGGCACAGTACTTCTATCCCCAGCGCCAGACCAAGGTGATGAACGAAGGCTGCGCCACGTTCTGCCACTACGAGATCATGAACCGCCTCTACGACAAGGGCCTCATCACCGAAGGTTCGATGCTGGAGTTCATGCACTCGCACTCGTCTGTGGTGTTTCAGCCGCGCTTCGAGGATCGTTTCTATTCCGGCATGAACCCCTACGCTCTCGGCTTCGCCATGATGCGTGACATCCAGCGGATGTGCCTCACCCCCACCGACGAGGACAGGGCTTGGTTCCCCGAGTTCGCCGGTAACGGCGATCCGATGGGCACGCTGAAGGAAGCCTGGGCCGACTACCGTGACGACAGCTTCATCCAGCAATACCTGTCGCCGAAGGTCATCCGTGATTTCCGCCTGTTCTCGATCCACGACAGTTCTGACAGTCCCTTCGTCGAGGTGAAGTCGATCCACGACGAGACGGGCTACCGCAGGGTGCGCAATGCACTCGCTGCCCAATACGACTCGGCGGCACGCGATCCCGACATCCAGGTCGTGAGCGCCGATCTCGCAGGCGGCCGCCGCCTGACGTTGCAGCACCGCGTCCGCAACGGTGTGCTGCTCGACAAAGAACAGTGCGATCGGACGCTGCAGCATGTCGCGCACCTGTGGGGCTATCGCGTCAAGATGGCCGAAGTCGACACGGACAGCGGCAAGACGCTGAAGGAGCACGAAGCCCTGCCGTTGCCGTGAGCCGTGGAGTGGGAAGCCCGTTCGGCGCGTCCCGGAAACGAAGCGGCAGCGGCGCGCGAGCGCTTCACCTTCGACAGGCGCTTGTACGCGGCGCCTGCCGAGCGTAGTTTTTCATCGCTGAGCGCCGGAGAGCGCACGCGGGTCGAAACAGCCGAAGCGTGAGGAATGACCATGCCGAACAGGCTGAGCCAGCAACAGATAGCCTTCTACGCCGACAACGGTTTTCTCGGCCCCGTCGACCTGCTTTCCACCGACGAGTGCCTCGAAGTCAGGCGGCACGTCGAAGAGGTCGAGAGCAAACTTGGCGGACAGATCCAGAAGCGCTGTCAGATCAAGGCGCATCTCCCGTTTCCGTTTTTGACCGATGTCGTTTCCCATCCCAGATTGCTCGATGCGGTAGAGGATCTGATCGGACCCGATATCTTGTGCTGGGGCTCCAGCTTTTTCCAGAAGGAAGCCGACGACAAGACCTTCGTCTCCTGGCATCAGGATTCCACCTACTACGGCATCGACCCTCCCGACACCTGCACCGCCTGGCTGGCGATCTCCGAAGCATCGATCGCCTCTGGCTGCATGCGGTTCATCCCGGGCTCCCACAACAAGGGCCTTTACGGTCACGAAGAACTCAAGACCCAGCAGAACCTGCTTTCGCGCGGCCAGACTGTAGCAGGCATCGACGAGAGCAAAGCCGTCCACGTCCCCTTGAAGGCCGGCCAGTTCTCCTTCCACAAGGAGGACTGCCTGCACGCGTCTCACCCGAATACGACGAACGACCGCCGCATCGGCTTGTCGATCCACTTCGTCGCCCCGCACGTCCGCGAAACGAATTTTCCGGGCGCCAGCGCCATGCTGCTGCGGGGGCAGGACAAGTACGGCTACTGGAAACCGGACCTCCGGCCCAAGGTCGATTTCGATCCCGAGTGTATGGCAGAGCTGGACCGCGTTCTCACGCTCTACCGGACCGCGCCGGAGAAGCGCAAGAAGGCCGGCTGAAACCGATGTTGCGAGAGCGCCGAAGTTACGAGAGTGCCGAACGACGCCCGGCCCGCATCACCGCGGCAACGGCACGCCCGCCCTCTCGAAAGCCACTTTCTGCCGGGCCGCAACGTCTTCCAGCTTGAAGCCCTCGATCGTCTCGTTGAACAGCTTGTACCAGTTCATCCGCGCGCCCAGATGCAGGAACACGCCGCCGAGCCCGATCGCGGCCCGGTCCATGAACACGAACTCGCGCGGCACCGTAACCGGCCCCTTCTCCTTCAGGATCTTGTGCACCTGGAACGCTTCACGCCGGCCATATTCGCCCGGCGCCGTATCCTCGGCCAGCGAGCGCACGCGATCCTCGAGCAGCGGCCCGTAGATGAACCGCGCCCAGATGCTCATCGCCTCGATCAGTTCCGCATTGAGCCCGCGGAAACCCCAGCTCTCGTACGCGTGGACGACGAGATCGCGATTGTTGCTCAGCAACCCGTTGTAGAGATCGATCACGCCCTGCACGAACGGCACGCGGAACGTGCGGATGCAGCCGTAGTCGAGCAGATTGATGCCCGCGGGTCCGCCCCCCTCCTCGAAAATAGTATAGTTGCCCAGGTGCGGATCGCCGTGGATCACACCGTAGTGGCTGAAGGGATACCACCACGCCTTGAACATCGCCCGCGCGATCTGGTTGCGATGCTCGATCGGACTTTCTTTGTAGTCGAGCAGCCGCCGCCCCTCGAGCCACGACATCGTCAGCAGCCGTCCCGTCGACAGTTCCGGCACCACCGTCGGCACGCGGATCAGCGGATCGCCATCGAGCACCTGCTGATAGAGCCCGATATGACCGGCCTCCAGCCCGTAATCGAGTTCCTCGCGCAATCGCGCTGAAATCTCCGAAAGGATCTCGCGCGTATCGACCGCCGGATCCATCCGCGCATGGATAGCGAAAACGACCTTGAGTTGCGTGAGGTCCGCCTCGACCGCGGACTGCATGTCGGGATACTGCAGTTTGACAGCGAGGTCGCGACCGTCGAGCGCCACGGCCTTGTGCACCTGGCCGAGCGAAGCGGACGCAGACGGCTGCGCATCGAAACTCCGGAAGCGCGCCTGCCAGTCCGGCCCCAGTTCCGCGATCATCCGGCGCCGCACGAAGGCCGGTCCCATCGGCGGCGCCTGGCTCTGCAACTGCGAAAGCTCGCGAGCATATTCTGGCGGCAGTGCCTCAGGTATCGTAGAGAGAAGCTGCGCGACCTTCATCATCGGGCCCTTGAGCCCGCCGAGCGCCGCCGCTAGATCCGATGCGTTCCGGGTGTTGTCGCCGTCCCGGCCGAACAGCCGCTGCCCCGCGACTCGGGCCGCGATGCTGCCGACGTTCGTCCCCACCCGGACATAACGCGCAGCACGAGCGGAAAATCGATTTGCTTCGTCGTCGTCGGCCACGGGTCTGCACCTCCATCGACAGATATATTGGCTTTGCGAGGAGCGACGTAAAGCGCGTCACAGTGGCATTGCCGATAGGCAGGAATCGAAACGGCCGCCCGATTGACCGGACGACCGCGACAGAACCGGCACTGTAAACGAGATCAACCTCGCTTCGGCGCCGTCGACGATGTGGTGATGCTGCGCCACTGCCGCGTCAGCCAGTTGCCCGAGCTGGTATCCTCACGCGGGGCGAGCCCGTTCGACTGCAACAGCTTGAAGGAATCCCGGTACCATGCGGAATTCGGAAAGTTGTGGCCGAGCACCGCCGCGGCGTTCTGTGCCTCGTGCACGATACCGAGCGACATATTGACCTCGACGAGACGCGCCAGCGCCTCCTCGACGTGCGCCGTCGTCTGATACTCGCGCACGACGACCTCGAAACGGTTCTTCGCACCCAGCCACTGCTTGTTCTTCAGGTACTGGTGACCGACGTGCATTTCGTGCGCGGCGAGCGAATCCTCGCACAAGCGGACCTTGTTTTCGGCCCCTTTCGCATAGGTGCTGTCGGGATAGCGCGAAATCAGCGTCTTGAACTCGGCCAGCGCCTTTCGCGTATTGCCCTGGTCGCGATTGGGGCCGTTGATGTCGTCGAAGTAGGCCGACGCGATGATGTGATGCGCGAACGGCGCTTCCTTCGTTCCCGGATGCATCGTCGTATACCGCCGGGCGGTCGTGATCGCCTCGGGGAATTTGCCCGCCTTGTAGTAGGCGAAAGCCGACATCACGATCGCCCGCCGTGCTTCCGGCGAATAGGGATGATCCCGGTCGAGCTCCTCGAACTTCTGCGCCGCGTCCTCGTAGCGCCCGCGCGTCAGAAGCGCATCCGAGATCGCGTACATTTTGTCGGGCGGATCTGGATTGAGCAGCTTTTCCGCGCTCTTCGACGAGCTGCAGGCCGCCAGAACGCAGGCTGCGACGCCTGGAAGCGCGAGACGGGTGAGACGCGACAGCCGCGCCGGCAATTCTGAAATTCCAGATTTGGCAAAGTCCATGCTCGGACCTGCTCCCCTCGACGCCTGCTTCCGGCGCTTAGAATTCGCAACCGGGATGCGGCAACCGAATCGATACCTGCCGTCCCATTTGCGGCCGACCGTGCCCCAGGCGGAACCCCAAATCAAGTAGCGGTCGACCACACCCACCATAGACACCGGACAAATGTGGTGCCCATGAGGCGGCACAACTGCCCTGCCTCACGCTGCTACGTTGTCGATCAGCCGCGTCTTGCCGAGCCATGCCGCGGCGAGAACCCGCAGAGCCCGCTTCTCTTTTTGAATATCCAACGTGTCGACCGTCGCCAGCGTCACCGCATCCCGCACGGCGACGTAATCGATTTTTGCGAAACCGGCAGCCGTCAGCTTCGCCGCCGCATCTGCCGCCAGCGCGTCGGACCTGGCCGCGATGAGAGCCGCCCCTTCCGCACCGATCGCCTGCGCGAGCTCCTGCAGAATACAGTGCATCGACGGTGCAATTTTACGTTCCGCTTCAGACAGATAACGATTGCGCGACGACATCGCCAGACCATCGGTTTCCCGCACGGTGGGCGCGCCCACGATCTCCAGCGGCAGGTCGAGATCGCGCACGATCTGTCGCATCACCGCAAGCTGCTGGAAGTCCTTCTCGCCGTAGATCGCAAGATCCGGCGCCACTTGCGTGAACAGCTTCGTACAGACCGTCGCGACGCCGGCGAAGAAGTGCGGCCGGAAATCCGTCTCCAGCCCTTCCGCCGCGCCTGCCGGCACCACCCGTGTCGCGTGCCCCGCCGGATACATCTCCGACACGGTCGGCGCCCACACGAGATCGCAATCGGCAGTCGCCAGGGCCGCGAGATCCGCCTCGAACGTACGCGGATACCGGTCCAGGTCCTCGTGCGGTGCGAACTGCGCCGGATTGACGAAGATCGAAACGACGGCCTTGTCGGCATGCTTCCGCGCGAGCCGCACCAACTCGAGGTGCCCGCCGTGCAACGCCCCCATCGTCGGCACCAGCGCGACCCGATGCCCCTCCTTCCGCCACCCGCCGACGATGGCGCGCAGAGCTTTCACGGTCGAAACATGGGGAACGGCGGCATGCGTCACGACAGGTCTCCCGGAGGCTGGGATGCACGAGAAGTCGGGTAACAGTTCATCGCGGATCGTCCCCTGGTCAAGTGCCGCCCCGATTGCCATTTCGATGCTTCGGGCGGCAGCACGGCTGCGCGGCGACTGAGACCAGCCTGTCACGCTCTGATAGATTGTCCGCCTGATTCGGTGTCGGCATCGGACGTGGAGAAGACCCGTGGCCAAGGGCAATGGGGCAGCGCGCACTGCCATCGACGCGAGCGACGCGGGCGGCAGAAACCTGCCGCCGCTTGACGAGATCGCGTCCTACCACTTGCTGGAAGAGGACCGCCTCGTCGGCGCCCTCGTCGAACGCGCGATCTTCTCCTCCGAGGAACGCCGCCGCGTCGCCGCGCTCGCCCACCGCCTCGTCGATCAGGTCCGCGAAGGCCGCCAGCGCAATTCCGGCATCGATGCGCTGATGACCGAGTACGCGCTGTCGAGCGAAGAGGGCGTCATCCTGATGTGCCTCGCCGAATCGCTGCTGCGCATTCCCGACACCGAGACCGCCGACCAGTTGATCGCCGAGAAGATCGGCAGCGGCAGATGGGAAAGCCATCTCGGCCACTCCGACAGCCTGTTCGTGAACGCCTCCACGTGGGGCCTTCTGCTGACCGGCCGTATCGTCAAGCTCGGCAAGGCCCGGGCCGGCAAACCGGCGAACCTGCTGAAACGCCTCGTTGCCAAGTCCGGCGAACCCGTGATCCGGCAAGCGCTGCGCCAGGCGATGCGCGTGATGGGCGACCAGTTCGTCCTGGGCCGCACCATCGAAGAAGCGCTCGACCGCGCGCACCCCCTCCAGAAAGAAGGCTATCGGTTTTCCTACGATATGCTCGGCGAATCCGCCCGCACCCAGGACGACGCGGATCGCTATTACCAGCGCTACCTGCACGCCCTCGAAGCGGTCGGCAAGTCGGCCGGCCCCATGCTCGGCACGCACGCCGCCGCACTCATGGAGCGTCCGAGCATCTCGGTGAAACTCTCCGCCCTGCACCCGCGTTTCGAGCCGGGCAAGTCCGAACGCCTCGGCCGAGAGTTGGCCCCGCGGCTCGTCGAAATCGCACGCCGTGCCCGTTCACTCGGCATCTGCCTCACGATCGACGCCGAAGAGCAGGACCGCCTCGAAATTTCACTCGCGATGTTCGGCGAGTTGTTCTTCGATCCGGTTCTCGAAAACTGGCCGGGGCTCGGCATCGCGGTGCAGGCCTACGGCAAGCGCGCCGTACCCGTGCTTCGCTGGCTGCGCCGTCTCTCCGAGCGTGGCGCCAAGCGCATTCCCGTGCGCCTCGTGAAGGGCGCCTACTGGGACAGCGAGATCAAGTGGGCGCAGGAACGCGGCTATGCCGACTATCCCGTATTCACCCGCAAACAGCACACCGATCTGTCTTATCTCGCCTGCATGCGGCTGATCCTTTCCGACCAGCGCTCGTTCTATCCCCAGCTCGCCACCCACAACGCGCACACGCTCGCGGTCGCGCATATCGCCGGCGGTTCGATCCCCTTCGAGCTGCAGCGCCTGCACGGCATGGGCGAAGCGCTCTATTACGAAGTCGTCGGAGAAGGCAAGCTCGGCCGCCCCTGCCGCATCTACGCCCCGGTCGGCGGCCACGAGGATCTGCTCGCCTATCTCGTCCGCCGGCTTCTGGAGAACGGCGCGAATACGTCGTTCGTCAACCGCATCGCCGACGAGAAGGAGCCGGTCGAAGCCATCATCCGCGATCCCGTCGAGGCGACCGAGCTCGAGCGCGAGCTTCCCGGCGGCCGGCCCAAGCCCCTGCCTTTGCCCGGCGCGATCTACGGCGCCCGGCGCAACAGCCCGGGGCTTGCACTCGGCGAAAGCACGGTTCGCGACAAGCTCTACGTCGAGATGGAGGCAGCCCTCGCGACGCCGCTGATGGCCGCCCCCCTCATCGATGCCGCGATCGGCGATCTCAACGCCCGCCAGGAAGTCGTCACCTGTCCGCACGATCGCCGCGAACGCGTCGGTTTCATCACGCCGACCGACCCTGCCTGGATCGCGCCCGCCGTCGCCCGCGCCGTCGCGGAAGCCCATGCGTGGGACCGCCTCGGCGGTAGCCGCCGCGCCCAGATCCTCGAACGCGCCGCCGAGCTTTTCGAGCGCGACCGCTCCCTGCTGATGGCGGTGATCGTGCGCGAGGCCGGCAAGACGCTGGAGAACGCGCAATCCGATCTTCGCGAAGCCATCGACTTCCTGCGCTACTACGCCACCGAAGCCCGCCGGCTGTTCTCGGGTCCGACGACGTTGCCGGGTCCCACGGGTGAGCGCAATTCGCTGGAACTGCGTGGCCGCGGACCGTTCGTCTGCATCAGCCCCTGGAACTTCCCGATCGCGATCTACACGGGACAGGTCGCCGCCGCGCTCGCCGCCGGCAACACCGTTCTCGCCAAACCCGCCGAGCAGACGCCGATCACGGCGTGGCTCGCGACGAGGTTGCTGCACGAGGCGGGTGTGCCCCCCGGCGTACTCCAGTTCCTTCCCGGCAACGGCGCGGTCGGCGCAGCATTGGTCCGCGATCCCCGCGTCAAGGGCGTCGCCTTCACCGGCTCGAACGATACCGCCTGGACGATCCAGAAGGCGCTCACCGACCGGCGCGGCCAGATCGTACCGTTCATCGCCGAGACCGGCGGCATCAACGCGATGATCGCGGACTCGACCGCGCTGCCCGAGCAGGTCGTGCGCGACGTCGTCCGCTCCGCCTTCGACAGCGCGGGACAGCGATGCTCCGCTGCCAGGGTGCTGTTCCTCCAGAGCGAGATCGCCGACCGCGTCATCGAGATGATCGTCGGCGCGACCGAAGCCCTGGACATCGGCGACCCCATCGACATCGAGACCGACGTCGGCCCGGTCATCGACGCGCGTGCACGCGAGGCTCTGAATGCGCACAAGACGCGGATGGCCCGCGAAGGCCGCAAGCTCGTCGATGCGCCGCTCCCGCCCGAATGCAGATTCGGCACCTACGTGACGCCCGCCGCCTACGAAATCCCTGCACTCTCGCTGCTCGAGCGCGAGGTCTTCGGCCCGATCCTGCACGTGATCCGCTTCGAGCAGGGCCACCTCGACAAAGTCGTGGCAGCGATCAACGACAGCGGCTACGGCCTGACGCTCGGCCTCCACAGCCGCCTCGAAGCCGTCGCCGAGTTCGTTGCCGAGCACGCCCGCGTCGGCAACCTTTATGTCAACCGCAACCAGATCGGCGCTGTCGTCGGTGTCCAGCCGTTCGGCGGCGAGGGACTGTCGGGAACCGGCCCCAAGGCCGGCGGTCCCTACACGTTGCCGCGCTTCGCAACGGAACGCACCCGTTCGACCGATATAACCGCGACCGGCGGCAACGCCCAGCTCTTGGGATTGGGCTCCGGCAAACCGGTGTAAGGCCGGCTAGAAGGCGCTAATTGCTCGCTAGGTTCGACTCGAACGGCAGCTTCGAAGAGCCGATGTCGAGCAACGGCGCAAGTTCGTACACGTTGCGATAGCCGTAGGTGTAGAGCGCGATATATGTCGACAGGTTGAGCGAGGCCGACGGCAACTTCGATGGAAACGGCCCCTCGGCCTCCCGGAAATTATTGTTGCAATAGATCAGCACCCGCGTCGCAGTGTCTGGAATCGTCCGCTTCAGGCTTTCGACGGTCATGTCGGGAAAGCTGAGATTGATCGCGCCTTTGACATGCAGCTGGTCGTACATTCGCTGGCTTCTGGCATCGAGAACCACTGTGCCGGGCTCCCGGGCGAGCCGCAGAAAATCCTCCTCGCTGAGGCGCCGGTTCTCCCGATGCTGGGCGGCCTCGATGGACGTGCGCAGATACCCGCTCATGTCGATCGCGGGGTTGTCCATGGACGATTGCTGAGCCCGAACGGAAAGGCTCGCGAACGTCACGGCTGCCACGATCGGCAGCATCACGGCGGCCATCACGATCGGCGGATGTCCCTTCATCGAAAACCTCCATGAATATCTAACCCGCCCGATGCTACCACCAGGGCTGGAAGAGATCATGGCCGCTCCATGTCGACCTGCTGGAATGATGAATAGGTCGTTGTATCGCGAGCCCGTTGCATGCCCATGCCCGCCGGAGCGACGCCGACCAGGGAAAGCGACGACAGAGCGTCTTGGCAGCGGACCGAAAATCGGCCAGCTATCGCCTCACAACCCGCATTCGACAAGACAACGGAGACGACCATGGCCGCAGGCGGCACCGGCACCTTCGACAACGAGGAAGCACAGGAATGGATTTCCGGCTTCGGCGCTGATGGTGCGAACGCGATAGAGGAAGCATTCGAGGTCATCAACGATCTCGAGCCCGGCGACTACATCGAGGCCGATGTCGCCTCTCACGCCCTCGCCGCCGCCGAACTCGTGGCGGCCGCCCGTGACGGCGACGTCTCGCACCTGCCCAAGGACGCCGTGGCGAGCCTTCGCGAGAACGCCGCCAAGATCAACGCGGCGAAGCTGCTCCCTGCCGGCCGCAAGGCCGTCAACCGCGTCCTCAAGCAGTCCGAGCTGAAGGAACAGTGGGAAGACGAGCCCGACGGCGAGGACTGGGAGGACGGGGTCCGCGACCTCCTGGAGCGGCTGAAGGGTTGATCGCCCGGCTGAGGCCTCGCCTCCACGAACCGTGCCTCACCCCCCGGCGCTGTCGATGTCCGGCTCGATGTCCTGCAGCTTGCGCAGCTCGATCAGCCCCCGGTTGAGTTCCGCGCCGAGCAGCACGATGACAGCGCTGGCCCAGAAGAAGATCAGCGTCGCCATCACCTGCGACAAGCCCCCGTAGAAGCGTGCGTAGTCGTTGAGATCGAGATAGCGCGAGAATACGCCAGCCACCGCGAGCCAGAGCAGCACGCTCAGCAAGACGCCCGGCCATACCTCCCGAACCGTTCGGCGCCCGGCGGCAAGCCAGATGTGCATCGCGAACAGTTGGACCGCGATCACACCTCCAGCCAGCAGATACCGCGTCCCCGAGGCGAGCCAGTTCGACGACAACAACCGCTGCACCCAGGCAGCTTCGGGCCGCGCCAGCCACTGAGGCTCGATCCGCGAAGCGATCGCCGGCCAAACCACGAGCGCTGCCGTCAGCACGAGCAGCGAAATCGCACCGACGATCACGAAGCAGGTCGAAACCGCAAGGCACACGGGATAACGACGGGTTTCCGCAACGCGATAAGCGCCGTTGAGCGCCTCGCGCATCGTCTCGATCGCGCCGGTGGCGAAGAACAGCGCGAACGCCGCGCTGACCGTCACGAGGTCGATACGCGTCGTCCCCATGATCTGCACGACCTCGGGTTCCAGCGTCTCGGCGACACGACTGGGCAACGTCTCGACCATCAGGGCGACGGCCTGATCCGCCAGCTCCCTGCCACCGACCAGCCCCGCCACCGAGCCCAGGAAAATGCAGAACGGAAACAGCGATATGATGAACGAGAACGCGACGGCGCTCGCCAGCGTGATGCCGCTTTGCTCGTAGAGAGCCACGATTGCTTCGAGCAGCGTGCTGTGCTTGCTGAGCTTGGCCTGCATCATCCCAATTCCTCGAAAGTGGACGGCTCGAAACACGGGAAACCGGCTTCGCTCCGCCCCCTTGAACAGCATGAAAGGCGCCCTAAATCTCTGTCAGCGCAGGCCTCTCGAGGATGCGCGGATCGAACCGCCTGGCCCAAAGGGCAGGCAAACCCAACTGGTCGCTTCCAAAGGAGGACCCACATGCGTCCCTATGACTTTGCCCCACTGCACCGCTCAACCGTCGGTTTCGACCGCCTGTTCCACATGCTGGACAGCCTCGGCAACACCGGCGAGGAAGGTGCATATCCCCCGTACAACATCGAGCGCTTGGCGGACAACAGCTATCGTATCACGATGGCCGTCGCCGGCTTCACGCGCGACGAGATCGGCATCGAGGTCAAGGAGACCGCGCTGTCCGTTCGGGGCGAGAAGAAGACCGATGAGACCAAGCGCGAGTATCTCCATCGCGGCATCGCCCAGCGCGGCTTCGAGCGCCGCTTCCAGCTTGCCGACTTCGTCGAGGTGAGCGGCGCCGACCTGAAGGACGGTCTGCTGCACATCGACCTCGTGCGCAACATTCCCGAGCGGATGAAGCCACGCACGATCGCGATCGGCACCACGGACACCACAAAGCACATCGAGGCATCGGCAGGTTGAGCTGCCGGAGGCGCCCCAGTCACCTCTGCCTGACCTGAGGCATACACGACAAGCAGGTCGTGTTGTCTTCAGCGCTGGCCGCGCTCGTCTCTTGGCTCGTTCGAGAGACGGCGTCGGCCAGCGCGTTGGCTTGTCCGCCAGCGATACACCACGCAGCCCGCTGCGAACTGGGCCCCTCGAACGACCAGATAGACTCCAGACGGACTGTCCACATACCCCCATAGCAAAAGAGCCGCCCGAAGGCGGCTCTTCCATATCGATTGACGGATCGGAGGCTCAGAACTTGATCGTCGCGCCAGTGTAGAACATCTGGAAGTCGTCGATCGGGTTCGACTTGGCCCGCTGGTTGGCCGAGCCCGGGTTCCGGGCCTGCAACATGACTTCCGTCGAACCGACGTGATAACCCGCGTACAGCGTCATCGAAGCGGCGTTGATGTCCTGCGAGATACCACCACCCCAATACTGGGTCTGCGAGCCGACGATCAGCGCAGTCTCACCGAGCGAGTTGATCACGTCGCCGGCAGCAACCGTCTGCACGATGCTGTTGCGGACACCGAGACCGGTATCATACTGCACCATCTGGCCCCAGAACGTGGTGTTGCCGAGGCTGTTCAGCTTGGCCTGCCAGCCGGCCTGCACGCCCCAGATGCTGGACTTCGGATCGTCGCCGACCCGCGAAGAGCCGAGCGCCAGACCGGATGCCTGAATGAAGGCAGCCTGCGAGTTCTTGTCGTGGATCTGCCCGGCCTGTCCGGTCACATAGAGACCGGTCGGCACGTGCATGATGCTCATGCTGCCCTGGATCGAATTGCAATCCATGTTGGATCCGGCGTTTGCCGTGCCCGTGCCCGCAAGCGTCGGATTTCCACCACCCGATGCCGCATTCGTGGCGTTACCCACGGAGCCCAACGAGCACATGCCACGATCCGCGCCATTCCACTGCGAGTAGCCAGCAGCTGCAGCCAAACGGAACTGACCGAACGTCTCGACGTAGCGGAGACCCACTGCCCAGAAGTCGTCCATGCCCCACGAGGCATCGAACCGGAAACCGGTCGATTTGGACTGACCGAGGAAGAATGGCGAGGTATACTTCACCTGCGAGCCGCTGTCGGCATAACCCATCGAAGCAGGGCCATCGCCGTTACGGAAGTTGGCAGCATCACCCCATGACAGTGCACTGAGCCCGCCGTTGCCCGTCGTACCCGCGCGCCGCAGGAAATAGCTGTTGTTGATATAGCCAGGGCCCGTGATACCGGAGAAGCCACCCGGGTTCGCCAGGTTGACCGACGACGTACCGGAAACAGCATCGGCAACGCGGCCGACCGTGATGCGACCGTAGGTGGCAGACTGGATCCACCAGTTCGCCGTCCTCAGCGCGACCGACTGCGTATTGTAAGCTGGGATCGAAACACCGTTGGTGGCGCCCAACGACAACTGGTTCGAGCTGCTCGAGCGATAGGCGCGGATGCCGAGTTCCATATTGAAGCCGGCCGACCAATCGGAATTGATCTTGGCGCTGCCGCGGACGCCGAGCCTGTTCTTTTCGAGATAGTTTTCCTGAATGTAGGTGTTCGCTTCCGCGCCGTCGTTCCACCAGATGATCGACTCGCTGACCTGACCGTAGATCTGCAGCGAAACCTTGCGGTTGCCCTTGCGCGCCGTCGTGGCTTCGAGTTCCGCCACCCGCTCTTCCAGATCCGCGCAGCAGTTGCCGCCGAGATCCGCAGCCGTTGCAGCCGGTCCTGCCAGTGCCACCCCTGCGACAACCACAAGAGCTGCGAAGCTCACCTGCCCCTTGAACGCCATCATAAAGCCTCCCTCACTTCTGCTTGCTGAAACATCAAAGGGCACTCGCGCTACCCCACCCATCATTCAGTTGCCGAATTGTTAGCCTCAACTGTTGCCTCCCGCAAACTAAGGGGAGTTACGCAGTCGATTCATCCCAAGCGGCGCAAACCGGAAGTTCGCAGCCGGTCGAGACGAGATGTAAAATATTGTTTTTTCAGAATAAATACGGAAATCCCGGATCATCGAAAGGTTCAATCCAATGTCATGATCGACCTGGCTGACAGCGGCCAAACCGCGGTTTCCAGCCCCTCTGTTGCCTGGTCGTCACACTTTTTTCGGTGTCACCGCCGCCTCGAACGATCGAATTTCGGGCACGCCTGCCTTGCCGGCCCCGAAGCGCCATCCGTCTTTCCGGGTTCCGCTGCCGTTCGCCGCTGGCATCGCCGGTACACCACGGCAGACTGACGTAGTACATCTACTGCGTAGCGCGAAGTGAACAACGCCAGATAGAGTAAGTCGTTGAATTCCACCGGAGTGGGTATGCCGCGATGGTTCCCAGGCTCGTATTGGATCCTCGCCGTGAGCTACTGCCTCACCGCGGTGGCCCTCGACTGGCTGAGCAACATAGGCCTCTATAGAGGTCTCGGCGTCACACCCTGGACACCCGCATCCGGTCTGGCTGTGGCCTTCGCCTACATCTTCGGGGCTCGCGGCGTGTTCCCCATCGCCGTTGGCGAGCTACTCTCTCTCGCGATCACGAACAAGGCGGGCTTTTCGGTAAGCGTCGCTCTGCTGTTGGCGATCGCGACCACGGCTACCTGGATGGTAGGCGGAATGATCCTCCGAAACATGCCCGAGTTCGAGCCGCGCCTGGGCTCGGTACAGTCTCTGATGCGCTTGATGATGGTCGCTGTCGCACAGTCGATCGTCGGTTCCGTCTTCTACTTTGCAGCCCTGTGGGGTTCCGACCTCATCCCGCGCGCGGCATTGTTTCCGATCACATGGCGCCTCCTGGTGGGACACGTCGTCGGCATATTGGTCGTCGCCCCGCTGCCGCTGATGGTCCATGCCGGATGGCGATTGCCGAGGCCGACCCCGCTGCGTCTCCTCCAGATCATCGTTCTGATCGCCGCGTTGTGGATCGTGTTCAATTACCGGGCGGCAACCGCCTACCAGTTGTTCTACCTGCTGTTCCTTCCCCTGCTGTGGATCGCGCTCCGTGACGGCATCGGCGGCGCGGCGGTGATGCTGAACATTGCCCAGGTGGGCATCATCATCGGCGCTCAGATGCGCACCGACATCATACCGAGCACCGGCTCGCTGCAGATCCTGATGATCACACTGGCTCTGACGGGCCTCCTCGTCGGCGCCGTCGTGACGGACCGGCACGCGGCGGGGCAGCGCTTGCGCGACCAGCACGCAGCCCTGAGCCGCGCGCTGCGCCTGCGATCCGCCGGCGAGACCGCCGCGGCGATCTCACACCAGATCAACCAGCCGATCACTGCGATCTCGACATATGCGGCCGTCGCACGCGATGCACTCGAGAGCGGCAATTCGGAACTGGCCCGGACGACACTGGCCAAGCTCAGTCAGGAATGCGACCGCGCGGCGTCCGTCACCAAGAGCATCCGCGACCTCGTCAAGCAGGGCAGCCTTTCGTCCGCCCCGACCCGCATTCAAGACGTCGTGGAAAGCACGCGTCGCACCCATCTGCCGGAACTCATGTCGCTCGACATCGCGCTGGACGTGGAAATCCCCGCCCACCTGCCACAGATCATGGCCGACCAGATCCAGCTCGAGCAGGCGCTGGACAACATCGTGACGAACAGCATCGAGGCGATCCGCGATGCCGGTCGCGGCAGCCGGATCAAGATATCCGCCACGGTCGAACGGGCCGAAATCGTGATCGAGGTCGAGGACGACGGCCCCGGCTTCGCACCCGGTTTCGATGCCCTGGCGACGACACCGTTCATGACCACGAAACACAACGGCTCGGGCCTCGGCCTCGCCATCGCCCGATCCGTCGCGGAAGCGCACGGCGGCAGCCTCGCCATCCTTCCGCGTAACGCCGGCGCCTGTATTCGCCTTCGCCTCCCAACCAGTGGAAAATCACGATGACCAAAGCAATCAGCATCATAGACGACGATCCCGGCGTGCTCGATGCCCTCGCCGTACTGTTCGCCAGCAAAGGCTACGAGGTCGCCAAACACTCCAGCGCCAGATCGTTTCTCGATGCGCCCTACCTGGGTGGCTGCGTCATCACCGACGTTCGCATGCCCGAGATGACCGGGCTCGATCTGCTGCGCGAGATGAAAGGTAAGCTCGATCCCCGGCCGATCCTGATCCTGACCGGCCACGGCGACATCGAGATGGCCGTTCAGGCCGTGCGGCTCGGCGCATTCGAGTTCTTCGAAAAGCCGTTCAAGCACGACAAGCTGCTGGAGACCATCGAACGCGCGGAAAGCGAGCTGGTCGAGCTGAGCGAGCTACGCGAGCGCATCGAAAGCCTGACGCAGCGGCAGAAGGAAACCCTGCGCTATCTCATCGAAGGCCTCGCCACGAAGGACATCGCGATCAAGCTCGGACTGAGCCCTCGCACGGTCGAAATCCACCGCGCTTTCGTGATGAGCAAGATGAACGCCAAGTCCGTCGCCGACCTGCTGCGGACATGTATGCGGCTCGGCTGGAAGTAATCGTCCGGACGAGGGAAACGGAAAGGGCGAACGGAAAACCATACCACCGGATAAGTACCGCAGACGATTGGCCTAACCGCGACAGATGGCGCGCGGGCGGCGTGCCATGTTAAGAGCGCTACAAAAAATGGCCGCCGAAAACGCGAGGAGACCTGGGATGACGAAACTACGTGCAGCTGTGTTGACGCTCACGGCTGCGATATCGCTCGCGGGTGGAGTTTCCGCCCAGGAATTCTCGGCCAAGTCCATCAATCTCACTGTCGGCTTCCCTCCGGCGGGCGGATACGACACCATCGCCAGGGTTTTCGGGCGCCACTTCGGCAAGCACCTTCCCGGCAATCCGACGGTCGTCGTCCAGAACCAGCCGGGCGCCGGCAGCTTGTTGGCCGCCAACCTGCTCTACAATGCGGCGGCGAAGGACGGCTCGCACATCGCAATGTTCGCATCCTCGGCTGCGCTCGAGCCGCTGATGGGCAATCAGCTCGCAAAGTTCGATGCCAACAAGTTCGAGTGGCTCGGCAATCTCAATCGTGACACGCCCGCCTGCGGCGCTTGGGCCACCTCCGGCATCAAGACCTGGGACGATCTCGCCAAACGCAAGACGCGCTTCGGCGCTTCCGGTCCCGCCGCGGTCACCGCACAGCATGCCGCCTTCCTGAAGAACGTGCTCGGCGCCGACATCCAGGTCATCATGGGTCTCGGCGGCACCGGCCCGATCGTTCTGGCCATGCAGCGCGGTGAGGTCGACGCCTCCTGCGGCATGTTCATCTCCTCGGTCCGCGGTTCGTTCCGCAGCGACTACGAGAAGGGCAACCTGATCATCTTCATGCAGTTCGGAAAGAAGAAAGAGCCGTACTTCAAGAACGCCGCTAGCGTCTACGACGTCATTAAGAACGAGGATGACCGCAAGCTCGCGGAGTTCATCTTCACCCAGGCCGAAGTCACCCGTCCGCTGGCGCTGCCGCCCGGCACGCCTCCGGAGATCGTGGCAGCCCTGCGTGCCGGATTCGACAAGACCGTGCGCGACAAGGAATACCTCGCAGATCTCGCGAAAGCGCAGATCGATGGGGACCCGATGAGCGGCGCCGAAACCGCGGCCGCCTTCAAGGCGGCAGTCGGTGCCCCGCCTGCCATCATCGAGCGCTCCAAGAAAGCCCTTTCGCCGTCGAATTGATCGAGACCGGCGGCAGGGAGCCGATTCCCGTAGTTGGATGGTGGGCCATGACCGATGTCGTGAAGCGAGCCAAACAGGACCTCGTGATCGCCAATCGGATCCTGGCCCATATGCACGTGCTCGATGCCTATGGCCATGTCAGCATCCGCCATCCGCTCGACCCCACCCGCCATTTCCTCTCGCGGTCGACCGGCCCCGCGATCGTGGAGTTCGAAGATATCGTCGAATTCACGCATGACGGCGCGCCCGTCACGCGTGAGACCCGCCCGCTCTATCTCGAGCGCTTCATCCATGGCGCCGTCTACACCGCAAGGCCGGATGTGCACGCGGTGGTCCATGCCCACGCGGAGGACGTGCTTCCCTTCACGATATCGAGCGTCCCGTTCCGGCCTGTGCTGCAGAACGTCGGCGACATGGGGCCGAGCATCCCCGTCTGGGATATCGCCGACCGCTTCGGGACCGGGACCGACCTCCTCGTCCGCACGCTCGATCAAGGACGCGATCTCGCCGGTACGCTCGGCAACGGCCGCGTCGCATTGATGCGCAGCCACGGCTTCGTTTCGACCGGTCGCACGCTCAACGACCTCGTGCGCCTCTCCGTCTACATCCCCCGCAACGCTCGTGTGCTGATGGCCGCGATGCGGCTCGGCGGCGAGATAAAAGGATTGCATCCAGGCGAGATCGCCGCCCGTCTCGCCATCGATCCCGAAAGCCCCGCGATGCGGCGAGGCTGGGAGCTGTGGGCGCGCGAAGCCGGCTGCGCGCACCTGCTCGACTGAACGCCAGAGAGCCTGCGAGAGAGCCTGCCAGAGAGCCTGCCAGAGAGCCTGATAGCCAGATGATCAGGGGCACTGAAATCAGACCCCGATAGAGATACGGGCGACGCACTGCGCCGCCCGTCCGATCTTCCTGTCCGATCTTCCAGAACGCCCCGCTCAATCGAACTTGATCTTCGCCGCCTTGGCGATCGCCGTCCACATCGGAATATCCTTCGCGACCTTCGCCTTGATTTCCTCGCCGGTTGTACCTGCGGAAACCAGCCCGATCTTCTTGAAGCTCTCTTTCACATCGGCCGCATTGACGATCGCGATGACCTCCGCCTCCAGCTTCTTGACGATCGCCTTGGGCGTACCCGCCGCCGCCACGAGCGCGCTGAACCCGTCGACCTCCACGCCGTCGATGCCGGCCTCCTTCATCGTCGGCAAGTCCGGCAACTCGGGAAAGCGCTTCGCGCCCGATGTCGCCAGCGCCCGCAGCTTGCCGGATTTGATCTGCGGCAGCGCTGGCCCTGCATCGGCAAATGCCATCGTGACTTGCCCACTGAGAATGGCCGCCACGACCTCGCCGCCGCTCTTGAAGGGAATATGCTCGAACTTGACGCCCGCCTTGCTGTTGAACAGCTCGCTCGTCAGCTGGAAGATGGCCGAGGTACTCGAGTAGTTCGCATTGGTCGGATTGGCCTTTGCGTACGCGATGAGATCCTTCACGGACTTGATCGGGCCGGCCGCATTGACCGACAGCAGGAACGGATAGGTAACGATGTTGGCGATGAACTCGAAGCTCTTGAGTGAATCGTAGGGTAGCTTCGAATAGACCGCAGGATTGATCGCGAGCGTCCCTGCCGGCGCGACGAGCAGCGTGTACCCGTCCGGTGCCGATCGCGCGACGAACTCGGTGGCGATCCTCGCACCGGCGCCAGGCCGGTTCTCGACGACGGCCGGTTGTCCCAGCCGTTCAGTCAGCTTCTGCGCCACCAGACGGGCGACGAGATCATTGCTGCCGCCCGGCGCAAATCCGACGATGACCTTGATCGGCTGCTTGGGGTAGCCAGCCGCCGCACCACCTTGAGCACTGGCCGGTGCGCTTGCTGCAATCACAGAGGCGGCCAACGTCAATGCCCCGGCAAAACCACCCGCTCCATCGAACTTCATCTTTTCACTCCCTTCGAGCCTTCGCGTTTCCGACTTGCACGCTCCATACCGCGTCCTGCAGCCATACTGCCGGCATTCCACATGCGCGTGCATCTATTGCGGCTTGATGTTCGCCTTCTGCGCCACGTCTTTCCAGAGCGGAATCTGCTTGGCGACGTCGGCTGCGAATTGCTCCGCCGTGCCGCCGACCGGATACACCGACAATTGCTTGAACCGCTCGGCCACATCCGGCAGCTTGATGACCGCGTTCACCTCCGCCTCGAGCTTCTTGATGATCGCGGCGGGCGTCCCTGCCTTCGCCACCAGCCCCGAGAATCCCTCGATGACGACGCCGGGCACACCGGCTTCCGCCATCGTCGGTACGTTGGGAAAATCGGTCGACCGCTTCTCTGTCGTGATCGCCAGCAGACGGATCTTGCCCGCCTTCAGGTGCGCGAGCAGCGGCGGCGGATCGATCAGCGACATCGTCACCTGACCGTTGAGCACCGCAGTTGCTACCTCCGCCGTGCTCTTGAACGGTACGTATTCGAACGGCGCCCCGGTCTTCTGCTTGAACTGCTCGGTGACGAGCTGAAATACGCCGGATGTGCCGCCATAGTTGGACTTCGCCGGATTGGCTTTGCCGTAGGCGACGAGCTCCGCGACGTTCTTCGCCGGCAAGTCCGCGCTGACCGCCAGATAGAACGGAAACGCAGCCATCCGCGTGATCAGCGCGAAGCTCTTGAGCGGATCATAAGGCAGTTTGGCGTAGAGAACCGGGTTGAAAACCATGACGCTGTTCGGCGTGACGAGCAGCGTGTAGCCGTCCGCTGGAGCAGCCAGCATCGCGTTGACCGCAACGAAACCGGCCCCGCCCGTGCGGTTCTCGACCAATGCCGGTTGCCCGAGACGCTCGCCCAGCTTTTGCGCGACCACGCGCGCAATGATGTCGTTGCCGCCGCCAGCCGCGAAAGGCACCAGTATCTTGATCGGCTGCTTGGGATACCCCGCCGCCGCATCACCTTGGGCCGCCGCCCGATGCGACAGGCCGGCAAGCGCCAGAGCTGCCGCCGCCAGCTTCAAGGAAGTCGAGCGCAGCGCTGCCGAGCGCAGTAAAATCGAGTGGCTCATGGAATTCTCCTGTCGTTCCCTCCCCGCGTCGAGGTCTGGTGCCTCGATCGCGGGTATCGTCGAAACAGCATCACTGCAGCGGAATCTTCGCGACCTTCATGACCTCGCGCCACTTGGCTCGGTCTGCGGCAGCCTCGGCAGCGAACTTCTCGCCGGGGCCGCCGACGGGATAGACCGCCAGCGTCTTGAACCGCGCGACGACGTCCGGCAACTTGATGATCGCGTTGACTTCAGTTTCGAGCTTCTTGACGATCGCTGCAGGCATTCCTGCCGGACCGACCAGCGCACTGTTGCCACTCACCACGACCCCCTCGACGCCCTCTTCGGCCATCGTCGGGATTTCCGGATAGTCGGGCGCCCGCTTGGCCCCTGTCGTCGCCAGGATGCGCACCGCCTTAGACTTGTATTGCGGCATCAGCGCCGTGGGATCGATGAATCCCATCATCGCCTGCCCCGTCAGCACACCCTGGATCATCTCGTTCGAACTCTTGAACGGAATCATCTCGAATGCCGAACTCGTCTTCATCTTGAACAATTCATTGGTGAGCTGGAACACGCCGGACGTACTGGCGTAGTTGGCTTGGTTCGGATTGGCCTTGGCGTGAGCGATCAGCTCCTTCACGGACTTCACCGGCAGGTTCGCCTTGATCGTGAGATAGAGCGGATAGTCCGCGAGCATCGTGATCCACGAAAAGCTCTTGTCCGCATTGTAAGGGACCTTGGCGAAAAGCACCGGGTTGAACACCGTCGTACCGATCGGCGCGACCAGCAGCGTGTAGCCGTCCGGTGTCGCGCGCGACAGAAACTCGGCAGCGACCATACCACCGGCGCCGGGCTTGTTCTCGAATACGACCGGCTGCCCCAGACGCTCGGTCATCTTCTGCGCAATGATTCTTCCGATGATGTCGTTGCCCCCGCCGGGACCGAACCCCACCAGCATCTTGATCGGTTGCTTGGGATATCCCGCCGCCGCATCGCCCTGCGCCAGCGCTGCCGACGCACCGGCGATCGCAGTAGCAGCCGATGCGATCACACCGAGCACCAGCCGGCGCCGAAGATCTGTTCCGTTACCCATCGCGTTCGTCTCCCTTGAGCCGGAAGCATCCGGAGCCTGACGACACCGGCCGACCAGCGATTGCTTCCACATCTTCACATTCGAGTTTGAACGTATCGGCAATTCAGTCCAGCTTTATGTTGGCGGCCTTGGCGACGCCTTTCCAGATCGGAAGATCACGCTCCACCACCGCCCTGTAGTCCTTGCCCGTCGAACCCACCGGCATCAGGCCCTGGGCTTTCAGACGCTCCTGGAAGTCCGGCGCCTTCGTCATCGCGACGAGCTCACTCTCGAGCCGGGCGACCACTGCCACCGGCATCTCCTTGGGACCGACCACTCCCATGAAGCCGTCCACTTCGACGCCCGGCACGCCGGCCTCCGCCATCGTCGGCACATCCGGAAGCTCCGGAAACCGTTTCGAACCGCTGCTCGCCAAGGCTCTGACACGCCCCGCTTTGAGGGGCCCCATCAACGGCCCCGGATCGATGAACGCCATCGTCAGTTGTCCGTCGAGAAGACCCCGGATCGCCTCGGCCGTGCTCTTGATGGGGATGTGCTCGAACGGCGCCCCCGTCTTCGCCTTGAACTGCTCGGTCATCAGCAGCATCACCGGTGCCGACGATCCATAGTTCGCCTTGGTGGGTGTCGCTTTCGCCGCCGCAACGAGTTCCGCCAGGCTCTTCGCCGGATTGTCGCCAGCCACCGTCAGAATGAACGGATAGGTCGCCACGATGGAAACGTAGGAGAAAGAAGAGAGCGGATCATAAGTCGCCTTCGAGAACACGGCAGGATTGATGACGAGAGTTCCGTAAGGTGCCAACGCCAGCAAAAGTCCGTCCGGCGCGGCCCGCGCGATCGCCCCCAGCGCGATCATGCCGCCCGCGCCCGGCCGGTTCTCGACGACGACGGGATGAGGGAACTTTTCCGACAGCTTCTGCGCGACGAGCCGCGCCAGCAGGTCGTTGCCGCCGCCGGCCGCGAAGCCGACGAGCAGCTTCACCGGCGCGCGCGGATAATCGGCTTGCGCCATCGCCACTTGTGCCGCGCCAAACCATGTCGCTGCGGATACGGCGGCTACACCCCATACGTTTGCAGCTTTCATCGCTTTGAACTCTCCACCGTAGGGCCTAGCGTCACTGAGGCTTGATATTGGCCTTTTCGGCGACCGCCTTCCACCGCGGAATTTCACGGGCGACGAGCGCCGCGAAGGCCTCCGGCGTGCCGACGTGCGGGTTGGCCGCCAGTTGTTTGAACCGCTCCGCGACGTCGGGCAGCCTGACGATCTCACCGAGCGCGGCATTGAGCTTCTTGACGATGGCCGACGGCGTGCCGGCCGGCGCGACGATCGCCGAAAACGCTTCCGTCTCCATCCCCGGGAACCCGGCCTGCTCCATTGTCGGCGCATCCGGCGTATCCGGCGAACGTTTGGCCGCCGTCACCCCGATGACGCGCACCTTTCCGGCCCGCACCTGCGGCATCAGCGGCGCGGGATCGATGAACGACATCATCGTCTGCCCCGTCATAAGTGCCGTCACCATCTCGGCCGAACTCTTGTAGGGGATGTACTCGAAGTTCGTGGCGGACTTCTGTTTGAACAGCTCACTCACCAGCTGGAAGACGCCCGTCGTGCCGCCGTAGTTCGCTTTGGCCGGATTGGCCTTGGCGTAGGCGAGCAACTCCGCCACCGATTTGACCGGCAGCCCCGCACCGACCGAAAGATACATCGGATAGGTCGCCACGATCGCGACCGGCGCGAAGCTCTTGATCGGATCATAGGGCAGCTTCGAGAACAGCACCGCGTTGTGGATCATGATGCTGGTCGGCGCGGAACCCAGCGTGTAACCGTCCGGCGTCGCCCGCGCTACGGCCTCGGCTGCGATGTTGCCGTTGCCGCCGACCCGGTTCTCGATCACCACCGGCTGCCCCAGGCGCTCAGCCAGCTTCTGCCCGACGAGCCGTGCGATGATGTCGTTGCTGCCGCCCGCGCCGAAACCGACCAGAATCTTGATCGGTTGCTTCGGCCATCCAGCAGCGGCATCCCCCTGCGCAGCAGCCCCCGTAGCGGTTGCAGCAGCGGCTGCCGCGATGAACAGTCCGAGGCTGAACTCGGCGATGAACCACGTACGATACGACTTCATGATGTCCTGATCCCTCGATCTGCTACAGCTTGATCTTCGCTCGCGCCGCCACGTCTTTCCACAGCGGCACCTCCCGCGCGATGCGGTCGGCGAATTCCTTCGACGTCGAGCCCACCGGCACCAACCCATGGTGCAGGATCTTCGCCGAGAATTCCTTGTCCTTCGCCATCGCGCCGAATTCCGCCTCGAGCCTCTTGGCGATCGACGGGGGAAGCGAACGCTGCGCCATGAAGCCCATGAAGCTGTCCATCGAGACGCCCTTGAGCCCGACTTCCTCCATCGTCGGCACATCGGGCAGCAAGGGGAACCGCGCCGAGCCGGAATGCGCCAGCGCCTTCACGCGACCGCCCTTCAGATGCCCGAGCAGCGGCCCCGGATCGACGAACGACATCATCAGTTGTCCGCTCAGCATCGCAGCCAGCACCTCGTTCGTGCCGCGGAATGGAATATGCTCGAACGGCGCGCCTGTTCGTTGCTTCACCTGCTCACCGAGCAGTTGGAACGTCACCGACGGGATGCCGTAGTTCGCCTTGTCCGGTTGCGCCTTCGCGGCTGCCACGAGATCAGCGATGCTGTTGATTCCCGCATCCGACCGGACGACCAGCACGAACGGAAACGACGCGACGATCGACAGCGGCAGCAACTGCGCGGGATCGTAGGGCAGCTTGGCATAGACGGCAGGGTTGACGATCGTTGCTCCGAACGGAGCGATCAGCAACGTGTAGCCGTCGGGAGCCGCCCGTGCCGCGGCATCGAACGCGATGATGCTGCCGGCCCCTGTGCGGTTCTCGACGACGACTGTCTGCCCGAGCTTGGCCGTCAGCTTCTGGGCGACGAGCCGCGCGAACACGTCGTTGCCGCCGCCGGCAGCGAAACCGACCAGGATCTTGATCGGCTGCTGCTTGGGCCATTCCTGCCCCTGCGCCGACGCCGTAACCGCGGCGAACGGTGCGACAGCAACAGAAAATGCAGCCATTCCGCCAATCGCCAAACGGCGGATGAGTCCCATCACGCTCGCCATGAATCCACCCTGTCGGTTGAGTTGCCGCGTCCGCCGTCCCGTTTGTCCCGATGCTTCAATCGAGTTTCGTGTTGGTCGCCTTGGCGAGCGCCTTCCAGCGCGCCGCCTCGCTCGCGATGATCGCAGTGTATTCCTGCGTGGTGCTTCCGATCGGCGATTGTCCGAGCACCCTCCACCGCTCGACGACATCGGCATCCTTCATGGTCGCCATCAGCGCCGTCTCGAGCTTGGCGACGATGGCAGCCGGCGTGGCCTTGGGCACGACGATGCCCGTGATGGCATCGATGAAGAGATCGGGATGCCCGAGTTCGCCCAACGTCGGAATATCGGGAAGCTCGGACGATCGCTTGCTGCCTGTGGTGGCGATCGCACGCACCTTCCCGGCTTTCAGTTGTGAGGCGAGGGAGTTGTAGTCCTGATAAGCGATCATGATCTGCCCGTTGAGCAGCGACGCCATCGTCTCCGCCGTGCTCTTGAACGGGATCGTCACGAACTTCGCTCCGGTTCGTGTCGACAACACCGCCGTGATCATCTCGAACCCGGTCGCCATCGCACCGTAGTTGGCCTTGTTGGGATTGGCCTTCGCATGCGCGATGAGTTGCGCCATCGTGGCGACCGGTTTGCCCTCGTGCTGCAGCGTCGCGTTCACGGTGAGATAGAGCACCATGTTGCCGAGCAGCGAGACCGGCGCATAGTCACGCACCGGGTCGTAGCTGAGCTTGCTGTAGACCGCCGGATTGACCGCCGTCGTCGAGGTCGGTGCGACCAGCAGCGTGTACCCGTCCGGTGCCGCCTTCGCCACGTGCTCCGCCGCGATCAGAGCCCCCGCACCCGGCTTGTTCTCGACGAACACCGGCTGCCCCAGCCGCTTCGACAAGCCTGGAACGATCGAGCGCGCCGTGAGATCGATGATCGCGCCTGCGGCAAACCCGACGACGACCCGCACCGGCCGCGAGGGATACCCCGCTTCGACGCCCGGCTGTACGGAAGCCCCCTGCCCGAACGAGGCCTGGCAACCAGCCAGCACCGCGAACATACCGGCACCGATCCGAGCCATCGGCCTCGACACACCACGATTGCCCATCGAATACTCCCGCTTTCTCGTACCGCCGTCGCCTGCTTCAATCGAGCTTGATGTTGGCCGCCTTCGCGACTCCCTTCCAGCGCTCGATCTCCGTATCGATCATCCGGCCGAACGATTCCGAATTACTGTCGACGGCATAGAGCCCCAGCGACTTCCACCGCTGAACCACCTCCGGCAGCTTCAGGACCGCATTGATCTCCGTATCGAGCTTCTTCACGATTGCCGCCGGCATGGCGCGCGGCCCGACGATCCCCGTGAACGGCTGGGCAGCCGCGTCGGGATAGCCCGCTTCCGCGATCGTCGGAACCTCCGGCAGATCCGCGGATCGCTTGGCGCTCATCGTGGCGAGCACCTTCACCTTGCCCGCTTTGATCTGCTGCCCGACCGTATTGAAATCCTGGAAGCCGATCATCGTCTGCCCGGTCAGAATGGCCGTCATCGTCTCCGGCGTGCTTTTGAACGGAATGACGACGAACTTCACACCGCTCTTCAAGGTCAGCAGCTCGACCATCATATTGAAGAATGTCGCGGGACTGCCCAGGTTCGCCTTGTCGGGATTGGCCTTGGCGTGCGCGAGCAGCTCTTTGACGTTCGCCACCGGCAGGCCCGCGCTCACCGTCAGATAGAGCGGATAGGTCGAGAGTTGCGTGATCGGCACGAAGTCCCGCTGCGGATTATAGGGAAGCTTGGAATAGACGGCAGGATTGATGACCAATGTCGCGGTCGGCGCCGTCAGCAGCGTGTACCCGTCCGGCGCCGCCCGCGCGACGAACTCCGCCGCGATATTCCCACCGGCCCCGGTGCGGTTCTCGACGACGACCGGCTGGCCGAGACGCTCGGCGAGCTTCTGCGCGACCACGCGCGCCTGCACATCGTTGATCGCCCCCGGCGCGAGGCCCACGATGAGTTTGATCGGTTGCTTCGGGTAGTCGGCCTGGGCCATTGCGGGAATCGCGCTCGCGGTGAACGCCATGACTGCCAGCAGTCCTCGGAATGTGGACATCATTTCAGTTGCATCCTCCCTTGCAGATCTGAGGCTTCGCCAGCTCACCGGCCCGCGATCACTTTTCAATCGAGCTTGATGTTGGCGTCCTTCGCGATTTTCTTCCAGCGCGGCAATTCTCGTACGACATGCGCCGCGAACGCCTCCGAAGTTCCCCCGACGACGACCAGCCCCATCTGCTGAAAACGCTGGACGACGTCCTTCTCCCGCAACACGGCGTTGGCCTCGCTCTCGAGCCGCTTGACGATCGCCGTCGGCATTCCCTTCGGGCCGATGATCGCGCTGAACGCCTCGACCTCGACGTTCTTGACACCGACCTCCGCCATCGTCGGCACGTCGGGCATGTCTTTCCAGCGTCTCGCCCCCGTCGTGGCCAACACCCGCAGCCGATTCGCCCTGACCTGCCCCATCAGCGGCGCGGCATCGAGAAACGCCATCGTCGCCTGCCCGTTCTGAAGCGCACCGATCACCTCGTTGCTGCTCTTGAACGGTATGTGCTCGAAGCGCGTGCCCATCTGGGTGTTGAACATCTCGGCCGTCATCTGGAAGATCGAGGCCGGACTGCCGTAGTTCGCCTTGCCCGGATTGGCCTTCGCCCACGTGACGAGTTCCTTGACCGACTTCGCCGGATGCGTCGTGTCGACCGCCTGGAACAGAGCGAACGAGGAAAGCTGCACGATCGCCGTGAAGCTCTCGACCGGATCGTACGGCAGCTTCGAATAGACCGCTGGATTGATCAGCATCGTCGCCATCGGCGTGACCAGCAGCGTATAGCCGTCCGGTGCCGCCCGCGCGACGAACTCCGCTGCGATGTTGCCGCCCGCTCCTGCCCTGTTCTCCACGATGACGGGCTGGCCGAAGCGTTCGCCCAGCTTCTGCGCCATCAGCCGGGCTTGCAGGTCGTTGCCCCCTCCGGCAGCAAAACCGACGACGATCTTGATCGGCTGGCGTGGAAAAACGGCGGCCGCGCCCTGCTGCGCACACCCCCGATCGGAGATCGCAAACGCGGCGATCAGGGCCACGGCCCCCATCGCCGATCCGCGAGCACCGCGGCTTCCGGAAGACCTGACAGGCGTGTGTCGGATTGGCATGCGTCCTCCCGCCGTTTCACCCGTCCCCATCGCGGATGTTTCTCCGCTCTTCCCATCACAATAGGCTCAATCCCGCCGTTCCCACAACGCCGACATCAGGCACCGACATCAGACAATCGCCGTCACGGCCCTGCTGGCGAAGGCGGATGCCCGATCGCTATTCCCCAGGTACAGTCCTCGCATCGTCGTCGACCCTGCTCGAAGCTGCACCAATTGTTGCCATCATTTTCACACTAGTTGGTCGCGTTGCAGGCCGGCAACGATCTGGACGACAACGACATTGAAGGGGGAGCAGGGGCGGTGCATTCTCTCGATGCGGCAGGCGGCATCATTGGCGTGCAATCGGCAACAGTCAGCCATTGATGATCGGCGTTCGATGTGCCGGCTTTTACAGGCCTGACGCGGAATGCGGCTGACCGAACACTGAGTGAGGGGCAGGTTCGGAGGAAGTCGGACGAAGAGGAGGGTTGGGGATAGTTCGGATCGGACCACATCGCATCGGGATCGGCAGGTCGGCTTTCATCGGACCGATGACGGCTGCGGCTTAACTGCATGTTTACCTCGAGACGCAACGTTGCAATAGCAGCGGTGCAGGTCGCCGATCCCTGACCTTCGGTGTTGCCTTGCTGACTTGTTGCCTTGCCACCAACGAGCTTGCCTCGAACCCTTTGAAGTCGAAGTCGAGACAGTATGCGTATCGGACCTCCTGCACATGGGATTTGAGGAGAAACCACTACCGCCGGGACCTAGTCTCCGGCTGTCCGTCGCACCGGAGACCGTGCGCAACCAGGGGCAGATCGGCACGCCCCTCGAAGAGATTCGCTTGCGCCTGTCCGCTCTTGCCGCACGCCTCGAGCCGCTCCTCGATTCCCACGCCGTCCCCCTCGTGGCCCGCGCCCGCCGCGTATTGCAGGAGCAAACCTGCCGGGTCGCAGCCGTCGGCCAGATCAAGGCCGGCAAGAGCAGCTTCCTCAACGCCCTCACCCAGCGCCCCGAGTTCTTGCCGACCGACGTCAATCCGTGGACGGCCGTGGTCACCTCGCTGCACTTCCGCAACGACCGCCCGCCGCCACAGCACGCGGCCGTGTTCCAGATGTTCACGCGCGAGGAATGGCACCGCCTCGCCGATGGCGGCGGCCGCCTGCGCGAACTGACCGAGCGGCTCGTACCCGGTTTCGAGCCCGAGTTGCTGCGCGCCCAGCTCGAAATGATGCGGCAGCGCGTCGAGAAGCGCCTCGGCCCGAAGCTCGATCAGCTTCTGGGCGACGCCCACCGCTTCGAGACGATCACGCCCGAGGTGCTCGACGCCTACGTCAGCGCCGGCTCGAATTTCGCGAACGAACCTCAAAGCGCCCAGCAGAACTATTCCGACGTGACGCGCTCCGCCGATCTCTACTTGTCTGGTGGTCCATTCGCCTTTCCCGTAACGCTGGTCGATACGCCCGGCACCAACGATCCCTTCCTCGTGCGTGACGAGATCACGCGTCGCAGCCTCGAGAACGCGGACGTCTTCCTTTTCGTGATCTCGGCCTTGCAGCCGCTGTCCGCGACCGACATTTCGCTGCTGCGCATCCTCAATGGTCTCCACAAGGATCGCATCATCGTATTCATCAACCGCATCGATCAGCTTCGCAATCCGCTGACCGAGGCAGCCGCCATCCGAGCCGGCGTCAAGACCCGGCTCGACAAGGAATTCCCCGCCCTCGACATCGAGGTCATCGCGGGCAGCGCGTGGTGGGGCGGCATGAGCCTCGTCGCTTCGGGACGCGATGTCACCCGGATGCTGCCGCCGAGTTCGCTCGCCTACCTCAAGGAATGCGGCCTGCCATCCCCGCCGGAGTCTCCCGCCGGTCTGATGTCTTCCGAATACCGCACCAGGATGGCGCGCGCCCTGCACACGGCCTCGGGCCTGCCCGCAGTCGGCGCCACCATGGGCTCGATGATGGCGAAAGGTGCCGCAGCGGTCGTTTTGCGTCAGCTCGCCGCGTGTTTCCTCGAGCTCGCCCGGTCCACGGAAGCCTCCGCCAAAGTCGACGTGCAATCGGCACATGGCCTCGCCCAGAGCCGGAAGGCAGAGACCCGCGCCGCGTCCGATCGCATTCGGCAGGAGCGCGCCGCACTCGCCAACCTCGACGCGCCGATCGCCCAGATCCAGCAATCCTTCGCCCTCATCGAGCGCCAGCTCTCCGACATCCTTTCGACCGACATCACCAAGCTGCGCCGCGATCTCGTGGATATCGTGGAACGCGCCGCCGCCGACGAATGCTCACGCATGATGGTCGCGATCAGACGCCGTGAGCACAATGGCGAATGGTCCGCCGACCTGGCCCACCTCCGCGGCCACCTCGAGCGACACTTCGTCGAATCCTACCAGGCGACCGAAAGCCGGATCATCGAGATCGAGCACGTGCTCTATCCCCAGCTCCGCACCATCGTCGATGCGATCGTTCCCGGCTCCGGCATCCAGATCCGCGCCGACTACGGCCAGCGGGTCCATACTTATCCGTCCGTAGCCCCGCTGTCGGAAACGGCCGTCCTCGATCTCGATGTGCCCTGGTGGCGGATGTGGTTTGCCGCCCGCCCCGACCCGGCCACCCGCGCCGCCCAGTTGAAACAACTGATCCTGGACGACTTCCTGCCGGCGACCGAGGAACTCGCACGCAAGGCCCACCACGAGCTGAGCGGGCGAGTCTCTGCCACCTTGCAGCAGGCGCATGCGGTCTCCACCGGCATGCTCACCGCCATCCAGGCCCGAAAGGCGCAGGTCGTCGCCGACTATGACCGATTACTGCAGCAGCAGGCGAGCGGCCAGCCTTATGCGAGCGACCCGCAGACCGAAGCCTACCTTGCCCAGGCCGTCGCCCGTCATCGCGCCGCTCACGAGTTGGTGGAGGAGCTGAACCGGCTCGTGGCCTACTGCAAATCGACGCTCGATTGACCCGCCTCGACAGCCGCGCGACGAGCGCTGCCCGCAGCCGGACGGTGCCATCGAGCCGCCGATTGAAACGCCACCTTGCCCCAAACGTCGCAGAACACGTCGCCATCCACTGTTGTGTATTCGCATCCCTCATGGAAAGGATGAGCCCGAAGCGCTTTCATCCGGGCTGCCCCTACTATGAGCAATGGCTTGATCTGTGAGATCGCCGATGAACTGCTGGCCACACGCCGGCGCCTCGAGCCGATCGCCGCGACCTCGCCCCCCGCCCGTCGTCTGGCCGATCTGATCGGCCGGCTCCATGCCCGTCTGCTTCGCCCGCCTCGCATTGTGCTCCTGGGCGAGTTCAACTCGGGCAAGACGACGCTCGCGAACGCCTTGATCGGCGCCGACGTCCTGCCGACGAGCATCCACGCCAACACCCGCATCCCCATCCGCGTCCACCACAGTCCCGACCCCGCCATCACGGTAGAGCTCGGCCTCGGCATCCGCCGCCCGCTCGACGCGACCACGCTGAACGAGGCCGTCAGCGGCCGCGCACGAATGCTCCACGTCGGTCTTTCCGCCGAGCGATTGAAGCTGTTCGAGCTGATCGACACTCCCGGTCTCGCATCGGGCGACTTCCGCCTCGACAGAGTGAACCTGGAAGCCTGCCGGCAGGCGAACATCGCGATCTGGTGCACCGCCTCCACACAGGCGTGGAAGGCCACTGAAACGCTGACCTGGGAATCCGTTGCCCAACGCCTCCACCGCAACGGCCTGTTGATCGCAACCCTCGCCGACGCCCTCAATACCGATCGCGACCGCATGCGGGTGGAGGCCCGGCTCCGCCACGAGGCCGGCCACAGCTTCGCCGGCATCGCCATGGTCACGGCCGCCGAGGTGGACGAGCTGCGCCGCAATCCGGATGCTCCCGATCATGCCGAACGCTGGATCGCTTCGGGTGGCGCGAAGCTCGACGCGGAAGTGAAACGCCTCGTGGATCAGGTCTGGTCGGATCGCCGCGCCGCAACCAGCCGGATCTTGAACCGCGCCGTTACTCGGCTGGCCCAGAACCTTCGCACGAAACCCTGATCCGGAAAGGCGTCAGCGCTGGTAGCTCAGCGCCAACTGCAGTGGCTCCAATGCGACGGCGCCGACCAGATCCGGCTCGATGCCGCTCGAGCGGCCGGCCCACCGCCAGACATCCAGCGTCGCCTTGAGATGCGCGACGATACCCGCCGAAGCGCCACCGCCGAGCCAGGCAGTCGAAGCCATTTCCGCAATCGTCGGCGGGCGATACTGATCCATCGCCGTGACGAGCGTGCCAGCCGTGAGCCCCGTCAGCATGGAAAGCGGCGTGAACGCCGCGCTGTCTTCCAGTGGCGCCACCCCGCGCCCTGAATGCCCTTGATCGGCCCGCGCCACGACATCGATGAACCGCGACAGGAAAACCGTATGCTGCTGCACGAACTCTCCGGTCGCCGCGAACACGAGCAGGGTCGAATGATCGCCGGCCTTGACGAGCGGCATCAACTGCCCCCGCTTTTCGAGGTCCGCCAACAGCGGCTGCGACGCAGCAACGGCATCGATCTCACCGCGCGACCAGGCCTGGCCGATCTGCTGGGTCTGCAGGTTGACCACGCGAATAGATGACAGATTTCCGCCCCACCGCCGCAGGCTTTCCAGCAACCTGAAATGCGGAGTAGACCCGAATGGCACCGCGATGACTTTCCCGGCAAGCCCCTTCGCATCTCCCGCCGTCAGCGCGACGGTGGGTCCCAGCATCAGCCCTTCGCTTTCGGCCGTACCGCAGATCACCGAAAAGATCTTGAGGTCGAGACCGCGCGCGATCGCCGCGGCCGCCACGCTGACGCCGATCAACCCGATGTCCAGCCGCCCCGATGACAGCGCCACCACGAGAGACGAATCCGTGTCGTGCGGAAACCAGCGGATCGTACGCCCGGTCGCCATATCGAAACTGCCGTCGCCGATTTTGCCGGCCCACGCCCCGATCGCGTGCCGCACGAACCCCACGTTCAGCGACCGCAGCGTTGGTCCCGCAGACGCGCGATCCGTAGCTCCAGGCTGTTGAGCCAGTGCAGGATCGCCCACGAACACCCCGCCGGCCAGCGCCAGGATCACGACTGCAAGAAGCCGAAGAAAACCGCGCGTGATCGAGGAGCCCGATACCGGACCGATCACCACGGCGATGTGGCGGCCCGCCCCCGCCATAGCGATCACCGCCGCCCGAGTGCGATGAGCCGCGCCGCCGCAACCGGCGAGCCCAGCGCTTGAGCATGCTCGTACCAGCGAACCGCCTGACCGACATCGGCGGTGCGTTCGCCCATACCGAAGCGTTGCATCTCCGCCGGGTCGTATGTTTCAGCCAGCCGCAACGCTGCTGCGACGCTGCCGGCCTCAGCCGCCGTTCGCAGCAGCGTCCGCGCCGCCTCCACTTCTCCCGTGTCGAGCAGAAGCTCGCCGCGCGCCTGCAAGCGCAATATCGTCGCCTCGTTTCCGACCTGCGATTGCAGCCCCGCAGTGACAGCGGCCGCCTCTCGAGCGGCTGCTGTGAACGACACCGTCGTTTCGGACAGAATACTGCCGTCCACCCGTGCGAGTTGAACCTTGACGTCTGCAGCGCCGTTCGCACCGTCGCTGACCTCGACTTCGAGATCGCGCACCTGGGGCGCCGGCAGCAGCCAGATATCGTTGCCGATCGCCCCTCCTTTCGAGAAGGTCATCCAGCCCGGTACCTGCCGGAACACGACGAGCAGCCGCGGCACCACGTCGGCTGGTCCATCGACACTGATATCCATCGAGCGGCGCTCACCGGCTCTCATTTCGACCTTGGAGGCCATCCGCAGCACGGGCTTGTCGGCAGCCGGGCTGGATGCAACCGGGCTGGATTGAGGGGGAGCCGAAGCGCCGCTCTGCTCCGCGGCGTCGACAGTCTTGCGATCGCGGGCCGCGTCCGTCGCTCCAGCGGCGACATCCTTTTCGGCGGCTTTATCGGCGACAGGCCGCGCGTCCTCTTGCGATTTGGCGTCGTTCGCAGCAACGACGGTGGTTCCCGAAGCAGTATCCGAGGCAGCAGGCTCCGGCCTGGTGTCATCTGTTTTCGCGGCAACAGTCGCCTCAGGTGTAGAAATCTGCGCTCTGCGCGTCGACGTTTCGACGGCCGTCGCGCCGGCGCCGTCCACGGCTGCGGCTGCGGCCTCCGCTGCAGGCGCTTTCGTCTGCTCCGGAGCCCGCGCAACCTTGGGGCCGCCCCGCTGACCGAATGGGTCGAATGCAACGATGAGCCCACCGGCAGCTACGATACCGAGCACGAACGAAGCTATCGCCACCGCCAGCCCCGAACGCCGCCGCCGAGGAGGCCCCCCTATCGGTGAAGGCAAGCCCTCCATATTCTTGGACACCAGGTCTATCGAGATCGGAGTGAGCACCAGATCTCGCGAGGAATTCGGCCGGTTCGACGGCCCGACCTCGACCGCATCGGATGGTGTCGAAGGACTGCTGCGGATCGATCTCAGCACGAGCAGAGGCGGCTCTTCGCCAGCAGCACCGGCCGCACCGGCAGCCGCGGCTGTCTCGCCAGTCGCGCGCGCTGCGACCGGCCCGCCGACGGGCGCCTCGCGCGGCGTCTCGGCATCGCGCGCGGCGACTTCCTCCAGCTTTTGCAGGAGTTGCTTGATGATGACGATGTCGTCAGGACGGCCGGAACCGTCGGAATCGCTACTCATACCAGACCGCGCCCCTGCATTCCCCGCGTAGAGCGCCCACCGCGCTCCTTCGATGGTGCAATCCCCCGAACCGGCCACCTTCGATTGATAGTCCGCCGCCGATCACCGCGCAACCATTCAGTTCGGCAAAGTTGTGCAGTCCGCCAGAGACTTGCTCGCCCGCGGGGACCTCCCGTCGAACATGCCGTGCACACACGAAAACGGGCCCCGCGGTGACACGGGGCCCGAGAATTGCGAACGATCCTGTTGTACTTCAGCGGCGCACGATCGCCGGCGGCGGAGCAGGCGGGGTCGGCCGCTGCTGGATCACGACCGTTTCCGTCGCACGGGGGACCGACGATTCGACCTGCCGGGCGCGCCAGTCCTTGGTGTCGTAGCTGGACGAATACCACTCGTCGGTGCCGAACAACCACGTGAGGAAAGTCTTCTTGCGGACCTCGCGCTTGGCCAGCGTCGAATGGATCGCCGAAATCTGCCCGGCGATGATCTCGAGTTGCGGCAGATTCTTCAGGTCGGTCTCTTCGACCGCCTTCAACCGGTTGTTGATGACGCTGAGATCGCCGGTGCTGTCCAGACGCCACTGGTCGAGAGCCCCCGCGAGCGTCTGCTGGTTCGCGTTGAGTTTGAGCAGCGCTTCGTGCACCTCGCTCAGATCGTTCTCGTAGGACCCGCGAGCGGTGACGCTGGTCTCGGCGTAAGCCGACAGCGACCGTTCGAGCTGGTCGAGCCGGTCGAACGTCTGACCTTTCTGCCCGCCCATCGTCTCCTCGAACGAGCGCAGGCGCTCTCCGATGAAAGACACTGTCCGCCCCGTCTCGGAAGCGCGATTGTCGATCGTCCGCTCGAGACCCGCCACGCGCACCTCGATGCCCGAGAGCAATTCCGTCACGGGGCTCATGTCGAACCCTTGCTCGACGGACATCTTGACGTTGCCTTCGATCTCGCCGAGCCGCCGCTCGACCCCTGAGAGATCGACCTTGACCTGCTTTTCGACGGAGTCGGCGAGCTTGCGCTCGACGCCGGTCATCCGGTCGAGGATGAGCTGGAACGTCCGCTCGAGCGTTTCGACCTTCCCACCGAAGCTCGTGATGGCTTCCAGTCGCTGCGACACCAGAGGTGACAGCGTCGCCTCCACCGGTCGTTGCGCGGAATGCTCGACGGCCTGCAAGCGATCTGCCAGCATCGACGTCGCCCGCCCGATTTCGGCCAGACGCGCATCGAGCCCACGCTCGATGACGGCAAGCCTGTCGAGCAGCGCCGGCGACGGGCCGGCCGGCCGGCCCGCCGGGTCGTTCATCGACCGTTCCATCATTCGCTCAATACCCGCGATCCGGTCGAGCACGATCGGTGAGACCGACTGATTGCGGCCGACGTCGGCGAGCCGCTGATCGATCATCCGCTCGATGCCGGCGATCCGGTCGAGAATAGCCGGTGAAACCGACTGATTACGGCCGACATCGGCGAGCCTCTGGTCGATCATCCGCTCGATCATATCGATCCGGTCGAGTACCGCCGATGGAAGCTGCGATGTCTCGTTGCGCGAGCGCAGCAGGGTATCCTCGAGCGCCGCCAGCCGATCCGTGAGCCCGCCCCTGAAGCGACCGGTATCGTCGGCCTGCGCGGCCGTCGTGCGCTGCAGGTCGCCGACCAGCGTGCGAATGGTCTTGCGGTCGTCCGCCAGATCTACGCCGAGGTCGCGCACCGCCCGCTCCAGCGAATCGATGCGTGCGTCCTGGAAGCTGTCGACAACCGTCGTCGGCTGCGGGTCCCGCACCGGCGGACGCGGATCGCGCACCGGCTCGCGCGGCGCCGACTGGCCGAAATAGTCCTGTCCGCCGGCCGAACCGTACCGCGGACGCTGAGTTGGTTGCGGCCGGCTGAGATGCGGCAGCGGATCGAGCCGCAGGTCGGGTCCTCTCGGATCGGGACCGTTGCGGCCGCCCCCGCTCCACGAGCTGGCGTGTCGGCGCAGCAGGTGCAGGCCCGGCAGGTCGCGCTTCATGTCGAAGAGTACGTGCAGGATATCATCGACCGTTACCGGCGTCCGGCGCGGATAAGCGTGATCCGCAGCGAGCCGCAGCGCTTCCTCCATGCCTTCCGACCGCTTCGGCAGCGCCGATGATGTCGAAGCAGGTATATCGTTGGCGATCGCAGCACCGCTCTCCCGGCGCAGCGACGCGACGCTGAGGCCGCGTGCCTCGAGCACCTGCGCGGCGTGTTCGTTGAGCGTCAGCGCGTTGATCAGATGTTCGAGCCGCACTTCGGGCGCGCGATGTGCCAAAGCGAGATCATAGGCATGATTGCAGCAGGCCATGACGTAGTCGTCGACCCAGATCGGATCGCTGCGTCCGCCCTTGTAGACGGCGGTACGCGTCCACCAGTTCGCCTGCTCGCCAGCTCCAGCCTCGCGGCCTGCGCTGCTCCACGACTGCGGCGTCCGCAAGTCGAGATCGTCACCTCTGTAGGCCATGTCCAGTCCCTGGTTCGCGCTGCCCGCGCTTTTATCCCGCCGCCGGATTTGCCGATAACGCCCTCGCCGACGAGCTAGGCATTGAAACACGGCAAGGTGTTGACTGCGTCAGAATATCGTCTTCTCATGCACGAATCGAGCCACTCGACCCGTCATCTACGAACCTTGGTCAACGCCGCACCTGCCACGCTCCGAATCGTGGCGATGGTCCGCCCCTCCATTTGGGGACAACTTGGTTAAAGAAGCATTTTGCCAACGATTTCTTGAACTTCAGGAGCATCATTCCTAACATTGTTGAGCGATCTGGACACCTCCGAAATCTCGAGAAAGTCGTCCGGCACCCCCTCGGCCATGATCGCCTCGGCCTCATTGGACCGCCCCGAAGACACGTCGAGCCAGGTTTCGAACCGATCCGGCCGCAGGATCGCGGGCATCCGATCGTGGATCCGGCTGACCGAGGAATTGGCCGGAACAGTCAGAATTGCCATCGTCTCGATCTCGCTGCCGTCCGCACCGAGCCAGTGCTCCCACAACCCCGCGAACGCCATCGGACCACCGTCGACCGGCCGCAGCATGTGGGGCCTCTTTCGACCGGCCGGCCCCGTCCACTCGTAGAAAGCATCGGCCGGCACGAGACAGCGCTTGTGCCGCAGCGATCCCCGAAAGGACGGCTTACCGGCCGCCGTCTCCGCCCGCGCGTTGATCATGACGGATACTTTTCCCGGGTCCTTCACCCACGACGGAATGAGCCCCCAGCGCACCAGCGTCATTTCTCTTTGCTTGGCATAGTCCAGCCGCACGATCGCGACCGGCTGCGTCGGTGCAATGTTGTAGCGCGGCGGATAGACCATCTCGTTGACGTGCCCGAACGCGCGCCGCACCGCCTCGGGCGGAGAGGTCAGGGCATATCGCGAGCACATCACCGGCCTCCATTGTCTATTGCCCGTGAACTTTCACCGATGAGTGCTCTTTCACCCATGAGTTGCAGCGTCGCCGCATCCTCCACACCCCGGAAGTACCGATCGAGCACCGCCACGAAAAGCTGCTTGTCGACCGTCGCACGCGCAAACAGCGTCATCGACGAGCGCAGCTTGAGATCGTCTGGAAACCCCATGATCTCGGTGGCGGTGCGCCCCTCGACACCGAGCAGCAGCTTCGCGGCCCGCTGCAACCGCGGCCCCAGCACCGGATGCGCGGCGTATGCCGTCGCCTCTGCCAGCGACACGATGCCGTACCGATTCGCCATCGGGCTTGAGCCGAGTCCGAGGATTTGCGGGAACACGAACCACATCCAGTGGCTCTGCTTTCGTCCCGCCGCGATCTCGGCGCACGCGCGCTCATAGACCCCTTCCTGAGCGCTCAGGAATCGCTGCAGATCGAATGCGAAAGGCTCACTCCCGCTCACCGCCATCTGCAACCTCCCACAATCGCCGACTTCCTGTAGGCTGGACCGCATCGAAGATCGATCCAGCGACCGCCTCACAGACGAGCAACGAGCATCGCATGACCAGCGCCATCCCGACGCACACTTCTCCGCCCGCAGTGATCTGGCCCCGCGCGGCAGCCAGTGCGGCGATCTTCCGAGGCGACCGCATCCTCATCGCCGAACGCGCCGGCGGCCCCCGCCAGGGATATTGGAGCCTGCCGGGTGGAAAAATAGAACCCGGCGAAACTGCCGCGGCCGCGGCCGCCCGCGAGATCATGGAGGAGACCGGCCTTCGGGTCGATCTCCACGGCGTTCTCGACGTTCACGACGTCATCCAGGCCGACGACGAAGGCAACGTCCAGCTCCATTTCGTGATCTGTGTCTACTACGGCACGTGCGGCCCCGGCGAGCCGTGCGCCGCCACCGACATTTCGGATGCGCGCTTCGTCACGCTGGACGAATTACCGTCCTACCAGTTGACCGGCGGTGCATCCCGCCTGATCCACGAAGCGTACCGCCGCATTCGTGGCGACGGTGTTTCGTCGAGTTGACTCCGGGGGAGTGAAAGCGTGCCGGCACGATCGACCGGCGTCCAAGAGACATTTTCAAGCCTGCTTTCCGCGTGATAAACGAGGTGCTCGTTCAGTCGATTCCGCTCATCCGGATCAGCCGAGGCCCGCGTGCCCAGAATGCCAATTGTGCCCAGACCTTGCGCGACACCGTCGATCCACCAGAATCGTGCGGTCGCGAGAAGCGCCATACGAGCCGCAGCGCTGTGCTTCGTGGCAGCCGCCGCCGCGTCGCCAGTGAACGCACAAGGCGTGGACAAACCCTACGACGATCGCCTGTTGCGACTGTCGGAAATTCTCGGCGCCGTGCACTACTTGCGTGAGCTCTGCGGGGCCAATGAGGGCCAGGTCTGGCGCGAGCGCATGCACGAGATCATCGAAGCCGAAGGATCGAATGCACTCCGGCGCGCGCGTCTCACGCGCAGCTTCAACCAGGGCTACTCCAGCTACAGCAAGACGCACAAGATCTGCACCACCACCGCGCAGACTGCGATCAGTCGCTTCATGAGCGAAGGCGTTCAGCTTTCGGACGGGCTGTTGAAGAGCATTCCTTGAAACCACATGAGCCGGCCACGGACGGTTCCGGCATTTCCACATCCCTCGCCCGTCGTCGTGGCTGATCCCTGTTTACTGTGACTTGTTGCAGAACACACTCGACGTGCAGCCGCATGATATGGCACCACGCAGCACTGGGAGCGGTAGGCGCTGCGTTAAGGTGCGCGACAGGCGACGCCGGGGGCAGGATTTCGATGGACGTCAGCGAGCTGGTAAAGAAGGACGACAGCACTCTCAAAGCCTTGGGTCTCATACTCGAGGCCTGGGAAGAGGGAGCCGAGAGCGGAGTTGCGCCCGAATTGATGGCGTATGCTGCGATCTACGCCGCATTGACGGATCTCGTTGCGGCATTTGGCGAGAACACCGTGGCCGAGATGACGCAAGGGCTCGCCCGTCGCGTCACCGCCGGCGAATTCACGCTCTATCAGACACGTCAATAGATCCTGGGAACGTCATTGCAGAAGCCAGCGACGGAACCGTGCGCCGCCTGTACTGCAATTCCGGGCGTTGTCCGGCCCTTGATCTCAACCTCGACGTGCGCCACTTTGCAGGCTGTTGAACAACAGGAACCGCTCCGTGCGCCTGTCTGATCTGGCGTTGGCGCCGCTCGATGCGCTGCGCACGACGCGTGACTACCTGGGCGATCTGACGACACCGACGCTGCGGCTCGGCGTGACGGGCCTCGCGCGCGCAGGCAAGACCGTCTTCATCACGTCCCTCGTCCGCAATCTCATTCGCGGCGGGCGCCTGCCGTTCCTGGCCGCCTATGCCGAAGGCCGCGTCGTAAGCGCCGAGCTGACCCCGCAACCCGACGACGAAATCCCACGCTTCGACTACGAGCGCCACCTCGCCGCACTTTGCGCGCCCGAGCCCTCCTGGCCCGAAAGCACCCGCGCCATCTCACAACTTCGGGTCACGCTGACGTTCAAGGGAACTTCGCCGCTGGCTTTCATGGGGCCATCGCGCCTGCACATCGATATCATCGACTACCCCGGCGAATGGCTGCTCGATCTCGCGCTACTCGATCGCAGCTATCAGCAATGGTCCGTCGAAGCGATGGCGCTCGCGCGCGCCCCGGTTCGCTCGAAGGCGGCGGAAGCCTGGCTGAAGTTCTGCGCGACCCTGCAGCCGGGTGCGCCAGCCGATGAAGCCGTCGCGATGCGCGCCGCGGAGATTTTCACCGCTTACCTCGCATCGGCCCGCGCCGCCGAACCTGCCTTGTCGACGGTTGGTCCCGGCCGTTTTCTGATGCCGGGCGATCATGAAGGCTCGCCCCTCCTGGCCTTCGCGCCGCTCGATCTGGCGCCAGACGCCGCGATCCCCGCCGGCAGCCTAGCCGCGATGATGGCGCGCCGCTACGAAAGCTACCGCACGCGGCTCGTGCGCCCATTCTTCCAGGATCACTTCAACCGCCTCGACCGCCAGATCGTCCTCGTCGACGCGCTCGCTGCATTGAACCGCGGCGCACACGCCATCGACGATCTTTCGCATGCGTTGGAATCCGCTCTCGTGGCATTTCGCCCAGGATCGAGACGATGGCTCTCTGCCTTCCTGCCCGCCCGCATCGATCGCATCGTCTTCGCCGCCACCAAAGCCGACCATCTTCCAGCCGACAGCCACGACCGCCTCGAAGCCTTGCTGTCGCTGATCGTCGAGAACGCCGCCCGTCGCGCCGAAACCGCGGGCGCCGACATCCGGACCATCGCGCTCGCCTCGCTCCGCGCCACCACGGAAGCACGTGCACGCCACGGCGGTGAGATGCTGGCCTGCATCAAGGGCGTGCCCCTCGCCGGCGAACGCCTCGCAAGCCGCACCTTCGACGGCCGCAGCGAGATCGCGATCTTCCCCGGCGATCTCGACGCCGATCCACGTGCCGCGCTGGCCGCCGCCCGCACCGCCTCGGATATGTCGGGCTTGGGGCTCAGTCTCGTCCGCTTCCGCCCACCGCGTCTCGCCTCTGAAAGCGAAACCATCGAACCTCGCCCCTGGCCCCACATCCGCTTGGACAAGGCGTTGCAGCACCTGCTGGGAGATCGCCTCGCATGACCCAGCCGAGCGACCCCAAGCCCGCCAGACGCGCGCCGCTCGTCTTCGACGTGACCGACCCCTCGCTGATCGTCGAGACGCCTTCAGCCGCCCCGGCGATGACGCCGACAGGCCGCCCCCCGGACAAGGAAGCCGCGCGCAGGGAAACATCGGCCGCTGCCCGGACGGAGGATGATGCGCCGGCCAATTCTCCCGACGCGCAGGCCGCAAGGCGCTTCCGCCCGGGCTGGCTGTCCTTGCTGGTCGCGACCTTGACCGGCCTCGTCGGCCTCGCCGCCGGTCTCGCGTTCGCCAGCTTCGTCTCCGATGTTCTAGCGCGCTCGGACTGGGTCGGGATCGCCGGCTGGTCCCTGCTCGGCCTCGCCGCCCTCGCAGCCTTCGTCCTGGCGATGCGTGAACTGGTCGGCCTGATGCGGCTCGGCCGCCTCGCCCACCTGCGCACCGCGGCCGAGGCGGCCCTGCGCGCCCGCGACGCGACCACCGAACGCCAACTCGTCAAACGCATGCGCCGCATCATCGGCGGACGTACCAACCTCGCTTGGGCAGCCGCGCGTTTCGCCGAGCACGAGCAGGACGTCCGTGATCCCGGCGATCTGTTTGCCCTGGCCGATCGTGAGCTGATGGCGCCGCTCGACACCGAGGCACGACGCCTGATCCTCACATCGGCGAAACGCGTGAGTCTCGTGACGGCGATGTCTCCCGTTGCATTCCTGGCGGTCGCATTCGTCCTTCTCGAGAACCTGCGCCTGTTGCGGGGTCTCGCCACCGTTTACGGCGGACGTCCCGGCTTCGTCGGCAGCCTTCGTCTGGCACGCATGGTCTTCGTCCACATCCTGGCGACGGGCGGCGTCGCCTTGACCGACGACCTGATCGGCCAGTTCATCGGTCAGGATCTCGCACGCCGGCTGTCGCGCCGCCTCGGCGAAGGCCTGTTCAACGGCGCCCTGACCGCGCGCATCGGCGTCGCCGCTCTCGACATCTGCCGACCGTTGCCCTTCGTCGAGGCAAAGCCCGTGCGTATCCGCGACATCCTCGCCGAGCTGACCAGACGCACCGAACGCCCACCTGCCGAAAGCTATCGGCGATAATCAGACATTGCGATCCTTGAATATTCCTTGATACAGCCCGATTGCATGTTTAGTTTCAACCCATACGGCTCCAATCGAGAGCTGAACGGATCGGGCGGAGATGGGACGATGCGAGCGGTGACATTCTTGACGCTCGGCCTTGTGCTCACCGGATGGCAGACCGGCATCACCCGTTTGTCTTCCACTGCATGGGCCGACGAGCAGAAGCTCGCTTACGGCAAGCATCTCTCTCAGGAGTGCACGACCTGCCACCGCCCTGACGGCAAGGGCCAGAACATCCCGGTCATCTATGGTCTCGAGGTCGACTACTTCCGGACGACGATGAAATTCTACAAGACCGGAGCGCGCGACAACGCGGTCATGAACTCCGTCGCCCAGATGCTCAACGACGACCAGGTCGATGCGCTCGCGATCTACCTCGCGACGCAGAAGCCCGCGGCAACGCCCGCGCCCTCCAAACGCAAGAAGTAGCCTCTGATGATCTCCAGGCGTCCTTTTTCCGCAATCGTCCTCGCCGCATTCGCCTCGACGGCCGCACTTCCCGCTGCTGCCCAGCAGACGCCGGACGAATGGATCACACTCGGCCGCCGCGTGCACGGTGGCTTCGGCACATTCATCCCCGTCGGCATCCGCATCGGTCAGGACGCCGTGAAACGGCTCGAGGCCGGGCCACGCGATCTCACCGTCACCTACTATGACAGCGTAAAGGCTCCGTGCGCCTGCGTATCCGACGGCATCATGATCGCCACGACCGCCAGCCCCGGCCAGCGCTCACTGACGATATCGCCTCAGAAGGCGCCCGAAGGATCGATGGCGGTGGCCGTCATCCGCCACAAGCGCACCGGCAAGGCGTTCCGCTATTCCGTTGCCGACAAATGGCTTCTTCAGCTCGCCCAGTGGAACAAGACACTCGACGAGCGCGGCCGCTATGACGTGGTGATGAAGGCCGAGGGACTGTTCGAGGTCGTCGAAGAAAAGTAGTCCTCTTACGAGATCACCCGCTTGGGCTGCCCCGCAAGCCACGCTTCGATATCCTCCACCGCTTGCGGGAAATAGATCTCATAGGTCTCCCGCGTCGCGTACCCCAGATGCGGCGTCAGCAGCGTGTTGGGCGCCGACAGGATGGCCGCATCCGCCGGTAGCGGTTCGCGCTCGTACACGTCGAGTGCCGCACCTGCGATCCGCCCTTCCTTCAACGCAGCGATCAGCGCCGCCTCGTCGATCAATCCGGCCCGCGAGGTGTTGATCAGAAACCCGCCCGGCTTCATCTGCGCAAGCTCCGGCGCCCCCAAGATACCGCGCGACCGCTCGCTCAGAATGAGATGCAGCGAAACGAAATCGGATTGCGCGAACAGCTCCGGCTTTTCCACGCGGCGCGCACCGGCCGCCGCCGCCTGCTCCGCGGTCAGGTTCTGGCTCCACGCGATCACGTTCATGCCGAACGCACGCCCGTAGCCCGCCATGATCGCCCCGAGACGCCCCAGGCCGAGAATCCCGAGCGTCAGCCCTTTGACACCAAAGCCGAGCCGCGGCGTCTGCCACCCTCCCGCGCGCAAGGAATCCTGCTCCGCCGCGATGTTCCGCGAAAGCGCCAGCAGCATCCCGAATGCAAGCTCGGATGTCGGCGAGCTGCCGGTATCCGTGCCGCACACGACCACACCGCGCGCCCGGCAGGCGTCGAGATCGATGCCCAGGTTGCGCATGCCCGCCGTGATCAGCAGCTTCAGGTTGGGCAGCTTGTCGATCAGCTCACGCGGAAACTTGGTCCGCTCCCGGATCACCATCACGACGTCGAATGGCGCCAAACGGTCGACGAGCGCCTTCTCCGTCACGTTGTCCGTGAAGATCGTCGTCTCCGCACCCGGCTTCAACCGCCCCCAGTCCCCCAGCGACCCGGCGACATGCTGGAAATCATCGATCACGGCGACTTTGATCGGCCCCGGCATGTCCGCCTCTCCCTGGTTCTATGCGCGCATCGGATCGATAGAACCCCAGCCCACGTTCGTTCAAGGCCTTATCGCCGCCCTGACGCGCTCGACCACCTTCGGCGAGACGCTGGCGAACACCGCGAACTCCTTCTCGGTCTCTTCACCGGAAACCGCGTTGAGCTGCAGCATCGACTTGGCAGCTTCGGCAAGCATATCCGGATCCTTCACCGCGCGATCGAACGCGCGGCGCAAGATCTCGACGATAGCCCCCGGCGTGGTCGGCGGCAAAGCCAGTGGCCGTGAAATCTCCGCCTGGCCGAATACGAAATCGGTCGCTGCTCGATCCTCCGCCGAGGTGACGAAACTGTAGATGCTGACGGCATCCTTGAAATACGGCTCCGGCACCTTCCCGAACTGGATCACCATCCTCAGCTTGCCCGCTTCGTAGTTCTGCCGATAGGGACCACGCATCGACGAGACGAACAGGCCGCACGTCACGTCGGCCTCGCCGCGTTGCATCGCCAGATTGACCTCGTTGCTGCCGCGATAGCCCGTGATCACCTGGATCGGCGCATTGAGCACGCGCTTCAGAAAGTAGGAATGCTGCGAGGACGTTCCAGCCGCCCCGACGCCACCGAACCTCGCCCCCTTCTTGACCACGTCGTCCCAGGTCGAGATGCCCGACGCGGTCCAAGCCGCACATCCCACCCCGTCCCGGTTCATGTTGCCGACCCAGCGCAATCCGCGCGTCTCGAAGCGCGCATCCGGATTGCCGAGCGCGGGCTCCAGCGCCGCCGCCGAGTTGATGAGCGCGATGTGCGATCCATCAGCCGGCGCCGTGTTCGCGGTCACGTTGGCGAGATTGAGACTGCCCGCGCCCGGCACGTTCTGCACGATGACCTGAGGTTGTCCGGGCAGATGCCGGCCGAGATGCCGGGCGAGGAACCGGCCGTAGACATCATATCCGCCGCCCGGAGCGAACCCGATCGCGATCGTCACGGTCTTCGCGGCGAATTCCTGCGCATCGGCTCCGGTCGACGCAATGCCGAGACAGGCGATCAGAGCCGCCGAACGAGCAAATTGTGCCATTTCCTTCAGAAGCTCCGTGCAGCAACTTTTCCCGCCGCTATCTGCACGTGGTTCGCTCCGCCCGCAAAGCACAAAATTCGTGAATGCAATTCACACGTCGCACGTGTAGCCGATATGCTCCCGACGCCGGTCGCCACTGACTGGTGCCTGCGACTGCCCCGCCATGCCGCCCGCCCACCGACAGGAGCCACGATGCGCATCACCGAGATCCGCGAAAGCGCCGTTCGGCTCGAAAGCAAGCTCCGCAATGCCGCCTTCTCGTTCGACGAGATGACGACCTCGATCGTCGCCGTGACGACCAATGTCGTCCGTGGCGGTGCACTCGTCACGGGCTACGCTTTCAACTCGACCGGACGCTATGCCTGCGGCGCGCAGATTCGCGACCGCCTCGCACCCAGGGTGATGAAGGCACAGGCGGCCGACAGCCTCTCGATCGATCCGGCCCGCTTCGATCCCGATGCCGTGCTCGCCGCGATGATGGTCGGCGAGAAGCCCGGCGGCGACATGGAGCGCTCCGTCGGCATCGGCACCATCGAGGTCGCGATCTGGGACGCCGTCGCCAAGATCGCCGAAGTGCCCGCCTATCATTTGATCGCCGACCGCTATCGTAGCGGCGAAATCTCACGCGACATTTTCTGCTACGTCGGCGGCGGCTGGTATCTACCGGGCAAAGGCATCCCGCAACTCCTCGACGAAGTCCGCCGCTACCTCGATTGGGGCTACACCCTCATCAAGATCAAGGTCGGCGGCGTCCCGCTCGCCGAGGACATCGCCCGCATCGAAGCCGTCCTGAAACTCCTGGGCGATCCCGCGCGGCTCGCCCTCGACGCCAATTGCGGCATCGGCCCCGACCGCCGCACCGCATACGCCCAGGCGATCAAGCCCTATGGCCTGCGCTGGTTCGAGGAGCCGGCCCACCCCGTCGACTATCGCGGCAACGCCGAATTCATCGAAGCCTACGGCGGCGCGGTCGCGACAGGCGAAAACCTGTTCAGCGTCGAGGACGTCGTCAATCTCGCACGCTACGGCGGCATGCGGCCCGGTCGCGACATCATCCAGTGCGACTCGCCGCAGAGCTACGGCATCGGCACGCTGGCGCGCATGCTCAAGGCATTGCAACCGATGGGCTGGACCGCGAACGACGTGCTGCCCCACGGCGGCAACATGATGTCGCTGAACTTCTCTGCCGGCTTCGGCCTGGGCATGTGCGAAGCCTACCCCGACGCGTTCGGCGTATTCTCCGGCTACGCCGACGACCTCGAGCTCCGCGACGGCGTGCTGCGCGTCGGCGACTGGACCGGCTTCGGCTTCGAGCGCCAGAAAGATTTGTTCGCCCTGATGCGAGAGGTAGCCTGAGCGGATCAGCGATCGAACTTCACTTGCGCACGACACCGGCGAACAGCGCCAGCACCTCGTCCCGCATGACGCCCTCGACGATTTCGGGCAGATAGCCCGAATCCGCCGCCAGATGTCCGATGCGCAGATTCCGTGCCCGGAAGAACTCCGGCTGGTCGCTGCGTGCCACGCCGAACACGACACGCGAAATCTTGGCCTGGAAGATCGCCGCCGCACACATCAGACACGGCTCGTTGGTGCAGTAGATCGTACAGTCGCTCAGCACGTTCCGCCCCAGCGCCTTGCACGCGTCGTTCACGGCATGCATTTCCGCATGCGCCAGCACGGTTTGCTCGGCCGCCTCTCGGCACCTGTTGCGCGCGACGACGCCCGCCGGCGACACGACGACAGCCCCGATCGGCAACTCACCGCTCGCCTTTGCCCGTTCGGCTTCCTCGATGGCGAGCCGCATATAGGTTTCGTCGATGCTCATGCCAACTCTATAGCAGGCCGTGACGAACAATTGGCGTCACCGCCTCGAGTTATTCCAAACTATTGCGGCCGTCCACGGTCGGAGTTGGAGGTCGTTCTTCCGCTCCGAAGAGAAACCGAAGTCCGCTCGGTCATGCGCAAACGATACCATCGGAACCTTCGCGCCAATCGAAAGTTCACTCCAACGGCACACCTCGGCTGTTGGAGCAATCCAGATGGATTACAAGAAGCCCGGAAATCCGCAAAGCCAACGCGACGATTCTCCTCCTTCGGACAAGAAGATCGAACAGGACCGTAAGCTCGACGAGACGCTGAAGGATTCCTTCCCTGCGAGTGATCCCCCTTCGACAGGTCAAGCCACTGGCCGCGAGAAACCAAAAAGTCGGGTCGATAGGGCCCCAGCGCCCATCGTTCCGCCGGATGTGGAACCTTGAGGACCCGCTCACGGCTGATGAGAAATCGACGCGACTACAAGTGCATTGGCGGCGCACTTCAAAGTCCGATCGAGTAATCCATCCGTAGTCCTCCGCACAGCGCCACGCCTCACTGGACATGAGCAGCTGCGCCCCAATACGATGCCGGCCGAGCCAGTCGTGAATTGGGGAGTGAAACTATGCAATACCGCGCCCATCGATCGTTCGCGATCGGTTTTGCCGCATCTCTCGCGGCGCTCCTGCTTCCCCGAGCGGCCGAAGCCGACCCCGTCGCCGAATTCTACAAAGGCAAGACCATAACGGTCCTGGTGCCCATCGGCCCGGGCGGCACCTACGATCTTTACGGCCGCCTCGGCGCCGAGATCATGCAGAAGCACTTGCCCGGCAATCCCACCGTCATAACCCAGTTGATGACCGGCGGTGGCGGCGCGGTTTCTACCAACTACATCGCCAATCGCTCGCCGAAAGACGGCACGGCCCTCATAAGCCTGCACGGCAGTGCGCCCCAGAACCAGGTGCTCGGCGTTACGGGCGTGAGCTATGATCTGGCGCAGTTCCTGATGATCGGGCAATTCTCGCCGCTCAACTCTTCACTGACTGTGATGCGTGCGAATTCGCCCGCGCAAACCATCGAAGAGGCCAAGCAGAAGGAGGTCGTGCTCGGCTCTACAGGCCAGGGCTCGTACCAATATCACCTGCCGATCCTGCTCAATCAGCTCATCGGCACCAAGTTCAAGGTCGTGCTCGGCTACCGCGGCATTCCCGAGCAGAACCTCGCGATGGAGCGCGGTGAGATCATGGGCCGCGGCGGCACGATCGTGAGTTGGGCCGTCACCGAGGCGAACTGGGTCAAGGAGAACAAGATCGCTCATCTGGTGCAGGTCGGCCTCGGCCGCGCCAAAGGCTTCGAGAATGTGCCCAATGCCAACGAACTGGTGAAGGACGCCGATCACAAGCTCGCCATCGACCTCGTCTCCGCCGGCTCCCTCATGGGCCGCTCGCTGGCGGGCTCCCCCGGCATTCCCGCGGACCGCGCCAAGGCGTTGCGCGCCGCCTTCGATGCCGGCATCAAGGACCCGGAGATCCTGGCCAAGGCGAATATGTTGAAGCTCGACCTCCAACCGGCTCCCGGCACGGAGCTCGAGAAAATCGTCAAGCGAATCCTCTCGACCCCCAAGCCCGTCGTCGACATGGTCAAGAAGGCGATAGAGCCCAAGCAGAAGTGATCGCATCCCGGCAAATCCCATCATCGAGCAGGGCTTGCCGGAAGCTCGATCCCGGTTCGATGAAATCGCGCTCCATCCGAGCGATTTCCGCAATGGCCATTCCGCAGAATTCTGCTTAGCTTGACGTCTCGATCGATATCGAAACGTCAAGCGACAGGAGAAGACGCGTGGCAGGCAAGGTTCTCGTCAAAGGCGGGCTCGTCTATGATCACGATGGCGATGTTCATAAGCCGGCCGCCGCCGACATTCTGATCGAGAACGATACCATCTCCGCTGTCGGCGCCGACATCCCCCAGCAACGGACGGCCGGCGCCAAGATCCTCGATGCCAGCCACCACATCGTCATTCCCGGCCTGATCAACGCCCACTATCACTCCCACGATACGCTGTGCCGCGGCCTGTTCGAGGAATTGCCGCTCGAATACTGGCTGCTCTACACGCTGCCGCTCGGCGGCAATCGCAGCAAGGAGGAGGTGCGCCTGCGCACGCTCGTCGGCGCGCTCGAAGCCATGCGCTGCGGGATCACGACGCTGCAGGACATGCTCGGCCTGATCCCGTTCAGCGAGGACAACATCGACACGGTTCTCGACGCCTACGCCGAGATCGGCGAGCGCGTCGTGTTCTCACCGATGGTCTCCGATATCCCGGCCGTCGGCATGATCCGCAACAGCAACCTGCTTCCCCCCGACATCCAGGAAATGCTCGGCACGAAGACGCTCGGCCCCGCACGCGAGCAGATCGATTTCCTCGACGCCCAGATTCGCCGCCGCCCGGCTGCTGGAACGCTGCACTGGGCCTGCGGACCGTTCGCACCGCAGCGCTCCTCACCCGAACTGCTCCAGATGTGCGCCGATCTCGCCGAACGCCGCGATCTGCCGATCTATACCCACGTCTACGAAACGCGCGCACAGGCCCTGATCGCCCGCGAGGCTTATGCCAAGCACGGCGGTTCCTTCATGAACTACATGAAATCGTGCGGCATGCTGAACCGTCGGCTCAACATCGCTCATTCCGTCTGGATCACGCGCGAGGAGATGGACATGATGGCCGCGGCCGACGCCGGCGCGGTTCTCAATCACAATTCCAACATGAAGCTGAAAAGCGGCGTAGCACCGATCCTCGACATGCGCGAAGCAGGAATGCGCGTCGGCCTGGGTTGCGACAACTGCTCGGGCAGCGACGTCCAGAATATGTTCCAGTCGATGAAGGCGTACTGCATGCTGGCCGCCGTCAGCGATCCAGCGCCCGGCCCACCGCTCGCCCGCGAAGCGCTCCGCAATGCCACACTCGGCAGCGCACGCTCCGCACTTCTCGACGACAGGCTCGGCGCGATCAAGCCCGGCTACAAGGCCGACCTCGTGCTGCTCGATCTGAACGACACCGCCTACCTGCCCTACAACAGCGCGGCGCGCCAACTCGTCTATACCGAGACCGGCCGAGGTATCGATCACGTCATCATCGACGGCCGCGTCGTCATCGAGAACCGCAAGGTAACGACGATCGACGAGGCCGCTCTGCGCGACGAAGTCCGCGGAATGATGAAGAGCTTCATTCCCGAGTACGAGAGGATCGTGCAGGAACGCGCGATAGCGTTGCCCTATCTCCTGCAAGCCCACGAGAGCGTGTGGGCCTCGCCGTTGAAGATGCATCGCTTCCTCACCCGCACGAGATACGATTCATGATCGCCCCGTAGGGCGGGTTAGCAGCGAACTTCCGCTGCGTAACCCGCCATCATCTTGCGCTGAACCCGGCGGGTTACGCTCCGCTAACCCGCCCTACGCCCCTTCGACGACCTCGCGCAACTTCGCGGCTAATCGCGCATCGTCCGGCAGCGCGATCCCGAACTCCTCGATGAGCACGCGCTCCAACTCGCCCACGCTATCGATCGTCCGCTTCTCCGTCGGTCCGTTCACGTGATGCACCGACATCTGATTGTTCGCCAGCGCCAGCCGTCGCCCCGGTAACGGCCGCGCCGCGACCAGCCGCACCACGAACGGCGAGCGCGGATGCGTCGACATGTAGTAGTTCGCCACCTCGTAGTCCGGCGCGATATGCTCATCGAGTCCGAACTGATACATCGCCCGCCACGTGTCGCCGGTCTCTGCTTCGAGCACCCAGTCACCACCCTCTCGCTTCAACCGAACCCGTTCGTGCGGCGTCTGCTGAATCAGGTCGGCCTCGAGCAGCAAGGGGCCTGTCAGCGTCAGCCCCCCGAAGCCGACATCCGCGATATGAGGTCCGTCCGGCGTTTCGACTTTCATCAGCATGTGGTTGCGCGGATGCCGGCCGCCACCGGGAGGCGTCGAATACAACACCCGCGCCGACAGCCCCTGCACTTCGAAGCCGAGCGCCGACAGCGCCGCCCACAACAGCGTGTTGTGCTCATAGCAATACCCGCCACGCCGCCCCGCCACGAGCTTCGCCTCGAGCGCAGCGGGATCGAGTGAGACCATCCGTCCGAGCCACGGATCGAGGCTGTCGAACGCTATCGCTCGCGGATGGCTGGCATGCAACGCCCGCAGCACGGCGAGCGTCGGCAGACGAGGCCCGGTGTATTCGATGCGCGTCAGATAGGCGTCGAGATCGATCGGCATGTTCACCTGTTCCGTTTCGAGACGGCGGTTGCATCGGACTTCATCACTCCAGCCCTCCCTCGATCGCGATGGACGCGTGGACGGTCGGGTAAATCAGCCAGCAACAATTAGCCCTTATTCTGCCACTATCAAATTAGGAGAGCAGTCATGCTGCGCGCAGTCATTGCCGCCTTTGCGATGCTCGTCGGTTCCTCGATGCTGGCCGGCAATGCCTACGCGAGTATTATTCCGTGCACGGGACAGTCTCTGATCAAGGTCATGGACGTATACTATCCCCGCGGGCTCGAAGGCCGGCATGTTCTCCAGTTGCGCGAACGGAATGTCCACCTCGGCTACCTCTTCAAGGGCTGCACCGGCGGCGAATGGGTCGGCTTCATCGCAGAGGGCCAGCCGCACGTTCCGTTGAACGACCAGCAGCTTCGCGCCCTGCTCTATGTCACAGGCATGAGAGATCTGCCGCCGGTCCCGAACTACTGGTCCAGTCCGCACAATTATCGCACGGGCGTCATGTGGCTGATCCTCGGCCTCGTCGTCATCATCGCCGCGGTTCTGCAGCAGATGGGCGTCATGAGCCGCAAGCCGGAAGAGCCCGATCCGGAAGTGAACTTCAACGCTCCCCTCGGCAACGCGCTGGCTGCGAGCGTAGATGGCATCCCCACGTCATTTCGCTCCGCACTCGATGCCGTTGAACGCGCTGCATCCGAGCACACGCGCGTCGCGATCTCGGGCAAGGTTCCGCCGCCGCGGCAGCCTTCACCCCAACACGCCCAGGTCACACGTTTCGGCAAGCGTTGAATCGGCGTTCCATTCCTGCGCCGTTGGAGCAATATGCGATCGGGCGTGATCTTCTCTGCCGGTCGACTGATCGGTTGGAACCGCTCAACTCCGGTTCATCTCGAGCATCTTCGTTCGAACGGAATGTCGCCGAAGCGCTTCCCTCCGACCGGATGATGCTCCAGGCCACTCTCACGGCGAGGAAACGTCGATGGCGAAGCTCACCCGCACGAACCCACCCGGCATCCACAAACCGTTCTCGAACTACAGCCATGTCGTGACGGCCGACGAGGCGAAGCGCCTGGTGTTCTGTGCCGGACAAGTCGCCGCCGCGCCGGACGGCACCGTCCTGCCGCCCGGCGACTTCGATGCCCAGGCACGAATGGTGATGGACAATCTCGGCAAAGCGCTTGCCGCAGGCGGCGCGACGTTCGCCGACGTCACCAAGGTCACGATCTACATCGTCGACCCGAACGACGTACCCAAGGCGCGCGGCATCCTGTCGACCTGGTTCGGCACGACACCACCCGCGAGCACATTGTGCGTCCTGCGCGGTCTCGCCAATCCGAACTTCCTCGTCGAGGTCGAAGCGATCGCGGCCGTCTGAGCGCCGGCTCAGGCCTGCGCCATCGCGCCGTAGGCTTCGATCAAGCGCGAGAAATCCGGCGGCTGCTGTTCGTAGGTGATGCGACCCGCCGGCACCTCGAACCAAGGCTGCTTGCTCCGCGTCCAGATATGCCCGGCGAGCCTGATCCAGGACGTATCGTCGAGCGCGCCGGGCCGGATGATCGCCATGGCGGGACTGTGCTGCGGCAGATGCACGAGCCGCGTCCCGCAATCGGGACAGAATAGGCATTCGACCTTGCGGCCGCTCTCGGACGTGCGCACCCACGTCCGCGGTGCGCCATGCGTGAACGAGAATGCTTCGCGCGGCACCAGCATCGACGTACCGAACGCGCTGCCGGACTGCCGCTGGCACTCGGTGCAGTGGCACGCATAGATCGACTTCGGTCCGGCCGTGCACTGGTAGCGCACATTGCGGCACTGGCACGAGCCGGTCATGAAGTTGGGCACCGAGCGTCCTCCGGCTTGGTTATTGCGGATACCGCGCGCGCATGTCGGCAACACTTCTGCAGACAAGTTCCCGCAGCACGCCGCGATCGACATCGTCCAGCCGCTTGAGGTACAGACACACCTTGGCGGTCTTGTGCCGCCCGAGCCGAGCCAGCAGATCCGCGTACGCCGCAAAGCCCGGCACGATGTAGATCGTCAGATCGTTCTTGCGCGGCGAGAAACCGACGACGCAGGCATCGCCCTCCCGGCCGCTCTCGTACACGTAGTGGTACTGACCGAACCCGACGATGCTCGCCCCCCACATCCGCGGCGCCTCGCCTGTCGCTTCGCGCATCATCGCGACAAGTGCCCGGCAATCCGCCGCCCGCCGCGCGTCTGCGACCGCCGCGATGAAATCGTCGACCGAAGCCGAGGTGGGAACCGTCTTGTTCGCGGTCTTGGCCATTGGAACCGAACTCCGGAGCCGGGGTCAGACCCTGCGGGTCTGACCCCATGCCCACACACCTCACATCACGCATGCGCCTTGCGCTGCGGATCGATCATCCGCTCGAGCTTGCCCAGCACATGCATGCACGGCAGCACCTGCTCGAGGCTGCCGTTCGGCTGCCGCTTCTCCTGGATCGCCTTGATGAACTCGCGATCCTCGAGCTCGATGCCGTCCATCGACACGTCGACCTTGGACACGTCGATCTTCTTGTCCTTGCCGTCCGACAGGTCGTCGTAGAACGCCTTGTAGGTGCCGTTGTCGCAGATGTAGCGGAAGAACGAACCGAGCGGCCCGTCGTTGTTGAACGACAGCGACAGCGTCAGGATCGAGCCCGACGGAACCTTGCAGATGATCGACATGTCCATCGCGATGTTCAGCACCGGATGAATCGGCCCCTGCACCGCATAGCACTCCGAGATGTCCTCGCCGCACTGGTATGCGAACAGGTCGACCGTGTGCGCCGCGTGGTGCCACAGCAGGTGATCGGTCCAGCTCCGCGCATTGCCGGCCGCGTTGATGTTGGTGCGCCGGAAGAAGTACGTCTGCACGTCCATCTGCTGGATCTTGAGTTCGCCGGCCCTGATCTTCTTGTGCACGTACTGGTGGCTCGGATTGTAGCGGCGCACATGCCCGCCCATCGCCACGACGCCGGTCTCCTTGGCGACTTTGACGAGAAGCTCCGCGTCCTCGACCGAATCCGTCACCGGGATCTCGACCAGCACGTGCTTGCCGGCCCGCATCACCTGTTGGGCCTGCGCGACATGCATCTTGGTCGGCGTCGCCAGGATCACCGCATCGGCGCGCTTGATGCCTTCCGCGAGATCGCCGGTGAAATGCGGCACGCCATATTTCTTGGCGACTTCCTCGGTGCCCTTCTGGTTGCCGCCGACGAGCGACACGACCTCGACACCCTGGATGCGCTTCAGCGCATCGAGATGCTTCTGTCCGAAGGCGCCCTGGCCCGCTACGCAGATCTTCATGATGATACTCCTTCTCGTATTTCGTCGTCAGTGAATGGGGAGTGGCGAATGGCGAATAGCGAATGGGGAAAGACAGGCCAGGCCGGCCATCCAACTCCCGATTGGCCACTCGCCACTCACCATTCGCCCTAAACCCGGTTGTCGAGGATGATATGCCCGACGGCCGTGTTGGAAGCCGGCACCGTGTAGAACCGGCGAACCTCCTTCACGTTGTCGTTCAGCGCGCCGCGCATCACGAGCCACATCACCATCTCGATGCCTTCCGCGCCGGCCTCGCGCATGTACTCGACATGCCGCATTTTGGTGAGTGCCGTCGGATCGCCGCTGAGCCCGTCGAGGAAGTTCTTGTCGAAGTGCGAGTTGATGAGACCCGCCCGCGGTCCCGAGATCTGGTGCGACATGCCGCCCGTTCCGAAGATCATCACCTTCAGGTCTTCCGGATAGCTCTCGACCGCTCTGCGGATCGCCTTGCCGAGATTGTAGCAGCGATTGCCCGTCGGCGGGGGGAACTGCACCACGTTGACCGCCAGCGGAATGATCGGGCACGGCCACTTGCCGTCCTTCTCGACCTTGCCGAACAGCAGGTTCATCGGCACCGTCAACCCGTGATCGACCTCCATCTTGTTGCAGATGGTGAGATCGAACTCGTCGAGAATGCACGACTGGGCGATGTGGTTGGCAAGCTCCGGGTGACCGGGCACCACGGGCACGGGACGCGGTCCCCACCCTTCGTCGGCCGGCGCGAATTCTGCCGCACACCCGATCGCGAACGTCGGGATCATCTCGACGGAGAACGCGGTGGCGTGATCGTTGAACACGACGATGCAGACGTCGGGCTTCTCGTTCGCGATCCACTTCTGCGATTCCTCGAAGCCCGAGAACACGCGAACCCAGTACGGCTCGCCGTTCTTGCCGAGGTCGAGCGCCGCGCCGATGGCCGGCACGTGGGAGCATCCAATTCCTGCGACTATCCTGGCCATTACTTCTTGTTCTCCCATTCCGACTTGTAGCGGTTGCCGTCCGGATTGCGGCCTCCGTCGAGCATCATCTTGGCGTATTCTTCCTGCGTCTTGCCGGTCATCATCGCCGCCACCTGCTGGAACGACAGGCCGTCGGTCGCGCCGAGCTTGGCGGTGAAGTAGATGTTCCCGCCCAGTTCCAGCATCCGGTTCCACTGCCGCTTGAGAACGGCCTCGCGCTGCTCGGCGGTCATCGGAAACTTGTCGAGGTACTTCTCCTCGTTCGCCTTGAACTCGGCGCGGTTCTCCGCTTTCAGCAACGACATGCAGAACATGTTGATGTGATAGCCCTGGCGCGAACGCTCCGCGTCGAACACGAACGTGCCGGGAATGTTGTCGTATTCTTTCGTCGTCTTGGTCATGGTCTCCTCGTCGCCTAGCCGTTGTTTGTACTTCCTTGCCCGTGTTGACGGCTGAAACAGGAAGAGCAGCCGCACAACCGGCACTGACAACGCGGCCAGACGGCCAGCATCGTGCAGAAAAGGCGTTCACTGCTCTAGCCTGCTGCTATCCGTTCTTCCACCAAAGCACCTTCCATTTCTTTGATTGAAGTTGCTTTTTCTCAGGCTGAAGCTCCATCCTGAGAACATCGATTAGTGGCCCCATTGCAAGGCCAAAAGTTGCGTGGGTGAGGGTAACAGCTTGCCGCTCGGCAAATTCTCGCAATGTGGATGGAAGTTGGTCCACTCGCGGCATTTTTGCGCCATCCACCAGAACAGGGACAACGCGCAACTTCCGCTCCAGTGCAATTTCGATCTCACGACGCACAAAATCATTCGGATCTTCGAGGCGAGGCGCACCACCCTCATCGCTCGCCTTAAGCCAATGCCGGCCAACTATTGCCACTAGGACGCTGCAGGTCGCCAACCTTGCATTCAATTCCTCGACAAAATTCTGACCTGCCTGAATGTCAACGACATCCATGAACACTTCATGCTCGCCAAAATGCTGGACAAGTTTGTCGTAGAACCTACCTGCCGCGTACCGACTGTCATCCCGCCGGTAAGAAACGAATATGCCGCCCATATACTTTCTCATCAATTTTATGCCACTAACCCTGGCAAGCGGACACCAACCAGCAGCTTGAATTCACACTAAATTCAGCACCTCAAGCCACCTCCAGTAGTATTTCCACCAGCCGCTCCGGCATGTCGACCATCACGTCGTGCCCTGACGGCACCTCGAATGTTTTCCATCCCGGCGTCGCCCGGGCCTTCGCAAGCCCGGCTTCGAACGAAACACTCTTGTAGGCCGCTGCCCGGATATAGGTTCGCTTTCCGATCTTTTCGCGGCCCGCGATCCCTTTCGTCTTCTCGAGCAACGTGGCGATCGGCTGCGGCGTGCATTGCGCATCCACCCACGCCCGGTCCTTTTCGTTGACGTTGAAGGCGGCCGCCGGGATCGGCTTGATCACCGTCTCGCCCTTCGCCTTCGCATCATCGAACAGCTTCTTGGCGACCGGCGAAGCGAGATCGTGCAGGCTTTCACCGACCGCAGGCAGGAACGCATCGAGAAACACGATCGAGGAGATCGAGCCCGCGATCCGCTCCGCCACTTCCGTGACGACGAACCCGCCGTAGGAATGCCCGACGAGCACGATCTCGGCCAGCCCTTCCCACTTCACGAGGTTGGCGATGTCGGTCGCATGCGTGCCGACGTCGATGTCCTTGTTGAGCAGATGCGAGCGGTCGCACAATCCCGTCAGCGTCGGCGTATAGACCTTATGGCCCTTCCGCTCGAGTTGATCCGCGACCCGCCGCCAGCACCAGCCACCATGCCACGCACCGTGCACCAGCGCGAACGTCTTCTGCGACACCTGCGCTTCCGCCGAACCGATGCCCCCCGCTGCCGCCACCGCGCCGACCGCCGCCGCTACTCCGATGGCACCTCTGCGGGTCGTCTCGAACTCGCTCATCGGCATGGGTTCCCTCGGTAGGCTGGGTCAAGCACAGCGCGACCCAGCTTCAACGGCGCGACTTGATTTCTGGGCCGCGGACCGCAAATGAGCGGTCCTAGACCAGCCTTCAGCACGGTCACTTATCCCAATAAAGGCTCATCGGATTGTCGACGAGCAGCTGCTGCTGCAGCTCCGCGGTCGGTGCAATCTTCGGGATGATGTCGACGAGCACGCCGTCGTCCGGCGGCACCTTCTTCATGTTCGGATGCGGCCAGTCCGTCCCCCAGATCACGCGGGTCGGGAACTTTTCGACGAGGCTGCGCCCGAACGGAACCACGTCGTCGTAGGGCGGCCCGATCAGCGACATGCGCTCCGGACACGTCACCTTGACGTAGAAGTTCTCCTTGTCGGCCATCAGTTTGTGGAACCGCTGGTTCTCCGCGTGCTCGACGCCCTTCGCGATGTCGGGCGTGCCCATGTGGTCGACGACGACGTCGGTCGGGATCGTGCGGAAGAACTCCTCGAAATCCGGCAGGTCCGGCATCTCGAAGTAGATCACGATGTGCCAGCCGAACGGGCGAACCTTCGCGATGATCCGGTCGAGCTCCTCGCGCGGTGTGATGTCGACGAGCCTTTTCAGAAAGTTGAAACGCACGCCGCGGACACCCGCCTTGTGCATCCACTCGAGTTCCTTCTCCGTCACCTCCTGGCCGACGAAGGCAACGCCGCGCGCCTTGTCGTTGGAGTTCTCCAGCGCATCGACGAGCGCCCGGTTGTCCTTGGAATGGCAGGACGCCTGCACGATCACGTTCTTGTCGAAACCCAGGAAGTCGCGCCGCTGGAACAGCGTCTCCTTTGGTGCGTCGCACGGCGTGTACTTACGCTCCGGCGCATAGGGGAACACCGCCTCTGGACCGAACACGTGGCAATGCGCGTCGACTGCGCCGGCCGGCGGCTTGTAGGTCGGCTTCGACGGATTGGGATGGAACGGGATGTACTTCGGATCCATGGGCATGGGGTCTGGCCTTCATCGAAAGGGTTCGGGACGTGTTTAGCGCGAGCCCCGGGCGCTGGCCAGTACCAGCATCCGAACAGATGGATTTGGATTCGTGATTCGCTGGTCGGCAGGGGAGGCCGCACAACTCCGATGACCGTGGAACGCCTCCGGGATATATGAATTATGCTTGTGAGATCTGCCGGGAAGCGGGCACGTCGAACTGAAGGTCAGGCGGGAGACAACGGCCAACTCGGAGTGCCCTTGCGATGCGATCTCGGATTTCCAGCTTGATGTTCACCGCGAGCGTCGCCCTCTTCCTCCAATCGGCAGGTGCACGAGCCCAGTTCATTCCGCCCGGCGCCGACCTTCCCGGCGGCGGCATAGCCACCATGCCCGGATACAAGCCGCCCGGTACGACGCAGCCCGGTACCGGCGTGATCGAGCCCGGCCCAGGTTACCGCCCCCCCGGGGCAACCGTTCCCCGGGCGATGATGCCGACTTACACCCCGCGCACCTATGTCCCGCCGCCGGCATATCGGCCACTGCCGCGGATCAAGCAGCTTCCCCGGCAATCTCGGCGGCCCGAGCGACGTGCCGAAAGTCAGCGAGGTGACGGCCCGCTCTACCCGCCAGCCAAAAGCCTCGCCCAGTGTTTGAGCCGTTGGAGCCCCGCCGCTCGCATTTCACGATCGGAATGGGAGGCGACCTGTCGCCGCCTCGAAAAGCACGGCCGAGCGACCGACCACTGAGGCGAATTTCCCCGCTCCCCACCTCGTCTCTCCAGCCGCCTATCGCAACGCTGCACTGCAACAGCGCTGAATTGCAGGAACGTCGACGCTCGGCCTGTGTTTCCCTTTTGGATCCACGTGCGGCACGGAGGCATGCGAAATGCGACCGACAGGCAAGCAAACGGGTAGGAAAATCGTATTGGCTCTCGCCGGTTGCGCTGTTTTGGCGGCGTCTGCATCGGCTCAATCCGGAGCGGGAGGAGCCGGAGGAGGAGGTGGCGGAACGGGCGCCGGAGGTGGAGGAAGCGCTGGCACTGGCGCTGGCACTGGAACATCGGGAGCTTCCAGCTCCGCAGGTAATACCCAACCTGGCGCCAGCACCGGTCCGACGGGCGTGCTGGGCTCTCCGCAAACCGGCGGACGCAATGCGACGCTCCCCAATACCACTCAGCCCGGAACGGTACCCTCGACGATGCAGGTGACGCCGGGGGTGCTGCCACCCGATCCGACCGCTCAAGGTATCCGCCGGCCATATCAACAGCCGGGCACTCCGGGAAACGTAAATCGGCCGACCGAGCCCGCCCTCGGGACCAGCAAGAGCAGCGAAGGTGCCACCGGAAGTACAGACGGCACCGGCTCGCAGCGCCGTACCGGCGATCAGATGACCCTGGACCAGTGTAAGCAGGACTGGGATTCATCCTCCGGCATGACGCAAGCGCAGTGGCGCTCTTCCTGCGACCGGATGAAAAGATCTGGCCAGATCGACAACCGCTGAATCAGGAGCATGCGCCAGCGTTGCTGTTTGCCCCTTCCTTTCGATATCCTATGACTGACGTCGAGCAAAGAAAGTCAGGGACGAAAGGAAACCGTGATGGGCGTGAAGCAGTTCGGCGCGCGGGTCACCCGCCTCGAGGACGCCGGCCTCCTCACCGGCAAGGGCCGTTTCGTCGATGATATCGAGGTGCCGAACGCGCTCGCCGCGTCGTTCGTCCGAAGCCCGTATGCCCACGCCCGTGTGCGGTCTATCGATGCCGCCGCCGCCCTCGCCCTGCCCGGCGTCGTGGCCGTGCTGACCGCCGCCGATCTTCCCGGCCCCGCCGCCACCGAGCGGATGCCGATGCTGATGCACAACGTGGCGATCAAGGCCTTCCGCACCCAGCACGCCCTGGCCGTAGACGAAGTCTGCTATGCCGGCCAATCCATCGCCGTGGTTCTCGCCGACACCCGCTACGTCGCCGAGGACGCAGCCGCGCTGGTCGCAGTCGACTACGATGTGCTGCCTGCCGTCTCCGACCTGAAGTCCGCTCTCGATGCGGCCACGCCGATGGCCCACCTCGACCTCGACAGCAATCTCGCCTCCGCCTTCGACATGAACTACGGCGATGTCGACAAGGCCTTCGCTGGCGCCTCCCATGTCGTCACCGAAAGCATGTGGCAGCACCGCGGAGGCGGCATGGCGATGGAGACCCGCGCCGTGCAGGCCTCGCACGATCCCGCGACCGACATCCTCACCGTCTGGGCGACGACCCAGACGCCGCACATCGCCCGCCGCATGCTCGCCGACCAGCTCGGCCGCCACCCCGAAGCGATCCGCTACATCGCAACCGACGTCGGCGGCGGCTTCGGCCCCAAGGCGATCTTCTATCCCGAAGAGACCGTGATCGCCGCGGCCGCCCTGAAGATGGGCCGCCCCGTCAAATGGATCGAGGACCGCCGCGAGCATTTCATGTGCGCCACCCAGGAGCGCGACCAGTATTGGGACGTCGAAATTGCGACCGACGCTGAAGGGAAGATTCTCGGCGTCCGCGGCAACATGCTCCACGACACCGGCGCGTTCGTGCCGTGGGGCATCATCATGCCCTACATCGCCGCTGCCACCATGCCCGGCCCCTACGTCATCCCCGCCTACCGCCTCGCCGTGAAGGTCGCGCTCACCAACAAGGTCGCCACCTCACCCGTGCGCGGCGCGGGCAGGCCACAGGCCGTATTCGCCATGGAGCGCCTGCTCGATCGCGTCGCCGCCGAACTCGATCTCGATCCCGCCGAGGTGCGTCGTCGCAACTTCATCCAGCCCGAGCAGATGCCCTACTCGGTCGGCCTCACTTTCCGCGACGGCAAACCGCTCGTCTACGACAGCGGCGACTACCCGAAGGGACAGGAAGAAGCGTTGCGCATCGCCGATTACGCCGGCTTTGCCGCGCGCCAGAAGGAAGCCCGCGCCAGAGGTCGCCTTATCGGCATCGGCATGGCGAACTATGTCGAAGGCACCGGCCTCGGCCCCTTCGAGGGCGTCACGGTCCGCGTACTTCAAACCGGGAAGGTCGCGGTCGCGACCGGCGCGACGAACCAGGGCCAGGGCACCCGCACGACGCTGTCCCAGATCGTCGCCGACAGCGTCGGCTGCCGGATCGAGGACATCGTGTTCACGCTCGGCGACACCAACGCCATCTCCAACGGCGTCGGCGCCTTCGCCAGCCGGCAGGCCGCCAATGCAGGCCCCTCCGCCCAGATGGCCGGCAAGGCCGTGCGCGCCCAGATCGTCAGCATGGCCGCCCGCGCCCTCGGCGTCACCGAAGCCGACATCGACGTCGACGACAGCCAGGCGATCGCCAGGACCGGCAACAAGCCCGTGCTCGGCTTCGGCGAATTGGCCCGCATGGCACAGGGCATGCCCGGCTTCTCGTTTACCGGCGGCCAGCAGGCGGGCCTCGAATCGACCCAGTATTTCACGCCCTCGCAGGCCGCATATTGCAGCGGCTGCCACGTCGCCGAGGTCGAGGTCGATCCGGAAACCGGCGCGGTGAAAATCCTGCGCTATTCCGTAGCCCACGATGCAGGCACGCTCATCAACCCCCTCATTGTCGACGGACAGGTCCAGGGCGCGCTCGCGCACGGCGTCGGCAATGCCCTGATGGAGTGGATGAAGTACGACGAAGCCGCCAACCCGCTGTCGACCAACTTCGCCGAATACCTGATCCCCGGATCGGGCGAAGTTCCGACCTGCGACATCGTCCACGTCGAAACGCCATCGCCGTTGAATCCGCTCGGCGTGAAGGGCGCCGGTGAAGGCGGCACGATCCCGGCCCCCGCCGCTATCGTCTCGGCGGTCGAGAACGCCCTCGCGCCCTACGGCGTCCGTTTTGCCGAATGCCCGCTCACGCCCGAACGCATCGCGAAGGCCGTCCGAGCCGCCAAACCATCCGCTGCGGCCTGAAACAGCGGCGATCAGGCTGGCGCGTTCACCGCACGCGGCGAACCATCGCCGGTCACGATCCAGTTCATCGGCACGTCGTGCCACTGCGGATGAATGGTCTCGATGGCGCCGATGGGATGCCCGACGCCGATCGCGGTCGCCTTTGGAGAGAGCGCCGCGAGCGTGCGATCGAAGAAGCCGCCGCCATATCCGAGGCGATACCCCGCGCGATCGAACCCGACGAGCGGGGCGATGACGACATCGGGCGTCACAACCGCGCCATCGGCGGGAAACGGAATATTCCATACGCCGCGCTCGAGGCGGCAGCCGGGAGACCACACGCGAAAGATCAGGGGTTGCCCCTTCGCCACCACCACCGGCAGCGCGACACCCCATCCCCGGCCAGCCGCTTCCTGCATCCACGGCCTCAGGTCCGGCTCGCCCCGGAACGGCCAGTAGAGGCTGACGATCGTATCCGACCCGCCAGATAGAATGCCGTCCAGATCGCGCCCGATCGCCCGTGCGTTGGCTTCCCGCTCGGCTACGCTCAAAGCCATTCGCGCCGCAATCAGACGCTCCCGCTCGGCCTTCCGCCAGCCGGCGACATCTGCCGTCGCATCCGGCTCGTCACCGCCGCTGTCGGACCTGTGATCTGCGGCCATATCCGCCTCCTCGTTCGCGTCGGCTCACGCCTCCCGGTCGATTTCCGTCCGCCGCACGTAGACCACCACCAGCGCCATCCCGCCGAGCAGCGCGCCGGCCACGACCAGGAAGCTCGCCTGCAATCCGAATATCGCGGCAACCACGCCCATCGTCATCGGTGTGACGGCAGCCGCCGCACGGTTGGCCGTCGTCCTGAGCGCCACGCCCAGCCCCTGCGCATTCCGCTCGGCCGCGCCGACCAGCAGCGACAGCATCAGCGGCTGGCTCAGCCCCATGCAGAACCCGCGCACCACCGCGATCAGCCCCAGCATGATCATCGACGTGAACAGTGGCGTGATGCCGATCGCCACGATCGATCCGATCGACATCAGGATCAGCAGCCACAGCGGATCGACCAATTGCGTCGCCCGCCCGACCGACAGCGCGCTCGCCGCCGCCACCGCCGACGACAGCGTGATCAGCAGACCGATCTGCGCGCCCGACAGCCCGATCGAGGTGAGATAAACCGGGTAGAACGAATCCTGGATGCTGCTCGCCGCGATCCGAAACACGGAAATGATCAGCACCAGAAACATCGCCGGCACGAGCGCCAACGCGAACGCCGCCTTGTAGTCGCTCAGCCGCGGCGCGAGATCGGCGATCTCGATCTTGTGGGCGAGCACCGGATCGTCCGAACGCGGTAGCGCCAACCCTGCCGCCAGCATTCCCAGCGCCCACATCGTCAGAACGCCGAAACCGCCCCAGACCCCATGCACGTCCCACGCGAGCCCCGCGAGCGGCGGCCCGATGAAGCTGCCCATCCTGAGCGAGAACGCGAACGGCCCCGCATAGACGGGATGGCCATGCAGCACCCGCCCGAACGACGCCTGCGCCACCATCCAGCACATCGAAGAGGAGAGCCCGTTGACCATCTGCAGCAGCAGGATCAGCGGCACCCACGGGTAGACGGGAAACAGCGGCAGCACCACGATGCTGATCGCGGCGCAAGCCAGCATGACGCGCCGCGCACCGAGCCGGTCGATCAGCGATCCGCCGTGGATGGCGAACAGCAGCGGCAGCAGGTGCTTCGCCCCGACCACAAGACCGATCACAACGGTCGACACACCCATGCTCGCGAGCCACAGCGGCAACACGACCGAGGCGACATCCGACATGCTGTTGGAGAACAGCCCCGCGAGATAGATCGCGCCTTGGGTCTTTACCGCTACCTTCGGTGGCTCACCGACTTCCTTCGCCAAGAGACGTTGCACTCCCGGTTGTTCTACCAACGGCCTATGCCTGCTCTTGCGCTTTGGCAATCACCCCGCTCGAATTCATGCCAGCCATGCCGTACCTGCGCTTCTTCAAGCGACCGTCAGGCTGACCTTCGCACCGGGCTGCACACTTTTGAACACGGTCACGTCGTCGAGCGCACGGCCGATCACGTTCGCGGGCGCCGGCAAGCGGCATTCTCCCGGCCGTGATATCGGCGTCGGCCCGAATGGCACGATGATCCGGTCGTCCTCTACCCAGAAATAGATCTCGCCGACTGTTCCCAGCAAACGCGCGGTCCGGTCCCGCCCGGCTTCGAGCGGCGTCTCGAACTTGAAGGACTGCCCCCACGTCTCGGCGGACGAATGAAGGGGCAATGCCCGCCAGACCAGATCTGCCGTGGCTGTATCCGCGAGATCGATCCGAACGCTCACGCCACCAGCGGTCAGCACGGCGAGCCGCGGCTCGCCATGGCTTACGGCCTTCTTGGCTTGCGGCTTTCGCTGGCCCGCGGATCTGCGGAGAATATTCGTCGGCATGGAGCGCATCGATGGTGGTTGTGGAACGACCTTAGCCCAGTCGCCCCCCACTCACCACTCACCACTCACCAACTTCACGCCGGCGGCGGGCCGAGCACGATCACCGCGTTGAGACCACCGAATGCGAACGAGTTCGACATAACATACGTGAGCTTCTTCGGACGCGCGACGTTCGGAACGTAGTCCAGATCACACTCCGGATCCGCCTCTTCGAGCCCGATGGTCGGCGGCAGAATGCCCTCCTCCATCGCCTTGATGCACGCGACGGCCTCGATGCCGCCGCCCGCGCCCAGCGGATGGCCGTGCATCGACTTCGTCGACGAGATCGGCAGTTTGCTCGCGTAGCTGCCGAACACCCGCTTGATCGCGTTGGTCTCGTTGCGATCGTTGATCATCGTCGCGGTGCCGTGGGCATTGAGATAGTCGATGTCCGTCGGCGCCAGGCCCGCATCTTCGAGCGCCAGCCGCATGGCTTCGGCCGGCCCTTCGATATCCGGATTGACCATGTCCTTGGCATCGGATGTCATGCCGTAGCCGACGAGTTCCGCCAGGATCTTCGCACCGCGCGCCTTGGCGTGCTCCAGCGATTCGAGCACGAGAATCCCCGCGCCTTCACCCAGCACCGTGCCGTTGCGCTTCTTGGAGAACGGGAAGCAGCCTTCCGGCGACAGCACGTGCAGCGCCTGCCAGGCTTTCATCGTCCCGTAGTTGATCACCGACTCGGATGCGCCCGCGATCGCCACATCGACCATGCCATGCTTGATGTAGTCGCGAGCAGCGCCGATCGCGTGCGTCGCCGTCGAGCAAGCGCTGCAGGTCGCGTATGTCGGACCTTTGACGCCGAACTCGATACCCACGTGCGCGGCCGCCGACGAGCCGATGATGCGCAACAGCGTCAGCGGATGCGTTGCCCGCTTGTTCTCGATGAACAGATCCCGATAGGACTTCTCGAACGTCACGAGGCCGCCCGCGCCCGATCCGACGATGCAAGCCGTGCGATAGGGATCGACGAACGGCACCTCGAGCCCGGACTGCTTGACCGCTTCATCCGCGGCCGCTGCGGCGAACCACGAGTAGCGGTCCGCATGCATGATGATCTTGTCGCGCTTGAAATGGCGAAGCCGCGCCTTGTGATCGAAGTTCTTGATCTGCGCCGCGATCAGAATCTTGAGGTCCTCGAGCGGGAAGCCGCCGAGTTCGGAGACCCCGCACGTGCCGGCTTTGATGCTCGCCCAGAACTCCGCCACGTCCGTCCCGATCGGGGTAACGACGCCTGTCCCGGTGATGACGACACGTCGGCCAACTTTGCTCGCGGTCATACTCGCTATGATCCAACCAGTTGATTGATAAGTTTCAATTCGCCGTTCGGACCATCGTGAAAATGGTCTTGAACCGCTCGCTTCCGTGACGAGGTTTCGCCACTCGTGGCATCGGCCCGAAATGCAAAGGCGCAGCCCGGTCGCCCGGCCGCGCCATCGCTGAAGCCAGATCGAAGCAGGCAACTCGGACGACGCGTCGATCTCTGCGCCGGTCGCAAGGCCGCCGCTCCCCCGAGGAAAGCCTCAGGCCTTGGCGCCGGCGGACACGCCGGCCACGAGTCCTTTGACCTTGTCGACAACGGAACCGACAGTCTTGAAGTCGCCGGCTTCCTCGTTGGCATTATAAGGAATTTCGATCCCGAAAGCGTCCTCGATATCGAAGACGATCATGGCGAGATCGAGCGACTCGATCTTGAGATCGGTCAGCGCGGTCGACAAGTTGATGTCGTCGCGCGGTTCCTTCATGTGCTTCTTGAGGATTTCGATAATCTTGGTCGAGACGTCGTCCATATTCTTTCTCCTGCCCTGTCCAAGACCGCCATCGACCGGCGTTCATCGGACCTCAGGGCCCACTCTCGCAGTATTCATGCCATCTAAGACAAGCATGTGGCCTCGGCAAGCTCGCCCGTCACATAACCGTAAACACTGGTCAAGTCCAGATCGGCCCAATCTGACCAGATCCAACCAGATCGCATGCTGGCGTCTATGACGTCGCACTTGCTTAGCACTACGACCTTAACACTCTCATGATCGGTGCCATGTAGCCCCGAGAATTGCTCCCGTGCAGCATGACTGAGCCGACGACACATCGGCCACTACGGCCTGATCGAGCCCAATACGTCCCACTATTGGACAGTTCAACTGGCAGATAGTTGGATCAACTGGCGCAAAGCTCGAAAAATGTGTTGAATGCTCCCAAGGCCGCGACAAGTCGGCGAAGGACGATGGATCGGACATCCCGGCGGATTGGGCGTGATCCCCCACCCTCCGCGTTGACCGCCCGATGATGCCCGGACCTGGGAGGAGTGCATGTATCAAGCGACCGAGACCCCGGCAGACCCCACACAATATCAGTGGCTTACCAACTATCCGCCGGGCGTGGACTGGTATAAGTCGTTCCCCCCGGAGCCGCTCTGGCACCTGCTTGATCGCGCCGTTGCCTCTCATCCCACGCGCACCTGCACGAACTTTCTCGGCAAGCGACTGAGCTATCGCGAGATCGGCGAGCTGGTCGATCACGCCGCGACAGGCCTTCAGAAACTGGGGGTCACGAAGGGCACCAAGGTCGGGCTGTTCCTGCCCAATTCGCCGACCTTCATCATCTACTATTATGCGATCCTCAAGGCAGGCGGCACGGTCGTAAACTATAACCCACTGTATACACTGGATGAACTCAGCTTCCAGATCAAGGACAGCCACACCGAGCTGATGATCACGCTCGACCTGAATGTGCTGTTCGGCAAGATCGAAGCCCTCCTGGAAGCCGGAACGCTGAAGCAGGCCGTCGTCGCCTCCTTCCGGAGCCTCCTGCCCGGCGCCAAGTCCGTGCTGTTCCGCCTGTTCAAATCGAGCGAGCTCGCCCACTGGAACGCATCGACCGCTGCCGCCCGCATCGTCCCCGAAGCGACCCTGATGGCGAACGACGGCAAATACTCCCCGGTCGAAATCACCCCGAGCCGCGACGTCGCCGTACTTCAATACACCGGCGGCACCACCGGCACGCCTAAAGGCGCGATGCTGACCCACGCCAACGTCTACATCAACACGTTGCAGGTCGTCGCCTGGGCTCCGGAGATCAACGCTTCCGAACAGCGGATGATGGGGGTGCTACCCTTCTTTCACGTTTTCGCGATGACGGTTGTGATGAATTTCTCGATCGCGCTCGCCGCCGAGATCGTCATCATGCCGCGCTTCGTGCTGGACGACGCCCTGAAGCTGATCTCCTCGACCAAGCCGACTTGCATGCCCGGCGTTCCCACGATGTTCACCGCCATCGTGAACCACCCCAAATTGCAGAGCTTCGACCTGTCGTCGCTGAAGTTCTGCCTGTCCGGTGGCGCCCCTCTCCCCCTGGAGATCAAACAGCGCTTCGAAAAGCTGACCGGCTGCAAGCTGGTCGAGGGCTACGGCCTGTCCGAAGCCTCCCCCGTCGTCACCTGCAACCCGCTCGACGGCCCCGTGAAGCAAGGCTCGATCGGCCAGCCGCTCCCCGGCACGATCGTCTCGCTGCGCGACCTGGAAGACCCCAGTAAAGAGGTAACGCCGGGAGCCCAGGGCGAAGTTTGCATCAAGGGACCGCAGGTCATGCTGGGCTACTGGCAGAAACCGCAGGAAACCGCCGGCCAGTTCATCGGCGACTATCTGCGCACGGGCGATGTCGCCCGCGTCGACGAGCAAGGCTTCTTCTTCATCGAGGACCGGATCAAGGACCTCATCATCTGCTCAGGCTACAATGTCTATCCGCGCCAGGTCGAGGAAGCCATCTATGCGCACCCTGCCGTCGCCGAAGTCACCGTTATCGGCATTCCCGACGAGTACCGCGGCGAAGCCCCCAAGGCCTTCGTCAAGCTGAAGCCCGGGGCGACCGCCACCGCCGACGACATCCGCCGCCACCTCGAAGCCAAGATCTCCAAGATCGAGTTGCCGTCCGAAATCGAGTTCCGCGACGAGTTGCCCAAAACCATGATCGGCAAGCTGTCGAAAAAGGAGCTCAAGGCCGAGGAAGCCGCCAAGCGAAAGGCGAAAACCTGAGCCGTAGGGTGGATCGGCAGCGCATTGCGCTGCGTGATCCACCGCCACGGAGCACCGCAAAGAGGCGGATCACGCTTTGCTGATCCACCCTACCCCGCTACCCCGCCAGGAACTCCAACACGCGCTTGTTGAACTCGACCGCGCACTCGATGTTGCCCATGTGCGCGGCTTTCTCGAACACGTGCAGCTGGCAGTTCGGAATCTTCGGCACGAAGTCGTCGGTATAGCCCGGCTTGCGCAACGGATCGTGCCGCCCGGCGAACACCAGCACCGGGCACTTGATGTTGGCATAGGTGATCTGATCGCGTGCCGACGGTCCACCCGCCCCGCGAAACGGCGCCTTGAACCGTGCAGCCGACGTCGCTTCCCACGCCCCCGGCATATTCGCCATCTCGTGCCGCCGCTTGATGTAGTCGTCCTTCTTCGCCCAGCTCTTGTCGTGGAACATCACCTCCACGATCGCCCGCATGTGCTCGAGCGATCCGTCGTAGGTGTTGATCACCTTGCGCGCATCGTTGTCCGGCGCATCCCCACCGCCCGAGCAGCAAACGAGCTTGGCGATGTTCCAGTCCGGACGCGGCCTGGCCGCCACCGTCAGGCACATGCCGCCCGACATCGACGAGCCCATCACGTGAACCGGCGCATCGAGCGCCATCGTGTCGATGAACCGCTTGATGTGCGTCACGCGCTTGTTGAACTGGTTGCCGAAGTCGTGGATTTTATCCGTGCGCCCGAACCCGAGATGATCCGGTGCCAGCACGTGATACTGCTTCGCGAACGCGGGGATATTGAACTCCCAGGTGATCTCGCCCGCACCGCCGTACTCCGCCGAGTTGAGCAGCACGATCGACGGCCTGACGCCGCGATGTTCGAGCCCCGCCTCGATGTAGTGCGTACGAATACCGTCGACGGAGACGTATTTGGATATGGCAGACATGGTTGTGGCTCACGAGATACGGGAGATCGGGAGATCGGGAAGTCGGGAGGTCGGGAATTGAGAGAGCCGGCAGACCGGATGCATCTCGGCGGAACGTATCGGCAGAGGGTTTCAGGACGCAGCAGGCGAAACGAGCAACTGCCCCCGACTTCGCGACTTCCCCATCTCCCGACTTCCCGCACTATTACTCCGCCGCCTGCGTCGCCTCCGACGCCGGCAGCGTCTCGACCCAGGGCCGCGACTTCGAGCGCGACAGGTCCCTGATCTGCGGCATCACTTCCTTGGCGAACATCCGGATGTTCGACACCGTCCGCTTGTTGTTCATATGACCGGCCTGCATCATCATCAGCAGATGGTCGAAGCCGCCGACTTTTTCGTGCAGCGACTTGATCTGCTTCACGACCTGATCGGGCGTGCCGTAGCACATGATGCCTTCTTCACGCAGGTACTCCATCCCGCGCGCCCGCATCGCCGCCGAACGGCCCGCGAACGCCCCCTTGAGCGCCTGCACATTGGTGGCGACATCGACGTAACCGGGCGGATTGCCGAACTGCGGCTCGGTCTTCACGTGCAGATACCACGTCAACTCGCGCGCGCCTTCCTCGGCCTCGCGCTCGTTGTCGGCAACGAACACGAGCGGCATGTAGGCGACGCCGCCACCGCCCGGCAGGCCCGTATCGTTGTGGGCGCTGCGATAGGCGTCGAACATCTCCTTCACCTTCGCATGTGGCTGCAGGAACGTCGCGAACACGAAGCCGTGTGCTGCAACCTTCTTGATGTTGGGCAGATCGGACGATCCCGTGACCCAGATCATCGGATGCGGCTGTTGCCACGTGCGTGGCCAGACGTTCACGAGACGTCGATGGAAGAAGCGGCCCTCGTAGTTGAACGGCTCGTCGTGGCTCTTCCACGCGCGTGTCACGAGGTCGATGCCCTCCCACACCCGCTCCAGCGTCTGGGTCGGATTGGTGTTGGCTGCAGGAATCTCGTAGGGCACGCCGCGCACGAAGCCGGCCTCCAGGCGCCCGCGCGACATCACGTCGATCATCGCCATTTCCTCGGCGATGCGCACGGGATCACCGCGATTGGCGATCGGATTGCCCAGGATCAGCAGACGCCCCTTGCGCGACTGCCGCGCGAGGATCGCCAGCGGCAGTGGCGCGCAGGTATCGAGGCAGGTCGCTGTCTGATGATGCTCGTTGACCATCATGTTGAGGCCGGCGTCATCGGCTTCCAGGTATTCGTCGAGATAGCGATGGTAGAGGTCCGCACCGATCCGCGGATCGTAGATCCGGTTCGGAATGGCCACCCGCATGTTGTCCAGCTTCTCCATCGGCGGCAGATGCGGGTAGGGCATCTCGGTGAAGTACCAGGATTCCATGGCGTTCCCTCGAATTTTGCGTGAATGGAAATCGGCATTGTGCGTCGGATTACGGCTCGGATCGCTGTCCGGTTCACCCTTCCGAGCCGATCGGGCGGCGCGCTGACGCAGTGCCGCTGCCGATCAGATGAAGCCGTCCAACACCTTCATGAAGGCTTCGGGCTGCTCGATATGCGGCAGATGTCCAGCGTTCTCGATCACACTCAGCTTGCCATTCGGAAGCAGCGCTGCATAGCCCTTGCCGTAGGGATCCGCCTTCACGATGCCGTCCTGCTGCCCCCAGACGAACAGCGTCGGCGTCGCGACGCGATGCAGCCTGTGCTTGAGCTTCGGATTGTGCATGTACGGCTCCCAGCAGAAGCGGGCCGTGGTCTCGGTATTGCGCGCGATGACCGCGAGCTTTTCGTCGGGCATCCGGGTGTAGTCACGCTTGCCCTTCGCCGGTTCGTGCCACTTCAGCTTGGCCACCTTGTCGGGATGCAGGAGCCAGACGTCGGCGATGTCCCGATCCGTCGGCGAGCCGAGCTTCACCCCGACCGGCCCGACCAGCACCATCTTCGACATGAAACTGTCGTCGATCGACGCCATCTCGGCCGCGATCCATCCGCCGACGGAGAAACCGAGCACGACGGCATTCTCGAGTTTCAACTGATCGACGAGGTCGTGCATCACGAAAGCGAGATCGTGCGGATCCGTCAGCCAGAGCGGGCGCTCCGATGATCCGAAGCCGGGCGGCGAGGGAATGATGACTTCGAAACGCTGGCTCAGCTGATCGACGAACGGCGCTTCCGGCTCGTAAGCCTCTTCGCCGTGCAGCAGAAGGAGAGGCTTACCTTTGCCCCTTCGCTCGACCTCGACTTTGATGCCGCTGAGCGTCAGTACTTCTTTCCGAGCATCGACCGCCGCCATTGTTTCCCAATCCCAGATTGATCTGTTTGCGTGGACGGCCCCACCCGTACCGGGAACGGAAGAAGCCTTGCCCCGCCCCTCACCGAGGTCGGGGAATGAAACACGGTTTCACAGCGTCTCGAACAAATCAATGCTACACAATTGCCCCCCGGTGGCTGCCACGCAGCATCGGCTCGGAACGTCATCCTTCGGTCGGTATCGGCAACTGCTCGACCAGGGTGATCCCGTATCCTTCGAGCCCCACGATTCCGCGCTTCGAGTTGGACAACAGGCTCATCCGCGTCACGCCCAGATCGATCAGCGTCTGCGCCCCGATGCCGTATTGGCGCAAATCTGCGATCGGCGCTTTCGGCCCCTTGCCCGACCGGTCGAGCACGATCTTGCTGAACATCGTCGGCTCGTGATCGCGGATCAACACGACCACACCGCGGCCCGCCTGCCCGATCATCCGCATCGCCGCCTCGAGCTCTCCGCCCCGGTTGCGCGCTTCGCCGCCGAAGAACTCTCCGCCGTAGGTGTCGCCCAGCGCATCGATCAGCGGATTGGCCTGATGCATCCGCACCAGCACCGGCTGGTCGCCGGAGATGTCGCCCTTGACGAGCGCCAGATGCTCCGCGCCCGTGATCCGGTTGGCGTAGACGTAGACCTTGAACTCACCACCGTAACGGCTCTGGATCGTCGCCTCGGCGATGCGCTCGACCAGTTGCTCCTTGCGTCTGCGGTAGGCGATCAGATCGGCGATGGTCGCGATCTTCAGCCCGTGCATCTGCGCGAATTTCACGAGATCCGGCATCCGGGCCATCGTGCCGTCGTCGTTCATGATCTCGCAGATCACACCCGCCGGCGTGAGGCCCGCGAGCCGCGATATGTCGACCGCCGCTTCCGTGTGCCCGGCCCGGACCAGCACACCGCCCGGCTGCGCCCGCAGCGGAAACACGTGACCGGGCGTGACGATTTCCTCCGGCGGCATTTTCGGATCGATGGCGACCGCGATCGTGCGCGCCCGGTCGGCCGCGGAGATGCCGGTACTGACCCCGGTGCGGGCTTCGATCGAAACGGTAAACGCTGTCGAATGGCGCGTGCGGTTGCGCGGCGTCATCTGCGGCAGGCCCAACTCCGCGACCCGGTCCGCCGACAGCGACAGGCAGATCAGTCCGCGCCCGTGCTTGGCCATGAAGTTGACGGCAGCCGCATCGGCCATTTGCGCAGGAATAACGAGATCGCCCTCGTTCTCGCGATCCTCGTCGTCCACCAGGATGAACATACGCCCCCGCCGGGCATCCTCGATGATTTCGTCGATAGAGGACAGCCAGGCTTGCTTGAGCTCGGTCATTTTCACTCGCAGTTGGTGAGGTCTCGACTTGGCGACTGTCGTGCCGAAGCTCGATACGGCGAACGGAGCACGATGGGTTTGTGAAAGCCGAACATAGTGGCAGCCGCGCCGCCTTGTCCATGTGCAGTCCATGTGCACCCTGCTCTATGTGCCGTTCGGCCGGTACGCTTCATAGTGTTCCGAGGACGGAGCTCCGACGCCGGAGTTCTGCGCCGGAGCTGTCGCTCCCCCTTTCCCGGACCACTTCCCGACGCGACGATCTTCCATTCCGCAGCGCCCCAGCCGAAGCGCGACCACTTGACACTGATCCCCAGGTGCCTACATCGCTCGGTGACTTGGCGCTTCTTCGTCCGGGGCAACGGCCCCGATGCGGAACCGCACACGAAATTTCGCAATCGAAACCAGGACTACTCGTCTAGGGGGTAATCATGCGCCGCACGTTTTCGGCGAACGCAGTTGTCGCAGCTATCCTGACCGGGGCACTGACGTTGGGAGCCGCCCTGACGGCCACGCTCCCGGCCGACGCGCAGAACGCGCCGCCGGCCGACGTCAAAGGCCTCTGGATCACCACCGACTACCCCACGCTCTCGCTGCGGGCCGGCGAGGAGACGAAGCTCAACGTCGCCATCGTCAACTACAATCTCGCCCCGCAACGTGCCGACATTGCCGTCGAGGGCGTTCCGGCCGGCTGGACCGTCGAACTTCGCGGCGGTGGCCGTCCGGTCGCGGCAGCCTTTATCGAGCACAACAACAAGGCGAGTCTCGAGCTCCGCTTCCGCGTACCCGCCGAAACGAAGCCCGGCGCCTACACGATCCAGGTCCGCGCCAAGGCACCTGATCGCGCGCTCGAATTACCATTGCGGATCAACGTGCTCGAAGCCGCCGCCGCCAAGATCACCGCTGAGCCGAAGCTACCCGTCCTGCGCGGCACCTCGAAGTCGAGCTTCGACTTCAAGGTCACCGTCAAGAACGAGAGCGCCGACGATATCCTTGCGAACCTCACGCACAACGCCCAGCGCGGCTTCCAGGTCACCTTCAAAGAGGGCTACGGCACCCAGGAGCTGACGTCGATCCCGTTGAAGGCCGGCGACAGCAAGGAACTGTCGGTCGACATCAAGCCGTCGGCGAACGCCAACGCCGGCAAGTATCCGGTCACCGTCGAGATCGGCAACGAGAAGGCCAAGGCGGCGGCGCAGTTGACCCTCGACGTGACCGGCCAGCCGACCGTCACCCTGTCGGCCGAGAACGACCGGCTTTCCGGCGAGGTCTATGCCGGCCGCGAGCGCCGCTTCAACTTCATCCTGCGCAACTCCGGCACCGCGGAGGCCCGCAACATCGACCTGTCGGCATCTCCCCCGTCCGGCTGGAAGGTGACGTTCGAGCCCAAGTCGATTCCGGCAATCCTGCCGAACGGCGAGCAGAAGTTCGAAGCGATCGTGGTCCCATCGGAGAAGGCCGTGACCGGTGACTACATGTTCGCCGTCCGCGCCAACGGCGACGGCGTATCCGAAACCGCCAACTTCCGCGCCACCGTAAGCACCTCGACGCTGTGGGGCGCCATCGGCCTCGGCGTGATCGCGGCGAGCCTGCTCGTCCTGTTCGGCGCCTTCGGCCGCTTCGGTCGGCGCTGATGCGGAGCATCCGATGACGACACCCGTCATCGAGGCGAAAGCCTTGACGAAGCGGTACGGCTCGCAGGTTGCAGTCGACCGCCTCGACCTCACGATCGAGAAAGGAGAGGTGTTCGGCCTGCTCGGCCCCAACGGCGCCGGCAAGACGACCACGATCCTCATGATCCTCGGCCTCACCGAGCCGACCGGCGGCAGCATCGCGACCGTCGGTTTCGATCCCCTGCGCCAGCCCCTCGAGGTCAAGCGCCGTGTCGGCTATCTCCCGGACAGCGTCGGCTTCTACGACAACATGACCGGCCGTGATAACCTACGCTACACGGCCCGCCTCGGCGGAATCCCCCGCGTCGCCGTCGACAGACGCATCACCTCCGCCCTGGAGCGCGTCAACCTCGTCGCCGCCGCCGAACGCCCCGTCGCGACCTACTCGCGCGGTATGCGCCAACGGCTCGGCATCGCCGAGATCATCATGCGCCGGGTCGACGTCGCGATCCTCGACGAGCCGACCAACGGCCTCGACCCGCAATCGACACAGGAATTCCTGGAGCTGATCCGCTCGCTGAAGGCGGAAGGCATGACCGTGATCCTGTCCTCCCACCTGCTCGATCTCGTGCAGTCGATCTGCGATCGCGTCGCACTGTTTTCGAACGGCAGGATCGGCGTGATGGGCAAGGTCACCGACCTGATGCGCGACGTGCTCGGCACCACCACGGTGATCCAACTCGAGGCGAGCGGAGGGTTCGACACCGCGAAGCTCGACGGCATCGCGGGTCTCGAGCGCATCACCAGGCTCGCCGAAGGCAGTTGGCGGATCGACGCTTCCCGTGACGTTCGTGGCGAGGTCGCCCGTCGCGTCATCGAGGCCGGCGCCAACCTCGAGCGCCTGTCGCTCGGCATGGCCACGCTGCAGGACGTCTACACGAAATTCTTCGAGGGCAAGCGACATGCCGCCTGAGCAGAAATCGACCGCCCCCCCACCGCCGAAGAGCTGGCTGCAGTCCGTGAAGGACGGCTTCGAGGGCTTCACCGGCGCCAGCGGCGTCCGCGAGGGCTCCCCCTGGACGGGTCTCGGCGCCGTCGTCGAACGCGAGTTCAACGACAATCTGACGAGCACGCGCATGCGGATGCTGCAGGCGCTGGTGTTCGTCACCGGCTTTGCAGCAGCCTATGCCGCGATCGGCCAGATCAAGGACGTCGTCGGCGAAGACCCGTTCGTGTTCCTGAAGATCTTCACCGTTTCCAAGGAACCATTGCCGTCATTCCTCGCGTTCCTCGGCTTCCTGATCCCGATCGTCGCGATCACGCTCGGGTTCGATGCGGTCAACGGCGAGTTCAACCGCCGCACCATGAGCCGCATCCTCGCCCAGCCGATCTATCGCGACGCGCTTCTCGTCGGAAAATTCCTGGCGGGATTGGCGACGCTGGCCGTGTTCCTCGTCGCACTCTGGCTGTTCATGATGGGCCTCGGCATTTTCCTGATCGGGCTGGCCCCGGCAGGCGAGGAGATCGTCCGCAGCGTTCTGTTCCTGATCGCAGCAATCGCCTACGGCGGCGTGTGGCTCGCCATAGCCATCCTGTTCTCGATCGTCTTCCGCTCGACCGCGACGTCCGCCTTGGCAAGCCTTTCGCTGTGGCTACTGTTCGCCGTGTTCTGGCCGATGATCGCTTCGATGGTCGCAGGCGTGATCTCACCCATCGATCCGTTCGACCCGCGCACCCAGATCGCGGCGTTCGACACCCAGCAGGCCATCGAGCGCTTGTCGCCGAACACGCTGTTCGCCGAAACCGCGATGGCGCTTTTGAATCCGTCGACGCGGACGTTCGGGCTCGTGATGATGTCTCAACTCCAGGGCATGGTCCGCGGCTCCCCCCTGCCTCTCGGCCAGAGCCTCCTCCTGATCTGGCCTCAGCTCGCGAGCCTGATCGCCGGCCTCGTGTTGCTGTTCACACTCGCCTACATCGCCTTCCAGCGACAAGAGGTGAGGGCGTAGTAGATCGAGGACAGTCGTAGGTCGGGTCAAGGACAGCACCGCGGTCCGCGACCCGACATCCACGGCGCGTCGCGATATGTCGGGTCTCGCTACCCTTGACCCGACCTGCGTAGATTGCCTTTAGCTCTGCGAGGCAGCGAACGCGCCCCGGCGCCGGTGCCGCCTCCCGCGAGACCTGGGACCATGACCGCCACTTCCGGCCGGCTTTGCCGGACGAAGCCGCGAACGCGGCTCGGCGCCAGTGCGCCGTACTACCAAAAAGTTGCGCCGCAAAAAAACCGTCGCTATAACCCGGCTGCCCACGAGTTCGGCTCCTGGGCTCCCCGTCGCGCATTTGCACCCTTGGAGGCCGGGCGGGGAACGACGACCGGGGCCCATCGCTAGGATGATCAGGCCCCTTTTTCATTGGAGAGTGCTATGGCCAACGTAATCGAGATCAAGGCCTCGGCGCGCCCACGGAGCGGTAAGGGGGCCGCACGTACAGCGCGACGCGAGGGTTTGGTGCCTGCCGTGATCTACGGCGCTAAGACCGAGCCTGTCGGCATCAATGTCGACTTCAACGAGATCTTCAAGACGATCAATCGCGGACGGTTCCTCGCGACTATCTTCGACATCGTGATCGACGGACAGAAGACCCGCGTCATCCCGCGTGAGTTCCAGCTCGACCCGGTCAAGGACGTGCCGGTGCACGTCGACTTCCTCCGCGTCACGCCGGAGAGCCGCATCCGCGTTCGCGTGCCGGCCCGCTTCATCAACGAAGCAGCTTCACCCGGCATGAAGCGCGGTGGCGTGCTCAACATCGTACGCCGCGAGATCGAGGTGTACTGTCCACCGGATGCGATCCCCGAGATCTTCGAGTTCGACCTGACCGGTCTCGAAATCGGCCGTTCGATCCACATTTCCGCGATCGAACTGCCCAAGGGCGTGCGCCCGACGATCGGCGACCGCGACTTCACGGTGGCAACGATCGCAGGCGCGCTGGTGAAGGAAGAGGAAGCCGCGACGCCGGGCGCCGCCACACCTGGTGCAACGCCCGCAGCAGATCCCAAGGCCGCCGCCGCACCGGCTGCAGGCGCAAAGGCTGCCCCCGCCGCAGGCGGCAAGGCCGCTCCGGCTGCCAAGGGCGCCCCCGCCGCGAAGAAGTAAGACTGAAGGAAAGATCGGGGAACAGGTACTGGCTGTCTGGACATCACGTCATCCAGATTGCTTTTCGCAAGTTCCCCGATCTCCAACCCCGATCCCCCAGCCCCCATGAAGCTCTTTGTCGGCTTAGGCAATCCGGGCGAAAAGTACGCTCGCCACCGGCACAACGTCGGCTTCATGGCGGTCGAGCGCATCGCCGCGCTCCATCGTTTCGGCCCGTGGAAGCGCAAGTTCTCGGGAACCGCCGCAGACGGCGAGATCGCGGGCGAGAAAATCATCCTTCTCAAGCCCGACACCTATATGAACGAGTCCGGCCGTGCCGTCGGCGAAGCCACACGCTTCCTCAAGATCGGCATCGCGGATGTCGTCGCATTCCACGACGAACTCGATATCGCCCCCAGCAAGATCAAAGTGAAGACGGGCGGCGGCAACGCGGGCCACAACGGCCTGCGCTCCATCACCCAGCACGTCGGCAACGAGTTCGTCCGCGTGCGCATCGGCATCGGCCACCCCGGCGCCAAGGAACTCGTCCACGGCTACGTCCTGCACGATTTCGCCAAGGCCGACGAACTCTGGCTCGGCCCCCTCCTCGATGCGATCGCCGGCGCCGCGCCGCGCCTCGCCGCCGGCGATCAGGCCCGCTTCCTGACAGATGTCGCTCTCGCGATCGCCAGCGACACCGCCGAGTCCGACCGGAGCCGGGCTGCCGAACCCGCCGCATCGAAGCAGCCTTCCGCCGGCCGTCATCCCGGCGGTGAACGCATGAGCAAACGCCAGTCCGCGCTCGCCGAGAACCTCAAGAAATGGATGGCCGGCCGGGACAAGAAGGATTGACGCCTCATCGCCGCGGCGACGCCCGGCCGAAGCGAAGCCAGGACAGTCGAGACGCGGGCGCTTGACACGAATTCAGTGTTACACTATTTTCGTGCCACACGACCTATTGAGCATGCCGGCCGGAGGCGGACATCTGGAGGCCGCGATGAAGAACATCATGAAGAACATCACATTGACCCTGCGCGAGGACGTGGCGGATTGGCTCCGGATAGAAGCCGCCAAGGCCGACCTCAGCATGTCCGCATTCCTCAGCCGCATGCTGGAAGACCGCATGGGGCGCGGCAAGGATCAGCTTGCGACATTGGAGCGCTTTCTGAGCGGCGCCGGTTTCGCCGGCATCGCTGACGATCTGCCCAAGCGGGATGACCTTTATGACCGGCCGTCTCTTCATCGACACCAACATTCTGATCTACGCGCTCGATCCGGCAGATCCGCGGAAGCGAGCGGTGTCGGCGGATTTGCTGAGGAAGACGATCAGCAATCATACACTCACCCTGAGCCCTCAAAGCCTGAATGAGTGCTACCGGGTGCTGACGCAACGGCAGCGGCTGATGCCGGTCGGGGAGGCGCGCGGGTTCGTCCGCCTCCTCGCCCCCTGGGCCATCGCCCCGCTCGATGCAGCAACCACCGAGCGCGCCTGGGCCGTTCAGGACAAGGCCGGATTGAGCTGGTGGGATAGCCTGATGGTGGCTGCCGCCTTGCGGGCGGAATGCCGGTTGTTCGTGTCGGAGGACATGCAGGACGGCGCGGCGATCGAAGGCATGCGCATCGCGAACCCCTTCAAGCCGGAGTTTTCGCGCCTGCTCGGCCGCACCTGAACTGACGTTGCCGGCGAGCCTCGCCTTGCAAGCCTTGCCCCCCGGTCCCGCGCAGTGTAACCCCGCTCGAAACACCCGAACACGCGAGCGACCATGGGCTTCAAATGCGGAATTGTCGGCCTGCCGAACGTCGGCAAGTCGACCCTCTTCAACGCGCTGACGCAAACCGCGGCAGCCGAAGCGGCCAACTATCCCTTCTGCACCATCGAGCCGAACGTCGGTGAGGTCGGCGTTCCCGACGAGCGGCTCGACCACCTCTCCCGCATCGCCGGCTCCAAGCAGATCATCCCGACGCGCCTCATCTTCGTCGATATCGCCGGCCTCGTCCGTGGTGCATCGAAGGGGGAGGGCCTCGGCAACCAGTTCCTCGGGCACATCCGAGAGGTCGACGCCGTCGCCTATGTGCTGCGCTGTTTCGAGGACGGCGATATCGTTCACGTCGCGGGCAAGATCGATCCGCTCGCCGACGCAGAGGTCGTCGAGACAGAGCTGATGCTGTCCGACATGGAGAGCCTCGAGAAGCGCAAGCACGCCGCCGACAAGAAGGCGCGCGGTGGCGACAAGGAAGCGAAGACGCAACTCCTGCTGATCGACAAGGCGCTAGCCCTCCTGACGGAAGGCAAACCGGCCCGCCGCGTCGAGCTGACGCCCGACGAGGTCCCAGCGTTCCGCGCCCTGCAATTGTTGACGGCGAAGCCCATCCTCTACGTCTGCAATGTCGACGAAGGCTCGGCTGCGAACGGCAACGCGTACACCGCCAAGGTACAGGAATTCGCCAAGGCGGAAGGCGCAGGCTGCGTCATCATCTCGGCGAAGATCGAAGCGGAACTGTCCGGCCTCGACGCCGACGAACGCCAAGCTTTTCTCTCGGAAATGGGCCTCGAAGAGCCCGGCCTCAATCGCCTGATCCGCGAGGGCTACAAGCTGCTCGGCCTCGTCACCTATTTCACGGTCGGCCCGAAGGAAGCGCGTGCCTGGACGATCACCGAGGGCACCAAGGCACCCAAAGCTGCCGGCGTGATCCATACCGACTTCGAAAAGGGCTTCATCCGCGCCGAGACGATCGCCTACGAGGACTACATCGCCTTCAACGGCGAGGTCGGCTGCAAGGACGCCGGCAAGATGCGCCTGGAAGGCAAGGAGTACGTCGTCAAGGATGGCGACGTCATGCACTTCCGCTTTGCCGGCGGCTGACGCCGGCAAAGCGCACCAAGTCGGCGGGGCGCGCTCACTGCGGTCCCGCCATCTCGGGTGCGGCCGAGCAGGAATGCGTTACTGATCCTTGGGTTCGTCGTCGTCGATCTCGATCAGCGCCGACGCATCGGCGTCGTCGGCTTCCTGCTCGAGCACCGTATCGTCGTCCACCGCAGCCCCCGGAACATCAGCCTCCTCGAGATCGTCAGCGACGACATCGTCGGCCTCCTCGCCATCGACGGCCCCTTCCGGCGTCTCGGCAGCGGGCACGACGGCATTCCGCGCAGGACTGCGGCTGCGCCAGGCTGCCGATGGCGATGACGGTCGCCGCAATTCGATGACCTCCCGCACGACGGGAGTGTGCACGCCCCCGCAAGCAGGACAGATGATCGGGCTTCTCGTCAGGTCGTAAAACGCTATTTCACACGCGATGCACATTCGCTTCGTGCCGCGCTGATCGCGGCTGACCGATGTTGCGAGGTTACCGACGGCCATGAGACAGCGCCTTCCCGAGTGCGCCGAGGAGGACCGGCGAAAATCCATAGAGGCAACGAAGAAAGGCGACGAAGGAAGTGAAGTGCAGAACAAAACGGCGCTGCACGACCACCGACCTGTCCGAGCATGTCGGACGACGTGAAGCGCGGGCACGTCGGCAGCTGATCTGAAGAAGGAGGAAGAAGGAGAATGTCGCGCGACAGATATCTCGCGAGGGCACCGGAGCCATCTTTCGACATATGCGCACCTGAGCGCGAAAATACAAGGCTCGTCACGCAGATAGGCCACGAAGCCTCCCGTGGCTGCCGAATAAGTTCGCAACACTCGACCGGCAAGCCTATATCGATCGGAGACGCTCGATCCGCCGCCACATGCCGTTCCTCACGTAGCGATACGACGCCGCCCCTGTATCCGATCGAGCCCACGCCCGAAAAGCTGGAAGGACTGACATGAAGATCACGACTTTCGGCGGTGCGATGATCGACACCATCGCCGTCATCGCGAGCGACCGCATCGAACGGATGCAGATGCGTAACGCCGACACGTCGTTTCTCTTGCTTGAAGAAGGCAAGAAGAATGACGCCGAAGAGATCTCGACGCATTGCGGCGGTGGCGCCGTGAACGCCGCCGTCGGCTTGGCACGCCAAGGCCACGACGTGTCCGCCCTCGTGAAGCTCGGCCAGGATTCGCGCGCCGAAGCCATTCTCGCGCAGATGACCGCCGAAGGCATTTCCACCCGTTTCGTTCTGCGCGATGGCCGCGCGCCGACTGGCGCCTCCGTCCTCGTCTCGGCTCACGATCGCAACGCCGCGATCTTCACGTTCCGTGGCGCCAACGCCCTGCTCGAGCCGAACGACTTGAAGCCCGCCGCCTTCATGGTCGACCTCGTCTACGTCTCCGGGCTCTCGAACCAATCCGCCGATTGCTTTCCCGCGATCGTCGAGAAAGCCAAATCCGAAGGCGCCCTCGTCGCGGTCAATCCCGGCATCCGGCAACTGTCCGCCCGCCAGGGCGAATTCCGTGATTCGATCGGCAAGATCGACATCCTCGCGATCAATCGGCATGAAGCCGGCGCGATCGTGCCTTGGCTCGTCGCAAAGACCGGCGAAGGCGGACCGCCGCTGCCCCGTCAGTCCGACGACGCTCTGCCCGATCTCGCCCTCCGCGGCCTGTCATCCGGAGGGTTCGAAATTTCGCTGCCCCGCTTCTTCGCGGGCATCCACGAGCTCGGCCCCCGCTGGGTCGTGATAACGGACGGCAAGGACGGCGCCTACATCGGATCGCAGTCGGGAATTCTGCACTGCCCGGCCGCACCGGCAAAAATCGCAGGCACGGCCGGCGCCGGTGACGCCTTCAACTCGACCTTCGCGGCATACATTGCCGGCAGCGCCTCCATCGAAGACGCCGCCCTCGCCGCCGCTTCCAACTCTGCCTCCGTCATCACCCATCTCGACACGCAGACCGGCCTGCTCCCCCGTGAAGCCTTGGAGAGAACGGCTGCAACGCTCGAGCGAACACACAAACTCCGTCGATGGCCCACGTGAGGCAACAGCGGTCGACGCCTCCCCATGCCCTCGAAACCGAAACAGGAAATACAGCCATGACCAACGATCCGCTGTCGACGCTGCAAGCGACCATCGCAGCCACCGCGCACCAGCGCGACCTGAGAGACCAGCAAATCCGCGAGGAAACTGCGGTCAAGGATCGCCAACGCAATGAAACGAGCACCATCTGGGCCGCTCGAAAGAAGGAGCTGCCGGACATCGTAAAGGCCATTGACGCGATGCTGAAGCAGAACGGCTTCGGCGGAATGTCATCCGCGATCTACGAGCACAAGCATGCCGACCTCGATCGCACCCTCATCATCTACCAGCACTCGTCGCACAACCACTCGAAGATACTGTTTCGCACGACACGAGCGGGCGAATTCATCTGCTCGATTCTGGCAGCGACCGGCGAAGTGTATTCGGTGACGACTCCAATTGGAGACGTAACCACCGACAAGCTGAAGGAGTTGGTTGCTCAAGCCGTATCGGAATGTCTCACGGGCACCTGGGCTCCGCGCTCGGAACGTACCGCTAAGCCAGCCGAAGTCGTCGCCTGATCGGCGACCACGACAGCATCGGCGGGCGGTGATCGCACCGCGCCGCCGGAAGTCTGACGACCTCAGCCCTTCGGTTGCGCCGTCGTGCGCAGATAGGGCTTCAGTGTCTTGAAGCCTGGGAACTTGACCTTGGCTTCCTCGTCGGACACCGCCGTCGTGATGATCACGTCCTCGCCCTGCTTCCAGTCGGCCGGCGTCGCAACCTTGTGCTTTGCGGTGAGCTGCAAGCTGTCCACGACCCGCAGGATCTCGTCGAAATTTCGGCCCGTCGCCATCGGGTAGACGAGGATCAACTTCACCTGCTTGTCCGGGCCGATTACGAAGACGTTCCGGACCGTAAGGTTGTCGTTCGGCGTGCGGCTGGCTGGATCGCCCGACGCGTCGGCCGGCAGCATGCCGTAAAGCTTCGACACGTTGAGGTCCGTGTCGCCTATCATCGGGTAGTTCGGTGCGGCCCCTTGCGTTTCTTCGATGTCCTTCGCCCACTTGCCGTGATTGTCGACGCTATCGACGCTGAGGCCGATCAGCTTCACGCCGCGCTTGTCGAACTCCGGCTTCAATTGCGCCGCCCTACCGAGTTCGGTCGTGCACACTGGTGTGAAGTCCTTGGGATGCGAGAACAGCACCACCCACGAGCTGCCGATATAGTCGTGGAACCGGATATTGCCCTCTGTGGTCTGGGCCACGAAGTCCGGTGCGGTGCTTCCGATTGCGAGTGTCATCATGCCAGTCCTTGCTCTTGATCCGTCGTCTTGTTGTGCGAGTCGAAGATTCCATATAATAGAAAAACTTTCCACGATTAAATGATATTTTCTGATAGAACACAATAATTTTGCCCGCCAGGCCGAATAAAGGGTCTCCATTGTCATTCAACCGCCGAATAGGCAAGGTCGCCGCTGCCCTCTCCGGCAGGATGAAATCGAATTTTCTCCCGAAATTCGGCGCAGCAGCCGACAGCCGCCGATCCCTGTCGCTTCGGCCTGCTCGACATGAAAGCTCCGCGTGATACTTCAGTTCCCACCACGCTCCCCCAAACTGCCCAACCTCGACAGCACCCCATGCCGACATCGAAATTGATCTCGCTCGCCCAAGCCGTGCAGCGCTACACGTGGGACGGCATGGAATACGCCAGCGGCGCAGCGTTGCCGATCGGTTCGGACGCTGTCGTCTTCGGGCGCGAGCTGCTGCGGCAAGGACGCCGCGACCTGCATGCGATCTTCCATTGCAACAGCCAGCAACTGAACCTGCTCGCGGGCGCAGGCGCGGCCTCGAAGGCCGAATGCGGCTTCACCGGCCTCGAGGTCTTCGGCTTCGCCAACGGCTTGCGCCGCGCCGTCGAAACGGGCGCACTCGCCCTCGAAGACTACTCCAACCTCGCGATGCCCCTCCGGCTGCTCGGCGGCGCTCTCGGCTGGCCGTTCGTGCCCGCAACCGTCAATATCGGCTCCGACCTCCAGGACCGCAGCGCATTCGCGCCGCACGACTATCCCGCCACCGAGAAAATTCCGACGGTCGTCGACCCGTTCACCGGCCGCACCATCGGCGCATTTCGACCGCTGAAACCGGATCTCGCAGCAATTCACGTGACGCTCGCCGACACGTCCGGCAACTGCATCATGCTCGGCACCGAATGGAGCCGTTTCGAGCTGTCGCGAGCCGCCAAACGCGTCGTGATCGTCGCCGACGCCATCGTCGACGGCGCCTGCATCCGCCAGTATCCGAACCTGGTCCGCATTCCCGACATCATCGTCGAGGCGGTCGTTTACTGGCCATTCGCAGCATGGCCGCAGAGTTCCCCCGGCATGTACGACGTCGACGAAGAGCACATGAAAGCGATGAACAAGGCCTTGGCCACCGAGGAGGGCACAGCCGGATACGTTCGAGACTTCGTGCGCAGTTACGGCAATATCGACAGCTACCTCGACATGATCGGGCGCGACAAGCTTGCGGAACTCGGCAACACCGCGACCGGCTTCCTCCTCGATCCCTACCGCAGGTGGATCTTGCCTGCCGACGAAGTCGCCCAGCTTACCTCAGGGGAAAGCGCATGAAGCACGAGTCCCAACCGTTGGCCTGCACCCGGCAGGAGATGATGGCGATTGCGACCGGCCGCGAGATCCGTGACGGTGAGCTTGCGATCTTCGGTGTCGGCCTGTCGATGCTGGCCGGCTTCTTCGCTCAGGCCCATCACGCCCCGAATGTCCGCGCGATGACCGAAGGCGGCGTCTATGGCTCGTCGCCGGTCGGTGGCCTGCCGTGGGGCATCGAGTGCAATCGCATCTCGACCAACGCGACGAGCTTCACGTCGGCCTTGGACGCCTTGGGCTGTCTCGTCGGCTCCGGCCGATGCGATGTCGGCATCATCGGCGCGGCCCAGGTCGACAGATACGGCAACGTCAACACGACCGGCATCTGGGAAGGTGACATCGGTGAGAGCTACGATCCGCCCAAGATCCGCCTCACCGGCGCCGGCGGCGCCAACGACATCGCATGCGGCGCCAAGCGCTACGTCATCATGGTCGCCCACGAGCCCAAGCGCTTCGTCGAGAAGGTCACTTACGTGAGTTCGCCCGGCTATCTCGAAGGCGGCAACGCTCGTGACCGTCACGGCTTCGTCGGCGGCGGCCCTTCCGCCATCATCACGACGCTCGGAATTCTGCGCCCGCATCCCGAAACCAGGGAGTTCGAGCTCGACGCCTGGTTCTCGTTCTCGAGCATCGACGAGATCAAAGCCAATACGGCATGGCCGCTGAAGGTTTCGCCGAGAGCCCACGTCGTGAACGAGCCCTCCGAAGGCGAGCTGGCCGCCCTGCGACGCGTCGACGAGACCGGAGCCCTTCGCCGGCAGCCGTCCTGATGACGACGCCCTCACAGGCACTGCGAAATACAGGCACTTTGAAATACGGACACTTTGAAATACGGGCACGTCGAACTCCGGGCACGTTGAATCACGCATGGGCGACGAACCGCGGCTGAGGTAAGAAGTCGCCCAGAAGTCTCCGCACCAAAGCAGTCCCAGGGAGAGAAGATGAGCATTCGATATCCGTCGGCGATCCTCGCAGCAGCGATCGCGCTTGCGACACATTGCGCCGCGCCCCAGTTCGCAGCCGCCCAGGGCACGACAGACAAACAGTCGCCCGAGGAATTCTACAAAGGCAAGAATATCAGCGTCTATATCGGCTTTTCACCCGGAGGCAGCTACGACTTCTTCGGCCGCCTGGTCGCCCGCCATATCGGCCGCCATATGCCGGGAACACCGAGCAGCACGCCCAATTCTATGCCGGGCGCCGGCAGCTTCACCGCGGCGAACTGGCTCTTTGCCGCAGCCCCGAAGGACGGCACCGCGATAGGGATCGTCTCGCAAACGATGGCGATCGAGGAGGTTTTGCAGAGCCCCGCGGTGAAGTTCAAGGCCGCCCAGTTCAATTGGATCGGGCGCGCAACCAACATCGTCGAGATCGGGTTCGTCAACGACAAGTCGAAGGCCGTCACGATCGCGGACGCCAAGCTGCACGAGATCCCGGTCGCGGGAACGGGTCCGGGCTCGCCGTCGGAAGGTTATCCTCGGCTGCTCAATGCGCTGACCGGCACACGCTTCAAGATCATCGGCGGGTTCCGGGGTTCGACGGAAGGCATGCTGGCGGTGGAGCGAGGCGAAGTCGACGGCGCTCTGACCTCTTGGCAAACGATGAAGGTCACGCGGAAGGCCCAATACGATCAGGGCAAGTTGCGCGTGCTCGTACAATATGCCCCGCAGCGCGAGCGCGACCTGCCGGTGCCGGCCGTCGTGGAGCTGGCGAATAACGACGCCGACCGCGCGCTACTCGCCTTCTATGCCTCGGGCGGCGAGGTCGGCCGGTCGTTCCTGGCGCCTCCGGGCGTGCCCGCCGACCGCGTCACTGCGCTGCGGCGCGCATTCGACGCGATGATGAAGGACAAGGAGTTCATCGCGGACGTCGAGAAGGCCAAGGCAGAATTCAACCCGATGACGGGCGAGGCCATGCAGAAGCTCATCGCCGACACGGCCAACGTTTCGCCGGCCATCGTCGATCGCATGCGAAAGCTCCTGCAGACGAAATAGCCGGATTCGGAACAACCATTCGGCAGCCCCCTCTGAGGCTCGCTCTACAGTTCCGACGTCCAGACCTCCCACGCGTCGTCGAGCCGCTTGGGATCCTGCGCCTCGTCGGGCGCGAGATAGGTGACCGGTCGGCCGAACGACAAGGCCATCGCAAGCTGCCGCGCATTGATCTCGGTGTAGATCGCGCGATGAACGACGCGCTTGATGTCGGGTGCCACGACCACGTTGCCGTGCCCCCGCATCAACGCGACCGGCGCATTTGCCAGCGTCCCGGCGAGCGACTTGCCCTGCGCGGTGCTCGTCACCAGTAGCCCCTGCGTGATCCCGGCGTCCCGGATCTCCCAGACGGGCGCTGGCTCCACCAGAAACGATGCGACGTGCGAGATGGCTCTGAGGGGCTCCCCCGTGACACTGAAGGGGATCACCGTCGGCGAATGACTGTGCACCACCGCGTGCACGTCCCGCCGCGCGCGATAGACCTCTCCATGGATGAAGCGCTCGAGAAACATGCTCCGGCCGCGAAGATCGCTCGGATTGGAATCGAGGTCGAATTCCATGATGTCGTCTGAGCCCACGAGCGCGGGGGCGCGTGCACGCGAAATCAGATACCGGTCGGGCCTGACCGGATGCCGAATGCTGACGTGCCCCCAGGCATCGAGCACGCCGTGCCGCGCGAGGATGTGATTGGCGGTGACGAGATCTCCGATGACCGCGGCATCGACACCGAGGGCGTCATGAGGTGCGCGGTCGCTCAACGGGATCACCACCTTGTCGTAGCGGGGTCAGCAATGAGGTTCGCATTGAGATCCCCATTGCAGGGTATGAAAGCGGACCAACCGATCGCCTCGATTGCTCCACCTTCAGCTTGCATCACGCCGCGCGAACGAGCGCCGGTACGGCGCCTTTGCCCCGGACCTCCGCCTCCTCGAATTCGGCTTCGGCGATCGCCCGGTCGAGTGCCGCACGCAATTCCTTCGCGGACTCAAGCGTCATCTCGACCCCGGCACGCGCGCCGGGATCGAGTTCGGCATTGATGAAATCGAGCGTGATGACGTCACCCAGGTGGGCATGCCTGGCATGGTCGTAGGCGACGACGGCCTGCGTCAGCTCGAACCACTCGTCCCCACGCTTCGCCATACCCTCCACGGGCACGATCTCGACGATCGACGTGCACATGACAGCCCCCTCCTACTTCGCCAAGTGCTTGCCGAAGAATCCGAACACCTTGCTCCAGCCGTCCATCGTAGCCTCCGGACGATAGAGCGGCCGGTGCCAGTAGAAGAGGCCGTGGCCGGCGCCGTCGTAGCGATGGAACTCGTAGCTTTTCCCGTGCTTCTTCAGCTCAGCCTCGTGCTGGTTCACCTGCTCGGGACTGGGCGCCCGGTCGTCGTTCCCAAAGATGCCGATCAGCGGGCAACACAGATCCTTCGTCATGTCGATCGGCGCGACAGGCGTCTTCGCGTTCAATTCCTCCTTGGCCATCACGACGCGACCGCCCCATAGCTCGGCGCAGGCGTCCACGTCCTTCTTCTGGCAGGCATAAATGAAAGCGTGGCGGCCACCCGAGCACGAGCCGAACAATCCGACTTTGCCGTTGTGCCCAGGCTGCGCGCGCATCCACGCCACCGCAGCTTCGGTATCGCCGACCACCTGCGCATCGGGAACGCCGCCTTCGGCGCGCACCTTGGCGGCAACGTCGTCCGGGTTGCCCGCACCCGAGCGCTCGTAAAGGTTGGCGCAGATCGCCATGTAGCCATGATGCGCGAAACGCCGTGTCGTCTCGATATAGAACTCGCTCCAGCCGGGGAGATGATGCACGAGCACGACGCCGGGAAACGGCCCGGCCCCGGAAGGCTTCGCCACATACGCGTTGATCGGCGTTCCCTTGTCCCCCTTGATGACGACGTTCTCGCAGACCATGCCTCGATAGAATGACATCCGTGTTCCTCCAATGGCGCAGGTATTTGCAGTCAAACTTTTTGCTCGACGGCGAAGCCCGCCAAGCCCGAACCGACCGGACATCGACGATCGGGACCGTGCTCTCGTCTCCAGCCGTCATCACGGCACGATCAGTATTCGACAATTGCAACCGTCACGCAACACGGGCGTCGCATTGCCGATGGCCAACGCTGCCGGCGATGACGATCGTCAGCAAAAACCCAACCGCCGAAATCGCCGCGAGCATCGCCCAGGCTTCACCCACCGCCAGCGTCAGCGCCGCCCGCTCCACGAGCGGCCGCGCCATCTCCTGCATGGCATCGGTGATCGGCGTGGTCGGCATCGGCAGACCGACATAGCGGAAAGCCGTCGGCTCGAGCCGCAACAGTCGCTCGGCGAGTGCGAGACCATGACCGGGAGCGCGGCCGAACAGCACCGTGTCGATCAGCGCCAGGCCCACCGCACCCCCGAGGTTGCGCATCAGGTTGAACAGAGCGCTCGCATCGGGCACGCACACCTGGGGAAGCCCCCCAAGCGCGATTCTGGTCGGCGGAAGAAGGCAGAGCATGATCGCGATGCCGCGCACGATTTGCGGATAGAACATCTCGTCGTAGTCGGCGCGCGGTGTATCCCAGCTACTCATCGCCAGCCCGACGGCGAACAGTGCAAAGCCCGCGAGCGACAGCCAGAGCGCATCGATATAGCGCTCGAGCGCTATCACGAGCGGCGCCGCCACCAGTTGTGCGGCCCCCGTCACCAGCATGATGCTGCCGATCTCGAATGCGTCGTAACCGGCGACGAACGCCAGAAATACAGGCATCAGGTAGACGTTACCGTAGAGGCAGACGCCGAGAATGAAGCTCAGCATCGATCCGAAAGCCAGATTGCGGTTGGTGAGCAGGCGCAGATCGACGAAGGGCATCGGCCGGCGCAGCATGCGCGAGACGAACACCACACCGAGCGCGAATGCCGCGGTAAGAAGACCACCGACCGGCAATGACACCCAACCGTGCCGCGGCGCTTCCTTCAAACCGATCTCGAGGGTCGCGAGCCCTCCGCCGAGCACCGCCAGCGCCAGTACGTCGAGCCGCAGGATATCGGCCATCCGCGCTTCGCCGCGCGGCAACGCGATCCACCCGACGGCGATGGCGATCACGCCGGGAACGATATTGACCAGAAACAGCCAGTGCCAACTCCAGGTCTGCGTGATGTAGCCACCAGCGACCGGGCCGACGGTAGGCGCCAACACGGCCAGCATACCGGCGAGCGTGGTGGCGAGACGCTGGCCGCGACCTGGGAACAGCAGAAAAGCAGCGGTGAACACGATAGGTATCGACATACCCCCGGCGAAGCCTTGCAGTGTGCGCCAGGCGATCAGGCTGGATAATCCCGTACTGGAAGCGCAGCCGGCGGATGCGATGAGAAAGACCATTGCGCACGCAACGAACAGGCCACGCAAGGTCAGCACTCTTGTCAGGAACCCCGTCAGCGGAATCGCGATCACCTCTGCGATCAGATAGCTCGTCTGGACCCAGCTCATGCTTTCCGCTGGAATTCCAAGCGAGGCATGAATGGCCGGCAACGATGTCGCAACGATCTGGATATCCAGCACCGCCATGAACATGCCGACGCACATGGCGAGAAATCCGAGCCAGGCAGCAGCGCCGGGTGCGGGCTGATCCTGCGTTCCAGCCGTGGCCGTCATCGTCCACCGCCGTCGTCGTCGTCGTCGGCACCTGCGTGGCGCAGCGCGTTCTCCTCGACACGAATGCGATAGGACAAAAGCAGAGCATTCAGCAGCGAGAATGCACCCGCGTAAGCCCACAGGCCGAAAGCCGCCGGCAACACCAGGATCTCCGCAGCCACCACTGCGTAGTTGGGATGCGACAGAAACCGATAAGGCCCCCCACTCACGAGCGGCACCCCCGGCAGAATGACGATACGCGTCGTCCAGCGCCCGCCGAGGGTCACCAGTACCCACAGCCTGAGCGCCTGAAGCACGAGGAAAGCCGCGAGCCACGGCCACATCGGAGGCGTCCCGCTCGCCGATAGCCACAAGCCGCCCAGCCAGACCGCGTGCATGCCGACGATGAAGGGATAATGGGCCGCGCCATGCTCTATACCGCCGCTCGAGATGAGCGCGGCGGTGTTGCGTTGCGCCAATACCATCTCGCCCAGACGCTGCAGCGTGACGAAGCTCAGCACAGTCACGGCGATAGGATCGAGACCTGTTGCGATGAACGTCATGCCGCCGTTGCCTCGAGTGTCACGGTGCTCAGCGTGAAGCCCGGCCCCAGCGCCATCAACAAAGCGCGGTCGGGCAACCCGCCGTCGAGCACTGCCTGAAGAACGAACAATGCGGTCGGCGCCGACATGTTGCCGAAGCGCGAAAGCACGGCGCGTTCCACATCGAGACGGCCGGTCGGCAGCGCCAGGGCACACTCGACCGCCTCGATCACCTTTCGCCCTCCTGGATGGCAGATGAAGCGGTGGATATTGCTGCGTGTCTGTGCTTGTCCCGCGAGGAGCGCGTCCACTGCGGCCTCGAGGTGCGCGCCGGCGAAACACGGAATAGAGCGGTCGAAGATCACGCCGAAGCCGATGGCATCGACGCTCCACCCCATGATGTCGAGCGTGTCGGACCATGTGTGCTCGCCGGCGTCGGCGATGCTGGCGAGACCACCGGGCGCGGCACTGACGACCGCAGCGGCAGCGCCGTCGCCGAACAGAGCCAATGCGACCACGTTGGCCTTGGTCAACCGATCGAGCCGGACCGCGAGCGTGCACAACTCCACCGCCACGAGCAGAACATTGCTGCCGGGTCTCGCGACCGCCAGCCGCGCAGCGATCGAGAGGCCGGTGACGCCGCCGGCACACCCCAGGCCGAATACGGGAACGCGAGAGACACGAGGCGACAACCCCAGGCGCGCGAACGCTCTCGCCTCGATGCCCGGCGTCGCGACGCCCGTCGATGAGACGGTGACGACCGTGTCGATGTCGCTTGCAGCAAGGCCCGCCTCGGCGATCGCCCGGCGCGCGCTGTCGACGAAGAGTTCGGTCGCCCCCTCGAGATAAACGGCTGAGCGATCACTCCAGTCGTGCGCAGCCTCATACCATTCACCCGGCCTGACCGCGTGGCGCGTCTCGATCCCAGCCGTCTCGAACACCGCTGCTATCCGCTCGAACTCGGGCATACGCAGGCCGAACATGCGCCGCGTACGCTCTGCGATTTCGGCTTGCGTCAGCACATGCGGAGGCACAGCCGTGACCAGAGAGCGAAGACGTGCGGTCACTTGCATCTGTCGTCTCCAAATCTGAATTGAACACGGCTGTCGCCGGACCATGTCGCGGTGCCGACTACGGCTCGCGCGGCCGCGAAGCCTTCGCGACCGCCTCTTCATACGAGAGCCTGAGCTCTTCGGAAGTCGGCTCGAGTTCCAGCGCCTTCGCGTAGGCAACAGCGGCCTGCTCATAACGTTCCAAGTGGAAGTTGGACCACCCCAGCATCCGCCATCCCGTGGCATCATCCGGCGATGCTTCGAGGCGAGCAGTCAGCCGATCCATCATCGTGTTCACATCCGGCAGCAGTTCGCGCGGTGCGGCCGCAGCAGCCGGCGTCTCCGTTTCGATGAAACGCGCGTAATTCTCGAGGCGCGATAGGATCTCCCCCCCCTGACGCACACGCGGCGCTGATTGCGAAAGCGCTCCGGTGTATGTGATCGAGGGCTCCGAGACGGACGGCATGCGAGCCTGACGCAGCGCCGAAACGAGCATCGCCAGCAGAAATGGCGCTGCAATCGCCGCGATCAGCGTCAACACGATGCGTCGGCCGTTGCGGTCCAGCTTCCTGTACGGGAATGCCGTTTGGATTTTCATGGCGTCACCTCACGTCTTCTCGGCATCGGCGATCGGTCAGAACTTGCGGCGCACCTCGAACCTGACCCCCATGTTGTCATCTGCCACGCCCTCGGTGATCTGGTAGGTGGCGTCGGCGCGAAACAGCCACGCCCTCGTGATCGGAACCTGATAACGGACGCCGAGCGCATACTGCCGGCGCGCGGCGCCGATCCCTGCGAGCGGGTCGCCGAAGGGCTGCACGGTCGCCATCTCGAACACCAACTGCTGATCCAGATTGAAGAGATATTGCAGGCCGATCGCGCCACCGAAGGCATTGGAGCCGGTGTCGTTGAGCTTGGGATAGCCGGTCAGGGCGTCGGTTTCGAAGTTGATCCCGACGTTCTTGAGGATGCCCGCTCCGTTGCCGTCGACCAGCGGTTGGGGATTGCCGAAGCCAACGAAGAAATTCGCGTACGGTATGAATGTGCTGGACAGCCCGGATATGAGGCTGTTCTCCGAAATGATGGCTAAGCCTTCATCTTGCTTGCCGTTGCCGAAGTTCGCGAACACACGCGTCGAGTTGGAAATCGTGTTGGCGTAACGCCGCGTGTAGGCGGCCGTGACGAAGCTCGTGAGCTGCCCGGCGACCCTTTCGCTCACGCCTTGAAGGAGTCCGTAACCCGCCTCGATGTAACCGCCGAATGCGTCGATGAACGTGGTCACACCATAGACATTGGCGTTGTTGTTGTCGGGCCCGAGGATGCCCGCATTGTTGACGTTGTCGAATGCGCCGAAAAAAGTGACGTCGAAGTTGGGCAGGCCGAGCTTCGCGGAATTCTTCGCCGGCAGGCTGACCGCGCCGCCGAGTATCGCATCGTTGGCCCAGATGCCGTTCTGCAGGAAGAGCGGGAACAGCCCGACCGTGAACGGGAGATCGAACCCCGCCTGTCGGCCGGAGAAGCCGGAATAGATCGAGCCGAGGTCTCCCTCGAAGAACAGGGTCTGCGGGTTCGGGTCGAACTCGCCGTTGAAACGGCGATTACCGTCTGCCCCGCCGAACTCGAACCGGGTGAACGCGGCGTTGTTCTTCTGGATCGGCGCGAAGAAGGCATGGATACGCTCGGTGCCGGTGAGCTTCACGTCGACATCGACGTTGAGCCGCGTCGCGACCTGAGCGATCTCCTTGCCGTTGTTTCGATTGAAGGCTACCGCCGTCCGCCAATCGCCATAGACGGCGAGACCGGGCAGAAGCGGATTCAATTGGCCGAAAATCGTGCTGCTCTCGTCGTATGCGCCCGACGTGTATTGCGGACGACCGATCTCGATCGGTGGCCGCGGCGTGTCGATCTCGACCTTCGGGCCGTAGATGTCGATCTGCGCTTTGGGATCGAAGTTCTTATCGTACTGCGGATCAGGCTGGAAATGCTCGTCCTTGGCAGCCGTGGCACTCCCCTTGCCCGCCGCACGCTTCGCGGTCTTGTCGCCGTTCTGCTTGTCGGCGGCAGCCCCCAGGTACTGCGCTCCCGCGCGGATGTCGGTTGGAGCTTGCCGTGGGGCTGTGAAGATCTGTGTCGTCCAACCCGCGCCGCTGGATTGGCCCGCCGCCGGCACCGCCGAGATCGCGATGCCGCACTGACCGGCTGCCATCAGGATAAGATGCATCGACACGGAACGGGCACGCCGGGCAGGCTGATTTTTCGAGGTGAAGGACAAGTCTGCACTCCTCGTCGGAATTGGCTTCGAGCATCGCCCGGGGCCACAACGGCGCTCTCTCCCTCGACGCATCAAGGCTTGATCTCGAATTCGGTCGTGAAGGATTTGAAGCTCATCATCCGCTCGTTCATGCGGCGCTCCATCTCCTTTGTGGCCCCCACGAAACGCATGAAATAGATCGGCTCGGCGCGGCTGCGCAGGCGGAACGCGAGGCGGTATTTTCCAGGCTTCCTGATCAGATTTGCAGGCACCTGATAGCTGGCGGTCTTTTCGCCCAGTGGCGGCAGCGAGTGGTTTTCCATGCGCACGAGCGGCGGATGATTGAGCACCGACGTCGGGATCTGCGGCGGCCTCAGATGCGGTAGCGGATCGATGTCGAAATTGACCGGCAGGTACATTTCACGATCCGTGCCCTTCACATTCGTCGTCAGGAACTTGGTCTGGAAGTTCACGAGCTGCTGGTCTGCCTTGATCCGACCGGCGGCCACCTCGAGGCTGTGCAGGTCGGCGAGATCGCCGTTCCGGTCGAGATAGCCGGTCTCCCACACGTTCCGGCCGTCGGGGTCGATCAAGGCGACGTTCACCCAGATCTGCGGCTGCGCGCCGAGCGAGCCCGACGGAAGATTGTGCCCGGAATTGAGATTTTTGATCCTGTAGGAAAACGACAGTGGACTGCCGACTTTCGCCGCGGTGGAGATGAAGGGGCCATCGACCTTCGCGCTGTTCTCCAGGACCTGACGGCGGAGCTTGTAGCGCTCGTCGAGCTTCACCAGATTCTCGTCGATGATCTGCCGCGCATCTTCGCGGTCGAGGCTATCTTTCCAGCGTGCGGGGAAAACCGCTTTACCCTTGGCGCCGGCAGCCTTTCGCTCGAACGCGCTGGTGCCCCAACCGGCGCGCCAGTCGAACTGCATCCAGTCCTTGATGCTGACATTCTGCGACTTGGTATTGTGCGGAAAGATGCCTGGATGGGCGATGGAATATCCCGGCCCTATGAAACTGTGATTTGCGTGCCGGCGCCGGGGGTTGATCTCCTTGCCTCCGACGATTGCCGAAGGCGCCGTGGCGTAGCCCTCGGGCTTGCCGGGAACTTTGCCCATGTGGCAATCCTGGCATGACACGCCTTTGTCGCGTGCCGGGCTATCGCGATACTGATCCCATACGATCTCGAGCTTGATGCCGAGATTCACCGCCACCTGATGGCAACTCACGCAGAACTCGGACTTCGTGATCTGGGGATTGGTCATCATCCCGTTGTGGATGTCCGTTCCCCGCCCCTCCTTGCTGGTCTTGACGGAGTAGGTGTCCTTGTCGGCGAGAATATCCTTGAGCACGCTCTTTTCGCCGCTCCCGTAGACCGGCTCGTAGATCTTGCCCGGCTCCACTCGCCGCTCGCCGTTGACCTTGCCGTACTGCTCCTTGACGCGGTGGCACGTGATGCACGTCACGCCTTCGCGCGAGATCTGGCTGCGCTCCCACAGCGGCGTTTCCCGCTTCTCGCCGAGCTGGGTGCCGACTTGGCTGTGGCATCGCACGCAGAATGTCCCGACCGTTCCTTGCGTCAACTGTTGGAACTTCTGCTCGAAGGCGTGAAACATCGGCGAAATCGACGCATACGCATGCTGTGACGACGACCACTCGTCGTAGATCTGCTTGTGGCACTGGCCACATTGAGCGGCCGTGGGAAAGAGCGAGAGGGTTTCCTCGTCGACCGCGGGAATGGGAGCTTGCTTTCCCTTCGACGCTTTCGCTGCCTCTTTGAGAATGATGACCTCACCGTGGGCGGCCGCCTTGGCGCCATCGGACAAAGCCGGCTTGCCTTCGGTCTGCGTTCCCGCCTTTGCCGCGCGCGCGCGTCGTGCTTCGTCCTCCCGCACGAGGGCATCGAGCGCGGCGTTCGAACCGCTCTTTCTGCCCGCATTCCGGTCATCGGCATTTTGACCTTTGGCATTCAGAACGAATTGCGTCTTCGGAACTGCACACATAATGACGCTGCTCACCATCGCCATGGTGAAACCGAACCTCGCAACTCCACGCATAACTCTTCCCCTTCGGACGACCGGGCGTCATCCATTGATCTGACTCACGCGATCACGAAGCGCACCCCCGTGCGGACGGCAAAACCAAATATTCGGGCAACTGACAGGATAAATGAGGCACGAAACAGGCCATTCGATATAAAAATATCGATAAAACGATAAATCCCCCCCTCATAATGCTCGATCAGTTTTATTCCATCTCGCTATATTTCAATTTATAACAGTAACAATATGAAATAATTTCAGCGAATTCATAACACTAATCAGCGACACAGAGTCGCGACCGACGAATCCGTTCGATGCCGGAGAAAACCAACCAGACGAATTCTTGCGCCCCCACGACCGAGTTTCAGCAGCGGAGCCGTGTCATCGCACTACTAAAACTGCTCATTCCCGCCGAGCCGAGAAACGGGTGTTTCACTTCATTCAATGCCGCATTTTCCACCCAATTGACATGCCATGGCTTGATGATCAGCAGATCGTTTTCACGATCATCAGCAAAACCCTGCAGAACGGCACGATACATGTCGCGTACATTTATCAACTTCTCGAGCACCGATGCGCGCCCATCTTCAATTCTCACGATATCCGACGAAAACGAGCCCGACACGTCAGGCACATTCCCCGTCCGGCGAAACGAGCATTTCTGCGCACCTCCGGATCATCGAATCGGTTTTGGGCACGCTTGCCTGGCACACCTGACCACATGGTCTCGACCGAGTAGGAACCATGACCATGCATAGTCATATCACCGTCGACGGCAGGAGCTTTCTGGCAGCGGCAGGTGATCTGCTGCTGGACGCAGCCCTCGGCAATGGCATCGACCTGCCCTTCAATTGCCGCAGCGGCTTTTGCGGGACATGCCGCGTACGCCTCGTTTCGGGCCGAGTGAACGGCGGCGAGGGTTCCGAGCCGGGAACGGTTCATGCGTGCCAGGCGAGGGTCGTTGGTGACGCCGTGGTGGCGAGAGATCACGCCGCGGATGTCCGATCCATCGAAGGCGTGCTGACGTCCCTGCGTCCGCTGTCACGCGAGGTGATGGAGGTGGGCGTCACGACGGAGCGCGCATTGCCTCATCATGCCGGACAATTCGCCTACGTGCGTTTCCACGGCTATCCGAGCCGTCCCTTCAGCATCACCTATCCTGTCTGGAGCAATCAGCAACCCGGCGAGATCTGGTTCCATGTCCGGCGCATGAAGCGAGGCCGCGTCACCGCCGCACTCGGCAAGCGCATCTCACTCGGACATCGGGTCGAGCTGACGGGACCATTCGGCTCCGCGCACTTCCGGGCGAATCTCGAAAGCCGGATGATCCTGATCGCGACCAATACCGGTTTCGCGCCGATCTGGGCCGTCGCCATCGCCGCCCTTCGCGAGAAGCCCGACCGTCTGATGATGATCATTTCAGGCGGCCGAAATCTCGACGCGATCTACATGGAACCGGCTCTCGCACAACTCGCGCGCTTTCCCAATGTGCAAGTGGTTCCGGTTTGCAGCACGCCGCAGAACCTTCGACCAGCTGTGCGACCGGGACGGCCGACAGACTACCTGCCGCGCCTTTTTCCGTCCGACGTTGTCTATGCCTGCGGTGCTCCGGAGATGGTGGAATCGATCCGGGCGATTGCATCGCGCGTCGGCGCAACCTGTCACGCGGATCCATTCCTGCCGCAGCAGAAGTCCGCGGGCGAAGCCGGAATTCTGGCGCGGGCGAGCGGATGGCTGTCGACGATCGCTCATCGCCCGTCGAACGAGGCCGTTTCCCGTCCCGGCGACATCCCGCGAGGACCTTCCATGCGAGCTATCGCAACCCCCGAAGCGAAGGTGGCGCGTCATCAACAGCCATAGAGCGCATATGCACCAACAGGATTCATCCCGGCGCACGGTGCTTCCTTGGCCGATGCACTTTGTCGGCGGCATGCTGATGATCACCGGCATCGCCACGAGCGGAGCAATCGCATCCGACCCGGCCAAGATCGTCGGTCCGAACGCGTGCGCAGAGTGCCACACGAAGGAGGCTGAGACCTGGAAGGCATCGCACCATTTCACGACCTTTCGCGAAATGCCGCGTCGCAAGCAAGCCGACGAAATGGCGAAGAAGATGGGGATCGCCCGCATTCGATCCGACAGCGTATGCCTCGACTGCCATTATACCGTGCAGAAGAACGGCGGCAGCAGTCAGCCGATCGCAGGGATCTCCTGCGAGTCCTGCCACGGCGCCGGTGCCGATTGGATCAAGGTGCACAGCGGATTCAGCGGCAAGACCGAGAAGACGGAAAGCAAGGCCGAGAAGAACGCCCGGCTCCAGCTCGCCGATGCCAAGGGAATGATCAGACCGTCCTCGCTCTATCAGTTGGCGAAGAACTGCTACGGTTGTCACCTCACACCGCGCGAAGATCTCGTGAACAGAGGCGGTCATCCCTCCGGCAGCGCATTCGATCTCGTGGCGTGGTCGCAAGGCGAGGTGCGCCACAATACCTGGCACTCCAAGGGCAAGGAAAATGTGCCGGCCAACGCCGCGCGCAAGCGCTTGCTCTATCTCGTCGGTCTCGCCGTCGAGCTCGAGACCGGCCTGCGCTCGATCGGAAAGGCCACGACGAGGAATGTCTACGCCTTCGAAATGGCACAGCGTGTCGATCGGGCGCGCAAACAATTGGCCGCGGCGGCCAAAGCGGTGCCGCACGTACCGGAAATCACCAGGATCGTCCAATTGGCATTTTCCGCCGGGCTGAAGCTGAACAACGAACGAGCACTGACGACGGCGGCAGACGCCATTTCCAAGGAGATCGTAGCCATCACGAAAAAATACGACGGCAGCACTCTGGCGGGCCTCGACGGCTTCATTCCAGGACCTGACAAGCACAAGGGAGCGGTGAAGTGAACCGGGGGCCGACGGGCATCGGAGGAACGGTTTGAGATGCGGAGGCACGAGGCCACTGACCGACTGCGAATGGCTCGGCTGCCTGGCAGAACCCTGGTCGGCTGGGTGATACGGGCCGCCCTGATCGCAACTCTTTCTTGCGGATTGATGTGGCTCGTCGCGATCTTCGGCAACGGCCTTCGCGACCCGCGCTATTTCGATGGCTGGATTCTGGCCGCTGGCATGCTTCTCCAGTTCTATGTCCACATCGCGCGCAAGACCTCGATGCTGTCTGCGAGATCAGCGATACGCTGGCAGAAGACGCACATTTTCCTGGGCTATCTGCTCATCGCAGCTTTCGTTTCACACTCGGATTTTTCCTTCCCGGACACGATCTTCGAATGGGCGCTGTGGTCGAGCTTCGTTCTGGTGGCTCTGAGCGGCGTTGCCGGCACGTTTCTCGTTTGGTCGCTCCAGGCGAAACGGAGGATCGACACCAGTGTGGGGTACGACAGCATTCCCGCACGCCGTGCCGAGCTGGCGCGCGCGCTCCGCGCCGCCGTGTTCGCGACCGACACGAACGCCCCGCTACTGCCCTTGCCCGGCCTGCCACACGACGACTGGATCGTGGATCTCTACACGAGCCGGCTTCGTGGATTCTTCCAGGATCAGAGCAATTTCGCCGCTCATCTGTTCGGCTCCCAACGTCCTCTCGAGCGGATGACCGCCGAGATCGAGACCTTGGCGACCTACGTCGATCAGCGGAGCAGAGAAAAGCTCGATGTCATACGCGAGTTGATCAGGGAAAAGGATCGACTTGATTTTACGCGGGTCCAGCTCGGTCTCACCCGAGCTTGGCTGCTGGTGCACGTGCCCGCCACTTATGCGCTCGTCTGCCTGACGGTGCTGCACGTCGTCGTCGTCTACTCCTACTCGACGGGCATCTGGTGATGCGGCAGTTACTTCGAAAAAGATCCGCGAGAACCGAAGACGACACGCCCCCGGAGATCCCCGCCACGCGTCGAGACCGGCTGGCAATCCAGATGGCACTCGTGACCATTGCCTGCCTGGGCTTGGTCTTCGTCGTTTCCAGAGATACCGGTTTCCTGATGCCTGGTCCGCTGGCGAGCCCTCACGCCACCATCGGTGAATGCCGCTCGTGCCACACCAACAGCGGAACCGGCAAAGTGAGTTGGCTTCGCGGCTTCTTCGCCGGCGACAGGCTCGCCGACAGCAAAGCCTGCCTCACCTGCCACCAGATGCCGGACACCGCTTTCAATGCGCATGGCGCCGCCATCGAGGTTCTAACGCGGAGCACCCAGCGATTGAGCAAACTCGGTGCAGAAACACGCGCATCGCGATCCGCACATGCACAAGCCGTCGCCTTCCCGACAGATGCCGTGACGGCGCATGGTCTGCGTTGCGCCACCTGCCACCAGGAGCATCAAGGCGCGGCGTTCGATCTGAAGAAGATATCGGACGCTCGATGCGGGTCTTGTCATGTGGTCAAATTCGACGGCTTCGAAAACCGTCACCCCGAATTCGAAGGATATCCCTTCGAGAGGCGCACCCGGATTATCTATGATCACGCCGGTCACTTCGGAAAGCACTTTCCGGAGATCGCGAAGAAGGATCCGGCAAAGCGCATCCCCACGACGTGTTCGAGCTGCCATGACGGCGGCAAGGACAAGCGCATCATGGGCGTCGCACCATTCGAGCAGACGTGTGCCTCCTGCCATCTCGATCAGATCCGCGGCAAGGAACGGCTCAGCGGCCCCAAAGGCATTGCCTTTCTCGCCGTACCGGGTCTCGACCTGCAGACCCTGAAAAGGCGAAAGGCAGATGTGGGAGAATGGCCGGAAGCGTCGGAAGCCGCGCTTACGCCGTTCATGAAAGTCATCATCGGTCGACAGCAGCAGGGACGCTCTCTGATCGAAATCGTCGACGAACTCGACCTGCAGGATCTTCGCAAAGCAACCGACGATCAGATCATCGCGGTCACGAACCTCGCTTGGGAGATCAAGAAGCTGTTCCACGCGCTGCTCAAGGCACGCGCGTCGGACGCGTTGACCGGATTGGACAACAGAACAGGTCCCGCCATCGATACCAGCGATCGGGAAAAGCCCGCCGCGCCCGTTATCACCGAGCTGACAGCGAGCATTCCGCTGGATGTGCTCAGCATCGCCCAACAGCAATGGCTGCCAAATCTCGCGGCTGAAATCGCCAGTCGGCCAGATGTCAGCGGTCAGCGGAAAGGGGGATGGACGACGGCGATGGTGGCTCCGCGAGTGCCCGACGAAGGTGATACGGCAGGGAAGGCCGGAAAACGCACTCCGGTGAAGGAAAAAGCAAAGACAGGAACGGCAAACGACGCTTTTCCAGCTAAGCCCTCTGCGGCGCAGTCTCTTGGAGCATCAGCGCCGACAAATGCCTCATCGAGCACGAAGGCTAGCAAGGAATCGCCTTCTCCCGCCGAAGTCCCCGCGGCAAAGGCAGTCGATCAAACCGACGATCTCCTGGTTTTGACGGAAGCGGAGCTTCGCGCGAGCAAGGCCGCCGGAAGGAACGCGAAGAAAGCACCGGCGGCGATCCAAGGTGCCGGCAAGGCAGATACCGCGGCCGTCACCCCGAACCGGGCACGCCCACGAGCAGCGAATGCCGCTTCCGATCCGATCGCGAACGCAGCCGAGCCCCGGTCGCCGGCGGCCACCTCGACGGCCATCGAGTCCGGTACGAATCCGGAAGATTGGGCCGAGGATGGCGGTTGGTATCGCCAGGATCATGCGATCTACTATCGTCCCACGGGACACGCAGATAAATTCATCTCGGCGTGGTTGCGCCTCGTCGGCCCACAGACACGGAAGGCGTCGAACAGTCCGGCAGCAGCAACCTTCGATGCCCTGACCGGCAAGGACGCTAAGGGTTCCTGCACGAAATGCCACAGCATCGACTTCAACGCAGAAGGACGAGCCGTGAACTTCTCTGCATCGGCAGCAGAGCCACGAAAGGGACGCTTCACGAAATTCAGCCATCGGCCGCACATGAGCATCGTCGGTCAGAGCGGCTGCACGACCTGCCACAGCCTCGTGCAAGGCAGCTCCTATCTGGAGAGCTATGAACAAGGTGACCCGCAGAGGCACATATCCAATTTCTCGCCGATGAAACTGGACGGGTGCCGAACCTGCCATAGCCGCGGAAAGGCGCGTCAGGATTGCCTCACGTGTCACACCTATCATGTGAACGGCGCGATCACGCCAGTTGTCGATACGCCGGTTCCCAGGCAGTGATCCGCCTCGTCACTCGCCTCAGACTCGCTGGGTCGATACAGCACCGCTGCAACCCAGCGAGTTCGTGAGGGCCTGCTCTGAGCTTTCCCGGCAGGTGCGTTCATTGCAGACTACTGCGGCCGCCGTGGCTCTACTGCGCCTGGATGTCGAGTTCCTTCGCGAGTGAGCGCCAGGCATTCTGCTGGTCACGGATGAACTTCGCGGTGCTTTCCGGCGTGCCCGCGCCCGTCGTCGCCAATCCGATGTCGAGCAGACGCTTCTGTATCGCCAGCTGCTTCAGGAACTCTCCGATCGCGACATTGACCTTCTGGATCGAAGTCGCAGCGACGGCCTTCGGCGCGACGACCGCGAACCATCCGTCGAGCTGCACACCGGGCAGCGTCTCGTTGACCGCGGCCACCTCCGGCAGCGAAGGGAACCGTGCCGCCGACGTAACCGCGATCGGTCTCAGATCACCGGTCTGCCTGAACGGTCCCGATACCGCGATCGACGTGACAACGACGGGAACGACCCCGCTCGCGACGTCCTGGACCATCTGCGAAGCGGAACGGTAGGCGACCTCGCGCATGCCGATCCCGGAGCGCCGGTTGACCAGTCGTCCAGCGAATACCGCGGCGCCGGCCGTCGCATCGGCTGCATAGGAAAGCTTGTCGGGATTGGCCTTGCCGTAGGCGATCAGTTCGGCGAGGCTCTTCACGGGCAGCTTGGAATTGACGAGCACGAGCTGCGGCGCAAGGCTGACGACCATCGCAACAGCCTCGAAGTCCACCGCTGGATCGTACGGCAACTTCTTGAACGTAACGAGATTGCTGGCGAGGCCGGACGTATTGGTGAACAGGAACGTGTAGCCGTCGGCATCTGCCGTCGCCGTTGCCTGATGAGCCGGAATGCCCGACGCGCCAGCTCGATTCTCGACGACCATCGTCGTTCCCAAGCGTTTGCCGACATCCTCAGCCATCAGTCGCGCCATGATATCGGTGGCCGCACCCGGTCCGGTCGGAACGATCAGCTTGATCGGACGGTCGGGCCACTTCTGTGCGACGGCAGGCACCACGAGCGCGATCAACACGGCCAATGCGGCCGAAGTCGCTTTCAGAATCATTTCGTCCTCCCGATTTTCGATTTCGTTGATTGCCCTGTTCCGCAGAGCTTGTGCCTACTTGTGCAAGTGCTTCAGTGCCGTGACATGCTCGTTCAGCACGGCCGGCAGCTCCGAGGGATGCCGGCGACCGAAACCGCAATAAGCCGCAACCCCGAAGTCCGGCAGATACTTCCGGGCCAGGGCCAACCGCTGCTCGAAATTCGCCATGTTGTGGATCATGCCGAGATAGATCCGCGCGCCGTTCGGCTTCAGATCGGCGAACGCTGCGTAGTAGGCGTCGTCGGTGCGGTCGAGTACCGGGATGTGCATCCAGTCCACCTTGCGACCGGCGCCCGCAATGAACGCATTCGCCAGTTCGACCACGCGGTCGGCGCTGTCGGGGGCAAAACGCGGCCAGCCGCCGAGAGTACCGAAGCACAGATGGAATCCGAGTTGCACGTTCTCGGGCACATCCTTCGACAGCTCGTGGATCTGAGGCACGTTGCGCTCGAGCGCACCGGCTTGCGGCACGCCGGGCACGCCGCCGTAGACATCCTGCAACTCCGTCGAGCAGTCCCATTGGATCGCGAGTTCATCGGGCGGGATCTGCTCCATCATCGCGGCGACTTCCGCGCGCACGGCGTCGATATAGCCCGGGCGGACCTTGGCGAGGTCGCCGGGATGGGGGAACACGCGCGCCGGCAGCGCGCTGACGGCTGTCGGGACCGACACCTGAAAGCGCAGGTGCCGGGGGATCGCACCGTCCTCCTTCAGTCCTTTGAAGAACTGATAGGAGTTGACGGCGTCCTGGTAGAAACCGAGCCGCCAGCCGGCATGGCCGAACACCACCTTCTCGACGCCGTCGCGCACCTTGAAATTCCAGTTGTCGGTGGCGTCGTGCGGGTAGATGCGTTCGACACCGTCATCGCGCCGCGGCCGCTGCAGGATTTCGAGATCGGGATGGATCGCCAGCACCTGGAAATGAACGCGCGTGATCCAGAAGCGGCGCCAGCCGACTTCGCCATCGGGCAACGTGCTCATGTGCGGGCCCAGCGGACCGCCGAACATCTGCATCGCCTCGGGAATCGAATTGTGAGGAATGCTTCCTATCAGCATCACGTCTTGGGACATGGCGGTCTCGCGATAACGGGGTTGATGGTCGTCGAGCGTCCGATTACGCGGCATCGGCAACCTTCCTAACAACCACGCGCAGGGGCGTGTAGATAGCGAAATTTGTTTGCCGATACCGATATGGTATCAATGGTCCAGATCCGTCGTGCGGCGTGGGAGGAAATATTGAAGCTCAATCAGTTCCGAGACGTCGTCGCCATCGCCGAACGCGGCAGCCTTCGTGGTGCGGCGCGAATGCTCGGCGTCGCGCAACCCGCCTTGACGCGCAGCATCCACGACTTGGAGCGGGAACTCGGCGCTCCGCTGTTCGAGCGCCGGGCGCGGGGCATGATCCTGACGCCCACCGGACAGATCTTCGTCAGACGCGCCAACACGGTGCTGGGTGAAGTGCGCCGTGTGCGCGAGGAGATCGACCAACTCCAGGGCGGCACGGCGGGCAAGGTGGTGGCCGGCCTGTCGATCGCGCCTCATGTCGCCTTGCTGCCGAGAGCGCTACGGCCGTTTCGGAAGCGCTATCCGGACATCAAACTGCATCTGATCGAGGGCTTCTACCCGACGATCGAGGCACAGGTGCGCGACGGCACGATGGATTTCTATGTCGGACCGCAGCCGGGACGCAATCTGCCGGGCGACCTGATGCAGGAGAAAATTTTCGACAACTCGCGCATCGTTCTGGCCCGCGCCGGTCATCCCCACGCAAAGGCGCGATCACTGCGTGAGCTCGACAACGCCGAATGGGCGACGACTTCCATCACCCTCGACGATCAGGATGACCTGAGCAGCATCTTCGAAGGCTATGGGCTCGCGCCGCCGCGCATCGTGCTTCGCAGCCAGTCGGCGCTGACCCTGATGATCTCGCTCGCTTACAGCGATCTTCTCGCGATGGTGCCGGCGCAATGGACCGATTTCCCTCTCACCGCCGGCGTCCTCGCTCCCGTCCGGATCAAGGAACCTCTGTCGGCGCCTCCGATCGTCGTCGTGCGCCGAGCCGGGATGCCACTGACGCCGGCCGCGCAGCATCTCGTCGACCTGTTGAGCAGTGCGCCGGTCGCAGCCAGGCGCCCGCGAACGAAGTCGCGCGCGTAAGCCGGCGATATCGATACCTAACCGCTATCGATCGATGAAAATCGATATCTGTTCGAGGGAGCCAACACTTTGTAAGGTGCGCGGTGAAGACACGAGACCGACACCCCGCGCTGCCCCCGAATAAACGCCATCCGGCGAAGGAAGGGAGGACACGATGACCGACTATTGGCTGTCGAAGCTGTTCTTCGATCTCACCAAAGATCCATCGCTCGCCGCGGAGTTCCGAGCGGACGAGCACAAGGTCATCGCGCGATATCCGCTTTCGGCCGAGGTTCGCGAGGCGATCACTGCCGACGACGTCGCGTTCATTTCGCCCCGGGTCAACGCCTACCTCCTGCGCTTCTACTTCCAGATCCGCGGCATGCCGGAAGCCGAGTTCATCGCTCGCCTGCACGCCATGAAGACCAAGGAGGCCGCCCATGGCTAGTCTCGTCGGCGCGTTCGCCGCCTGCCACGGTCCCATCATCGCGCGTGACTGGGACAAACTCCCCGAGGAGCGCCGTGCGCGGCTCGCGTCTGCCTTCTCGGAAGTCGGAAATCGCCTGCGCGCTTCGAAGCCCGACATTCTCGTGCTCGTGACGCCGGATCACTGGGTCAACTTCTTCATCGACAACCTGCCTGCCGTCCTCATCGGCATCGGCGAGGAGCACGATGGCCCTCCCGAGCCGTTCATGCAGAAGGTCTACCCGCACAAGACGCTGACCGGTCACCCACGCTTCGGCCGGCATCTTCTCGAAACGGCATTGTCGAGTGACTTCGAGCCGTCGCTTTCGCATCGCCTCAAGCTCGACCATGGCGCCTGCATCCCCCTCTGGCGGATGGGCATCGGTCCGGAGATGCCGATCGTTCCGATCCTCGTCAACGACCTCGAAGAACCCATGCCGAGCATCAGGCGATGCCTGATGTGGGGTCGCCTGCTGCGCAAGGCCATCGAGAGCTACCCCGAGCCCGCGCGCGTCGCCATTCTCGCAACCGGCGGCATCAGCCACTCGATCGGCGAGGCGACGATGGGCTGGGTCGACGAGGCTTTCGATCGCGAATGCCTGCAGCATTTCGAGAACGGCGACGAGATCGCGCTGACCAGGTTCCTCGAGACGAGATTGCCGACGACCGGCAACGGGGCAGCGGAAATGCGTGACTGGGTCGTGGCGCACGGCGCGGCCGGAAGCCGGGGCTTCGAGGTGGTGGACTACTTTCCGAGCCCGGAGACTCTGGTCGGCGCCGGGTTTGGAGCGTGGCGGGTTCGATAGTGCCACGTGCTTCTCGGCGGTCCCGCCACTCGTACCGGATGGCTCGCCCCACCGGCACTGGCCGCATCGCCGCCCCGGTTCGTCATCGATCGAACGCAATGACACGCGCAGCGGCGCACACGCGCCGTCAGTCGAAGGAGAGCAATCATGCTGGATAGCGCTACTGCAGGCATGCCGCAGCGTCCGGCCGCATCAGAATTGTCGGCGCGTGCTGAAGCGATCGCCGTCAAACTCAAGGCATGCGCGCAGGAGACCGAAACCAACCGCCGCGTTTCCGACGCACTCGTCCAGGAGATGCGCGAGGCGGGCCTGTTCCGCATTCTCCAGCCTGCAGCTTATGGCGGCTATGAATACGGCTACGACGTGCTGTCACGACTGATCTCGACCATCGGACACGGCTGCGGCTCGACGGCCTGGGTGTTCGGCATCGCCAACATTCATCAATGGATCGTCGCGTGTATGCCGGCCGTCACGCAGGACGAGTTCTGGGCGGATCGCGGATCGGTCGCCGCGGGCTCGTATCCTCCGGCCGGCAAGACGGTCCGCGTCGAGGGCGGCTATCGCACCACCGGCTCATGGGTCTTCGCCAGCGGTTGCGACATAGCGCAGTGGCTGTTCATCGGCACGATGGTCCCGCCCGCGGATGGCCAAGGCGGACCGACGCCGACATTCCTGCTGCTGCCGAAGTCGGATGCCCGCATCGAAGACAACTGGCACACGATGGGACTCGCCGGCACCGGGAGCAAGAACATCGTCGCCGAGGATCTCTTCATTCCGGAGCATCGCGCGATCACGATACCGGATCTCGTCATGGGCACAGGACCCGGCACGCTCGTGAACACCAATCCGCTCTACCGGCAATCGATGCTGTCGGTGCTGCCGTCTGCACTCGTCTCCGCTGTGCTCGGCATGGCCGAAGGAGGCCTCGCCGATTTCGTCGAGAGTGTGAAAGTCCGCACGACCCGCGGCGCGGTCGCTGGCGGCAATCGCAGAATGGCCGAGTTCGCCACCGTGCAGTCGCGTGTCGCGGAGGCGACCGCCGCGCTCGATGCTGCCCGCCTTCTCCTGCTTCGCGATCTTCACGAGACGCAGGCATTGGCGGAGCGCGGCGAACCGACGACCCTCGATATGCGCATCCGCAATCGGCTCGACCACGCATTCTGCACAAAGCTGGCGCTGCAGGCCGTCGATGCACTTTTCAACGCGTCAGGCGGGCAATCGATCTTCCTGGAAAAACCCATCCAGCGCATCTGGCGCGATGCTCACGCCGGCGGCTCTCACCTCAGCCTCAACTGGGATGCCGTCAGCACGATGTACGGCCAGTATACGTTGGGTCTCGAGCCGCAAGGTCAGTATTGAACGCCGCGCGTCGCGGCGGAGGCGGCTGGCGCATCGGTCACGCGAGAGCTGAATGCGCCATCCTTCATATCGAGATCGAAGGACTTGCCGACACGCACGCCGATCTCGTTGCGCCCCGGCCTTCTTGCCATCGCGCAGGCTCTCGCCGTGGTCCGCCTCACCCGTGAGATTGGAAATCGCATCCGCAGACAGCCACAGCGCCCCGCTGCACTCTGCTGGCAGCGCAAAGTTGACGAGCGCTGGCGCTTGTTTCTACGCGGCGCTCATCAAGGTCTTTACTGGCCCGCGGCCAAGACGGCGCGGGCGGCGCGCGTTGCCGCCTCGTCGATCGACAGGGGAGCGGCCACGATGACGACGCCGTAGAGGTTCCGAGCCGCCTCGATGCTCACGTAGCCATCGCGGACGTCGGCCAGCACGGCCTCCGGCTCCCGCAGCCAGGGCGCGCCGCAACCGCCGCCCCCGCTGCGTGCGATCTGCAGAATGTCGCCTTTGGCGAGCCGGGTGGTCTCGATCGGCCCTATCCGCCGCTCGGTGGCCGTGCCCGGATTGATCACCGTGCGCGAGGTCGTCGGCGCCGATCCGCCCTCGATTCCCCATGCCGGGTACTTGTGCCCTGCAGAGCGCAGCGTGAGCGAACAATCGTCCTGCACCTCGATCTCGCGCACATAGCCGACGCTGCCGCGATGACGGCCGGCGCCGGCAGAATCCTGCCACATCTCGTAGCGGCGCACGATCAACGGGTACTCGCTCTCCATGATCTCGATCGGTGAGCCGGCGGTGAAGTGGTTGATCGGAGTGACGATCGGGGTGCCGTCGGCTTGCGAGGTCCCGCCGAGTCCCGTCAGCGCGAGTTCGTAGACCACCTTGGCGCGCGTGCCCTCGCGTGCACCGAAACCCAGCGCAACCGCACCCGTCACCATGCCGGAGGGAGCGACCGCGCGCGCCGGGTTGAGCTTGCCCATCGCCGACATCACGCACGTGTAGGCCATCACGGCTGTGGGGAAGTAGAGATTGACCGTCGCTGGATAGGCGGGATTGACCACGCTGCGCTCCGGCAGCAGCACGTCCACGCAGTCGAGCAGGCCTGAATTGACCGGTATCGTCGGATCGGTCGAAGCGAGCACCGCGAGCAGCGTCACCGAGCGGGTGGTCCAGGGCGTGAGATTGACCGGCCCCGACGTCTGCGGTGCCGAGCGGCCGAAGTCGATGATCAGGCGGTCGCCGCGCTTGACGACGTCGACGGCGACACGCACGGGCGTCGAAAGATCCGCACCGTCGTGATCGAGCACGCCCTCGGCTGACGCTTGGCCATCCGGAAGTGCGGCGATCTCTCGGGCCAGCCGGCCAGCAGTGAGGCGGATGATGCTGTCCATCACCGCCTCGATGACCGGCGTGCCGTACTCCTTGCACAGGCCGATCAGTCGCTCCGCGCCGAGCCGCGTGGCGCCGACCTGTCCGCGCAGGTCGCCGAGCACGATCTCGGGCGTGCGGCTGTTGACGCGGATGATGTCCTCGATCGCGGTGACCACGCCGCCGCTCGCACTCTCGTAGAGCACCGGCGGCAGGCGCAGCCCGTCGTGGAAAATCTCGCGAGAGCCGGCACCCGACGAGCCCGGAACGAGCCCGCCGACGTCGGACTTGTGCGCGATAGAGACGCCGAACCCGATCAGCCGCCCGTCGTGGAACGCTGGCGTCACCGCCACCATGTCGGGCACGTGCGGATTGCCGCAGATATAAGGATCGTTGACGATGTAGCTGTCGCCGGACCGCATCGCCTCCGCCGGGAATCGGGCGAGCACGCCCCGTACCGCCTGCTGGTAGGGCAGGGTGTGGAATTGCAAACCACCACCGACCATCAGTACCCGCCCATTGGCGTCTGTCAGCCCCGCGGTACCATCGCGCGACTCCCGCAGGATCGGCGAGTAGCCGGCATGATAGAGAGCGTGCTCCATGTTGCCGGCGACCTCCCATAGCCGGCTCGCTATGATCTCGGTCGTCACAGGATCGATCATGATGTGGCCTCGCCGACCTCGATGATGAGCGTCCCGTGGGCATCGACGGTGAGGCGTTGGCCTCGGCCAACCAGCGTAGTCGCGTCGAGCTGGGTGATGATGGCCGGTCCTTCGAGCCGGTCGCCCGCGCGCAGCCTGCCGCGGTCGTAGACGCGGCCGGCCGTGAAGCCCCCGCGCTCGCCATCCCATATCTGTCGCTCGCCGACGAGGGCGCGATCCGCGCGCCCATCGCCTTGCGCCAGCCGCGGAAGCCTGAGGCGAGGCACTTCGATCTCGCTCTCGACGCGGTAGGTGACGATCTCGGCGGGTTCACGCTCCGCGGCCTGGCCGTAGGTCGCCCGATGCAGCTGGTCGAAGGCGTGCTTCAGGCGCGGCCGGTCGGCCTCGCGGAACGGATGGGGGCATGGGACGGTGAGCTGATAGCCCTGGTGGAGATAGCGCAGCTCGACGAAATGATCGAGCTGCATCGCGTCGGGTGCGAAGCCTTCCAGGCGGGCGTCGGCAGCAGCCTGCGCGGCGAGCCCATCGAGCTGGGCATTGATTTCCTCTGGACTTGCCGCTTCGAGCGCGCAGATGTGGGAGCGCAGGTACTGGTGGCGGACGGCCGTCTGCAGGAGGCCCATCGCGCAATTGAGGCCGGGACGCAGCGGCACCAGCACACGATCGATGCCTACCATCCGCGCGATCGTCGTGGCGTGCAGTCCGCCTGCGCCACCGAACGACATCAGTGCGAAGCGGCGCGGGTCCTGGCCCTGGGCCTGTAGAGCGAGCCTCAGGTCGACCGCCATCCGATTGTTGACGATGCGGATGATACCGTCGGCAGCCGCCACCACATCGAGGCCGAGCGGCTTGCCGATGTGCGTCGCGATCACCTGCTCGGCACGGGCGGGATCGAGCACCAGATCCCCGGCGAGCTTCGCGCCGCCGAGCCCGCCGAGCACGACGTTGGCATCCGTAACCGTCGGCTCCGTCCCGCCGCGCCCATAGCAAGCGGGTCCCGGCACAGCGCCGGCACTTTGCGGCCCTGCCTTGAGCAGGCCGTCCTTGCCGATCCACGCGATCGTGCCGCCACCGGCCCCGAGCGTGCGCACCTTCAGCATCGGCGTGCCGACGTCGTGGCCGTTGAGCACGCCGCCCTGGGCCTCGCTCACACGGCCGCCGATCGTCACGCCGATGTCGGTGCTGGTGCCGCCCATGTCGAAGGTCACGATGTTTTCGTGCCCGGTCAGACGGCCGAGATCGGCCGCCGCGATCAGGCCGGCGGCAGGCCCCGACAGCAGAAGGTGACTGGCGAAGCGCGCGCCCGCGCTCATCCGGACGAGACCTCCGTTCGATTGCATCATGTAGAGCTGCGGCGTTCGAATGCCGCGACTTTCCAGCCGCTCGACGAGACGCGTCACGTAGCTCTCGACGCTGGGCCCGACGTAGGCATCGACCACGGTCGTCGACAGCCGCATGTATTCGCGCACTACCGGCAACACCACCGAGGACAGCGAGACCCGCAGGCCCGGCGCCGCCTCGCGGATGATCTCGCCGGCACGCCGCTCATGCGCGTCCTCGAGGAACGAGAACAGGAAGCACACTGCGATCGACACGATTCCCTGCTCGGCCAGTTGCCGGGCACCGCGCCTGACGTCGTCCTCGTTGAGCGGCGTCAGGATCGCGCCGCGCGCATCGATACGCTCCGTCACCTCCACCGTATGCTGCTGGGGTACGAGCAGCGGCGGCTTGCGGAAGAAGGGGTCGATCAGGCTCGCCCCGCTCGGCTGCGAGCCGCCGCGCGCCTCGTAGATCGCCCTGAACCCGCGGGTGATCATCAGGCCTGATCTCGCCCCCTTCGACTCGAGCAGCGCGTTGGTCGCCACAGTCGTGCCGTGAGCGAGGAAAGAGATGTCGGCCGGATCGATCCCGCCCTCGACGAGCACCTCGAGCGCCTTCAGCACGGCGAGCGAGGGATCCGCGGGCACGGAAGCGACCTTGGCGATGCGCATCTCGCCGCTCGCCTCCTCGACGGCGATCAGGTCCGTGAACGTGCCGCCGGTGTCGACACCGATCATCCAGGCCATTGCCTGCAAGCCTCCTCGTCAGTTCGCTGTCACCAGCGTCTCGCGCCAGCGGCCCGCCCAAGCCTCGAGCAGGCTCAATATCCCATTGGCTGTCGCCGCGACGACGAGGACCAGGATGATCCCCAGATAGACATGGCCGACGTTGAAGATGGTGCGATGGTAGGAGATCCAGAAGCCGATGCCGTCGGTCGCGGCCAGCATCTCGCTCTGGACCACGCCGATGATCGCGATCGACGTGCCGATTCTGAGCCCCGAGACGATGGCCGGCAGGGCCAGCCGGACGATCACGCGCGTGACCAGCTGCCAGCGGCTGGCCCCCATCGCACGCGCCATCACGAGGTAGCGCTCGTCGATCGAGCGCACACCAAGCATCGTCGTCAGCGCGATCGGGAAGAACCCGGCCGCCGCCCCATAGACGATCTTGGAGAGCGGGCCGATGCCGAGCCAGGCGACGAACGCCGGATAAAGCACGACCAGCGGCAGCGCGATGATGCCGGACAGCACGGGCGCCATCAAAACGCTGGTGAAGCGCGTCAGGCCCAAGGCGACGCCGGCTGCAATGCCGCCGATCCATGCGATCGCCACCGCGAACGCCATTTCGTAGGACGTGACCTGGAAGGCGCTGAAGAAAGCCGCTCCATCCTTGCGGGCCGCGACTGCGACGAGGCTTGGCGACCCGAAGATCAGTGGCTCGAGCAGCCCCATCGCATAGGCAGCTTCCCAGATGGCGAGACCCACCGCGATGACGGCAGTGGTGCGGACGACGCGCCCGTACAGCACACTCATGGCACCGCCTCGGCGATGAGGTGCCAGATGCGATTGCGCAATCGTCCGACCGCCTCCGAACCGACCATGTCGAGCGTACGCGGGCGCGGCAGGTCGACCTCGATGCGCTCGATGATGCGGCCGGGCCGCACGCCCATGACGAGAACGACGTCGGCTAGATAGACCGCCTCGACGAGCCCGTGGGTGACGAACAACACCGTCGAGCGCGCCTCGGCCACGATGCGCAGCAGCTCCCCCCACATGCGCGTTCTCGTCTGCTCGTCGAGGGCCGCGAACGGCTCGTCCATCAACAGTAGCGTCGGATTGCGGACGAGCCCTCGCGCGATGGCAATGCGCTGCTTCATGCCGCCGGAAAGCTGATGCGGGTAGGACTGCGCAAACTCCGTCAGCCCGACGAGGTCGAGCAGCGCGCTCGACCGCTCGCGCATCTCTTGGCGTGAAGCCCCGCGCAGCGCGAGGGGGAACTCGACGTTCTCCGCCGCCGTCTTCCACGGCAACAGGAGCGGCTCCTGGAATACGACGCCGATCTTGTCTGGCGATGGGCCGGTGATCGAGGTGCCGTCGATCTCGACCGACCCTTTTGTCGCGGTCATCAGTCCAGCAACGATCTGCAGCAGCGTCGACTTCCCGCATCCCGAGGGGCCCACAATCGAGACGAACTGTCCACGCTCGACAGTCAGGGAGACGTCCTCGAGCGCGTTGAACGACCGATCGCCCGACGTGAACGAGCGCACCAGCCCGGCCACCCGCACGATCTCCTCGGTCCCCCTGTTGCCGGCAGCGCTCGTCACGGCGAGGCCTCGCTGGCGTAGCGGGCGCGGGCCGCGTTCTCGAGCGCCTGCAGCGCTTCGTTGAGCGCGACGGTGAAGATCACGACGAGCAGCACGGCGGCGAACAGATAGTCCATCTGGAACCCCTCGCCCCAGGCCAGGATGCTGCGCCCCACGCCCGAGCTGGATGCGTACATCTCGGCCAGGATCACGCCATGGACGGCATAGATGATGCCGAGACGAGCGCCACCGACCACGACAGGTGCCATCGCCGGCAGGTAGATGCCGGTGTAGATCTGGCGCCTTGTCGCACCAAACGCGCGTGCCGCCATCACGAGCCCCGGAGGCACCGATTGCACCGCCGCGATTCCGGTCGGCACGACGATGAAGAAGGCGAGCGTCACGGCAAACACGACCTTCTGGCCGAAGCCGATGCCGAGCAGCAGGATGAACACCGGCAGGAAGATCGATTTCGGCACGGTCATGAGAAGGCGCATCGGCGACCGCAGCACGCGATCGACCGGGGGGCTCTCGGCCATGACGAAGCCCACCAACAGGCCGAGCGGCACCACGATGGCCGAGGCCACGAGACATTCGAGCATCGTGACGCGCATGTCCTCGATGAACTCGCTGCTGGTAAGCAGGCGGCCCATTACCTGGAACACCTTCGACAGCGGCGGCAACAGGTCGGGGTCGATCCAGGCCAGGCGCCCCGATGCTTCCCACAGCAACGCCACGGCCACAACGAGCCCGAGTCGGGTGAGGCTGACGACCGAGCTGGTCATTTCTTGCCCGTGCTGCCCGGCAGGTAGGCGTTCGTGAAGAGCGCATCCGGATCGAGCTTCTCGAGCGCCGGCACCTCCCAGGCCCGTGCGGCGAGCTTCAGCCCGCTTTCAACCCACGCTCGCTGGACGCGCCCGTCCGATGGAATGCGCGTCACGATCTCGTCGAACAGCCTGCCGATGAGCTCGTCGTTGTCGATCTTGGCGAACTCCTTGAGGAAGGTGAGCGACCAGGCGCGGTTTGCTTTCATGTGCGCGAGGCCGCGCAACGTCGCCGCCAGAAATCCGCGCAGATCCTGCGGGCGGGCATCCATCAGCTCCTGCGACGCCACGTAGGCGTCGGCAATCGTGGGCTCCATTACATCGGTCAGCGACATGATCGAGCGCGCGTGGCCCGCCATCATCTCGCGGTTGGTGATGATCGCGGAGAACACGATCGCGTCGAGCTGGCCGGCGCGCAGCGCGGGCGCCAGGGCCGCAGGGCCGACAGGGACCTGCTGGATCTTCACGCCGGCGCGCTCCGAAACCCATAGCGCTGCCATGTCCGACGTCGTGGCCTTGGCGCTGATACCGACCTTCTTGCCGGCGAGATCCTTGATGTTCTGGATCGGCGAATCCCGTTTCACCAGCACGTGCCAGCCGGTATGGCCGGGCATGTTGACGGCCACCAGCTTCTGCTTGGCTCCCTTGCTGATCGCCAGCGCCACAGCCGGGCCGAAATAGTCGATCACATCGGCCTGCTTGGCGGTCATCGCCTCCTGGGCGGCTGCGCCACCGCGAAAGACGACGAACTTCACGTCGACGCCCGCCTCCTTGTAAAAGCCCAGCCGCTGCGCGACGTAGGCTGGCGAAGTGAAGATGTTCTCCGGCACGAGTCCGAGCCTTATCTCCCCGGCTTGAGCCCCGATCGGCAAGGTCAGCGCAGTCATGCTCGCCAGCAGCAAGCCGGCCGACAGGCGCAGGAATTTTCCCGGTGTCATCGGCACTTCCTCCCTCGTTTCACGACGCTTCGAGCGCCTACGGCCGGAAGCATACCTCCGCCGGTCCCCAAATCAACCGCATATCGCCCCTCGTTCCCGGCAAGCGCCCGTGCGCGCGGCGTCGTCCGCTGTCGACTTCGATGACGGGCGGGCACGGGATTTGTGGGCAATAGTGGTGCGTGCCGACATACGCGTCCGCTTCAATAGCTCGTCGGCCAGGTACGCATCAGGTGCTCGCCCAGGCCACCTGTGCGCCTCCGCTGGTGGATATCCAGCATCCGCGTGACGTAAGCCCTGGTCTCCTGCGGCTTGATCACATCGTGCGCCGAGAAGATCCGTGACATGTCCCATACCTCGAGATCCTTCTGGATATTGCCCAGCGCATCCTCGAAACCCTCTTCGCCGGGTGACTTGTTGTGCACGATGTTGGTCGCAAAAACCGGATCCATGAAGCTCACTTCAGCCGTCGGCCACGCCACCATCGTATCATTGTGCGCGCCCCCCCCCATGGCGACGTAGGCCCGACCGTAGGCCTTGCGCACGAGCACTGTGACAGCCGGTGTCGTGACGAGGCATGTCGCGTTCATGAAGTTCATGATGTGGCCGGGCGCACCACGCCGCTCGGCTTCGAGGCCGACGACGAAGCCGGGCGTATCCATCAGCCGCACCATCGGCACGTTGAAGCTGTCGCACATCACGGTGAAGTCGACGATCTTGCGGCAAGCCTCCGCGGACAGCGCGCCGCCACCGACGGCGGGGTTGTTCGCGATCACGCCTACGCTCCGGCCATTGAGCCGCGCGAGCCCGACGATGGCAGGACGTCCGAAACGCGGTTTCAATTCGAGGAAACTGTCTCGGTCGAAGATGATCTCGATCACCTTCTTCATATTGTAGACCTGGGTCCTCTTTTCGGGCACCACCTCGAGCAGCCGCTCCTGCCCCTCGCCCGAGCCCTCTGAGACCGGCGCTGCCGGTGGCAGCTCTCGGTTGTGGCTCGGCAGGTAGGATAGGAAGCGGCGCAGCATCGCCATTGCTTCCGCGTCCGTGTCGACGAACTGATCGATCAGTCCGGTCTGCTCGGCGTGCAGCCTCCAGCCACCCAGTTCCTCGAGATCGACCTTCTCGCCGATCGCCATCGATACGAGACGTGGGCTCGAAACAGACATGATCGAGCCCTTCTTCATCACCGAGAAGTCGGCGCAGCAGCACTGCCAGGCCGAGGAACCGAACGAAGTGTCGAGGGCCGCCGCGACCCACGGTGTCTCGCGCGTGCGGCGAAACTGGGTGATGTCGTTGCCGAGCATCTGGCCCATACCCTTGGACCCCATGGCGTCCGGCAGGCGCGCCCCGGTCGACTCGCCGACATGCACGAACGGTATACCCCGCTCGGTGCAAGTCTTTCGGATATAGCCCATCTTGCGCGAGTTGGTGGAACTGGTCGACGAACCCTTTGTCGTGAACTCGTTCACCACAACGCCGACGTCCCGCCCATCGATGCGCCCGAAGCCCGTGATCTTGCCGTCGCGTGGCGTAGCGGCTGCGTCCGCGTCGATCACGGAGGCGGCGAGCAGGCCGAGTTCGATGAAGCTGTCCTTGTCGACGAGCACATCGAGCCGTTCCTGGGCGTTGAGCTGGGCTCGCTTGGCGCGTTGAGCGAGCTTCTCCGGTCCGCCCATCCGGGCCGCCTGTGCGCGGCGATGATCGAGTTCGGCGATCATTTTTTCGTGCTGCATGTCGTGTTTCCGGTTGATCATTCGAAGTGTGCGGTCTCGACCGTGAAACGGTCGACTTGCGTGCGGTCGGGATGCGGCCGGTAGCCGGCGGGAATGACGATGGCGCCGGCATCGAACCGCAACGGCGGTGTCAGGATGCGCTCGCGCGACTTCAGGAAGCCGTTGAACTCGCCGGCGTTGTCGATCAGCCCGCGCGCCGCGCAGGCCTCGAGCCAATTGTGGATCTCGCTGCCGAGCCCATCGCCGAGAACCGGCGAGAGACCGCAATTTCTAACCAGATTCAGCCCTTCGATCAGCCGGTCGATGCTGCCGAACCGCTTGAGTTTCAGCTTGCAGTAGCCGACGCCCTTGATCGTTGCGGCACGCTCGATGTCTGCGAGCGTGCAGATCGGTTCGTCCAGCATCAACGGAACGGGCGAGGCAGCAGCGACGGCGGCATTGGCTTGCCAGTCGTCGCTGTCGCAGGGTTGCTCGAACAGCTCGATGCCATCGGGATCCAGGGCGCGTACGAACGCGATTCCGTCCTCGCGGCTGAAGGCCCGATTGGCGTCGAGCCGCAGCGTAGCTCGGCCAGCGACCGCTGTCTGGATCGCCTTGACCCGCCCAAGGTCGCTTGCAACGTCCTTTCCGACCTTCACCTTGAAAGTACCGAAGCCTTGCCCGATCCAGCTCTCGACCTCCGGAGCGATCTGCTCGATCTTCACCGCGTTGATGGGCGTCAGCAGCGGCAATCGGGTCTCCTCGGCGATGTCGAGCGCATGGTGTCCCTCCATGACCTCGATAGCCGTCGCAATCGTCGTCGCCGCAACCTTGCTCGCCTCGAAGCGGGCAATGGCTCCTGCCTTTACCTCGGAAGCCTCGCGACCGATCGCAGCTTGTAGCTGCCCGACGAGGAAGCTCCACCCGCCCTCCCGCGTTTCCGACGACGACCCCGGTGAGATGTGCCCGTCCGAGAATCCTTGCCTGCCGAGCTCGTCCTCGATCTCGACCAGGAACGGCTCGAACTCCTCGAACGTCCGGTACGACAGGCGGTAGGGCGTGATCAGCGGCTGTCTGAGGCGCCGCAGCGTCGCGCGCATTATCTTGGCCATCGCCGGCTCCTCAATAGCTCGTCGGCCAGTTGGCGAGCCGGTGCTCGCCGACGACGCCGTCGCCCATGCAGTGCACGTCGAGAAGCCGCGCCAGTGTCGCCCGCGTATCACGTGGATCGATCACCGCGTGCGTCTCGTAGAGGGCGGCCAACGCCCAGGCAGTGCTGTCGTTGGCGATCTCACTCCGCAGCGCGTCGAAACGGACGGGATCCTCCTCGCGCTTCAGACCATGCAGAATGCTGACGCCGACGGCCGGATCGACGAAGCCCAGGTCGGCACTCGGCCAGCACAAGACCTCATCGGAGTTCCGGCCTCCGCCCATGTTGAGGTAGGCCTGACCGTAACTTTTGCGCAGAATCACCGAGATCTTCGGCACGGTGACGAGCGACAGCGCATTCATCCAGTTCATGATGCGGCCCGGCGCCCACCGTCTCTCGCCCTCGACCCCGATCAGGAACCCCGGCTGGTCGACGAGGAGGATGATCGGCAAGTTGAAACTGTCGCACAACACGAGAAAGCCCGTCGCCTTGCGCATCGCGTCGACATCGATCGCGCCGCCCTTGAATTTCGGGTTGTTGGCGATGACGCCGACGCTGCGCCCCCCAACTCGCGCGAGGCAGGTTGCGATCGATTTGCCGAAGCGCGGCTTCAGCTCGAGCACGCTCGCCTCGTCGGCGACGATGCCCACCACATCTCGAACGTCGTAAACCTTCGTGCGCGCTTCCGGCACGATCTCGATGAGGCGGGCCTGCCGAGCCGGATCGTCGTCGATGCCGGATGTGGAGCGTGGAGCGGGCGCGGCTGCCTGGGACGGCAGATAGGCGAGGAATGCCTTGATCTGCTCGATCGCGTCCTGATCCGTGTCGGCGACGGCGTCGATCAACCCGGTCGTCTCCGCATGCAGACGCCAGCCGCCGAGGTCCTCCGCCGCGATCTCCTGGCCGATGGCGAGCGACGTGACGCGGTTGCTGGCGACCGCCATCGTCGCGCCCTTGCGCATGACGACGAAATCGGAAAGGCAGGCATACCATGTCGACGAGCCGTAGCAGTCACCGAGCAGCGCGGATACCCAAGGTGTCTGGCGGATGCGCTGGTACTCGAGCGGATCCTGGCCGAGCATCGCGCGACCGGCGGCTCCCATTCGGTCGGGCATGCGGGCGCCGGCAGACTCCCCGAGCAGGATCAGCGGCATTCCTCGCCGTGTCGCGGTCTCCCGGATGTGGCGGATCTTCTTGCCGTTGATCGCGCTCGATGTAGCGCCGAGCACGGTGAAATCATTGGAAACGACGGCGACCTCGCGCCCTGCGATGCGACCATAACCGGCAATCTTGCCGTCGGCGGGTGTCTTGTCCGCAACCTCCTTGCGAACGCCGCGCGCGTGCATTCCGGATTCCATGAACGACCCGGAATCGAGCAGGACGTCCAGCCGCTCCCGCGCGTTCAAATTGCCGGCCGCCTTGCGTCGTGCGAGCTTGTCGGCGCCTCCCATGGCGCGCGCCCTGGACGTGCGTTGCGCGAGTTCCTCGATCGGTGCGGCGAACGGTTTTGCCTTCGGCTCCGTCATCGCGCGCCTGCCTGGATCGCACCGGCCTTGACGAGGTTCTGCCAGCGCTGGATGTCGCTGCCGATGAGGCTGGAGAGAGCCTGCGGCGGGCCAGGCGTCACATCCGCACCCTCACGGGCCATGGTGCGCTTGATGTCGTCGCTTTCGAGCGCTGCGTTGATGCCGGCGTTGAGCTTGGCCACGATCTCAACCGGCGTGCCGGCCGGTGCCAGAACGCCCCACCACTGGAATAGCTCATAACCCGGCGCAATCGTTTGATCGAGTGTCGGCAGCTCGGGCAGCGTAGGCGCGCGCTCTTTGGAAGTGACGGCGAGGCCGACCACCTTACCGCCTTTGATTTGTGCCAGCATCGGCGGCAGACTGGCGACGATCAGATCGATGTGCCCGCCGATCATGTCGTTGACCGCGAGCGGCACACCCCGATATGGCACGTGCGACAGCGGCAGGTCTGTTGCAAGCCGCAGAAGCTCCGCGCCGATGTGGTTGATGCTGCCGCTGCCAGCGGTGCCGTAGGTCAAGGGCTTGGCTGAACTCTTCGCCAGCTTGACGAAGTCGGCTGGCGTCTTGATCGGAAGCTTGGGCGCTACGGCCAGCACCATCGGCGAGCGCCCCAGAAGCGCTATCGGCGCAAAGCTCTTTACGGGATCGAACGTCTGCTTTGCCTGCAGAACCGCATTGATCGTGAAGGTGATCGAGATAACCACGATGGTGTGGCCGTCGGGATCGGCCTTGGCGACGCGGCCGACGCCGATCGAGCCGGCGGCTCCGGCCTGGTTCTCGACCACGACAGTCTGACCCCAGGCGTTCTGCAGCCGCTCTCCGATCACGCGGGCAATGATGTCGTTCGAGCCTCCTGGGGCGAACGGAACGACGATCAGCATCTGGCGCGTCGGGAACGCCACTGCCGATGTCGCGCCGACAAGCAACGCGAGCAGAGCCGAAGCGATACGCATCTTGATCCTCCCCATGCTTCCAGCCGGAAGCAGGCTAGCCCCATGTTCCGGCTCGTTGCAATCGGGCTCGAGCCAATGCGGACCTCTTGCCCGGCTTGCATCATCGATCGCAGGCTCATCCATCCGCCGCCTTTCGCGGGGGGCTGCCCGACGAGCGCGCCCGCAAGTCCTGGACGATCGGCAGCACGAGCATCAACAGCGCGAGCCCCAGGCAGACCGCGGAAATCGGATTGACGAGAAACACCATAGGATCGCCGCCGGACTGCAGCATGGCGCGCCGGAAATTGGATTCCATCATGTAGCCGAGCACCAGCGCCAGCACGATCGGGGTCGGACCGATTCCGACTTTGCGCAGCAAGTAGCCGCCGACACCGAATGCGATGGCAGTGTAGACGGCGAACATCTCTCCGCTCTCCGCATAGCATCCAAGCAGGCAGATCGCGGCGACGACCGGTGCGATGATCGACTTCGGTACCAGCGTCAGGCGCACCCACAGCCGCGCGCCCCACAGGCCGACCACCACCATGATCGGCATGCCGATGATGAGTGCGATGTAGATCGAATACGGGATCTGCGGGTGCTTCTGAAAGATCAGCGGCCCGGGCTGAACGCCATGGATGGTGAGCGCGCTGATCAGGATCGCGACCGATGCCTTGCTCGGGATGCCGAGCGCGAGCATCGGCGCAAGCGCGCCGGGTATGCAGGCGTTGTTGGCCGTCTCCGCCGCGACGACGCCGGCCGGGTTGCCCTTGCCGAAGCTGTCGGGGTCGGAAGACAGCCTCTTCTCCAGCACGTAGGCGGTCAGCGAGGCGATGGTCGCGCCGGCGCCCGGTACCACGCCGATGAGGAAGCCGATCAAGGTGCTGCGGGTCAGCGCGCCACGATAAGGCCAGAGCATCCATAGCTGACCGGAGAGATCGGGCATCTCCGCCAGCGGCTGCGGCTTCTCGTCGGACGTCTCGATCATCTCGAAAACTTCCGACAGCGCGAAGAGACCGATCAGGGCCGAGATCAGGCTGATGCCGCTCAGCAATTCCGGAGTGAACACGAAGCGCGTGATCCCGTCCACCGGATCGATGCCGACGGTCGCGACGATCAATCCGATGAGCAGGCCGATCACTCCACGCAGCAGCGAGCCGCCCGACAAGGCCGAGATCAGGCTCAGCCCCAGCACGGCGAGCGCGAAATAGTCCGCGGGGCCGAATGCCAGCGCGAACGCGGCCATGCTCTCGACAGTCATGATCAGCAGCACTGTAGCAACCAGCGACCCGAAGGCTGAGCCGAGAATGGACAGGGTCAGCGCTTCGCCGGCCCGGCCCTGTTGGCGCATCGGATAGCCGTCGAGTGCAGTGATCGCAGCGGATGGCTCGCCGGGCGTATTGCACAGGATCGCCGGGATCGCGCCCGAGTATTCCGAGGCCATATAGAGGGTCACCAGCATGACGATCGAGACGACCGGCGACAGGCCGAAAGTGAATGGGATGAGGAGTGCCATCCCCATGCTGGCCGACAAGCCCGGCAGGGCGCCGACGACGTAGCCTACGATCACGCCCGCGGCCAAGCCGGCAAGGACCTGCCAGGAGCCGAAAAGCAGTAGTGCCTGGTACAGGCCATCCGTCATCGCTCTGGCCTCATGCGCCCCGCCTCATCCGCCTTGTTCTCCGCCGCTGCCTCATGGCAACCTTACCGATAGAGCGATCTCGAATGCGATCTTGGCGAAGGCCATGAAGCCGGCTGTCGTCAGTAGTATGCCGGCCGGGCGGGAATAGCCCGATACCAGGAGCAGCGCCGGCATCCAAATCGCCATGGCGGGATAGTAGCCGAAACCCGTCATGAGAATTGGGAAGACCGCGATGAGGGCGATTGCCCCGACTACCGCGAGCGGCCGGCCGATCCGAACTTGTGCTTCCGAAGCCGAGCCCGGAAAGGCCCCACGAATCGCCAGCAGCGCGGCCGTGACGCCGATCAGAACGGCGATGCCCTTTGGAAATGTCGCAGGCCCCACACCGGTGTTGTCGACCTCGTCGAAGCTGCGGGCGACCAAGAACAATGCCACGCCGGCTGCGGCGAGGAGGAGGCCGGCGATGAGATCGACCAGACGGCCCGGCACGACGAGACCGCCGCTCCCATCATCAGTCGGCTCGCCATCCTGGCCTGTATGTGCTGACATTCGAGATCTCGCCGCTGCTGCAATCGCCTCCCCCGCTACTTCACGAGATTGAGCGTCTTCATCCACTCCTTCGTGATCTCGTCTTGACGCTTGGCGTAGGCGGTGACAGCAGCCGGCTTCATCACATTGACCACGAGCGAACCTTCCTCGGTGTACTTCTTGAGGTCGGGTGTCTCCATCACCTGAGCCACCGCGTCGGCGAGGCGGTTCTTGATCGCGTCGGGCATCCCCTTGGGTCCGATGATGCCACGGAACTGCTGCCAGCTCGTGTCGACCTTGAAGCCCTGCTCGCCCAGAGTGGCGACGCTGGGCAATTGGGGCAGGCGCTTCTCCGTCATTACGCCGATGACTCGGATGTTGCCGGCGGTCACGTGATCCTTGATGAGATCCAGATACGCGACCGTCGTCTGACCATGTTTGCCGAGCACAGAGGTGACGGCGGCAGCGACGCTGTCATAGGGCACCCAGTTGACATTGGCGGCCGGCACGCCAGCGGCCTTTGCGAACATCTCCCAGGCGAAATGACTTCCCGCCCCCCTGGTGAAGCCCGAGACGACAAAGCCGGGCTTGGCCTTGATGGCATCGGCCAAGCCTTTCATGTCCTTGATCGGGTTGTCCTTCTGCACGACGAACAGGAACGGCTCCTCGACCAGACCGGCGATCCAGTCGACGCTGTCGACGCCGTACCGTTTGAGCGTCTGGTTGAAAGCACCGATATGCGAACTCGTGACCGCACCGATCGTGTAGCCGTCCGGCTTGGCCGACGTGATCTCGACCATCTGCGTCGCCCCCCGGCCACCCGGCTTGTTCTCGACGACGATGCTTTTGCCCAGCACCTTCTCGAGGCCGATGGCGACCTTGCGTGCCATCACGTCCGTGGCGCCGCCCGGCGACACGTGCAGAACGTAACGGATGGGACGCTCCGGATACGTTCCTTGTGCGCCGGATGGCGTGGTAGCCGCGGCCAATGTCGCGAGAGCCGCCAGTAATGAGCGGATCAACATGGTTTCTCTCCCTGAGACGCCGGATCAGGATGTCGTCCGGCCGCGCATCGTATGTTGGCGTGGCTTGACAGTCATGGCAAGGAGGAGTTCGAAACAACATCTCACTTGCCGCCCAGTCGAGGCAGGCGCACGTACGCGCCGCCTGGTGTCCAATGGACGGCATGGTCGGTGTTTTGGAAGGTGGTGCGGCTTGAAAGCGGATGAAATCATCGCAGATGCCGTGGCAACCGGCCGCGCAGCGCTATCGGAAGCGTCGGCCAAGGAGGTGCTGGCAAGTGCCGGCATCGCAGTGCCGCGCTCGAGACTCGCTCGCGATGCGGATCAGGCAGGCGCGTTGGCTGCTTCCCTTTCCGCGCCACTCGCGTTGAAGGTCGTGTCTCAGGACATCCTCCACAAGTCGGACGTCGGCGGCGTCAGGCTCGGGCTTCAGCCAGAAGATGTGAAGGCAGCTGTCGCGGCGATGTCGGAGTTGCCCGGCATCGCCGGTAAACGCGTCGAAGGCTGGCTCGTCGAGGAGATGGCGCGGCCCGGACTCGAGATCGTGGTCGGCGCATTCCGCGATCCCCAGTTCGGTCCGATGATCATGGTCGGGCTCGGCGGCATCTTCGTCGAGATACTGAAGGACGTGGCCTTTCGCCTTTGTCCGATCTCGCGCGGCGACGCCGAAGCGATGATCGACCAGTTGAGGGGCAGCGCCTTGATCGCCGGCGCGCGCGGCCAAGCCCCGCTCGATCGCACGGCGCTGATCGACGCGCTGCTCGCCGTCGGCGGTGCCGACGGTCTGGTGATGCGCCATCCCGAAATTGCAGAACTCGACATCAACCCCGTGCTGCTCGGCGAGCATGGCTTGACGGCCGTCGATGCCCGCATTGTCCTGGGCACTGGAACGGCTGAGCATGCATCACGGCCGATGTCGACCGGCAATCAGGCGCTGTCGGCATTCGAGCCGCTGTTCGAGCCGCGCACCGTTGCTGTGCTGGGCGCCTCCGCCAAAGGCGGCAGCGCACTCGCCAACACCTTCATCCGCCGCATGAAGGCGTTCGGCTACACCGGTACGATCTATCCGATCCACCCGCAGGCCGGCGAGATCGAAGGACTCGCTGCCTTCCCCTCTCTGGGCGCCACGCCAGAGCCCGTCGATTATGCCTTCATCGCAATCGGCGCCGACCGTATCCCTGGAGCGATCGGCGAAGGCAAGGGTCGCGTCCGCGTCGCGCAGGTCATCTCCAGCGGTTTCTCGGAAGTCGAAGGCGGCGGTGCGCTCGAAACCGACTTGGTCGCAATCGCCCGGTCCGGCGGCGTTCGCATTGTCGGCCCCAACTGCCTCGGCACCTATTCGCCGCGCGGCGGTCTGACGTTCCCGGAGGACGCTCCCCGCGAAACCGGCTGTATCGGGCTCATCTCGCAGTCCGGCGGGCTCACCACCAACATGATCAAGCGCGGCCAGATGAAGGGCATGCGCTTCAGCGGCGCGGTGACCGTCGGCAACTGCGCCGATGTCAGCCCGGCTGACCTGCTGGCCTACTATATTGCAGACCCGGTGACGAAAGCCGTCGGCTGCTATCTCGAGGACGTCAAGGATGGTCGCGCCTTCCTGAATCTCGTTCGCTCGAGCCCCAAACCGGTCGTCATCCTGCGCGGCGGCCGGTCGGATCAGGGGCGGATCGCGGCTGCCTCGCATACCGGGGCACTGGCCGGCGACAGTCAGGCGTGGACGGCACTTTCTCTGCAGGCGCCGTGCATCGAGGTCGGTACGCTCGACGAGTTCCTCGATCTCCTCCTTGCGTTGCAGGAACTGGAGCCGCGCCCCGATCGCCCGACCCGCCGCGTCGTGATGTTCGGCAACGGCGGCGGTTCGAGCGTGCTGGGCGCCGATATCTGCGCTTCGCTCGGCCTCGATGTGTCGCCTTTCGAAGACACGTTGCGCGCGAAGCTCGAGGCGCTCGACCTGCTGCCGGGCTCGAGCGTCGCCAACCCGATCGACACGCCGGTTGCGACACTGCAGCAGGATGGTGGCCGTGTCGCCCGACAGATCATCGATCTCGTATATGCCCACGGCAAACCCGATGCGATCGCGCTCCACCTCAACATGTCCTCGTTCCAGGGCCGCGGCGGCGTCGATCCCGTGGACGACATCTTCCAGTTCGTCGCCGACGCGATGGCCGCAAGACCTTCTGCCGCTCACGTGTTGATGGCGTTCCGTACCGACGGCGATCCCGCCCTCGAGGAAAGGAAGCGCCACTATCGCGAAAAGGCAAGGAGCCTGCACATCCCGATTTTCGATGAAATTCCGGAGTTGGCGAAAGCGCTCGCCGGCATCGCGCACATCGAGCGGCGCCTTGCTGCCGCGCGTGCGGCCTGAGCCTGTCCGTTGCCGATCGAGGCAATCGTCCATTTTGAAGAGCTGAGATGTCCGACCCGATCAATCTGCGAAATTGAAGAGAAGAGGGAGAGAGAATGGCGATCGTCGATATCAAGGCGGAGATCACGGGCAACATCTGGAAGGTGCTGGCGAAACCCGGACAGCACGTCGGCGAGGACGAGGCGATCGTGATGATGGAGTCGATGAAGATGGAAATCCCCGTGTCCGCGCCCGAGCCGGGGGTGGTGAAGGAAATTCTGGTCGCAGAGGGAGACGTTGTGACGGAAGGCAAGGTCATCGCCCGCATCGAGGTCTAGCCCGTGTCGGTCACGCCCAAAGTCCTCATCGCCAATCGCGGCGAGATCGCCCGACGCATCATCCGTTCCTGCAGAAGGCTGGGACTCGCCACGGTTGCGGTCTATTCGGAGGCCGATGCCGCGGCGGCTCACGTCCAGGAGGCCGACGAAGCCCACCTTGTCGGCGGGCCACGCCCACAGGAGAGCTACCTCGTCGCCGAGCGCCTGCTCGACGTGGCAGCGAAAAGCGGCGCCACGCTGGTTCATCCCGGCTACGGTTTTCTATCCGAGAACGCACAATTCGCCCGTGCCGTCGCTGGTCGCGGGCTCGTGTTCGTCGGTCCGTCACCAGAGCAGATCGAGTTGATGGGCGACAAGGCGCGCGCGAGAGAAGTGGCGAGAGAAGCCGGCGTTCCGGTCGTTCCCGGCAGCCCGCGCTTCGCCGACGGCGCCCTCGAAGGCCTCGCGGAAGCGGCCTCGGCGATCGGTTATCCCCTGCTCGTCAAGGCTGCGGCCGGTGGCGGCGGCATCGGCATGCGCCGCGTCGACGGGCCCGACAAGCTCACCGAGACGGCAGCCGCGACGCAATCCATGGCCGCCAAGGCCTTCGGCGATGGCACGATCTATCTCGAGCGGCTCATCCCGCGCGCCCGCCACGTCGAGATCCAGGTTTTCGGCGACGGCCGCGGCGGCGCCGTCCACCTCTACGAGCGCGATTGCTCCCTGCAGCGGCGCTACCAGAAGATCATCGAGGAAAGTCCAGCCCCGCGCCTCTCCCTGAGCGTCATTGCGCGCATGGCAGAAACGGCCGTCGCGCTCGCGCGGGCGGTTCGGTATGCCGGCGCGGGCACGGTGGAATACATCGTCGATGCCGACAGCGAGGCGTTCTTCTTTCTGGAGATGAACACGCGGATCCAGGTCGAGCATCCCGTCACAGAGGTGGTCACGGGGATCGATCTCGTCGCCCTGCAACTCGAACTCGCAATGGGCCGCCTGAAGCCGCTCGATCAAGGTGCGATAGCCCGCTCCGGCGCCGCCATCGAATGCCGCCTCTATGCCGAGAACCCCATGCGCAATTTCTTTCCCTCGCCGGGTAGGCTCACCACGTTCCGGCTACCTCGAGAAACCGACGATCTGCGCATCGACGCCGCCTACCGCGAGGGCGACGAGATCACACCGTTCTACGACCCGCTCATCGCCAAGCTGATCGTTCGCGGAGCGACGCGCGAGGAAGCGCGGCTGCGCGCGATCGAGGCACTGCAGGCAGTCCAGATTGAAGGACCAAGCTCCAACCGGGCCTTCCTTCTCGCCTGTCTTGCGGACACCGACTTCATCGACGGCAACGTGTGGACGGGCTTTGTCGAGGCACATCTGAAGCGCCTTCTGGCGGTGACGGTCGCCTGATGGCTCGGCGTCCGCTCACCGAGCGTGAACCTCTCGCCCGAGCAGGGGCGTTGGCCGCACTTCCGCGCCGGCCTTGTCGATTTCGGCCGCACTCTCATCGTGCCCAGCGATACGCCGCCCGACCTGTCGTCGCATCTGGAGAAGGCGGTGGACGCCGTTCTCACCGACCCGAAGGTGCCGGCAGAATACGACGACCGATGGACGTTGGGAGCGCAGACTTGATTCGATGGAGCGGGAGGTGGCAGGGACGAGCGCCGCTCATGAACCGGGGTAACCGGGCCACCTGCTCCCCCGCTGGTCCCCCGGCACCGATCTGGACGACACCAGCGCATTCAGGATGCCGCCGCATCCCGGCTAAGTGCCCGTAGTTTTGAAGATTTTATTGGTCGGGGCAGCGGGATTCGAACTCGCGACCCCCTGCTCCCAAAGAGCGGTGAAGTCACTGTTTACACGATGAAAGATATTGACCACCTGTCATTCAAGCAGGGGGTCGATTGGAAATTTCCCTGAGATAACAGCAGACGTAGGCGTGCAATGCAGCGGCTCCTATTCTGGAGCCTTTTCGGAGCCTTTCATACCATGCGCGCTTCCAAACTGTCCGTCACGGAGCGAACCGCGACCGATCCTGCGAGGTATGGAACAGCGCGAGGATCGTCACCGTGTTGGACGCGTCGTCGAGCCGATACATGAACACGTAGGGCGTGCGCGGGATCCACGTCTCATAGATATCGAGTTCAGTGATGTGTCTCGATGCACGCGGATGACGGGCGATGAAGTTGCGCACGAACGAGTTGATGCGGGATCGCAATCGTCGTGCCGGTGCAGCGGCACCCTGATCGACAAGATATCCGATCTGCGACGCGATGTGGCGGCGAGCGGTATCGGTATAGACGACATTCATGCCCGCTTGGCGAAAAGCGCATCAAGTTCGGCATCGAGTTCATCCTGCTGGATGATCCGTCCGGCATCGGCCTCGGCTATCGATTGGGCAAGCTCGGCGCGCTGCGCATCCGACATCGTGTCATAGAACCGGATTGGTTTCGCCAGACTTTCGGCCATGTCGAGCAGCGCCTGCTGTGCCTCGGGCGTCAGCTGGTCGGCGATATCGGCGATTTTCTGAGCAGTCTTGGTCATCGATCAATCCTAGCACAATTCGGCTCAACGCGCTCTGCGAGGCAACATCCTCATTCTCAGCGAGCCGCGAGGGCTTGAAAAGCCCGGAGCCTTTCTGGAGCCTTTCGATAAGCGCTAGAGCGTCTAAGTCATTGATTTGGTTGGTCGGGGCAGCGGGATTCGAACTCGCGACCCCCTGCTCCCAAAGCAGGTGCTCTACCAGGCTGAGCTATGCCCCGACTGGCAGGCAAAGTGCGGGCAGATGAGCCGCACGTCAAGGCCGATTGAGCGATATCGCGACCGGGAACTGCAAGTCGGTCCCGAAAGTCACCGCCACGGAAGCAAGAGATAGATCGACCCGATCGAACCCTGCGCCTGAACTCGCCGATCACTTCCTTCCCGGCTTGAACGTCTCATGCTCAACCCGGTCGCCGGACTTGAGACCCAGTCGCTTGGCCTCCCCCGCCGCGAGCTCCAGAACGGCGGTGACGAGCCCCTTGGAGCTGATCACCCGCTCCGACAGCGGCTCGGTCGAATATTCGATGCGATGAACCGTCCCGTCGCGGCGAATGAACACCATGTCGAGCGAAGCATAGGTGTTCCGCATCCACATCGTGAGCTCCTGCGGATCGCCGTAGGGGAACAACATGCCCGTATTGGCCGGCACGCTCGTCCTGAACATCAATCCCAGTGACTTCTGCTCGCTCGTCTCGGCCACTTCTATCGCGATGACGTGATCCCCCAACGAGGTCTTCAACGTCAGCTTGTCTTTTCGGAACTGGGCCTTTTGCGCAAAACCGGACTGCGGCATGACGATCATCGCCGCCAGAAAAGTGAACGAAAACACAGACAACAACGGAAACAGGGCCGCCATGACGGCAGCCCTGTTGAAAAGCTTGTTACGGACCATATGGCCGAGAACCTCAGTGTTGCGAAGGCAGAGTAGACGTGAGACCATCCGGACGAAGGTCGGCCGCCATGCAGCCCTTGCTACCGTGCCCCCAACGCACCTGGACGATCTGGCCGGGGCGAAGCTCCGTGAAGCCGAACCGACGCAGCGTCTCCATGTGCACGAAGATATCGGGAGTACCATCACCCCTCGTCAGGAAGCCGAAGCCCCTCACCCGGTTGAACCACTTGACCATGGCCCGCTCCCAGTCACTCTCCGGCTCGACCACGACGTGGGTACGCTGCGGAAGCTGAGAAGGATGGATCGCGGTGCTCTCATCCATGCTCAATATGCGGAAAGCTTGCAAGCCCTTTGGGCGCTTCAGCACTTGGCAATGGATGCGCGCACCCTCATATGCGGTTTGGAAACCGCCGGCCCTGAGACAGGTGACGTGCAGGAGCACATCCGCCAACCCATTGTCAGGAACGATGAATCCGTAGCCCTTGGACGCATCGAACCATTTGATGGAACCGGCGATCTCGAAAACCTCGAGACCCTGAATCTCGTTGATCAGTGTAGGATCAACGCCTGCCATATCCGGCAGTTTGGAATCTCCCATCGTATTTACCCCGCTTACATTCGGACTACGTTGTTATCGACACACTGCCGGCACGTCCGCCTGAGAGGACCATAGCCCTTGTCCCTCGACGCGACGGCAACGGGAATCCGTAAACCATAGTCGCCGCCGCCTCGGCAACCCCGGCCGAGCGACTTGTTAGACCAGCACTTTACGCACCTGCGAAGCGGCCGAGCAAGCAACTGATTTTTATGAACTTTACAGAAAAATTCAAAGTGTGACGGCTTGTTGAAGAGTGGCGCGATCGATGTTCAATTCAACGAGCCGGCATCCTCTGCAGAGCTGCCGGTCCAACTGATTCGCACCTCGAAGATGCCCGCCCCACGGGCAGTTTGCGCGGGATGATTTGAAAAAGAAGCCCCCCCGAACACGATCTCAGATGCTCCCTCATCCACGGTCGGAGTTCACTCAGAGGCAGAGAAAATCAGCGCAGAATTCTGATAAAAAAGAAAAATAACAATACAGAAGACTCATGAGCCGGAACAAAATCGCAGACCCCATGGTCCATTTCCATGCCTGGCCGGGCCGGTTTTGCCAACCGCCGTAGCAAAAGTGCCACAATCATTCCTTGTGCGCTCGATCCAAGGAAATGGATTGTCGATCCGATACCGAATCGATCGCGCCAGAACCCATCCCCCATCTTCATCTCCCGTCACACGGAACCGAGATCTGCCACGACACCGTCGGAACTCGGCCGACGGCGTGCTACATTGCGTCTGCCCCGCACGCGACGCGTTCTCGCCCCGGATCGCCGCGCGATGCCAGACTTGTGAGATCGAAGCAGAGAGGTCTGACGATGCCGGAGATCGACGCCGCCCAACGGTCCGCCCGGGCCCGCGAACAAGCAGAGCATCGCGCGATCATCCAAGCCGCGATGCAGGCGAAACGGGCGGGAAAGCTGCCGCCCACCCAATCGACCGGTTCTGAGGCGGTTACGGCAGCCGTCGTCGTGGTGACCGTGGTCGGCCTCTTGGTCCTTGCTCTGCGCTACGGTTGAAGCCGGTCGCCCAGAACAAACGCCGGCCTCGAACGGCCCAGCCCCCCTGGCCGTGAGTTCGATGCCGCGCGCTTGAATACGTGGCCCCGATCCGGCATCGTGCACCAGACGCTCGCCAGACCGGTGCCGGACAAGGGGGGCGCCTCCCCCCACCCTGCCGCAATTCACGGCCAACCCACGGGAGACTGCCGCCATGCGATCGAGGGACATCGAGCGCCGCGAATTCCGCCCATACGGCAGACCACAAGACAGCCGGGGCTTCTTCCTCCCCGCGATGATCCTGGCGCTCTCGCCGGCTTTCTTCGCAGCCGGTGGACTGCCCGCACAGGCACAATCGCCCGCTCGTCCGGCTCATGAGGCGAGCCTTCGCGCCGTTGTCGACGGCAAGCAGCGGACACAACCCAACACCGTTCGTGACACCTTCCGCAAACCTTTCCAGGTGCTCCAGTACCTCGAGATCAAGCCCGACAGCACGGTGATCGAGATTTCGCCGGGCGCCGTCGGCTACTGGACCGAGATCCTCGCGCCGTATCTCAGAGATCGCGGCCACTACGTCGCGGCCAATCCAGCCCCGCGGTCACCCGCCGCCAAAGCCAACATCGAGAAGTTCAATGCGCTGTTCGCAGCCAAGATGGCGAGCGACCCGGCGAGCTTCGGCAAGGTCGAAACCGTCGCCTGGGCGCCGGAGTTGCCCGACACCTTGAAACCCAACAGCGCCGATTTCGTCCTCACCTTCCGCAATCTCCACAACTGGCTCGATCGCGGCGTGATGGACAAGGCGCTGATCTCCTTCCATCGCGCGCTGAAGAAAGGCGGCATTCTCGGCGTGAAGGACCATCGCGGGCGAACCGATCAGCCCCAGGACCCTGCCGCCAAGAACGGCTACATCCGCCAGGACTATGCGATCGCGATGATCGAGAAGGCCGGCTTCAAGTTCGCCGGCTCCTCCGAGGTCGTCGCCAACCCGAAGGATACGAAAGACTACCCTGTCGGCGTGTGGGCCCTGCCGCCGACCTACAGGATGAAGGACCAGGATCGCGAGAAATTCGCCGCCATCGGCGAAAGCGACCGCTTCCTGCTCAAGTTCGTCAAACCTTGAGTTCGTCCTCAACCGCCAAGGCCCTCACGTGACCACCGACCTCGAAGCGATCCTGCCCATCCTGGAACGGCTGGTTGCGTTCGACACCACGAGCCCCAACAGCAATCTGGAGCTCATCGCCTATATCGAGGACCATCTGGCACGCTCCGGCATCGGTTTCCGGCGCATTCCCGATCCGGTGCTTCCCAAGGCTTCCCTGTGGGTCACCATCGGCCCGGCGGATCGCCCCGGCTACGTCCTGTCCAGCCATACCGATACCGTCCCCGTCACCGGACAGACCTGGACGAGCGATCCCTACCGGCTGCGCCGCGATGCCGGCCGCCTCTACGCGCGCGGCGCCGTCGACATGAAAGGCTTCCTCGCCGTGTGCCTGGCGATGGCGCCACGTATGGCCCGGGCGCAACTCGCAACGCCGATCCATCTGGCGATCTCCTACGACGAGGAAGTCGGCTGCACCGGCGTCAAACCGATGCTGGAGGAGATCCAGCGCCTCCCCGTTCGCCCACGCGGATGCTTCGTCGGCGAACCTACCGCCATGGGCGTCGTCATCGGCCACAAGAGCAAGCACTCCAAGCGCGCCGTCGTTCGCGGCAAGTCATGCCACTCCGCTCTGACCTCTGAAGGCGTCAACGCCGTCGAAGCCGCCGCCGAGTTGATCCTGATCATCAAGCGCAAGGCCGCCGAATTCGCCGCCGGCGGCGCGCGCGACCCCGAGCACGCGGTGCCTTACACGACAGGGCTCACGACCATCGTTCACGGCGGCATCGCCAACAACATCGTGCCGGACCTGTGCGAGGTCGAGTTCGAGTTCCGCGGCATCGCCGCAGACGATCCACGCACGATCTGTGAAGCGGTCGCAGCCCAGGCCCGCGCGACCATCGAACCCTGGATGCAGGCGCGCGATCCCTCGACCGGCATCGACTTTCGAGAGGTGCTCGACTATCCAGCGCTCGAAACCCCGCGTGACGCCGAGATAGTCCGACTCGGATGCAACCTCACCGGCACCAACCAGACCAGTAAGGTCTCGTTCGGCACCGAAGCCGGCCTGTTCGACCACATGGCCGGCATCCCCTCGATCGTGGTCGGCCCGGGCTCCATCGAACAGGCCCACAAGCCCGACGAATGGATCGCGGAGGACCAGCTCCTCGCCGCCGCCCGCTTCGTCCGCCGCCTGATCGACCATTGCCGGGCCTGAGCGCCGTCGCATCTCGGCCGCATGTCGGTAGCCGATCGATCGTCAAACCCGATCGCAGAAGTGCCAGCGTACAATTGGCCCAGCGGATCTCCGCCGATTAACCTCGAGCCAGCTCGGACATTCGAACTGTCCGACGGGAGGATCGACTTGCGGCAAGCCGCGCGCTCGAGCGCCTCCACCAAGGCCCGATCCCAGGAGATCCAGAAATGCCCTTTGTCGTACCCACGAACCCCAAATCGCTCACCACGTCTCCGGCCGGCGCCGCCGCGCCCTCGGCAGACCAGGCCGACACGATGCCATCGAGACCGAAGCCGATCTCCGTGTTCGCCAGCGTGAACGGTTACGCCCAGGCCGAAATAATCGTCGGCCCAAATCACTCCCAGCCCTCCAGAGGCTGACGGTCCAGCCGGACCACCATCTGCTGCGGGAATGATTGCCGCCCCTTCGCTCCCTTCGCGTCGACTGAAGCGCACACCGCTGCTATCCTCTCCTGACATCGCGTCGACGACGTCGATCGCAATTCAGGGAGGGCCGAGGCCCATGAAGTTTTCCTTCTTCATGATGCCGCTGCACGATCCGCGCGAAAACCCGACGCTGGCGTTCGAGCGCGACATCGCCCTCGTCAACCTCGCCGACAAGCTCGGTTTCGACGAGTTCTATATCGGCGAGCACCATTCCGGCGGCTGGGAGACGATGCCCGCCCCCGAGATGGCGCTCGCCATGGCGGCGGCCACCGCACACCGAATCCGGCTCGGTACCTCGGTGCTCAGCGCGCCGTTCCACCACCCGTTCCACGTCGCCGAGCGGATGTGCTTCCTCGACCACCTGACGCGCGGCCGCGCGATCCTGGGTGTCGGTCCGTGCAGTCTCGTCACCGACAAGATGCTGTTCAACATCGACGACAAGACGCTTTACCCCATGCTGCACGAGGCGATCGACGTGATCGTGCGCCTGCTCGAATCCGACGAGCCGATCAGCCACAAGGGCAGGTACTGGCAGTTCGAGAACATGCGGCTGCAATTGCGCTCCTACCAGCAGCCGCGCCTTCCCCTCGCGATGCCGTCCGCAGCGACACCTGAAAACCTCGAGCTGATCGGCCGCCACGGCATGATCTGGCTGTCACCGGCCGGAAGCCCGGCGCGCTCGAAGATGACCCATCGGGAACGCTGGGCTCTCATCGAGAAGGGCGCGACGTCGGCAGGCCGCACCGCCGACCGCGGCAACTGGCGGCTCGTGACCAATATGTACCTCGCCGAAACCGCCGATCAGGCCTGGTCCGACGTGCGCGCGGGCATCATGCGAGAGGCCAGGTATTTCAGCTCGATCGGCTTCGAACCGCTCTACCGGCTGCATCCCGACCAGACGTTCGATCAATTCACGCCCGAATCGATCGTCGAGGCCCGCGACTGGGTGATCGGGACGCCCGACGACGCCATCCGCTGGATCGAGACCAAGATCGAGGAGACCGGCGGCTTCGGCGGCGTGTTCCTGACCGCCAACGAATGGACGAGCTTCGACAGGATCAGCCGCTCGCTGGAAATGTTCGCCCGCTATGTGATGCCGCGCTTTACCGGTCGCAGCGGCTCGCTCGCCGACGAGTGGCGCCGCATCGAAGCCCGCTGGACCTCCGGCCTGACCGGCTTCGACGCTGGCGGTAAGCCGAGCAATCTCTGGCGCTGAGCCGGTCCCGCGACCATGGACTGCTGCAATCGCGCAACTCCCACGGGAAAAGTCGTACCCCGCGACGCCCAGGTGGATCAGTCTTCCTCCCACCGACCGCTATTGCCGATATACAGATATCCGACCTGACCAGCCGTTCAACCGGCTCGGCATCGAGGAGGGACAGTCATGAGCTTACGCGTAAGAGCCCCAGTACCCCCGGGTGAGATAAGGCGAGGCCCCGGCGGCTCGCCGATGCCCCCGATGGACGATGGATACATGAGCCGTCTCGTGAAGCTCGTGCCCGCCGAAGCCATCGGCCCGTTCCCGTTCCTCCTGGAATCGGCGAAGAACGTTCCCATGCCCGATGGATCGGGGCGTTTCCCGGTCTATTTCGTGGCCTGGACTCTGCTGCTCATCGTCGTGGTGTTGCGCTACAAGGCAACCTCGGAGCCGGGCAAAGGCCCACAGTGGGGCGGCGTCCTGATCGCAGCCGTCGCCTTCTTCATCTGGGCCCATGTGATGGGCGGCGACTTCGGCTTCGAGCTGCTGCTCAACAAGATGACGGCCGGCGCCGGAACCGATGGAATTTCCCGCACGAGTGGCGCAGTCAGTGCGGCCGCGAATACCGAGCAGTTCAGAAGTTTCATCGCCAACGTCTCGCTGATGGCGTGGACGACGCTCGCCCCGGTCGTATATCGTGGCGAGGACGATCCCGGCTGATCCCGATCGATCGATCGGATTGCGGCCGGCATCATCGCAAGCCTTCGCGTGCTGCCGCTATTCGATCGTGTACGGATCTGTCTGGCTGGATTAGTATCGGGCTGGAATACATCGGGGCTGGAAACAGTCTCGCCGGGCCTTCGGGAGCGGCGAGGCGGAGAATTCCTGCCCCTACTTGGTTTTGCGGCCCCATGCAGCCGAATTCCTGTCCGGCCGCACGATAAATGCGGCAAGGTAGGTCGGCGACGTCAAGCTGAAGACGCCGAGCTGAGCAAGACCGACTGAACAAGGCTTGGCCGAAGAGGAACTGCTGAACATCTTGCCGCAGAAGCAGGCCGCGGAAGTTCAAGGCTTAGGGTCGTTTTCGGCTCGATACGGAGAAGGTGCGTAAGACGTGCGTACGTTCGGTCGAACAGGCTGGCCGGCTCGGCCGGGCGCTCATGCATCCGCCGCTCGTGCAGCGCATCCGACGTTGGGTTCGCGCTCGCGGCACACTTCGAACCAAACGTCAGAAGCAAAAGCGACAATCGCATCATCGAGTTGCCGGCGCCCCTTTGGCGACATCGGCACGACCGCCGCAGTTGTCCCCGCATCGGCCGGACGAGTGCAACTTCACACGAAACATGCCCGCGGCATCGCACACGAACCGATGGTTCGCGCATGTTCATGCCATCATTCGAAATGAGACTGCCGAATTTGAAACTGCGAGTCGAAGACTGGGTCTGGAGCACAATAGATGTCGAGCACTGATTTCGACGCCCCGCCGCGTGACGATATCCTTCCGAACCCGGAAGAAATTCGTCGCACGCCCGCAAATCAAGCCCCCCACCCCGACGAATTCGACGGCCCCGACGATCTCGTCCTCGAGGACGAAGAGATCACGCGAAGCCGCATCCCTGCGTTGTCCTGGGCCAAGACCGACGGCGAAGCGCCGGACTACGCCCACTTGCAGCCCGATGGCCGCGAGCCGATACCCGGCGACAAGAAGTTCAAGATCACCGCCGCCGACATCGAATTGCTGATCAAGGCGAACAGTTTCGACCCCAAGGGCCCCGACGGCAAGATCGTGTTCGCATTCCGCGGCGCCAACCTCATCGACAGTGGCGACGGCAAGAACGACGGCGTCGTCGCCGGCGTCGATGCCATCACGCTCGAGGAAACGCGCCCGAACCACACCACTTTCCGCTGCACTATCGGGTTTCTCAATCGCGAAACCAGGAAGATCTCCGCTTTTCGCGCCTCCACCGTCCCGAACGAAAAGTTCATGACGAATTACTACAAGTGGAACAACGGGCTGGGTGGGAATTCATCGACCGGCGCGAACATGTTGCCGACGGGCTGCTACGTCTATCGCATGGGCGCTCACGGCGGTGGCCGGATCTATCCGGCCCTCCGCCTCACCAACCCGGAGCGCATCACCGAGGATGGTCAGGTTTGCGTGCTGCGAAGCAAAAACGACCTGACCTTCAAGACCGACGATTTCCTCGATCAATGTACGCCCTACGACAACATCCACTGCGCCTACGCCTACGACACGTTCTCGTCTGCCGGCTGCCAGACCATCCAAGGTCCGAACGGCCAGGGCCCCTGGGGTCACTTCCAGGCCGTGCTGAAGACGATGAAGGTCAACACGCGCATCGACTACGTCATGCTGACCGGTCGTGATGCGGCACTCGCTGCTTGGCTTCGCGCCACCGGCAAAGACACCGACGAGGAGGCCGTCGCGCGCTGGCTGGGCCGCCTGCGCCCGGGATCTCGCAGCGACGCAGTCTCCCGTCTGCAGGAAAAGCTGGGCATGAAGCCCTCCGGCTACTTCGGAGCCGGTACCAAGAAGAAGCTGGGCGAGTACCAGCGCAGCAATGCCATGGTCGTCGACGGCATCTGGTCGCCGCGCGCAGAGGACAAGACCGGCTGGCCGGTCTTCAAGCCCGCCGAGGCGCCCGTCGTGTCCGCCCCCAAACCGGAGCCCGCGCCGACGCCTGCGCCGCCCTCCACGGCGACACCGGCCACCACGCAGCCGAGCCAACCACACCCGGTGCCGGCCGCTGCTCCGACACCGACAGCCGCTCCGGGACCGGTGGCAGCTCCCGCACCGGCTCCCACGCCCGCCCCCGCGGCTGCGCCTGAGCCTGCGCCTGCCGCGGCTCCCGTTCCGCCGCAGCCGCAGCCCGAACCGACAGCCATACCGGTTGCGGCTGTAGCCCCCGCCGTGCCTCCACCCGCTGAGGCACCGGCAGCAGCGAAGCCGACACCGGCAGCACCGCCACCCGCCGCAAATCCGGCCCCTGCACCGATCGTTCCGCGGCCTCCGGGCATGTCTGAAACGCTTGCAGCGGAACTCGACAAGCTCGTCGCCCAGCCGGACGCCTCGCCCGAAGCGCCGGGCATCGTTGAATTGGCCGCCAACCGCACCTCCGGCCCGAACAAAGCGGAAGGTGCTCCCTCGCTCGCATCGACACTCACACCCGGCCCGATCCCGGCTGCCGCACCGATAGCGGCTCCGGCACCGATAGCGACTCCTGGACCGATCGGCGCAGCCTCGCCTGTTCCTGCACCCGCTCCCATCGCAACACCCGCGGCACCCGCAGCACCCGTAGCTCCCCTGGCCTCGACGCCGTCCCCGGCACCGCTGATCCCGGCTGCTGCCGAAAAACCGGCCCCCGTCCCGCCGGTCGCCGCGCCCGTGGTTGCCCCTGCTGTCATCACAGGCGCCCCGAAGCTCGTCGTCGACGCCGCCAAGATCGCCGAATTCGCCAGCAAAGCCCTGCCGCAATATCGACAGGCGTTCCTCGGCGGCAACGAGATGCTGACCCGCTACGGCATCAATCAGACACCGCTTCGCCTGTGCCACTTCCTCGGCCAGATCGGCAACGAATGCGGCCGCCTGACGATCATCGAAGAGAACATGACCTACCGCTCGGCGCAGCGGTTGCGCACCATCTGGCCGACGCGCTTCCCCACGCTCGCTTCCGCCGAGCCCTACGTGAACAACCCTCAGAAGCTCGCCGAGAAGGTCTATGGCGGCCGCTTCGACAACCGCCCCGGCGACGGCTGGCGCTACCGCGGACGCGGGCTGGTCCAGATCACTGGCCGTTCGAGCTATCGCGAGATGGGCAAAAAGCTCGGCATCGATCTCGAGAACAATCCCGATCTCGCCGCCGATCCCAAGCACGCTCTCGCGATAGCCTGCGAGACATGGGCCGGCAAAACGCTGCCGGGCGAACGCGATATGAACAAGCTCGCCGACGCCAACAAGCTCGAAGCGATGACCTATCGCATCAACGGCGGCTTCACCAACATCGACGATCGCCGCGACGCGTTCGAGGAAGCCTGGGACATCTGGGGCACCGGCAAGCCGCCGCGCCGCACCCTCGAGACAGATACGCTGGATCGCGGCGATCGTTCCGGCCGCGTCGAGGAGCTCAACGCGCGCCTCGGAGAGCTCGGCATGTTCGAGGGCATCACCCAGAACCGGCCGACCCAGGTCTACAATATGTCGACCTACAAGGCCGTGCGCGCACTTCAGCAGGAGACGAGCCTCAACCAGACCGGCGTCTGCGGCATCGAGACCTGGGCCGCGCTCGAGAAGGTCATCGACCGCGGACCATCCGCGACGCGCAGCATGACCCGCTCGCCGTCCCGCGGCGGCGACGCAGCACAGGTCCCGGCCACCCGTCCGGATGCGGTGCTGCGACGCTTTCGCGAGATCCGCGCCTGGTCTATTGCGCTTGCGCTGCTCGCCGTGGGGTTCGTCGCCACCTACATCTACGCGCTGACGAATCCGACCGGAAACACCCCCTTGTGGATGCCGCTGATCTTCGCCGCACTGGCTTTCGTCTCCGGTCTTGCGATGTTCCTTGCCGCGCGCATCCAGCCCGGTTGGAACGTGGAGGACGGCGCGGCCACCCCGACGAGGGGGATGACGAGAAGCCCCGGACAGGGTGCCGCCGCACCGGACGGTTTCGTGCCCGGCGAGGAGGAGCCGGTACGCCTCGGCACGAACCTGTGAGAGATGGACGTGAGCACGTGGACGAACCAGCCGCCGAGGCGGTCGTCGACTGAGGAGGCAACGCACATGACAAGCGGATCGCGCCCATCACTGCGACCATTGTCGAACCGGCACAGGGATTGCGCATGAGTGGCTTCTTCGGATGGCTCTTCGGTAAGGGGAAAACGGGATCGGCTGCAAAGCCGAAGCCTCCTGCAGCAGAACCGGCCGCTTCGGCGCCCGCCCGGCCGCAGGCTGCTCAGACGACGTCTCACATCCCCGCTGCGGCGCCGGGCAAGCCGTCGGTTCCGACATCCCCATCCACGCCGCAACCGAATCCATCGGCGCCGGCGACCGGTCTGCCGGTTACTCCGGTGCCGGCTCCGACGCCGGCCGCCTCGCCTGTGCACGCATCGGTGCCGCCCACACCTCACCCAAGCCTGCCGGCCGTGGCTCCCCCCTCACAGCCGGCACCTTCCCAGACGGCAGCTCCCGCGCTGTCGGCTGGAACACCTCGACCGGGAACGAATTCAGCGTTGGAGAACAGCAAAGTGGACCCGATCAAACCCTTCCCGACCCGACTGCCCGACGCCGAATTGGTCGTCATCGAGCTGTTCGGCGGCGACAACAATCTCTCCGCCTTCGTCTACGAGGACCTGCAGGAAATGGCCGCAGGCATGGGCTCCGCGAAGATTGCGGTTCTCGGATTGACGGATCTCGTCGGCAAGCCCGGCGCGATCGTCGAGGTCACGCCGGGCAACGGCATCCAGATCATCGAGGAACTGGGAGAGATCGACACCGGTGATCCGGAAGTCCTTCATTCCTTCCTGGTGCGAGCGCTGGTCACGCACCCCAAGGCCCGCAAGGCCATCGGCTTCTGGGATCACGGCACCGGCGTATTCGACGAAACCGACAATTCGGAAAAGATCATGACGCGCCGGATCAACTCCGTGACGCGCGAGGATCGCAGCCGGTCTCGTCCCGCACGCCGGCTCTTCTTTCCCAAGTCGCGGATCGAGAAGGACAGCGATACGCGCGCCATGCTGCACGATGACACCAACGGCGGCGTGCTGACCAACCTCGAGGCTGGCGCAATGCTGCGTGCCGCGATGAAGGACGCCGGTATCGAAGGCAAGATCGACCTGATCTTCTCCGACACCTGCCTCAATGGGATGATCGAGGTGATCGACGAACTCGGATCGAATGCCAAGGTGATCGTCGGGTCGCAGGATCTCGAGCCCGGCGATGGCTGGAACTACAAGCTCTGGTTCGCCAAGTTCGCCGCAACGCCGCCGCCGACGGCCGAGGATTGGGGCAGATACGCCGTCGAAGCGTTCAAGGAAGGCTACGAGCCGTTCCCCAAGAAATGGCCCTGCACCCTCGGCGCATTCCGCACCGACCACGGCATCACCGCGGGTTTTGCCGAGATGATCGCCGCCTGCCGCAAGGCGAACGGCTTCGCCTCGTTCGTCTACCTAGATCACGCCCGCGCACAAACCCAGGGCTTTGCCCAACGCGACACTTACGACGTGCGCGATTTCGCGGAACGGGTCGCCGCCATCGCCGGACAAGGCATGCCGGAGGTCGCAGCCGCTGCCCAGAACATCATCAAGGCCTACGACGCTGCGAAGGTGCACTCGATCACCCTCGGCAAGTTCGTCACCAAATCGACCGGACTGTCGTTCTACTTCCCCTCGTCGCGCTCTCAGATGAGCCGCGACATCGGCACCTACGAGAAGCTCGCTTTCGCGAAGAACTCGGGATGGGCCGACTTCCTCAAGGAATTCCGCTGAACCAGGCGCAGGTCTCACGCACTGCTTGTAAACCAGACGAAAGCGGGGGCAACAATGGTTGCCCCCGCTTTACTTTTCCTGACTTGGCCGACCAAACGTTACTTGGAGCCGATACCGGCAGCCTTCAGGAGTGCTGCATACTTCGCCTCGTCCGACTTGATCAACGCATCGAACTGCGCGGGCGAGTTGGGTGAAGGCAGCGACCCGATCGTGTTCAAACGGGCAATGACGTCCGGCATCTTCAATACGGTGTGCACATCGGCATTGACCTTGTCGATGACGGCTTTCGGTGTTCCGGCCGGTGCCATGATGCCGAACCACGTCTCGTATTCGAACTTCGGCACCCCCGCCTCGACGATCGTCGGGACGTCGGGAGCCGCCGGATGCCGCTTCGGTGAGCTGACCGCCAGCATGCGAACCTTACCGGCTCCACTCTGCGATACCGAATCCGGCACCGGCGCCATGTAGAATGCGACGTCGCCTCGCAGGACCGCTGTGACCGCCTCCGGCACGCTCTTGAAGGGAACATGGACGAGCTGCAGGCCCGCCGCCTGCCGCAGCGTCTCCGCCATCAGGAACGACGTGCTGGCGACGCCCGCGGACGAGAAGTTGTACTTGCCCGGTTCCTTCTTCGCGAGATCGATGAACTCCTTCAGCGTCTTCGCCGGAAGGCTGGGCGGCACCATCATGATGAACGGCACCTCGACGACGCGGGTAATCCCGGCGAAATCGGCGACCGGATCGAAAGCGGCGTTCTTGTTGATCGTCCGCGCGATGACGTGACCATTGGAGGTCAGCATCAGCGTATAGCCGTCCTTGTCGGCCTTGGCGACACTCGACGTGCCGGGCAGACCCGGACGGTTCTCGACGACCACCGATTGCTTCCAGATGCCTCCGAGCTTCTCGGAGATGACACGCGCCAGATTGTCGGTGATGCTGCCGGCACCGAACGGCACGATCATTTTCACGCTCTGAGAGGGGTAGGTCTGGGCGTGCGCGGCCCCTCCCATTGCAACTGCCGCTGCAGCTGCCAGCAACGATTTCCTCACAAGGCTCATCCGATTTCCTCCCAATGTTGCTTGGTCCCGAGAACACGAAGTCGGGCCCCTCGGCAGCCCCGGGAAATTCAAGTTCCCCGGCACCGCGGGCCCCGACGATCGCCTGCGCTCAGACGTGACCCCGGAACGCCCATCCGTCAAGTATGGACTTCCCCCCGTAGGCCCCAAGGCATACCTTGAACACGGATCCTCGCGCGAACCGCCGGCCTTCCGGTCCGCCCCTCCCATCGATGTCATACGTCGGCCGGGCTCACGAATTCCGCCGAGCTGTGCGCCTTGATCTCGCGCACCGGCTTGTTGCCGCGAATGTCCCGGCCGCTCGGCAGCCATGTGCACACCTCGTTTTCGTTCACCCAGATCGTCGCATACTCGCCCGGCACGAAAAACTCAGCGAACACGAGTTCGGAATCCTCGTCGGCCCTGAGGTAGTGTCGCTCGAGATCGTGGTAGTAAACGACGTCGCCGGCGCGCACGGGAAACGGCTTCTCGCTCGCCCACGCCGTACCGCGCCCCCGGATGATGTACATGAAGTGCTCGGCGCCCTCGTGATGGTGGTTCGCCGCCATCGTTCCCTTCGGATAGATGATCATCTCACCCTTCAGCACCTTGGTGCCGAACAGCTTCGGCGTGACGAGATAGATCCGCTGGCGCGCGTCGTGCTGGCTGTCGAGTACCGGTTCACGCCGCCAGTCGATGGCGCGAAACCCCGGCGGTGAACTCTCGAACGACTTGTCGAAACGCTTGGCATCCGGAACCGTTGCGTGAATGAGCGACGCCGGCTTGCCGGCGTCGAGCGTCGCCCGCGCACCAGGCGGCAGGAACACCACATGACCGTCCGTCAGATGCTCCACCCTGTCGCCGAGCGTGAGCGTCGCCTCCCCCTCGAGCATCTGGAACCAGCCGATGTCGCCGACCCCGACCGCCAGCTCCACACGGCCTCCCGCATCGAGTGCGATACGATCGAGCAGGATGTTCGTGTTCGCGAGGCGCTCCCGCGTCAGCAGCGGCTGCCGCTTCGCACCACGCCCCACAGCCTCGCCTGCAATGGTGTTTTCGTTGAATGTGATCGCCATGCTCACCTCCCCCCGCTTCCGTGTTCCAGTACCACGATTTGCAGCTACTCTGCCGCCGACCTCTGGCTCGTCACATAATGCATCACCACGGACCGCAGCGCCGCCGCCCTGAGCGGCTTCCTCAAGAGCGGAACGCCGGCCTCGCGCAACAAGGCCTGCACTTCGGGTGAATGATCCGCCGTGATCACGACCGCCGGAATTTCGACGCCGAGCGCCTGCCTCACCGCCGAGATCGCTTCGAGCCCCGTAGTGCCGAGATCGAGATGATAATCTGCCAGGATGGCCCGCGGCTTCTCCGACAGCCTCGAGACAGCGGCAACGGCCTCTTGAGCGCTGCTGGCGGAGATCACGCGACACCCCCATCCGGTCAGCAACTGTCGCATTCCGTCGAGCACCGCACGCTCGTTGTCGATGCACAGGACGAGGCTGCCCGAAAGCAGGCCGGCCGTCAGCGCAGCTGCTGTCTCCTCGATGATCGGAGCAGCTTCGAGCGGTTGGGCCTTCGGCAGTGTGATCCAGAAATTTGCCCCCGATCCCGGCGCCGACGAAAGCCCGAGCGACAAATCGAGCACACGGCTGATGCGCTGCACGATCGACAGGCCCAGGCCCAAGCCGCGCGAGTGCGCAGCGACGCCGTCGCCACGCTGGAACTCCCTGAAGATCAGCGCATGTTGTGATGGATGAATGCCCGGCCCCGTGTCCTGCACCTCGATCCTGATCCGCCCGTCCCGCTCGCTCGTGACGACGTTGACGCTGCCGCTGTCGGTGTATTTGACCGCGTTGCCGATCAGGTTTTGCAGCACCCGCTTCAAGAGGCGCCGATCCGAGCTGACCCAGCCCGTCGTCGGTTCGATCTTCAGATCGAGCCCCTTCTCCTTCGCCAGCGGCCTGAATTCGACCGCCAGGCTTTCGAACATCGCCTCGAGCGAAACGGTCGAGACTTCCGGCTCGAGGCGCCCGGCGTCGAGCCGTGAGATCTCGATCAGCGCCGAGATGATCTCCTCGACCGAGGTCAGAGACGCGTCGATGTTGCGCGCGATCGACTGGTCCGTGTCGGGAAGCCGGCGCTCGACGAGGCTGGACGCATAGAGCCGCGCCGCGTTGAGCGGCTGCATGAGATCGTGACTGGCCGCTGCGAGAAACCGCGTCTTGTCGCGATTCGCTTCCTCCGCCTTCACTTTCGCGGCCGCGAGTTCCGTATAGGCGGCTTCGAGCGCCTGCGTCCGCTCTTTCACTCTTTGCTCGAGCGTCTCGTTCGCACGCGCCAGTTCATCGGCCGCCTTCACGCGGGCGGTGATATCGGTGAACGTGCACACGATACCACCCTGCGGCTGCGGCATTGCCGAGATGCGGAATTCGAGCGTCTGCGCACCGCCCCTGAACCGCTCCTGGATGGTCTCCTTCTGCACCGTGAACCTGACGAAGCGGTCTGCCACGAGCACCTCGACATCACCGGGACCGAAGTCACCGCGTTCGGCGCAAACGCGCAGTATCCGCCGCAGCGGTGCGCCCACCCGGCCCAATTCCTCCGGCAATCCGAGCAACTCGCGGAACTGTCGGTTCCAGCAGACGAGGTTCATATCCTTGTCGAACACGCCCAGGCCGTGCCGCACCTGATCGAGCGCGGACTGCAGCAGGTCGCGGTTGTACTGCAGTGCTTCCGAGGCATCGTCGAGCAGCTTGAGCGCCGCGGGATTGCCCAACTTTCCGCGGCGCAACAGCAGCGCCATCACGAGCCGTGCCGAGGCCGCACCGATCGCACTCGTCAGCAAGTGCTCCGTGAAACGCAGCGTCTGCAGGTCGGCCTCGGATTGCGCATTCAGCGTCGCATTGCGGCTGAGCGCATACTCCGCGAACGAACGCTCGGCCCGTTCCGCCCCGAGATACCGCGCCACCGTGCCCTGCAGATCCCCGACCGTCAGCGACGTCCGCCACATCCGGAACGCGATTTGCGGCATCGCCCGCGGGAGATCTTCATAGACGAAGATGTGCGCCTGCAAGCGCTCGATCGGTTCCGGCGCGCGCCACAACGACACCGCGACGTAGGCCGTGATGTTCGCGAACATGCTCCACACCACGCCATGCGTGAGCGGCTCGAACGACAGATAGAACAGCGCCTGCGGACGCAATGCAGCGAAGCCGAACGGCCCCATCCGCAGGATATCGGCCGGCAGCAGCCCCGCCTTCACCACCCACGGCAGCAGCAGCGTATAGGCCCAGATCACGAACCCGACGAGCACGCCCGCGATCGCGCCCCTTGCCGTGCCGCGCCGCCAGACCAGCCCGCCGAAAAATGCCGGCGCGAGCTGCGCGATCGCCGCAAACGAGATCAGCCCGATGGCGGCTAGCCCCTGCGCCTGCCCCAGCGCCTTGTACACCGCATAGCCGCAGAGCAGTACACCGATGATCGCGATACGCCGGATGATGAGAAGGAGGCTCGCGAGATCCTTGCGCTGCTCGATTTCGAGCAACCGGTGCTTGAGCACCAGCGGCACCACCAGGCCGTTGCAGATCATGATCGACAGCGCCACGGACTCCACGACCACCATCGCCGTCGCCGCCGACAGTCCGCCCAGGAACGCGAACACCGCGAAAGTTTCCGACCCCTTCGCCATCGGCAGGGCGAGAACGAACATATCGGTCTCGACGAGCCCCTTCGGGAGCATGATCAGGCCGGCCGCCGCGATCGGCACAACGAACAGATTGATGGCCAGCAGGTAGCTCGGAAACAGCCAGGACGCGCGCCGCAGCTCCCCCTCCGAATGATTTTCCACAACCGTGACGTGGAACTGCCGCGGCAACAGCACGATCGCGACCGCGCTGAGGAACGTCACCGTGAGCCACGTGCCCCCATTGAATCCTCGATCGAACGTGGCGAGCGCCGCACTGTTCGCGCGTGCCGTCTCGAGAAAGTTCGTCGGCCCCCCGAACACGCTGTAGAGCACGAACACGCCGACACCGATGAACGCGGCGAGTTTCATCACGGACTCGGCTGCGACCGCCAGCATCAGCCCGGACTGATGCTCCGTCGCATCGATGTGCCGCGTGCCGAACAGGATCGTGAAGATCGCGAGCGCCAGCGTGGTGATCAGCGCCGTGTCCACCATTCCGGGATAGAGCAACCCCACCGGCTGCAAGGGTGATCCCCCGAGCAGCGTCTCGGTCGAGATCACGATCGCCTTCAATTGCAGCGCGATGTACGGCAGCGTGCCGACCACCGCTACGATCGTCACGATGGCGGCCACCGCCGGGCTCTTGCCGTAGCGCGCCGCCAGGAAGTCCGAGACCGACGTCAGGTTCTGGCTCTTGGCGAGCCGCACGATCCGCGTCAGCAGCGGAATGCCGAGCACGAACACCAGGATCGGCCCGAGATAGACCGGAATGAAATCGTATCCCGTATCCGCGGCAAGTCCGACGCTGCCGAAGAACGTCCAGGACGTGCAGTAGACCGCCAGCGACAGCGAATAGATCAGCGGCCGCGCGTTGCCGGTCACCCGCAACTTGTCGCCGAACCAGGCGATCAGGAACAGACCCCCGACGTAGGCGATGGCGAGCGCGGCGATGAACCACCCTTCGAACATTCGCCTCCGATCCTCCCGGTTGCATGTGGCGCACACCGCGCAGCTTTCCTTCCCCGGCATCCTGCAATGGCAAGACACTGCAATGGAAGCAATACTTGAGTGCTAGGTGTCTGTTCCAAGGCGATTTGAACCACGCGCCGACCTTGACCGGAAACCGGCCCCCCGCCACGGTATCGGTCAGGGCCAGCCCTTCGCAGCGGCCCTCCATCGGACGAGAAGGCCCGCCATGGATCTATCCGACATCATCGACCGCAACGCGGCGTTCGCCCCAGCCAAGACCGCCCTGCGCTACGAAGGCCGCTTGCTGACCTACTCACAGTTGGCAAGCCGCATCGCCACCACCGCACGCGCGTTGAAGTCCGGCATCGGCCTGGGCCGCGGCGACCGCCTTGCAATCCTGAGCCTCAACCATCCTGACACCCTCGTCCTGCTCTATGCCTGCGCCCGCCTCGGCGCGATGCTGGTGCCGCTCAATTGGCGGCTGGCGCCGGCCGAGCAGGTGTTCATTCTGCGCGACGCGTCCGTGAAGGCGATCGTGCTTCAAAAGGCCTTCGAGGACGTCATCGAGCCGCTCGCAACGGCACTGCCGCAGACCCGCGTGATCGGCCTCGACTACGCGCCCGCCGCCAGTTGCTCGCTCGACGACCTGATCGCATCGGCTACCGGCGACGGCCGCAATCCCCACGTCGACACCCATCATCCCCTGTTGATCGTCTACACGTCGGGCACGACAGGCCGGCCGAAGGGCGCGGTGCTTCGCCAGGAAGCGCTGCTCTGGAACGCCGCCATGAGCCATCACATGCACGACATGACTTCGGCGGATCACATACTCACGGTGCTGCCGATGTTCCACGTCGGCGGCCTCAATATCCAGACGACGCCCGCTCTCCAGATCGGTGCGACGGTGACGCTGCATGCCCGCTTCACGCCGGGCGGGATGCTACAAGCCATCGAGAATGACAGGCCGACGATATCCGTGCTCGTGCCGTCCACCATGCAGGCCGTCGTCGAGCATCCCGCTTGGAGCACGACCGACGTGTCGTCGCTGCGCGTTCTCAACACCGGCTCGACGCAAGTCCCCCAATCGTTTATCGACGCCTTCGTCGCGCGCGGCATTCCCGTGGTCCAGACCTACGGCTCCACCGAAACCTCACCCATCGCGGTCTACTCCACCGTAACAGGCGACTGGCGCCGGCCCGGCTCCACCGGCCTGCCCGGATTGCACTGCGAAGCGCGCATCGTCGATGATGACGTGAACGAGGTGCCGCACGGCACCGCAGGCGAAATCGCGATACGCGGCCCAAACGTGTTCTTCGAATACTGGGGCAACGCCGAAGCGACCGCCGAGAGCCTGCGCGACGGCTGGTACTTGTCCGGCGACATCGGCACCCGCGACGCCGACGGCTATTTCTATGTCCACGATCGCAAGAAAAACATGATCATTTCAGGCGGCGAGAACATCTACCCCGCCGAGGTCGAGCGCGTACTCCTCACCCATCCCGCGATCGCCGAAGCCGCCGTGATCGCGCGCCCCGATCCGCGCTGGCAGGAAGTGCCCGTCGGCTGCATCGTGCTCCGCGACGGCCACGACCTCCAAGCCGCCGACATCGAAACCTACTGCCTCGCCGAACTCGCCCGCTACAAAGTCCCCCGCGAATACCGCTTCCTCCCCTCCCTCCCCCGCAACGCCATGGGCAAAGTGCAGCATTTCGTTTTGCGGGAGCAGGTGGGAGGCAGTTAGCCGAGCACTGGAGTCATTCTGCATTCTACTACCAGCGGAACCCGAGTCCGGCGCTCGACATGCCCCCAGCAACCACAATTTCGCGCTGAGAACTCCGAGGCCTCACTCACCTGATCACCACAGCCGAGCTAATCCGTAAGTATCAAACGCCGCATCGGCACCGACGATCGTCAAGCCCTCTCGCAGAGCGTGGATGATGATCATTCGGTCGAATGGATCGCGGTGCAGCTTGTCGGCAAATGGCAACTGCTGGTATCGAACGCAATCTTCCAAGGTAATTGGAAGCACGATCAAACCGTAGCCGTTGATGGCCGTATCCAGGAACGTCGAAAACGGCACCGCCAAGCCCAGCTTGCCCAACCCGGATTTGATACCGATTTCCCATACCGACGATATGCTCAGATATAGCTGGTTCGACGGATCGGTGATCGCCTCGACTGCCCGTTGACTCAGATTGGGATGGCCTTCCATGAGCCAAAGCAAGGTATGTGAATCGAGTAGAAGTTTCACTCCATGTAGTCCTTCATACAGTCGAGCGGAGCGTCGAAATCGGCAGCTATGAACGAGACCATGCCTTTGCCGAGCCCGGGCGCTGCCCGCTGCCTAGGTGCTACAGGCTCGGCCGCGCTGACGAGCGTCGCCACAGGCCGATGGTTCCGGGTCAAGATCACCTGATCCCCCGGAAGCAAGCCGTCGAGCAGTTCGGGCAGCGTCACCTTGATGTCTTCAACCGCCAACGTCGTCTGCAAAGGTACTCTCCAATCCACTTGGCGCCTCGGCGTAAGAAACACCGTGATGAGATCGCCAATCAACCTGGGTGATACCATCCTCGCCGAAACCAAAGTATAACAGGTCGTAGTCGAACCGGCTATGCAGGATGGTCGGAAACTGCGCTCGCCAACCCTTACCGTCAGGACCGTCCAGAGGCCCCTGAAACCTGACCCTGGCCAGCCAATTGGCTGCGATCTACCCCACCTCCTGCACCACGCCCGCCTTCACCACCTCCACCCCGTCCACCGCGATCGTCGTCCCCATCACGGGGATGTCGAGATGCCCGGCGGTGTAGCGGCCCGCGAACTCGTTGGCGCCCGTCGAGAACAGGAAGTTGCCCGCCACCGCACGCAGCTCCGTTCCGTTGGTGTCACGCTGGCCGTACATCGCCAGCGCCTCGTAGCGCGCCTTCTCGTTGAGCCCGTAGCCGACGTGACTGACCGCATAGGCCTCCTTGTCGCCCCACGCCGACAGATAGCGCCGCATCAGCTCCGCATCGACGCCGGCGCCGTCGATCTTGGTCACGTAATCCGCCTCGATCCCCAGCCGCACCGGCGCATCGAGATACCGCTTGAACGTCAGGTTCATGTCGCCACGATCGAGCACCAGCGTACCGTTCACGGTCCCCTGTTTCGGAAAGCTGACCACCACGCCACCCGGCCAATGCGCAAGCGTCCCCGCGCGATCCGTCCAGCCCCACACGCCGACCGTCGATGCCCCCGTGAGATCGACGGCGAGATCCGTGCCTGCGCCCGAACGCACCGTCATCCGCTTTGCCCCACGCAACCGCTTCACGGCCGCGCGCACGCGAGCCTCCAGCGCGCCTTCCGGCCGCATCCGCTCCAGCGCTTCCGGATGCTCGTTCGAAATCACGAGAATGCGCGCGCCCGCCTTCAGGATCTCGGGCGTCTCCGGCGCGTGCATCAGCCCTTCGAGCGTCACGTCGACCACGAACCCCGCCTGCCCCAGTGCCGACACGACAGGCCCGAGCTTGCCGATCGCCTCGCTCGCCCCCGTCGAGCGCACGGGAACGGGATGCGGATTGCGCGGCGTCGGCAGCACGATGTGGAACGGCCGCGCGCCGAGCCGCAGCAGCGCGAGTTCCGCCAGGTGCACGTTCAGCGCCCGTGACTGCGTCTCCGACAGGATCGCCGCCGTATCGCCGCGCTTCACCGCGCATCGCTCGAACACCTCGCAAAAGGCGTCGATCCATTTCCCTTCGATCCGGTCGGCGAACATCGGCATCTCCCTCGGCGGCGCCCCATTCCCGAGTGGTCACACAGCGCCGCCCCACTTTTTCAACCAACCCAGCCCCTCGAGCGTTCCCGCGCGCGGCGTGTACTCGGCACCGACCCAGCCCTTGTAGCCGAGTTCGTCGAGCAGCCCGAACAGATAGCCGTAGTCGATCTCGCCGACATCAGGCTCGTGCCGCCCGGGCGTTCCCGCGAACTGCACGTGTGCGGTGATCGACAGCATTTCCCTCAGCGACGCCGCGATCTCGCCGTGCCGCCGCTGGCGATGGTAGAAGTCGTACTGCAGCCGCACATTCGGCAGGTCGATCTGCCGGATGATCCTTGCAGCCATATCGAAATCGCCGAGAAAATAACCGGGATTGTCGTAGAGGTTCAGCGGCTCCAGCAACGCCTTGCCGCCGATCGGCGCGAGCTTCGCCGCCGCATGGCGCAGCGAAGCCTCGAATGCCGCTTCGCTCGCCGTCGGATGCGTTCCGGCCATCACGTGGATCATCCGGCAGCCCGTCGCCTGCATGTACTCGAACGCCGTATCGAACAGCCGCCGGAACTCCGCCGCCTGCGATGGGATGGCAGCTATCCCGCGACCGCCGATCTCCGGCGCTCCCCGCGGCGTATTGATGAGCACGAGTTCCAGCCCCGTCGCCTCGAGGCGCTTGGCGATCGCATCGGCTTTCTCGCCATAGGGGTTCTGCACCTCGACGGCCTTGAACCCGGCGTCGCGCGCAGCCGCGAAGCGGTCGAGCAGCGGCCACTCGTTGAACATCAGATTGAGACTGGCAGCGAATTTCGGCATGGGACCTCGCAGTTTCGGCAGGGTGTCTCGACGACACGGAGCTATACCACAACGGTCCCACGCATGAACCAGCGAGCGCTTCCAGACATGGCGGCGATGAATGCCGAGAGCGCTATCTCGTAACCGGTGCAGGCCCGCCTGCTGCCGATCGCGACGGCTTCGTCGAAATGGAAATTCCGTTGAGCAGCCACTGTCCCCCGACCGGCTCGTAGATCAGGTCGAAAACCACCCGGTTCGGCTCGGTCGCGAAATGCCCTTTCAGGCGAAGCCGGCGTTCTCCATCGATCGACGGCTGCTCGTCGAGTTCCGGCGCGAGGATCGCCGCCATCGACAGATCGAGACGGGCCCGCCTCATCTCCGCGAAGATCAGCGCAAGATCGGCCGCCGAATTCTTCTCGCGAAACGACGGCGCGGCGACATCCCGAAGCACCGTATAGTTCCCGCTGCGATTGGCATCGTTGAGTGCGAGCAGGCTCGTCCGCACGAGATACTGCACCTGCACCTGCATCGACTGTCCCTTGGAGGCCGGCAAAGGAGCACTGGCGACGCGCGTCGCTGCCGGCTTCGGAGCAACCGCCTTGGATTTGGCGGCGGGTGGATGGACGGTCTGGCTTTGCCAGCCCTGCCCGACCGCGACGGAACTGCACGCGACGACGAGAATTGCTGCAGGCATCCAGACGTTACGCATGTGGCTTACTCACTTTGTGTTTATCGAGGACGAGTGCAGTGACTACTTCCAGGTCAATTGCAGCCCCAGGCGCGATCCGACCGAGCCGTCGTAGGTGCTGATGCCGACGCCTCCCGCCAACGCAAGTGACGTGTTGGTTCCCAGGAAATTCCGGTCGAGTACGCCCAGCGCACTGAGGCCGATCGCGTGCTTGCCCTGGTACTCGCCCCAATTGAAGCGCACGCCGAACGTATCGCCTGCGAGCAGGACCGGATCGGAAACGGCCAGCGCCACCGCGACGCCGTCTAGCGCCTTGTCGGCCTTCTGGTCCGCAGACGTGATCCGCGCATCCATTCCCTTGATGCGATTGTCGAAGGTTCCCACGGTCTCCTCGACGTTGGACAACCGCTGTTCCGAGGACGTCAGTCGTGTCTCGGTGTTTGTGACACGCGTTTCGACGCTCGAGATCCTGGTGGTATTCGATGCGATCTGAGCCGTGTTCGAGGCGGTCTGGGATTGCAGCGTCGTCACCTTTCCTTCGACGGTAGAAACCCGTCCCGTCAGCGCCGTCACGTTGTTTTCGGTCGTCGTCATCCGTCCTTCGAGTCCGCCGATCCGCGTCGTGTTGCTGGTCACCTGCCCTTGCAGGGTCGTGACCTGCCCTTCGACGTTGGTGATCCGCGTCGTGTTCGAGGCGATCGCAGTCGTGTTGGCGGCCGTCTGCGTCTGCAGTGTCGAAACGTTGCTCTCGACCGTCGAGACCCGCCCGGTCAGCGCCGTGACGTTCCCCTCGACGGTGCCGATCCGGTTGCCCAAAGTCGTCACACCGCCCTCGACCACGCCGACTCTCGTATCGAGCGCTGCGATCTGGGTCGTATTGGCCGCCGTCTGTGTTTGCAGAACGCCGACCTGGGTCTGCAGCGTCCCAACCGATGTCTCCACCGCTCCGACCCGTCCATAGAGGGCTCCACCGTCGCCGGCCAGATTGCCGTTGGCATCGGTCGTCATCACCTGCAGCGGCCCGGATTGGGCCGCGCGGCTGGCGGCGGTCGCGATCCCCGCGGCGGTGTAGGTGTTGGTCGAGGTGCCCAAGGCGATCTGATCCGCCCGCGTCGTCGCAGCGCCGTAGCCGATCGCGGTCGAACCGGCGAACGCCGCCGAAGCATTGGGACCGAGCGCCGTTGCGTTGGCGCCGGCTGCCGTTGCCCCGAAGCCGACCGCCGTGCTGTTGGCTCCCGTCCCCTGGAACAGGACGTTTGGATTTACGGCCGCGAGATTTCCCGACGCATCGGAACTCACCGCGAGCCTCGCACCCGATTGCGCCGCGACGCTCGCCGAACTGGCGACGCCCGTCATCGTATAGGTGTTGCTGGCCGATCCGAACACCTGCTGATCCGCGCGCGAGGTCGCCACGCCCTGGCCGAACGCAGCCGCGTTGTCGTGGGCCGCCACCGCCCCCTGTCCGACCGCCGTCGCCGAAACACCACTCGCCTGTGCGCCTTGTCCAAGCGCGGAAGCACCGGCAGCAGACGCCGCGGAAGCCTGACCGAATGCCGAGGCGTTGAGGCTGCTCGCGCTGGAACCCGCACCGTTTGTCGTCGAATTCACGCCCGAGGCGGTTGCCCCTTGGCCGATGGCCGTCGCCGCCGTCTGGCTCGCCAGCGCATTGCGGCCGTAGGCGGACGAATTGAGCCCCGTCGCCTGTGCCGCAGCACCCGAAGCCGTTGCGCCCTCGGCCATGGCGCGCGCATCGTTGCCGATCGCCGTCGAATACTCGCCTTGCGCGCGAGCGATGTCGCCGATGGCAGTCGTGCTGTTGGCCACCGCCCGTGCACCGCGTCCGAGCGCCGTGGCGTTGGCCCCGCTCGCCTGAGCAGCGCTACCCAGCGACGTCGAATTGAGACCGCTGGCGATCGCGTTCGAGCCGACGCTGGTCGAATTGATCGCGCTGGCCGCCGATCCGTTGCCGATCGAGGTGCCGTTGTCGCCGTCCGCCGATGCCGCGTTGCCGATCGAGGTCGAATTGACGCCGCCCGCCGAGGCCACCGTTCCGATTGCGGTCGCATTCCCCCCGAGCGCTTGCGACTGGGAGCCCAGCGCGACGGCGTTAGATCCTTCCGCCCGGGCTGCCTGGCCGACGGCTGTCGCGTAGTCGCCGACCGCTCTCGTCTGGCCGCCGAAAGCCGACGACGCGAGCCCGGTCGCAATCGCATCCGCGCCACATGCCAGAGCCATCGCCCCGGCCGCTGCCCCTCCGAACGATCCTCCATATTGTTGGCAGACGAACTGGGCCGATGCCGGCGACGCCGAGGTCACCGCCGAAAGCGTCAGGACACCCAGGCTCCAGGCGGCCGATGCACCGAACCGACCCGCAGGCGAGCCAGCGCCCCGAGAGATGCTGGACGGCTTTCCGCGATCGGATTCGTCGAGCAGCTCCAGACATTTGAAGTCATACGATTTGAAGCTACGCAACACGATACGCTCCACGCTGAACAGAGTGCAGGAATTCGAGACAGGCTCTGCTGAACCTGCGCACCCCGATAACAACTTAAAGTTGTTAATATTTAATTAACCAACCGGGGATTGTTTCCGGTTCACGGTTCGCCACTCGACCGCAGAATTGCCGGGAATCGAGCGGCATGATCGGGCGGGGCTCGAGCCCGGCGAGTTTATTCCTGAAGAATCAATCACATGAAGCGAAAGAGACGCGCCTCGTTCGCCTTCCCGGGGGCCCCTGATCGTCACCTGAACAAAACTCGGCGAACCGTTCAGGTTCAGTTCATCCGGAAACCATCATGAAGGTGCCATCAAGTGTCGCGATGGCTAGCTTCAGGGCAGCACGACACGCGGCCGTGGGGATCGAAAATCGATGTGCGAGTATGAAACCGATCACGATCCCCTGCTGTTCAGCAACAACCCCAGGAGAAGCACGCACCCGAGCGTCGCCAAGGCAAACAGCCGCCGCGACAGTGCGCTTCACTGACGTGCCAATTCGCCCCAGCCGGACCAGTGATCCGGCGAGGTGTCAAAACCAGTAGAGACCAATGAACATCTCCAAGTCATCTGCCACTACCAGCCAGCACAGCGTTTCGGAACCGAGGCGGACAATGTCGAATTCTATTCTTTCGGCCCAGGCAGTATCGGCCAACGGCCTCCACTCGAACGGCGGAGCTTCTGTCACGCCCCTGCCGGTTGGCCTAGGTGCTAGAACGGCTGTTGTCATGGAGCGCAAGGTCGCGCACCATGCCCCTCGCCGTTCGGAGGCCCCGATGTTTCTTGATACTGCCCATACCATCCTGCCGGTCGAGTTCCAGGGCAAGGAAGTGATGTTCGAGGCTCACGCCTACGAGGACGATAGCGTGTCCTATCAGGCGATGGCGCTGGTCTACAAGAAAGAGGGCGCCAAGCTCGAGGCTCCGCTGGTGCGCGTCCATTCGGGCTGCGTGACCGGCGACATTTTCCATTCACTCCGCTGCGATTGCTACCAGCAGTTGCAGAAGGCGTTGGAGAAGGTGGTCGAGAGTTCTCACGGCATCATCATCTACCTGCCTCATCACGAGGGGCGCGGTATCGGCCTCGTCAACAAGATGAAGGCGTATGCTGCCCAGGACCGGGGTCTCGATACGGTCGACGCCAATCTGTCGATCGGGGCGCCGGTCGATGCCCGTGACTATGATCTGGCGGTCAAGATCCTGAAAGATCTCGGCTCCACCGAAGTCCGCCTCATGACCAACAACCCGTTGAAGGTCGACGCACTCCGCGACCTCGGCATCAACGTCGTCGAGCAGGTGCCGCACGTGGTGAAGCCGTCTCGCTTCAATGAGCGCTACCTCAACACCAAGCGCGAGCGCATGGCTCACAAGCTCTGATCTCCATCGATCGAGCCTGATCGTTCTCGAAGCCTCCGGCCCCAGGGTCGGAGGCTTTGCCATGTCGAAAGTCACGCCTCCGAGGAATGACGCGGCCTCCGATCAGATGCGATCCCATCCCGCCATATTGCCGGCATCCAGACAGCCGGCATGATGCGGCGGACGTTCACAGAAGCCCGCTCGAGGACATCCTCGACGGCCCCGCTGGCATCGACGATCTCCCAGCCGACCTCACCCACGCCGCGCGCCACCTGCCGCTGAACGACCGCAGCCGTTGCATCCGACGCATCGCCTGCGCCGGTTTCAGCCCTCGTCTTGGTCCGGGCCTCGACCCTTGCGATCAATTCGTCCGTCCCGGTCTCCAGCCAGAGCCCCGCGAACGGCACGCCGCAATCCCCCGCGAGCTGCTCGATGGCCTTGCGCTCGACCGGCGACGAAAACACCGCATCGACCACCACAGCGTGCCCAGCCCTGAGCGCAGTACAGGCCTTATCGGCCAGCACTGAATAGACCCGCAGGCTCTCTTCGGCCGAATATGCATCGTCCGGCAGCCGCGTGAACTCGTCCACGCCATGCAGCGCTTTGCGTTCCAGATCGCTCCGCAGATGTACCGCACCCGGCGCAGGCCCGAGCAGCGGCGATAACCGCGCCGCCAACGTGGACTTGCCGGTTCCCGAGAGCCCACCGATGGCGACGAGACCAGCCGGCGGCGGCATCGAGTATTGCAGGGCGCGCCCGAGATAGCGCCCGGCCGCACGCCCCACCTCGGCCTCAGGCTCGCCGCCCGACAGCGCCGCCCGCTGTCTCGCTACCATCGCGCGGACACCTGCCCGCAACGCCAGAAACAACGGCAACGCCGCCAGCCCTTCCAGATCGAGCGTATCCTGCCTCTTCCACAAATACCTATTTAGAACCTGGTTCGCCCCGGCACGGTATCCATGCGCATCCAGATCCATCAGCAGAAAAGCCAAGTCGTACAGGGTGTCGATCGTCGCCAGCGCCTCGTCGAACTCGATCGCATCGAACAGCCGCGGCCGCCCCTCGATGACGACGATGTTGTCGAGATGCAGATCGCCGTGGCACCGGCGCACCATGCCGACCGCCGCACGCTTCTCGATCACCCGCCGAACCGCGCGAAGCCGGTCCACCGCCGTTCGCCGCAGCACTTCTGCATCCGCCGCCGTAGCGGAATCGGCGCCCAGCGCTCCCGTGATCTCCGCGATGATCGCCTCCAACGCGTCGACGCCCGATACGCCACGGACGACCGGCGCATCTGCGTGCGAGCGCACCACTTCATCCGCCACTTCCTTCAGACCCGCCGCATCGAGACCATCGGCGAGCCGGCGCGACAGCAGGGCCGACTGAGGAAATCGCTTCATGCGCAGCGCCCACTCGACCACCTCGCCCTCACCGCCGAGCCTCAAACCTCCCCCCGCCGCCCGCACGATCGGCTCGACGCCGATGTAGAGCTCCGGCGCATTCCCCCGATTGATCGCGAATTCCCGCTCCAGGGCCGCATGCCGCTTGTCGAGACTGGAAAAATCCATGTACGCGTAGTGGACAGCCCGCTTGATCTTGAGCGCGATGTCACCGCCCAGAAACACCATCGCGCCGTGGGTTTCGTGCCGTTCGACCTCGATATCGCCGCCGAACGCTTCCCCCGAGCCGAGAAACGCAATCGTCTCTGACTGATCTGCGCCGGCAGCCACTTCGCCGGTCTCTGGCGCCGGCATGTCGTTCGAGCCGCTCATTTCGACCTCCGCTCGTCACCGGCCCGTGGCACCGGTCATCCAACGAAGCATATGTGGTCGCGATCACCTGAAACGAAACCGGCCGCCCGATCCCATCGAGACCGGACGGCCGGAATGAAACATCGCAATGGCCCCTCAGTGCGACATCAGCACGGGAACCGTCATATGGCGAAGGATCTCGCGCGTTGCGCCACCCATCACGAACTCGCGGATACGCGAATGGCCGTAGCACCCCATGACCAGCAGATCGGCGCCGAAATCAGCGAGCCGCGACAACAGATCGTCGCCGACCTCGATACCTGCAGTCACCGAGCTGCTCAGCTCGCACTTCACCCCGTGGCGCGCCAGCGTCGCGGCGAGGTCCTCGCCGGGCGTCCGCCCCATCGTATTCGCCGCCTTCTGCCCGGGATTGACCCACAGCACCTTCACGGCATCGGCATTCTGCAGCAGCGGCATCGCATCGAACACCGCCCGTGTAGCCTCTCGCTTCCCGTTCCACGCGACCATCGCGCGCTGCCCCACACGAGGGAAACGCCCGGCATTGGGCACGATCAGCGTGGGCCTTCCGCTCTCAAGTGCCAAGCGCTCCGGAAAATCGAGCAGCAGGCTGTATTCCCACTCGCTGTCGGTCTGGTTGGCCACCACGAGATCGACGCTGCGCGCCTGCTCGATGACGGCCTCTGCCGTGCCGGGATGGTCGCGCGGCGGCTCGATCAGCCGCCATTCACCGACGCCCGTCCGGCCCTTCATGGCCTCGTAGAACGCCCCCTCGATCCGCTTCGCTTCCTCCTTGAACGCGGCCCGGCCGCTCTGCGCCAGCCGCCCGCCGACGCCTCCGAGCGAGCCGACGACCAGCGACGGGACGACATAGAGACCGATCACATGAGCTTCGTTCTGATCGGCGACATGCGCCGCGACATCGATGAGCTGGCCCACCCGGCGCTCGTCGTTCAAATGCACCAAGATCGTCTTGTAAGCCATGTCGCGCCTCAATGTTCACGAAGCCATATCGAACTGCCGGCATCATGCGCCAGCGCCGCTGCTCCGCACGTTGATGCGCATCAATAGACCCGTGTGGCCGAGGCCATCCCGCGGCGCCGATGACTGCCCGATCGTCACATATCCCGCCGCACGGCCTCGGCGATGGTGCGCGCCTTGACGGCCACCAGCCCCCACACGCACAGCGACATCAGCGCCACGATGGTGAACGTCCGCGACAGCCCGATCTTGTCGGCGATCGAGCCCAGCACCAGCGCGCCGATCGCGGGCAGACCGCGAAATATCAAGCTGTAGAGGCTCATCACGCGCCCGCGCATGCCGTCCGACACGACCGACTGCGTGATCGTCTGGATGCTCGTCGACATCGTATTGATGCCGAAAGCGGTCAAGCCAGCGAAGATCAGCCCGAGCCAGAGCTGATCGGTGGCGGCGAAACCCAATGTCGCGAGCACCAGGATCAACCCGCCGGCGATCGCCCAATTGCTGAGACCTTCGATCCGCCCGCGGAAAGCGATCCACGTCGCGCTCGCCGTCGCGCCGATCCCCATGCTCGATGCGAGCCACCCGAGGCCCTCCGGCCCCGCATCGAAGACCTTACTCGCGAACCCCGGCAGCAATTCCTGCACGGGTCGCAGCAGGATCGATGCAACCGTCAGCAGCAGGAACAGCGGCCATATCGCACCATGTCCCCGCGTGTAGTTCACGCTGTCCGCGATCTCGATCAGCAGGCTCCGGCGAACGTGCCCTCGCCGGTCTCGCGGCTCGATCTTCATGAACATCAGCGTCGCCAGCAGAATGACGTTCCCCGCGATGTGCGCGATGAACGTACTGCTCACGCCCCACCACACGATCATGATCGCGGCCAGCGCCGGCCCGATGAACCGGCATGATTGGAACAGCGCACTATCGAGCGCGATCGCCGACGGGAAGTCCTCGCGCACCACCGAGCTGGCGAGCACGATCTGTCTTGCCGCGGAGGCATAGGGATGGATCACTCCGGTCACGAGCGACAGCGCGAACAGAATCTCGATCGACATCAGGTCGGCGTACATCAGAACCGCCAGCACGACGGCCTGCGCCAGCATCAGCACCTTGGTCAGGCGCAGCAACCGCATCGCATTGCTCGCGCGATCGGCCATGGCACCCGCGATCGGCGCCAGCACGATCATCGGTGCGAGATCCGCCGCGGCGATCGCCCCCACCCAGGCATTCGAATGCGTCAGCTCCCACGCGAGCCATGTCACGCCGATGCGCTGGATCCACGTCGTGATGCTCTGCGGGAACCAACCGGCCTCGAACAGCAGATAGTTCCGGTTCCGCCACACGCGCAATGCCGGAGAGCGCTGCTTTGCGGAAGGCTCGCTTGGCCCGCTGGCTGAACCGGTTCCAACAACGGGAAGTTCCACCCGCGCCAATATCGGCTCAGCGGCTACGTTCACAGGCGCACCGGACGGCTCGGCAGCCCCAGACGACACGGCAGTCTTCTGCACCCGCCGCAGCGCGCCGCTCTGCTGCTGCAACCGATGCCTTCGACGGCGGTGCTTCTTCTTTCCCGCCATGGATCTCGTCTGATGCCCCAATGCCCCATTGCTTGGAAGCCAGCACTTCGATGCCACGACCGGAAGGGGTCCCCCACAACCGGCTTGCTCGATGCCTCCCGGCCTGGACTAAAGCGATTTGTCTCACGCGTCCATCTGCGAGCCGCCCTGGTTCATGGACCAAACAACGCGGCGAGAACCCGATGCGTTTCCTCGAGCCGCTCCACGTGCGGCAAGTGCCCCGCCTTCTCGATCATCGCGAGGCGAGAACCAGGAATGGCGCGCACAAAAGCCTCCGCATGACCGGGGGAAAAGATCCGGTCCTCACTTCCCCAGACGATCAGCGTCGGCACGTCGACGCGGTGCAGCCATCGTTCGAGCCTCGGATTGTGAAACCGCGGGTTCCATCCGAACCGGGCCGACGCGACACGATTGGCGATCGCGATCTCCTGGTTCTTCGATGCCGACGCCCGCACGGCCGCCGCCTCTGCCAGCGCCGGATCAGCAAACGCGAGGCGCGCCTGCTCGTCCGGATCGATCATGAAGATATCGCATTTGGACTGGCCCTTTACGTGCAGGCCGGCCGGCGCGATCAGCGCCAGCGACGCCATCCTCTGCGTCTGCCGCACCGCCATTTCCAGCGCGATCCAGCCGCCCAGCGAATGTCCGACCAGATCGAAGCGTTCGAGCCCGAGCCTTTTCGACAGATCGAGATAGAGATAAGCGAGGTCCGACACATCGCCCATCCAGCCGGGGATCGTACTTTCCCCGAAGCCCGGATGATCCGGCGCGATCACTTCATGCCGCTCGGCGAGGCGGTCGATGATGTCGGGCCATTCGGCTAGTCCATCCGTGCCGTGCAGCCACAATAGCGGCCGGCCGCGCCCCACGCGCCGCACGACGAGCCTGCAGTCGTCGATCTCGATCGTCTCGGTCGTCACGCTATTCATCTGACGCCTGCGCTCTGCTCGCCGCTGCTCACCCGTACTTCTTCATCACGTGCCGCGCGAGCACTGTGCGCATGACTTCACTCGCTCCCTCGGTGATGCGGTAGCTCCGCTGCTGCCGCCACATCCGCTCGATCGGCAGGTCCGTCGTCAGCGCGATACCGCCATGGATCTGCATGCACTGATCCGCCGCCTTGAACGCCATCTCGTCGCAGAAATACTTGGCGTGATAGGCCTCCATCCGCGCCTCCTCGCCGCCCTCGATCAGCGACGCCGCGCGGTAGACGAGCATCTTGCCGACCTCCAGATCCATGTACATGTCGCCCAGCATCCACTGGATGCCCTGCCGATCCGCCAGCGGACGACCGAACGTGACGCGCTGATGCGCATAGCTCGTCGCAAGTTCGAGCGAACGCTCCGCGACGCCGAGTGCGCGTGCGCCGTGCTTCACCCGGCCATGTCCCAGCCAGCCCTGCGCCAGCTTGAACCCGCCGCCTTCTTCGCCGACGAGATGGCTCGCCGGCACGCGCACGTTGTCGAGAATGATCTCCCAGGGCTTGTCGCCCATCATCGTCTCGTATTGCGCGCCGAGCTTCACGCCGGGCGTATCCATGTCGACGATGAAGCAGGAGATCCCGCCTTTCGAGCCCTTCGCGCGATCCGTCGCCGCCATCAGCTGCATGAAGTGCGACTTGGCAGCCCCCGTGATGAACCGTTTCGTCCCGTTGATCACGTAAGTATCGCCCTCGCGCACCGCCGTCGTCCGCATCGACGCGGGATCGGAACCCGCATCGGGCTCCGTCTGCGCGAAACAGGCTTCCTTCTCGCCGCGCAGCACGGGCAACAGATAGCGCTCGCGCATCTCGCCCTTGAGCGCATAGAGGATACCGCGCGCGTTCGGCCCTGTGATGTGATCGCCGCGCGCGGGCAGCGCGACCGTCCGCCCCAGCTCCTGCCACACGATCGCCTTGGCGAGCAGGCCGAGCCCGGCGCCACCGAACTCCTCGGGAATGTCGAGCTTGTAGACGCCGAGATCCTTCATGCCTTTCACGAAGCGCTCTCGCCACTCCGGCTTGAGCTCGTTGGCCAGCATCGTTTCTCGCTCGTGCGGGATCATCTCCGTATCGACGTAGCGGCGCAGGTTGCGCTGCAGCAGTTGCAGTTCTTCCGGGAGCGTGAAATTCATGCTCATGGCGATGCGTTCCCTCCGGTGCGACAAAGCTCGGTTGCCTCCAGCATAGTCGATCACGCCATCAAGGCCAGCGCTTCAAAGTCCCCCAACGACACGAAACGAAACGGAGTTTCAGACATGCCCGCCTATTGGCTCGCCCGCTCGAAGATCACCGATCCCGTCGCCTACAAGCGCTACACGGATCAGGTGCCCGGCATCATGGCGAAATTCGGCGGCAAGATACTCGCCCGCGGTGGCCGCTTCGAGATTCTCGAGGGCCCGAAGAAGTTCGAGCGCTTCGTCGTGATCGAATTCCCGACGCTCGAAGCGGCTGTCGCCTGCCACGAATCGCCCGAGTATCAGGCCGCTTCCACGCACCGCAAGAACGGCGGCGGCGAAGTCGAGCTGACCATTCTCGAAGCCGGCGAGTTCACGAAATAGTCAGGCGCGCCTGCACCGCCTACTCCGCCGCCGCCTTGCTCGGCTCGAACCCGCGGTAGTCCTTGTCGGTGAGCGCCTTCAGCGCGGGCATGACCTCCGCGCAGAAGCGGCGCACGTTCCCCTCGACGAGACCCGCCGGCATCGTCCCGAACTGTGGCATCGCCAGGAATTCCTGGAAGCCCATCCGCTCGTGCGCCTCCGTCAGTTTGGCGCGCACGGTGTCCGGCCCGCCCACGATCACGATGCCCTTCTCGACCAGCGCCTCGATCGTAGCCCGCTCTTTCCTCGCCGCCGGCTTGTGCGCCAGAATGTTCTGCAACGACGCGTTCGACATGTAACCGGGCGGAAAGAACATCATTTCCGAAACCTTCGGCAGGAAGACGTTGAACATCGCCTCGATGTGCGGTCGCGCCTCGTTCATCGCAGCCTCGTCGGTCTCGCCCACATAGACCGGCGCGCACCATCCGATACGGTCTGAATTGGCCGTATAGCCGTACTTCGTCGCCGCCACCTTGCGATAGAGATCGAGATAGCGCTGCACCGACGCCATCGGCGAGTACGTCTGCAGGTAGACGTATTTGCGATCGGGATGCGCCGCCCACTCGATCGTCTCGAGGCTACCCTGGCTCGGGCACCAGATCGGCGGATGCGGCTGCTGGAACGGACGCGGCCACACGTTCACGTATTCGAAATGGAAGTGCTTGCCTTCGAACGCGAACGGCCCCGGCCGCGTCCACGCCTGCACCACGAGATCGTGCGCTTCCTGGTGCCGCTCGAGACTGTAGACGGGATTGGCACCCGTCGAGAAATACTCCGCCCCGACCCCGCGCACGAAACCCGTGATGAGACGCCCGCCGGTGATGCAGTCGATCATCGCGTGCTCTTCGGCGAGCGTCAGCGGATTGTCGCGCAGGCAGAACGCATTGCCGAGGATTGCAATCTTCGCCGTCTTCACGCGCCGCGACAGCGCCGACGCCGTGACCACCGGCGAAGGCATGATGCCATAGGCGCATTGGTGATGCTCGTTGACGCAGACGCCGTCGAACCCGAGTTCTGCACCCAACTCCAATTCGTCCAGATACCGGTTGTAGAGGGCATGCCCCTTCACCGGATCGAAATGGGTATTCGGCAGCACGACCCACACGCTGCGATACTGATCCTTCACCGACAGGTCGAGGTCCGCATACGGCATCAGATGGAACATCATCACGCGCATGATCGTCGTCTCTAGCTCTCGCCCGCCACCTGACCTAACCGATCGCCCGAGGCACCTCCGCCTCGCTCAGCCCCATCTTCGCCGCCGCCTTGCAGATGTCTCCCCACGTCGCCGAATCGATCTCGATTCGCGATCCCAGCCGCGCGCGGTTGATCTGCTCGGGCTCGCCCGGGGTAAGTACCTGATCGACGCCGTCCGCCACCGCCGCACTCTTCACCCACGCGATCATGCGGTCGGTCGCTGCTTCGATCGGCTCGTCGCCGACCGCCATCCGCCTGGGATCGATGACGAGCGCCGTCACGTTGTTGAGGATCGCGCCGGCCTCTTGCTTGTCGGCCACCAGCGGCCCGCCAGCCAGCACCGCCGACATCAACTCGCATACGATCGCGAGCCCAGAGCCCTTGTGCAGCCCGAACGTCGCGATCGAGCCGCGCGGATCGGCCCACAACACGCCGGGGTCGTCGGTCGGCCGCCCTTGATGATCGAGCAGCGTTCCGTGCCGCACTTTTTCGCCCTTTGCGAAAGCGACCCGCGCCTTGTTGACCGCCATTTCCGACGTCGCGAAATCGAGCAGAAACGGATCGGCACCCTGCCGCGGAATGGCGACGCAGTGCGGGTTGGTCGAGAACCGCGGCTCACGCGCGCCGAACGGAACCACGGTCGGCTTGCGCCCGTGCACGTTCACCCAGAACAAGCCGACGAACCCTTCTCGCGCGACCATCTCGCCATAGTGCCCGATGCGGCCGACGTGATGACTGTCGATCAGATTGACCAGCGCGATACCGTGCGCCCGCGCCGTCGCGATCCCTTTCAGCGTCGCATCGCGCGCACCGACCTGACCCAGACTGCGCCGCCCGTCGATGACCACGAACGGCCCATCGTCCTTCATCGTCAGCGCAGTCCACTCCGGCTTTAGACAACCCGACTTGATCGTGTCCACGTACATCGGAATGAGCCCGATCCCGTGCGAGGCATGCCCGGCACGATCCGACCCGATCAGGCAATCGGCCGCGACCTTCGCATCTGTCGCATTCCATCCGGCAACCCTGAAGATGCTCTCGACGAAGTGCTGAACCTGCACTGCATCGAGAGAGACGGCCTTGGTGGATGCTTTTTCTGCAGACATGACTTCTCCAGCACGCGAGAACGCGAATTCGGCAAGCTCAATACCCGCGCGCAACATCGATCTGCTGCAGCAATCCGCCCCCGGCGCGCACGCTGCGGACGTTCGCCGCGATCTCCTTCACGATCTGCCCGACCGTCGGCCGCCGCGCGATGTGCGGCAGGATCGTCACCTTCGGATGCGACCACAGCGGGCTGCTCTCCGGCAGCGGCTCGGGCCACGTCACATCGAGAGACGCGTGCTCGAGATGGCCGGAATCGAGCGCTGCGATGAGATCGGCATCGACGACGTGTTTGCCGCGGCCGAGGTTCACCAGCATAGCTCCGGCCGGCATCATCGCGAACGTGCGCGCGCAGAAAATACCTTCGGTCTCCGGCGTCAGCGGCAACAGGCAAATCGCGATGTCGGTCTGCCCGAGAAACGCTGCGAGCTGGCCGTGTCCGGCATGAACCGGAATATCGGCCCCCGGTCTCGGTGAACGCACCCAGGCCGAAACCGGAAATCCGAGTGCCTTGAGGATCTGCGCCGGCGCCTGCGCCATCGCGCCATATCCGAGAAAGCCGATCCGCCGTTGTTCCGGCCGCTTGATCGGAACCTTCAGCCATTCGCGTCGCGACTGCGCAGCGTGAAACTTCGGCATCTCACGATGCAGCCGCAGCGCGTGCATGACGACGTACTCCGTCATCATCGGATCGCCGGTGGACGGCTCGACCTTGCCGAGCGGCACCTTCGGAAACTTCGGATGCCCCGCGAACCCTTCGACACCGGCCGACCGGCTGAACATCCCCTTCAGGTTGGGAAACGTCGGCAGCACGTCGAAATCGGGCCGCATGAACGCCATGTATTCGATGTCCGCCACGTTGCCCGCGTCGGGCCAAAGCCTGATCTCGAGATCGGGCAGATGCTCTTTGAAGCTCGCCAGCCACGCCTCCGCATTCCCGATCTGATTGTGAAGATCGACGAGCAGCAATGCCATGCAGGACTCCATTCTGAGCGCGGGTTAGCGGCGTCTTTCGCCGCGTAACCCGCCGTTTCCCGTTCTGAGATATCAGCCTAAATCGTCCCTCGATCTCAAGCCTTCAACCGTGGCACCAGCCGCAGCGCGTTGCCGCGTTCTACCGCTGCGAGATCCGCCCCCGAGAACGCCGCCTGCGCGCCCTTCGTGTGATCGAGCCCCGTGCGATAGGGATAGTCGGTGCCATAGACGATCTGCGACACCGGCACGAGTTTCGCCAGCGCCTGCAAAGTACCCGCGCCCGATACCTGCGCCGTATCGTAGTAGAACCGGTTGAGATGCCCCTGGACATCATCGCGGGAAATCTTGCCCTTGTAGACGCTGTTCGGCATCTGAATCAGGAATCGCTCGGCGAACGCCGTCAGCGCGCCGCCGCCATGGCTCCAGATCCAATTGATGTCCGCATAGGTCTTGGCACCGCCCGAAAAGATGATTTGCGCCAGCGAGCGCGTCGTGTCCGTTCCGTACTCGATCGCGGAGTCGGGGATTCCCGCCTGAAGGTTCAAACAGCAGTTGGCGCTCGTCGGATGCGTATAGACGGTAGCCTTCCGACGGTTGAGTTCTGCCCAGACAGGATCGAAATGCTTGTCGCCGAGCCACTTGTCGCCATAGCTCGTCATGATGCCGACACCGTCGACTTTCAGCGTGTCGAACGCGTACTCGATCGCCTTCAGGCTTTCGTCGATGTAGGGCAACGGAAGCATCGCGAACGTGCCGAAGCGCCCTTTGTGATCGCTCTCGAGCTTCTTCGCCCACTCGTTGGACTCGCGCGACACCTTTGCCGCTGTATCCTTGTCCAGGAAGCCGAGCTGTGGCGTCGTCGGCGAGGTGAGCGACGTGGCGATGCCCGCCTTGTCCATATCGTCGAGCGACTTCTGCACCGACCAGTTGGCGAGCGGCGGATTGTCCTTCTTGGCCTTCTTGAGTTCCGCGAGCCAGACCGGCGGCGTCACGTGATGATGCACGTCGATGCGATGCGCGGCCCCCTGCGCAATGCTGCGTCCGCCGATCCCGATGCCCGCTATCCCGATAGCCCCGAGCGCTGCCGCCCCGGTCAACAGTCCGCGACGGCTGAGCACCACTGGCCCCCCGGCGGCGTCCCCACACCCGCAAGCGTTGTGATGAATGAGATGCTCGCGTGACGTCTCGTTTGGCTTCATCGATGCCTCCTCCCGATTTTGCGTCACCCTGCCGCTCGCGGCCGTTACCGTGCCGTGGGTCACTCGGCTCGAAGACTAACGTGTTGCGATCACCTCGTCGAAACGAAAATGGGCTACCGGCAGGGACTTCCGAAAGTGAGCGCCGGATGCATATATTGGCGACATGAAAAGCGGCGGGCGGGCGGCGGCGATTGCAGCCGAAGTGACGGAATCCTTCGAAATACTGGGCGGCTCCACCCGGCGCGGCCTCGTGATCCTGTGCGACCACGCCTCGAACGCTTTGCCGGAAGGCTATGGCACCCTCGGTCTCCCCGCCGCCGAATTCGAGCGCCACATCGCCTGGGACATCGGCGCGGCCGGTGTGACCCGGCATTTGAGCGCCGCCCTCGACGCTCCCGCCGTGATGACCCGCGTGTCCCGCCTGCTGATCGACGTCAATCGCGGCGAGGACGACCCGACGCTCATCATGCGCCTCTCCGACGGCGCCATCATCCCGGGAAACCGCACCGTCGATGAAACCGAGCGCGAGACCCGTATAGCGCGCTGGTATCGCCCCTACGACGACGCGATAAAGCGGACCGTCGCCAGGGTGGCGGCCGCCGGCCGCCCGCCGGTCCTGTTCGGCATTCACAGTTTCACGGAAAACTGGAAGGGCGTACCCCGCCCCTGGCACGCCGGCGTGCTTTGGGAACGCGACCGGCGCATCGCGATGCCGCTCCTGGCCGCTTTGCGCCGGGAAGGCGACCTTCTCGTCGGCGACAACGAGCCCTATCCCGGCCAGTACGAAGGCGACACGATGTGGCGCCACGCCACCCGAACGGGACTGCCGTTCTGCAGCATCGAGATCCGCCAGGATCTTATCGCGAACGAGACCGGACAGGCCGCATGGGGCAGACGCCTCGCCCGGATATTGACTGATGTCCTCGATCACCACATGACAACGGCGACCTGACCTCCCATATTCCAGCCATCCCATTACTTGCCTGGCAGGAGAATCCTATGCCCGATATCGACGACAAGACCCGCACCGAACTCGAGGCAGCAGCCTATCGCAAGCTGGTCGAGCACCTCCGCAAACGCACCGACGTCCAGAACATCGACCTCATGAATCTCGCCGGTTTCTGCCGCAACTGCCTCGCCAACTGGTTCCAGGAAGCCGCCGCCGAAAAGGGCACCGCCCTCTCGAAGGACGACGCCCGCGAGATCGTCTACGGCATGCCCTACAAGGAGTGGCAGGCGAAGCACCAGAAGGAAGCGAGCCCGGAAAAGCTGGCCGCCTACGAGGTCAACAAGCCGAAACACTGATACCGGCAGTCACACGAGACAGCGTGCGACTACGTCAATTGCTTTGATTTATCTTGCCTTACCTCGATTTGTCCGGCTCGAACCGTTTCTACGAAAGTAGCGTGCCGCAAGCGGACGGCTTCCAGATCGTTCGGCGCGGTAAGCTCGAGTTCGGCAGCGGTCAACGCCAGGTCGGCGTGCCGCTGGAGCGAAAGCACGCGTTCGGGATTGAATTCGCAGCTCGCAACCGCCATCAGGACATCGATCAATCGGATGATGACGGCAGGTTGCCCAGCGCCATTTTGTCTGATCATGTGGAACATCGCATCGATGAGACCCGAATACGCGACGCTGGGAACCACCAACACGGGCGTTCCCGATCGCATGTGGACACCGCTGCGTAGGTGCAACGGAGCGATCTCGCACAGCGCGGCGCCCAGCTGATCGAGCACGCTTATCGCCGTGTGTGGGTCGTTTATGCCCGGAGATAGCGCCCGGACAGCGACCTCCACCAACTGGCGCACCGCGAATTCCAGGTCATCGGAGCTTTTTTGTCCTGCCGACAGCGCTATCGCGTCGTCGATCGCGCTGTCGATGCCATCCACCTCCACCGTCACCATGGCGATCGGAGTCCCAGGGAACACGTAACGCCCAGGCCGAATCAGCAATCGGATCTGGGTTCCGTTTTCGGCCGCCCAATCTGCCAGCTGGTCACTGGCCAGCTGCTGGAGATAGCCTCGACCCGCAAATGTGATCTTGCGGGCGTCGCGCCAAACCTCGCTATCCGGTGGCTCGGGTTGTTCTTCTTCGGTAGTCAACCGCTTGATCGTCGAGCTGAGGTCCCTGCTCACCAGTTGGACTACCGTTTCGACATTGATACGATTGGCCATATGGTCGACGAAATAGACCAGGGTCGCTACGCAAACCAATGCCAGCAGGATCGCCGTGCCGAGTGCGAGCTGCGGAACGAATTGACCTGCGTCCTCGGCGCGCACGCTGCGCAGCACCATCAGTGCATAACTGAAAGTGCCCAGAAAAATGCCCAACGCAACCTGGTTTCCGCGATCTTGCGTGAAGTTCTGCAGCAGCCTGGGTCCCATCTGACCAGCAGCCAGCGACAGCGCAGCGATGGTGATAGAGAACACCGTGCCGGCAACGCCGATCGTCGATGAGGCCACCGCCCCCAGAAGCGTACGTGCCCCCGTCGCCCCGCCATCGTAGACCCACGAACTGTCGAGCACGGATTGCGGCACAAGCCCGCTGCGATCGAGTTCCACCAGGCCAAATCCCAGCAGCCCGCCCGCCAGGACCAATCCGAACGGGATCAGCCAAAAGGCGTCTGACAGATCGCTGAGTAGTTTCTGGAGCCGAGCCTGCAAAAGAACTGTCCAAACCTCGAGGAATCCACCGGATCGTCTGCCCGCCGATACCTCGAGCGCGCAACGTCGAGACTCACAGATAGGCAGGAGGTGTGATCCTCCAAATACCGCAATCACAAAATGGAAGTAATTTGCGTTGGAGGAATTCACTTGGCGATCTGCCACTGGGCGTCGAACTCGGCCCGGACAAGCTTGTAGAACACGCTGTTGGATCGGCACACCAGCGTCGGGCGCTCGTTGGACGCTGGAGCAGCATACCAGTATGGCGTCATCACTGCTTTTTCTGGCGTGATCGTAGCGATCTGCCGAATGATGGCGCTACCGAGCCTGCGGCATTGAACATTGGGAAACGCCTGTGAAAGCTCCGTCCATGCCGCGAATGAGCGTTCGATCTCCTCGAAAATTCGGGGCACGAGGCGCTCGGGATCCTGGATGATCTGAGCGAGCCCCGTCCGGTTCGCGGGATCGATCAGAAGCGCCCGGATCGGCAGCCCTTCTGCGGCACGTCTTCCCAGGGCATCGCCGAGAGGCCGATCGCTTTCCCGATGGAACGACATCAGGGAAATACCCATCAGATCGACCGAACTCGAACTGAGCTGGATAACGTCGGCGTGCAACTCGTTTCCGAACAGCACGTAGTTCGAATAGACCGTGAAGCTCTCCCCATCCACGACCTCTTTGGTCGACTCGAGTGCTCCTACGGCTTCCAGGCTGCCGAGGTCCTCCAGTAGGTCGATAGGGATCGAGGTCCTTTTGCCCAGTCGAAGCCCGATCGCCTTTATGAACTCGGACAATTGCGTCGATGCGATAGCCCCGTTCCAGCCGACGAAATCGTGAGCTTGGATTTTGGCGAACTCGTCGGGCAGAGTGACGTTCTGCAACAGCGCAGGAAAGAGAACGCCGCGCTCGAGGCCGGTTCTGGCCTCTTCCAGAACCCAGCGCGACATGACGCTTTCCATGCACCACAAGGGCACGATGACCCGTGCCTCCTGGAGTTCACGTCGGATCTCGGCCTCGTAGTTCTGCCCCGCTTCGAGACCACGGTCCCACCACACCGTAAGGTCGTGCACGCGCAACGCCGTCGCCAATCGCCTGACGATCGCGCGCCGGGACGGCGTATTGCGGTAGGATATGAACACGTCCGCCATGCTGCCGCTCCGACCAGAAATCCAGGCTTCCTCGCATACAGCTCGCATACAGAATGTTCATCGACCTCGGCACGCCCCTGGTCGAACGCCTTCAGATCAGATCGGAATCCCTAGGCAATCCCACCTTCGCCAGCAGCATGGCCTGCCGCTCGGCGATCCGGTCGTTTCCGACCGCGCGCAGTTTGCGGGCCACCTCTGGCGCCAGATGTTCCAGGCGCCGGAAATCCTCCTTGTAGAGCTTCAGCAGACGGCAGCGCCCGATCGTCCTGAACGAGCCGTAGTGCTTGTCGTCGGCGAGCATCGCAGCAAGCCCGAAGAAATCACCGGTGGCGTAGTTCCGATCCAACACGTCGCAATTGAAGTGTACCTTACCGCTCGCGATGAAGAACATTGCGCTGCCTGGCGATCCCCGCGCAATGATTTCGGTTTCCGGCGCCACGTTGTGGGCGTGGAACAGAGGTATGATCTCGGCGACCTGGAACGCGTCGAGCTCGGCCAGCACCGGCACCCGAGACATCAGGGACCAGTTCACGACGAAATCGCGCCGCCCCACCTCCTGTGCGAACCCCGTCGAGATGATCGCCACCGGCAGCGCGAGAATGCACAGCCCGGTCACCATCACCATGCCGCCGAACATCTTGCCCCACATCGTGACAGGCACGACATCGCCGTAGCCGACCGTTGTGAGCGTCGTGATCGCCCACCATGCGCTTTCGGGAACGCTGCCGAACTTGTCGGGCTGCGCCTCGGCTTCGATGAAATGAATCCCCGTCGCCGCGAAGATCACGGCAGCAGCCAGAAGATAGGCGGCAGCGACGAGCGCGCGGCGCTCACCGTAGATGACACGCCCCAGCGTATGCATCGCCGGCGAATACCGCGTCAGCCGCAGTAGCCGCATCACCCGCAGCAACCTCACGACGCGCAGATCGAGCCCGAACATATGATGCAGGTAAAAGGGCAGGATCGCCAGCAGATCGATCACCAGATACGGCCGCTGCGCCCAGTGCAGCCTCGCCTTCCAGGCAGGCTCTCGCTTGAGATAGCCGACCTCCGGCGCACTCCAGATCCGCAACAGGTATTCGAGTGTGAATACGGCGACCGACGCCGCCTCGAACATATCGAACCACCAGCCATACGCGCTGTTCAGCGACGGCACCGTCTCGAGAATGAAGGCGGCGACGTTGAGAACGATCAGGAACACGAGAAGCCGGTCGAAGACCTCGGAATGCCGGTCGCCGTCGTGCGCGCCCTCGATGATCTCGTAGACCCGCCGGCGCAGCGTCTTCGGCACGGGGCTGAGAGCCGTGACCGCCTCGCTCTGCGCAGCCGCCTGCGAACCTCTGGTGGCTTCGTCCCCGATCCGCCGATTCTCGTCCCTCATCCCACTCCCCCGCGCCATGCTGCCAGCCTCGGAAGCCGGATCGGCGAGGCAGGCTCACGATTCGCGCAACGATAGGCCGCAAATGGACAGGCTCCAATACCGCCCAGACCGCAACCGCGCCCCGGCACGAGTACGGCGACACGATCTCCTCACGAAAAAAATCGGCACCCTCTTCCGGCCCGACCGGCCGAGGGCTCCGTTCGGTGCGATCCGGCCACTGGCCGCAGCACCGAACCCACGAGAAAGACGCGGCCCGGCGCCGGTGCGTCGGCACAATCTCCTCGTGCCGGTGGTGGGCATCCTCCTTCCGGCCCGCAGGGCCGAGGCCGCCGTTCGGTGCGATCCGGCCACTGGCCGCAGCACCGAACCAACAAGAAAGACGCGGCCCGGCGCCAGTGCGCCGCACTCGAACAAGGAGTGCGCCGCACTCGAGCAAGAAATGCGCCGCACCGGGAATCAAGCGAACAACCAGCTCGATACGCCGGAGCGCCGGGCGATCTCGGCCATATCGGCATCGAGCATCCCGAGCGTCGCGAGCGACAGGTTCTGCGGCAACCACGGCGCGCCGTTCTTCTGCTGCCGATAGGGCTGCATCAGCGTCGCCCATGCGACTGTGTCGAGCGGACGCGACGGCAGCACCAGCGGCGGCGCGCGGCGCAAGCCTTCCTGAGAGGCCATCCACGCGTGCGCCGCCTGCCAGACTTCCAGCGGCGCCGGCAGGTTGTGCCGCGACTTGAGCTGCACGATGTCGAGAACACCGGCTTCACGCACGTGCTGGGCGATCTCGAGAGTGGCGAGCCGCTGCCCGTTGCGCCGCCGGACACTCCACAGCCGCGAGCGGTCCCGCGCGATCCGGTCTGAATACTGGTCCGCGCAATTGTGCATCGCCTGGGCTTCTTCGAGCAGGTTCTCTGCCGTCAGCAGTGGCTGGAACGTCAGCCCCTTGTGCTCACCCGGCATCAGCCAGGGATCGGTGACGACGCCCGGCCTGAGTTGCAGCGTCAGCCGGATGCGGTTCAACCAGCTCTTGGCCGCACAGATCGCGGTTTCGAAACTGATCTCGGGCCGCCAAGGCGCCATGATCAGGCTGTGCGCCGGCTTGTAGGGTTGCCCGGAAAACCAGGCATAGGCCGCAAGCACCGCGAACGAACGTCGCGGTTCCACCTCCCCGGCGAACAGGGGCTGGCTTGCGAGCCAGATCGCGAAGTCGTCGTTGGCCGCCTCGGCCCCGAACGCGACAGCCCGCAGCCAGGTTCCGCTTTCCGTGCGCGTCTGCGGCAGGCAATTGACGATGCGGCGTGAAAACACGTCGGACGACGGCAGTCGCGGGATGCTGGCGGTGAATGCTTCCGCAGGCAATCGCCGGAGCCACATCGGCAATCCCAGCGCCAGCGCGACATCCTTGAGCTGCGCGCCTTCGAGTACGAGTTCCATTGCGCGTCGGCGAACGTCGGGATCGAGCTCGCTGTCGGCGATCGCGTAGAGCGCGCCGGGAAAAATCGTTCCCAGATCGATCATCCGCGACGACAGCCGCAGTATCCGCCGGACTTCCCGCCGGTTTTCGGTCGCGAATCGCCGTGCCACGCCGTCGATATCGGCCAGTACGTCCATGGCCTCGGGCGCGCGATCCGCGTCCCGGCGTCCAAGCAGAGAACGCATACTCATGCAAGGTACTCCTCCACCACCTCGAAGGTCGTGGTCTCCTGCCGCGATGTCGAGGCAGTCGAGCCGCGCAGTCGAGGACCTGAACGAGAAGTTTCGCGGTCCAATGCGGCGCGCAATTGACCGCAGTGAGGCAAACGCGAGGAGACCCGTTATAGTCTCCCCCAGGCAACAAGAAACAATATCGGAAGCCATGCATTTCGGTAACGGCGAGCCCGACGATGCTCACCGCGCACCGAAATTCGGCACTTGGCCCGAATACGCGAGCAAAGCATGGCAGCCGTGCTCGCCATACCTGCGGAAATCTGTGGCACATGCCCAAACGCCGCTTGCACGCCCCTGGGGGTATCCATATAGACGGGGTTTTAATGATGGATAATCAAAGAACAGAGGCGCTCGTGTTCAAGCACCGCCATCTTCTCACCTGCGCGACGCTGTCCGCCGAGGAGATCACGTCGCTTCTCGACGTCGCCGACAAGGCCGCCGAGCTCAATCGTCAAGTCAACAAGAAGCGTGAGCTGCTGCGCGGCCGAACGCTCATCAACCTTTTCTTCGAGCCGTCGACGCGAACGCAAGCCTCGTTCGAGCTTGCCGCCAAGCGCCTCGGCGCCGACGTGCTGAATATGAACGTCGCGACATCGTCGATGTCGAAGGGCGAAACCCTGATCGACACCGCGCAAACATTGAACGCCATGCGGCCCGACATCATCGTCGTGCGCCATCACGCGGCCGGCGCCGTCGAGCTGCTGTCGCAGAAGGTCTCGTGTTCCGTCGTCAATGCCGGCGACGGCGCGCACCAGCATCCGACGCAAGCCCTGCTCGACGCCTTGACCATGCGCCGCGCGAAGGGCCGCATCGCCGGCCTCGTCGTCGCAATCTGCGGCGATGTCGTGCACAGCCGCGTGGCGCGTTCCAACATCGACGTGTTGAACAAGCTCGGCGCGCACGTGCGCCTGATCGCCCCCTCGACGCTGCTGCCCCCGCAGCCCGACCTGCTCGGCGTCAAGGTATTCACCGATATGTGGAAGGGCCTCGAAGGCGCCGATGTCGTGATGATGCTGCGCATGCAGCGCGAGCGCATGTCGGGCTCGTTCGTCCCCTCGACCCGCGAGTACTATCACTATTTCGGCCTCGACGAGGAAAAGCTGGATTGCGCCAAGCCGGACGCTCTCGTGATGCATCCAGGCCCGATCAATCGCGGCGTCGAGATCGCTTCCACCGTGGCCGATGGCGCCAAGAGCGTCATCCACGAGCAGGTCGAGATGGGCGTTGCGGTGCGCGCCGCCGTGCTCGAATCGCTCGCTCGTCACTTGCCGAACACATGAGTCGATCCATGGCCGCCACGCACAACAAGACGCCCGCCAACAAGACGCCGGCAGGACCGACGGTCTTCATCAACGCGCGCCTCGTCGATCCCGGCGCACGGCGCGACGAGCCCGGCGGATTGCTGGTCCGTGACGGCGTGATCGCCGACGTCGGCGCGCACCTTCGCCGCAATGCGCCCGATGGCGCCGACGTGATCGACTGCCGCGGCAATGTTCTCTGCCCCGGCCTGATCGACATGCAGGTATTCATGGGCGAGCCCGGCTACGAGCACCGCGAAACGATCCGCACCGCAGGCGAGGCAGCCGCAGCCGGCGGTGTGACGACCATCGTCGTCATGCCCGACACCAACCCGGTGATCGATCAGGTCGCCCTCGTCGACTTCATCCAGCGCCGCGCCCGCGACAACTGCGTCGTCAACGTCCGCACCTGCGCCGCCCTGACCAAGGGCCTCGAAGGCAAGGAGATGACCGAAATCGGTCTACTCCAGCGTACCGGCGCCATCGCCTTTTCGAACGGCAAGAACAGCATTGCCGACACCAAGGTCATGCGCAGCGCGCTGCTCTACAGCCGCGACTTCGACGCGCTCATCGTGCATCACCCCGAGGACCGCTATCTCGCGGCCGGCGGCTCGATGAACTCCGGCCCCACCTCTGCCCGGCTCGGCTTGCCGGCAGCCCACAAGATGGCAGAGGTGATTATTCTGGAGCGCGACATCCGCCTCGTCGAGATGACCGGCGGTCGCTATCACGCCGCAACGATTTCCTGTGCTGAGAGCCTCGGCGTCGTGAAGGCCGCAAAGGCGCGCAAGTTGCCGGTCACGTGCTCCGTGTCGATGCACCACCTCACCTTGAACGAGACCGACATCGGCCCCTACCGCACCTTCTTCAAACTGCGTCCGCCCTTGCGCTCGGAGGAGGACCGCGCGGCCCTCGTTCGCGGCATCGCGAATGGCGACATCGACGTCATCGTATCGAGCCACGACCCGCAGGACGCCGACGTCAAGCGCCGCCCCTTCGCCGAGGCCGAGCCCGGCGCGATCGGTCTCGAAACCTTGCTCTCGGCAGCGCTGAAACTTTATCACGACGAGAAAGTCGACCTTGCTGCCGTTCTCCGGCCGCTGACCATCAATCCAGCGAAGCTCCTCGGCCTCGCCTCCGGACGCCTCGACAAGGGCGCGCCAGCCGACCTCACGCTGTTCGACCTCGATATGCCCTGGGTCGTCGACCGCGACCACATGAAGGCGCGCTCCAAGAACACGCCGTTCGACGAGATGACGCTGCTCGGCCGGGTGCTCCGCACGATGGTTGCGGGCGAGACGGTGTACCAGTACGGTTGAGCCGGCCGCACACGCCTGCGGTGGGGGCGCGACGACGGGGGGCAGAGATCTGAATGGGCACACTGACCCTGCCGTTGCTGGCCGCCATGACGCTCGGCTATCTTCTGGGCTCAATTCCGTTCGGCCTGCTTCTCACGCGGGCTGCCGGACTCGGCGACATCCGCAACGTCGGCTCCGGCAACATCGGCGCGACCAATGTCCTGCGCACCGGCAACAAGGGTCTAGCGGCCGCCACCCTGCTGCTGGATGCGCTGAAGGGCACGGCGGCCGTTCTGCTGGTGAAGTGGCTGGCTGTGGACATCTGGCTCTTATCGCAGCCAGGTAGCTCGTTGATGCCGGTGTCCATGAGCGCAACGCTCGTGTCCGATGTGCGCTATATGCCCGCCGCCGCTGCATTGGGGGCATTTCTCGGCCACCTCTATCCGGTCTGGCTCGGCTTCAAGGGCGGCAAGGGCGTGGCCACCTACATCGGCGTGCTGTTCGGACTGGCTTTGCCGGCCGGAGTTGCTTTCTGCGGCATCTGGCTGCTTGTGGCGGTCGTTACAAAATATTCCTCTCTCTCCGCACTCGTCGCCAGCCTCGCGACACCGGCCGTCGTCTGGCTGCTCGGCGCCCCTCAACTGGCTGTGATGCTGGTCCCGCTCACTTTGCTGCTGCTTTACAAACACACAGCGAACATCCAGCGGCTGATGAAAGGCGAGGAGCCGAAGATCGGTGCAAAAGCCTGAGCCACCGGCCGACCTTTTCTCCGCCGCGCCGCTTCCCGTAGCGCGCCTGGACGATATGCAACGCCTTGCCTGCCTCCGCCTGATCCGCTCGGAAAACGTCGGCCCCGCCACTTTCCGCGCGCTCATCAATCACTACGGCGGCGCTTCCGAAGCCCTCGACGCGCTACCCGATCTGAGCAAGCGCACGCGTCGTGGACGTCCCGTACAGATCTACCCGCGAGCGAAAGCCGAGGCCGAACTCGAAGCCGCCGCCATGGCCGGCGTGCAACTGATCTTCACCATCGAGCCCGGATACCCCAAGGCCCTCGCTTTCACCGAAGGCGCCCCGCCGCTGCTCTACGTCAAGGGCCGCACCGAACTGCTCACGGCCCCCTCGATCGCCGTCGTCGGCTCGCGCTCCGCCTCCGCCGGCGGGTTGCGGCTCGCCCACACATTCTCGTCGAGCTTCGGCCAGGCCGGATACGCCGTCTGCTCCGGCCTCGCCCGCGGGATCGACGCTGCCGCCCACGAAAGCTCGATCGATACGGGCACCATCGCCGTCCTCGCCGGCGGCCTCGACATCTTCTATCCCCCGGAACATCGAAATCTCCAGGCGGCGATCGCCGAAAAAGGCTGCCTCGTGTCGGAGCAGGCGCTCGGTTTTCAGCCCCGCGCGCAGGACTTCCCCCGGCGCAACCGCATCATTTCAGGCATCGCGCTGGCCGTCGTCGTCATCGAAGCCGCCAAGCGCTCCGGCACGCTGATCACCGCCCGCCTCGCCAACGAGCAGGGCCGCGATGTCTTCGCCGTTCCCGGCCATCCACTCGACCCACGCGCGGAAGGTACAAATCAGCTACTGAAGGATGGCGCCCTCCTGGCGACCTCGGCAGACGATGTGCTCGAAACCCTGGCCCGTCAGCACACCGCGCCGTCGTTCCGCGCGTTCGAGGACATGAGTTCCACGTCGGCACCCTTCGATGACCTGCCCCCCGCACCGGACCGGACCTCCGATCCTCCACCACCGGCTGCCGCGCCCGCCGACCCCGCCGCCGTGATCCAGGCGGTTCGGAGCGTGCTCGGCCCAGCCCCTGTCAGCGTCGACGAGATCACCCGCGCAACGGGCCTGCCGGCCCGCGACGTCCAGGTCGCAATCATGGAACTCGCCCTGACCGGATCAGTCGAGATGCATGGCAGCCAGCTCGTATCGCTGAAGCCGGACGCCTGACCCCGCAGATCTTTCGCAGGCCTCGACCTACTGTTCCGGCTTGCGGATCTGGTCGCGCGCCTCGAGCTCGGCCATCTCGAGAATGAGCGCGACCCTCTGATGCCCGGATTTCGCCGCGAGCTTCTTCAGATCGTGCACCATTGCGAGTATATACTGAATGCTGTGGAGGTCGGGCCGCCCATCGATCGGTGTCTCGATCGGATCTTGCTCGTCTTCATCGCCGGATACCCCCATGTCGGCTTTTCCGCCACCTTGTCTTTTGCGCAGTCGTACGCTTCCCTGAGCCAAAGGATTGCCCCCGATTGCTACTGTTGAAGCATGGATTTCCTGCAACTTTCGAGACGCACCGCAGCCCCGCCGCTACGGATTAATCAATCTATAGTTGCAGTACGGATCAAGTCAATACGACCGCGGCATCGGGCAGCCCCTGGCGCATCATCCGACCGGAAGTGATCCCTTCAGCGAATCCCTGGACGGATAAAAATGCTCTGAATTCAGGAGGGTAGAGTGATTTCATCCGATCGGTCGAACGGCCATGGAGTTCGCATCTCATCGGAAACTGCTCCAGCACCCTCCGGAATGACGCGGATTGGTATCCGACACGAAGAAGGTTTTGAGGGTCGGTTTGACAGTCGGGCCCGGATCACCCATGTTCCCGCCCGTTCGCTGCACCGCGAAATGACCGAAAATTTCATCCCTGCGGATCTGGGCGCCGCCCCCGGCGGCCATTTTTCCCGATCCTGCAACAGAAAAAGTCGATGGCATGAACGTCCTGATTGTCGAGTCGGCCGCAAAAGCCAAAGCGATCAATAAATACCTCGGACCAACCTACACGGTTCTCGCTTCGTTCGGCCACGTGAGCGATCTGCCCGCGAAGGACGGCTCGGTCGAGCCCGACAACGACTTCGCGATGAAGTGGGAAGAAGATCCCAAGTCTGCGAAGATCATGCGCGAGATCGCCGAAGCCTGTAAGGGCGCCGACAAGCTGATCCTGGCGACCGACCCTGATCGTGAGGGCGAGGCCATCTCCTGGCACATCATGCGCCTGCTGGAGAAGCGCAAGGCCCTGAAGAAGGGCACCCAGGTCGAACGCGTCGCCTTCAACGCCGTCACCAAGCAGGCCGTGATCGAGGCGCTGCAGAAGCCCCGCGCCATCGACGAGCCGCTGGTTTCCGCCTACCTGGCACGCCGCGCGCTGGACTACCTCGTCGGCTTCACACTGTCGCCGGTGCTCTGGCGCAAGCTGCCCGGCGCCCGTTCGGCCGGACGGGTCCAATCGGTCGCGCTGCGCCTCGTCTGCGACCGCGAGGCCGAGATCGAGGCCTTCAAGACCGACGAATACTGGACCATCGAAGCCACGCTCACGACCGCCAAGGGCGAGGAAGTGGCCACCCGCCTCGTCTCCGTCGCCGGCACCATGCTGAAGCGCCTCGACATCAAGAACGAAGCCTCCGCCAAGGCCATCAAGGCCGCCATCGAGAACTCGGAATTCCGCATCGCGTCGATCGAGAAGAAAGCGACGAGGCGCAATCCGCCCCCGCCGTTCATGACCTCGACCCTGCAGATGGACGCCTCGCGCAAGCTCGGCTTCTCCGCCAAGAAGACGATGCAGGTCGCCCAGCGGCTCTACGAGGGCGTCGAGCTCGGCGGCGAGACGGTCGGCCTCATCACCTACATGCGAACCGACGGCATCACCATCATCCCCGAGGCGATCTCCGCCATCCGCGCCGAGATCGAGAGCGATCTGGGCAAGCGCTACGTCGCCCCCTTCGTCCGCGAGTACAAGACCAAGGCCAAGAACGCGCAGGAAGCGCACGAAGGCATCCGCCCGACCGACGTCAAGCGCAAGCCGTCCGACGTCGCGAAATATCTCGAGAACGACCAGGCCCGCCTCTACGACCTGATCTGGAAGCGCACGATGGCGAGCCAGATGGCGTCCGCCGAATTCGAGCGCACCGCCGCCGAAATCGAGGTCAAGGGCCGTGACGGCAAGCCCTACGGCCTGCGCGCGAACGGCTCGGTCGTACAGTTCGACGGCTTCCTCAAGCTCTACGAGGAAGGCCGCGACGACAAGATCCGCGTGATCGAGAAGGGCAAGGAGGACCGCGCGGAGGACGACGACGAGGACAGCCGCCGCCTTCCCCCGCTGGCCGAGGGCGACAAGCTGCGCGACAAGGCGGTGGAGGCCGAGCAGCACTTCACCCAGCCGCCGCCGCGCTATACCGAGGCGACCCTCGTCCGGCGGATGGAGG
>CAZNMY010000001.1:0-13411 GCA_964574325.1 uncultured Devosia sp. | reverse complement strand
GGCATCGGCCGTCCCTCGACCTACGCGTCCACGCTCGCCGTGCTGGAAGACCGCGGCTACGTCGGCATCGACAAGAAGCAACTCGTGCCGGAGGACAAAGGCAGGCTTCTGACCGGCTTCCTCGCTGGCTACTTCAAGCGCTACGTCGAATACGACTTCACCGCGGATCTCGAAGAAAAGCTCGACCTCATCTCCGACGCCAAGTTGGAGTGGAAGGATGTGCTGCGCGACTTCTGGCGCGACTTCACCAAGGCCATCGAGGACATCAAGGACCTGCGCGTCGGCGAGGTGTTCGAGGCGCTCAACGACATGCTCGGTCCGCACATCTTCCCCGACAAGGGCGATGGCTCGGACCCGCGGCTTTGCCCCAAGTGCAACCAGGGCAGGCTTTCGCTGAAGCCCAGCAAGTTCGGCCCGTTCGTCGGCTGCTCCAGCTATCCCGACTGCCGCTATACGCGCCAGCTCACCGATGTAACCGGCGAAAAATCCGAAGCCGCCATCGCCGATGGCAAGGTGCTGGGTCAGGACCCCGATACCGGCCTCGACGTCGTCATCAAGGCAGGCAGGTTCGGCACCTACCTGCAGCTCGGCGAAGCGACGTCGAAAGACGAGAAGCCCAAGCGATCCGGCATCCCGGAAGGCGTGGCCCTGGACGATCTCGACCTCGAGCTGGCACTGAAGCTCCTGTCGCTGCCACGCGATGTCGGCATCCATCCGGAAACCAATGAGCCGATCACCGCCGCTCTCGGCCGCTACGGTCCCTACGTCAAGCACAAGGGCACCTACGCCAACCTCCCGGCCTGGCCGGACCTTTTCACGATCGGCCTCAACCACGCGGTCAGCCTGATCGCGGACAAGGCCGCCGGCCGTGCGGGCCGCTTCCAGCGCAACGCGCCGACCGTATTGAAGGAACTCGGCGACCATGCCGATGGCAGCAAGGTGCAGGTGCTGGAGGGCAAATACGGCCCCTACGTTTCACACAACAAGGTCTACGCGACGCTGCCGAAGGGCAAGCAGGCGGCCGACGTGACGATGGAAGAGGCGATGGAGCTCATCGCCGAGCGGATCGCCAAGGGCGGCGGCAAGGTCAAGCGCGGCGCCAAGAAAGCCACAGCACCGAAGGCCAAGAAGGCGGACAAAGCCGACGCAGCCGAGGGCGCCGAAAAGCCCGCCAAGAAGGCCGCAGCGAAAAAGCCCTCCGCCAAGAAGGCGCCGCCCAAGAAGAAAGTAACCGAGGACGCCGACAACTGAGGCGTAGACGCTGGGCGAAAGGGGAGGATCCGCATGACGGCAACATCACCCGACCCTCTCGTCATCGCCCGACAAGGCTATCTGTTCGCCGGCGGCCGCTACGAGGACACCCCGACTGGCCGCGTCATGACCGGCCAGATCTACGCCGAGTACCAGATCCCCCACGAAGTTACCTCGCCCTGTCCGATCGTGATGGTCCACGGCGGCTCGCAGTCCGGCACCAACTTCACCGGCACGCCCGACGGCCGTGAAGGCTGGGCGCAATACTTCCTGCGCCGCGGCTGGCCGGTCTACGTCGTCGACACCGTCGGCCGCGGACGCGCAACCGGCAATGCCTCGACCTACGGTGACATGCGCGGCGCCGATTTGTCGTTCGCAACCGACCGCTTCGTCGGCCCCAAGCGCGCAATGCTCTGGCCCCAGGCCGCGCTTCACACACAGTTCCCCGGCGATGCCCAACCCGGCGACCCGCTGTTCGACGAGTTCTTCGCCTCGCAACTGTCGTCGATCGCGGACTTCCCCAGGCAACAGGCACTCAATGCCGAAGCTGGCGCGGCACTCCTCGACCGCATCGGCCCGGCCGTCCTGCTCACCCACTCCCAGGCCGGCACCTTCGGCTGGCTCATCGCCGACCGGCGGCCGCGCCTCGTGAAGGGTATCGTCGCCGTCGAGCCGAACGGCCCGCCCGTGCGCGACGCCGAATTCAAGGGCGCACCGGACTGGTTCGGCGAAAGCAAGACGTTCAAGGAAGGCGGCATCTGCCATCTCCCCTTGACCTACGACCCGCCCCTCGCTCCCGGCGAACACCTCGCCGTCGTCTGCGAGAAGGAACCGCAGGGCGAGGGCCTGATGCGCTGCTGGCGACAGGCCGAGCCCGCCCGCCGCCTCCCCAACCTCGCCGGCATCCCCGTCGCCATTCTGCAAGGCGAAGCGTCCTATCACGCGCCCTACGATCACTGCACGTCGCAATGGCTCACCCAGGCCGGCGTGAAGAACACCTTCATCCGCCTCGCCGATCGCGGAATTCGCGGCAACGGCCACATGATGATGATCGAAGCCAACAACGCCGCCATCGCCGCCGTCATCGGCGAATGGCTGGATGCCAACGTGGCGTAGTGCCGTCGAGCGGAAAACAAAGCGTCGATGCCTTGTCGGCTCCGAACAATACTTCCCGCGATTTGCAGGCCGACCTCGCGGTTCTCCTCCCCCCTTGCGGGGGAGGTGGCCCGTAGGGCCGGAGGGGGGCCGCCAAGGAGGCCGAACGCGACGAATTATTCAATTCGCCGCCGGCCTCCTCGTTGCAACCTTCCCCACCGCCACGCGGCTTTCGCGCTCTTCAGGCGCACCGAAATGCTCGAAATAGCGCGGATCGATGTTCTCGACCGGCAGTACGATCAGCACGTCGGTCGTCCCGAACTGCCGGTCGATCACCGCACCATCACCGACCTTCGCGCCGAGCCGCAAATACCCCTTGATGAGAGGCGGCAACGCTTTCAGTGCCGCCTTGGCATCGACTTGCTCCTTGGGGATCAGGTTCATTTCGGTATGCATCTGCGGATGCGCCTTCACCCGCCATTCCGGCGGCGCCAGCGCATGATGGTACAGGAACGACAGCGCCATCGCGTGCTCGGCCGGGTCGGTTCCCTCGAAACTCGCGCAGCCGATCATCACATCGACCTTGTGCTCGCGCACGTAAGTCCACAGCCCGTGCCACAGCAGCTCGACCGTCCGCTTGTTGCGATAGGGCTTGAGCACGCAGCTCCGCCCCAGCTCCATGAACCTGTAACCAGGCGAACGGGCAGCGATCAGCGGCGCGATGTCGTATTCGCCCTGCGTGTAGAACCCCCCGGCGCGATCGGCCACCTCCTGCCGCAGCACGCGGTACGTTCCGATCACGCGCGGCTGCCGCTTCGCACGCCACGTGTTGCGCGATCCCGCCTCGACCTCCGGCGACAGATCGACGACGAGCAGATGATCGCAGACCGCATCGTAGCGATCCTCGTCGCGGCGGCGCATCTTCGCCTTGATCGATGGCTTGGCGGACATCTCGCGATAAAAGACGTCGTAGCGCAGCCTCTGCGCGCGCTTCACATCCGCCTTGGTGCGTGCGAGCCGGACTTCGAGATCCCCGATCCGGCCATAGACCTTCAGCGGCACTTTTCTGAGGGATCCGAACGGCATCCGGCTGCGAATGGCGCCGGGCCGCTTCGGCAGCACCCGTGTATCGCGTTGCCACCCGCCGCGTCCCCATCGCCCCAGCCTGCCCAGCGCCCCGTCCGGCATGCAGCACTCCGAGAATTGATCCTGGCTCTTCGAGCGAGCACGCAGGTTCTGCTTCCTACCCGGAACTATCGTTATCGATCAATCGTCACCGGGCAAAGCAAATATGACGCGTGCCATCCTTCGCCGGATCGCGCCATCGCCCGGCACCGCAGCCGTCACGACGTCCCACCCTCGCCATCACCGCCCTCGGACGCCTTGAGCTGACGTTGGCGCTCGCGCTCGGCGAAGTAGTCGTCCGTCGTCCGCACCTTCGGCCGTGGCGCTGCCGCATAGGGATCGAAGCCCGAATTCGTGACCTGGCTGACCCGGCAGTCCTCGCACATCCGGACGAGATCGAGACGCTTGGCGTTGGCGCCGGTGTACATCCAGTGCTTGCCTTCGAGCTTCGCCACGATCTTCTCGATCGTGCTTTTCACGCCGAACGCCTTGCCGCATTCGATGCAGCAGAACGGCTCCTCTTCCTTGATCATCGCCGCGCCGCCGGTGAACGCCGCGAAAGCGAGCCGCGGCTCGAGCGTGATCACCTTCTCCGGGCACGTCGCGCGACACAGCCCGCACTGCACGCACAGCCCCTCGTCGAAGCGCAGCAGCGGACGGTCCTCGCCCGCCGTCAGCGCCGAGGTCGGACAGGCCGAGACACACGACAGGCACAGGGTGCAGCCTGCGGTATCGACATTCACCGCACCGAACGGCGCCCGCTCCGGCAACACGACGACGTCGATCGGCGTCGGCGCCACACGATGCAATTCACGCATCGCAAGCCGCAGAATCTCTCGCTTGCCGCCCGACGCGACGAAACTCGCCGGCCGCGCCGCAGCGTTCCCGGCCGGCAGCGTTCCCAATGCTTCCAGCATCGCCTCGGGATCGTCGGTCTCGATCGCCGCGGCAGCAGCTTCACCGTATCCGAGCGCAGCCAGTATCGGCTCGGCCAGCGCCAGCGTTCGGCGAAGACCTTCCGGATCGTGACGCGGCTTGTTCCGCATGAGGAAGCGCACGTGGCCCGCGCCGTAGGCGAACGCCGCAGCGATCGTCTCGATCCCGATTTCCGTGATTTCGTTGACCTGCACCGGGAGCACGGCAGCAGGAAGCCCCGCCGCATAGCGCGCCGCCGCATCGATCATCTCGACGCCGTGCTCGCCGTCGTGCACCAGCAGGACCGGCCGTTGCCCACCCGCGCTGCGATAAGCCGACAGCAGCGTGCGTATCTTTCCGATCAGCCGCTCCGTGCTCGGGAAGTCGTAGCTCGCAGCCCCGGTCGGACACACGGCGGCGCACTGCCCACATCCCCCGCAGATGTACGGGTCGATCGCGACGTGATCCTGCGCCGACGTGATCGCACCGGCCGGACACAGATCGAGACACCGCGTGCAACCCGTGATCCGCGAGCGCGAGTGCGCGCAAAGGTCGGCTTTGAAGTCCACGTACTTCGGCTTGTCGAACGTGCCGACCAGCGACGACGCCTTCGCCACGACCCGCGCAACCGCCGCGGCATCGCGAGGATCGGCCCGCAGATAACCCTCGCGCAGGTCGTGCGCCGTGAACAATGCCGGCCGGCCCGTGAGATCGATGATCAGGTCCGCCCTCGACGAAAGCCCGTTCCGAGGCGCACCGAAGTCGAGCTTCGTCCGCGACGACGGCGCCGGCTCGGCATACCCGTCGACCGTGACCTCGAAATCGCCGAGATGCCCCTTGGCCTGCCGTGCCACGCCACGCCGCACCGGATATCGCGTCGTCCGCGGCGGCGCGACATCGCTCTCGCCTGTCAACACCACCGTTATGTCGAGCGTATCAGCGAGCGAGTTGGCTGCCTCGATCGCGACCTCGTCGCGTCCCAGTATCAGCGTTACGCCCTCGCTCTCCATCGTCACGAACTTCTGCGGCGGCGGCGAATGATCGGCGGCGGCCAGCAAAGCCGACATCTTCGCCGATGCATGCTTGGCGTCGCTCGACCATCCCGCGGTCTCGCGGATGTTCACGAATGCCAGCGCAGCCGCGAGCCCTTCCTCGGCCGCCACCTCGCGGAACAGCGGCTCCTCCTGGGTGCACGCAACCGTCAGCCGCCCGGCCCCCGCACTCGCCCGAAACAGATCGATCTGCCCCCGGCACAGATGGCGCGCGCCCTTGACGAGATCCCCCTTGCACGCATTCTGAAGCGCCCCGAGATCCAGGGGCATGGTGTCCTCACACGAGCAGACGATGACCGTGTTCTGCGGTGTCGGCGGCGACGCCTGTCCCGGCCGTTGCGCGGGTTTGTCCATCGGCGTTTGCCTTTCGTCGTGTATTCAGGGATCTTCCGCCCGGTTGCGATGTTCATCTAGGGCACGAAACCACATATAACAATCGGTCCATGATCCGCCCGGCCACGTAGCCGACGGGTGACGTCTCCAGCCTCGTGCACCATAGGCCGAACCTTGCGAGCTTCATCGCCAGACAGCGCACTCGATCTTCCGCCGGGCTACCGCGCCATCGGCCTGCGCGAGCTTGGCGACGCCTACGCCAAGGCCATTGAAATCGCCGAAAGCGAAGGCGCGGGCACCCTGGTGTGGACCCGCCGCTTCGATCTCGTGGAGGTGGCGGTGGTACTGGAACCCGAGGAGCCGCTGGCGACGGCGCGTCGGGCGATCTTCGCCGGCATGAACGCAGCCGCGGATTCCCTGGCGGCCCATTGCCCCCCGGAAAAGCCGATCACTTTCGCCTGGCCCGATACCATCATGTTCGACGGCGGCCTGATCGGCGGCATGCGGCTCGCCTGGCCGACGGGCGCTGCCGAGGATCAGCCGCCGCAATGGCTGGTGCTCGGCCTGATGATGCGCCTCATGATGCATGCCGGCCCCGCCAGCCGCGATCACACCAGCCTCGAGGCGGAAGGCTTCGACATCCTCGAGCCCCGCCTGCTGATCGGCAGCTTCGCTCGCCACCTCATGGTGCACTTCCATACCTGGCGCGAGAACGGCTTCAAGCCCATAGGCGCCGACTACCTGGCCCGCCTCGCCGCCGATCGCAGCGCCCGCCGCGGCATCGACGCCAACGGCGATCTAATCATCCATCGCTCCGGCAAATCGGGCCCGGCAGAACGTCAGGCCCTCGTGCCGGCACTTGCCGCATGCGGCTGGCTCGATCCGGCGACCGGGGAGCCCCTCATCTGATGGAACACGATCGCCCATGAAACTGCTGCGCACAGTGCGGCTCGACCGCTCCGACACCTTCGTATTCGCCGAGGCGGCAGAGCCCGGCGAATGGGCGAGCCCCGGCGCATTCATGTTCTGGGATCAGGATCCCGCGACCCTCGACGGCAAGGTACGCGCAGCCTTCCGATCCGGCTTCCTCGGCCTCGCCACGTTCGGCTGGTCCACGCTGGTCGAGGTCGCCGAAGCCACCGCCGCCGACGTCGATGACCTGACGGAACGGCTTGCACGCCACCTCGTCGATGAGCACGGCGCCCCCGACATCGAGGCAGGCCGCGCCGCTGCGCGGGAAGAGATCGATTTCTCCGCGTCTCTCGCCGGCCATCCGCTCGGCACCGTGATCGCATTGCAGCGCACCATCGAGCCGGACGGCTCCGTTCGCGAGCGCTTTCGCACGATCAGGACGACGCTGGCCCCCGGAGCGAACACCTTTGCGCAAGGCTGCGTCCAACCGATCGGCATCGCTCACGAAGATGATCCGGATCAGCCCCGGATCGAGGAGGTCGATTTCGTCGGGCTCATGGAACAACGCAAATGATCGATTTCTGGGTCTCGTCCGGCCATCTGCTGTTGGACAGGAACGAGGACGGGTTCCTCGTTCTCACTGACGATTTCCTCAAGTTGTATCTCGCCCGCCCGGAGCTCGTTCCGCCGGAAGAAGCCTGCGACGCGGAGCGCGCGTTGCATGCGCGGCTCATGACCTCTCCCGGCGCCGCAGTGTCCGCCGCCGACATCGACGCCATGGCCGACGGCGACGCCCGTGAGAACTGGCGTACGCTCCTCTCCTTCCGCGATCTCCTGCTGCGCCATCCCACGCTGGAGAGCGCCTATCTCGAACTGATGCGCAAGGGCGTGGGCAACACGCCGCCACTGTTCGTCACCCAGCTCCTCCACGTCATCATGCGCAATGTGCTGGATGGCGAAACAGACCCCCTCACGCTGCGCGCAGGCGAGTTGATGTTCCGCCCGCAACGGCTCACGCGCGAGCAGGGCGGCATCCTGCTCGCCGACGAGGAAGTCGTCGACGGCGAGGAAAAATCGCTTCACGCCTCACCACTGACCGCGATGCTCGGCGAGCACAAAGCCCGCCAGCTCGACATCGTCACGCCGGCCAATGCCGAACTCTATTGGAAGCGTTCGGAGCAATTCGACATGGTGCTCGACTTCTCACCGAACGGATCGGGACGCTCGGCATTGGCTTCGGTATTGCAGCGCTGGCTCGCCCACATGCTCGGCATTCAGGCGCGCATCACGCCGCTCGATCGCATCGACGACGAAGCCTGGCACTGGTTCGTCGGCCTCGACGCGGAATCGACACGCATCGGCAACCGCCTGTGGCGCGGAGAAAAGGTGCCCAGCGACACCTTGGACCGCATCGTCGCGCTCTACGCCCTGGAGTTGCCCCAGGTTGCGGAATCCGCCGGAAAAACCATCTATCTCATTTTGTCGATGACGCCCGCCCGCATCGTCGCCCTGAAGCCGCAGAATCTTCTCGTCGGTCTCCCGGACGCCGTCGTGAACACGTCGGGAGGACACCATGGTCGAGCGTGAGATCATCGTCGGCCTCGTCATCGAGCGGCTCGAGCCGTCGAGCGTCTGGGGCGAGCCGATCTGGCTGCCGAGACAGGCCCTGGACGGCATTCCCGAGGCTCCCCCATGGACCGTCCTTTCCAAGAGTGACGATCGCGTGAGCTACTTCGCCGGCTCTTTCCCGGTCCGTCTCTATTCGACGGAAACCACCTATTACCGCAGCAATCTCCTGGCAGAGCACCCGCGCCTGTGGGTCGTCATGCGGCCCGACGGTCCAGAACCGCCCGTCGACATCGTGGCCGTGACCGCCGATCCGACCGAAGGCGAAGGCTACACCGAAACCGGCACGAACGTCGTCGAGGTGATCGACATTCCCCCTGGCCTCGCCTCCGCGATCGCCGCATTCATCGACGAGCACCACGTCGAACGCGTGTTCGAAAAGCGCAAACGCGACAAGCGACCGCCCCAAATCGCCGGGCGCCGCCGCCCTATCGACGACGACAGGTCTTGAGCATAGCGCCATGAACAAACCCGACGACGACGAACCCTTCCTCTCCCGCTGGTCGCGCATGAAGCAGCGCGCTGCTCGCACCGATGCGCCCACCGAGCAGCCCGTACCGACCCCGCCCGCGGATGCCGCAACGCAGCCCGATGCGCTCCGAGCCCCGGAACCTGCCGGGGCAGATGCCTCGCAGCCGGATGCGGTGGAGAGCGAAGCCCCGCTCGATCTCGAAAAACTGCCGCGCATCGAAGAATTGACGGCTGAAAGCGATATCGCAGCCTTCCTCGATCTCCGCGTGCCCGCCGCACTGCGCAACGCCGCGCTCGCGCGTATATGGACGCTCGACCCCAACATCCGCGACTTCATCGAGGTCGCCGAGAACCAATGGAACTGGAACATTCCCGGCGGCGCCCCCTTCTATGAGCTGATCGAAGAAGGCTCGACCGCCGGTCTTTCGTTCGCCGATGCGACCAGCGCGATCTCGCGGACACTGACATCCACCGACGCGCCGCCGGACGAAACCGGTCCTGCAACCGAAAATCTCATCGAGATATCCGATCAACGGAAAATTGATCCGACCGACGCACCTCCTGTTGCAGCGCAAGAGGAACCGGCCCCGCCACACCTCGCCAGCGTCAGCCGATCGGACATTTCGAGCCTTCCCTTACAGGCAGTTGAACCCCCAGCGCCTCGAATGGCTGCAGCGCAACAAAATCCTGCACCACTGCGACGCCGTCACGGCGGGGCGCTGCCGGGTTGATCGAAAGTAGCAACAAATACGTAAGCCCCCTCCATAGACAGTTGCCATAGGTTTGCCCTATGTCGACAACAGCCTTTGGGAGACTGGCCTTTCAAGACGGACCTATGCCGTTGGACGGGCCGAACCGGACGCCGGTTGCAATGCGAGAAGACGGGCTACAGCGCGCGATTGAAGCCGTGGGAGGAGTGGGTGCTCTCGCCCGTGGCCTCGGCATTCGCCAACCCTCCGTGTCCACCTGGACGAAGGTTCCGGCCGACCGTGTGCTCGCCGTCGAAGCACTGACGGGCGTGACGCGCACGACCTTGAGGCCCGACCTCTATCGCGGGGAAGGTGAAAGCCAACCGGCCCCGTCCCCCATCGACGATATCGAACTCGCCCGCGCCCGTGAGTATCTCCTGCTCGCCCGGCTGCTGCGCCGCGCCCCCGACGCCGCGCTGCTCTCCGAGCTATCCAGGTTGCGCGGCGACGTATCTCCGATCGGCATGGCCCGGATGCAATTGGCGCAAGCCGCCGCCCGCTACAGCGAGGCCGACGTCGCCAACGAGTATTTCGCCCTGTTCATCGGCATCGGCCGCGGCGAATTGCTGCCCTACGCTTCGTTCTATCTGACGGGCTTCCTGCACGAGAAGCCTCTCGCGAATCTTCGCGAGGACTTGCGCATTCTCGGCATCGAGCGCGCCGACGGCAACTTCGATCCCGAAGATCATCTGGGGTTGCTTCTCGAAGTCATGGGCGGCTTCGCCGATGGCACCTTCGACGCCGACATCGTCAGGCAGAAGGCATTCTTCGACCGCCACCTCGCCCCCTGGGCGGAACGCTGCTTCGCCGATATCGGCGTCTCTCCATCCGCCAACTTCTACAAGGCCGTCGCCGCGCTCGGCAACTGCTTCATCGAGCTGGAGCGTGAAGCTTTCCAGATCGACGACTGACGGAACACCAACGCGACCAGCCAATCGCTGCTTTGCGCAGCTCTCAGGTCAACTGGAGGCAGAAATGAAATCTCGGAACGATGACGGAAAATCGGTCGATCGCCGTGGCTTCCTGAAATCGATCGGCGGCGCCAGCGTGGCGAGCGCGGCCGTCGCCGTGGGCGCGCCTGCGCCCGCTGCTGCCGCAGAGAACGACGCCGACAAGAAGAAGGCCCGCTACCGTGAAACGGATCACGTCAAGGCCTACTACCGCACCAACCGTTATTGATCTCATAGCTGGCAAGGAGGCATCACCGTGCTCATCCGGCGCAAGGAATTCACTGCCCGCGCGTCCTCTTTGAGGACCGCACTCGTCGACACCGGCGCGCAAAAGCTCGACCGGCGATCCTTCCTCGCTCGTTCCGGTCTCGCGGCCGGCGGCATCGCGGCCGTCGGATCGCTCGGCGTAACCGGCGTCCGCAAAGCCGAAGCGGGGCCCGTGAAGCCCGGCGTCAAGATCGAGCGCAAGAAGAACATCTGCACCCACTGCTCCGTCGGCTGCACCGTCATTGCCGAAGTGCAGGACGGCGTCTGGGTCGGCCAGGAGCCCGCCTGGGAATCGCCGATCAACCGCGGCACGCATTGCGCGAAGGGCGCCGCGATCCGCGAGATCGTCCACGGCGACCGCCGCCTGAAATACCCCATGAAGCTCGAAGGCGGGCAATGGAAGAAGATCACGTGGGAAGTCGCACTCACCGAAGTTGCCCAGAAAATGACGGCGATCCGCCAGAAGAGCGGGCCGGACTCCGTCTGGTTGCTCGGCTCCGCCAAGTTTTCGAATGAAGGCGCTTATCTGTTCCGCAAGTTCGCGGCATTCTGGGGCACCAATTCCGTCGACCATCAGGCACGAATCTGCCACTCGACGACGGTCGCGGGCGTCGCGAATACCTGGGGCTACGGCGCGCAGACCAACTCCTACAACGACATCCGCAACGCCAAGACCGCCATCATCATGGGCGGCAACCCGGCCGAGGCACATCCCGTTTCGTTGCAGCACGTGCTGTCCGGCAAGGAAGTGAATCGTGCCAACCTCATCGTCATCGATCCCCGCATGACCCGCACGGCCGCCCACGCGACCGAATACGTGCGCATCCGCTCGGGCACGGACATTCCCGTGCTCTGGGGCATGCTGTGGCACATCTTCGAGAACGGCTGGGAGGACAAGCAGTTCATCGATCAGCGCGTCTACGGCATGGATGAAATTCGCGCCGAGGTGAAGAAATACGACCCGAAGACGGTCGAGGACATCACTGGCGTTCCCGGCGAGCAGATGAAGCGCGTCGCTGAAATGTTCGCCAAGCAGAAGCCGGCGACGCTGATCTGGTGCATGGGCCAGACCCAGCACACGGTCGGCACCGCCAACGTCCGCGCCTCGTGCATCCTGCTCCTGGCGACCGGCAACGTCGGTTTCCCCGGCACCGGCGCCAACATCTTCCGCGGCCACTGCAACGTGCAGGGCGCAACGGATCTCGGCGTCGATATCGGCACGCTGCCGCTCTACTATGGCCTCGCCGATCCCGCGTGGCGGCACTGGAGCCGCGTCTGGGAAGTCGAATACGAGTGGCTCGACAGCCGCTTCGACAAATTGCCCGGTCCGAACAATACGACCATCAACATGCGCAACATGCCGGGCATTCCCTCGACCCGGTGGTTCGACGCTGCCACGTTGCCGAAGGATCAGGTCTCACAGCGCGACAACGTCAAGGCGGCTGTCGTGTTCGGTCACGGCGGCAATACCGTTCCGCGTATGCCCGAGTTCGTCAAAGGCCTCGCCGCCCTCGACCTGCTCGTCGTCGCCGATCCGCATCCGACCAACTTCATCTCGCTCGGTAACCGCAAGGACAACACCTACCTGCTGCCGATCTCGACCCAGCTCGAGTGCGACGGCTCGCGCACCGCGTCGAACCGCTCGATTCAGTGGGGCCAGAAGATCGTCGAGCCGATCTTCGAGAGCGCCAATGACTATTGGGTGATGTACGAACTCGCCAAGAAGCTCGGCTTCGGCGACCGGATGTTCAAGAACATCAAGATGGTCAAGGGCAAGTTCGGCGATGAGCCGGAACCGGAGTCCGTCCTCCGCGAGATCAACCGCGGCGGCTGGTCCACCGGCTACTGCGGCCAGTCTCCCGAGCGCCTCAAGGCGCACATGGCGAACCAGGACAAGTTCGACATCGTGACGCTTCGTTCCCTTCCCGGCGCTCCTGCCGAAGTCGCGGGCGACCATTACGGACTGCCCTGGCCCTGCTGGGGCACGCCCGAAATGCGCCATCCCGGCTCGCCCATCCTCTACAACACGACGATGGCGGTGAAGGATGGCGGTGGCACCTTCCGCCCCCGCTTCGGCCTCGAACGCGTCACCAAGACCAAGGTGATGGAGGACGGCAAGGAGGTCGAGAAGGAAATCCGCACCAGCATGCTCGCCAAGGGCGTTTACTCCAAGGACAGCGAGCTGACCGACGGCTATCCGGAATTCACATTGGCAGTGTTGAAGAAGCTCGGCTGGGACAAGGACCTGCGGCCCGAGGAACTCGCGACCATCACACGGATCGGCGGCGCCAACCCCGACACCGTATCCTGGGCCATCGATCTGTCCGGCGGCATCCAGCGTGTCGCCATCGCACACGGCTGCACGCCCTACGGCAATGGCAAGGCCCGCGCCGTCGCCTGGGACCTGCCCGACCCCGTGCCGACCCATCGCGAGCCGATCTACTCGCCTCGCGTCGACCTCGTCGCCAAATATCCGACGCGTCCCGACTTCCGACACTTCCGGCTCCCCAACCAGGGCGCTTCCATTCAAAAGGCTGCCGTCGAGAAGGGGATCGCGAAGGACTTCCCGCTCATCCTGTCGTCGGGCCGTCTCGTCGAATACGAAGGCGGCGGCGAGGAGACGCGCTCCAACAAGTGGCTCGCCGAGTTGCAGCAGGACATGTTC